>NZ_JBOICF010000116.1:0-97864 GCF_050739935.1 Pseudomonas sp. | reverse complement strand
ATCTCTCGTCAGCGGGAGGCGAATTCTACAGCGTTACACGCTGCTGTCAACACCTCTTTTTCAACTTCCTGGCCGCTTCGATGAACTGAAGCACCTTGCTGTCGAAAACTTCATAACTCGTTGTTTATCAAGGAATTTTCCGTTTCGACTGCGCCGGAAGTGGGGCGAATTATAGACAGATATAATTCGCCGTCAACACCTAATTTCAGCTTTATTCAGCCTTGAGCGTAATACGCGCAAATGCCTTCTTCCCTGCCTGACAAACATGGGTAGCGCCGAGCTCATATATAAAGGTGCGATCAACCACCTCACCGTCTATACGCACACCGCCGGAACCCAGCAGATCACGTGCCACCGCCGAGTTCTTCACCAGGCCCGCCTTATTAAGGACGGCCGCAATCGGCATTGCCTCCGCAGCAATCAACTCAATCTCCGGCAGAACATCCGGCAACTCGCCATCCTTCATACGATTACCCGCCGCACGATGAGCACTGGCCGCAGCCTCTTCACCATGGAAGCGGGCAACAATCTCTTCCGCCAACTTGATCTTCACATCACGCGGATTGGCACCCGCCTCTACTTCAGCGCGCAATGCATTGATCTCATCCATCGAGCGGAAGCTCAACAGCTCGAAGTAACGCCACATCAACGCATCCGGAATAGAAACCAGCTTGCCGTACATCACGCCCGGCGCCTCCTGGATGCCCACATAGTTGCCCAAGGATTTGGACATCTTCTTGACACCATCCAACCCTTCCAACAACGGCATGGTCAAAATGCATTGAGCTTCTTGCCCGTATGCACGCTGCAGCTCACGCCCCATCAGCAAGTTGAACTTCTGATCAGTACCGCCCAACTCGACGTCTGCGCGCAACGCTACCGAGTCATACCCCTGAACCAGCGGATACAGAAACTCGTGAATAGCGATCGGCTGATTCGTGGAGTAACGCTTGTCGAAGTCATCACGCTCAAGCATTCGCGCGACGGTGTACTGAGAGGTCAGGCGAATAAAGTCCGCCGGCCCCATCTGGTCCATCCAAGTGGAGTTGAACGCCACCTCGGTCTTGGCCGGATCGAGAATCTTGAATACCTGTGTCTTATAGGTCTCGGCATTGTCGAGAACCTGCTCACGGGTCAGCGGTGGCCGTGTTGCGCTCTTGCCGCTCGGATCACCGATCATCCCGGTGAAGTCACCGATGAGAAAGATGACCTGATGCCCCAACTCCTGGAACTGACGCAGCTTATTAATAAGCACGGTATGACCCAGGTGCAGATCCGGCGCCGTCGGATCAAAGCCAGCCTTGATACGCAGGGGTTGACCACGCTTGAGCTTCTCGATCAGCTCAGCCTCGACCAACAGTTCTTCCGCACCACGTTTTATCAGCGCTAGCTGCTCTTCAACCGACTTCATAACAGACCCGCAAGGCTCGAATTCAAAAGGGAACCAACCATACAAGATCAGGGACTAATTACAAGTTTTGCCCTACGCACGGACACCACTCAGCAAGCCCAGCGTTCGCGAGCTTGCGCCACAGATGATTTGGTTATATTTTATACAGTTATTTCATCTTCATCATGCCATTCATCTTTTCCATTTCATCTTCAAAGTCAAAATTACTTATGACCACAGAACCGTCTAAAGCGCCGCCGCTTTACCCGAAGACCCACTTGCTCGCAGCAAGTGGCATCGCCGCTCTTCTCAGCCTGGCACTCCTGGTATTCCCTTCCAGTGACGTAGAAGCCAAACGAACATCCCTGAGCCTTGACCTGGAAAGCCCAGTTGAACAACTGACACAAGATCAAGACGCTTCCGACGCACAGCAAGCCACAAATGCTCCAACTGAATCCCCGTTCGCACAGATAGAAAGCACTCCCGAGGACACCCAGCAAGCCACCCAGGAACAGCCTGCGGTAGTCGCCCCCAAGAACCCCCAGCACCGCGAAGTCATCGTGGCCAAAGGCGACACACTATCCACTCTGTTCGAAAAGGTAGGCCTGCCTGCCGCCACCGTGACTGACGTGCTGGCCAGCGATAAACAAGCCAAGCAATTTACCCAGCTCAAACACGGCCAAAAGCTCGAATTCGAACTGACGCCCGCAGGACAACTGAAGAATCTGCACACCAATATCAGCGACCTGGAAAGCATCAGCCTGACCAAGGGTGCAAGAGGCTTTGCCTTCAACCGCATCACCACCAAGCCCCTGATGCGCTCCGCCTACGTGCACGGCGTAATCAATAGCTCGCTGTCTCAATCGGCCGCCCGCGCCGGCCTGTCCCACAGCATGACCATGGACATGGCCAGTGTGTTCGGCTACGACATCGACTTCGCCCAAGACATCCGCCAGGGTGACGAATTCGACGTGATCTATGAGCAGAAAGTCGCCAACGGCAAGGTCGTTGGCACCGGCGCCATTCTTTCTGCACGCTTCACCAACCGCGGCAAGACCTACACCGCGGTTCGCTATACCAACAAACAAGGCAATACCAGCTACTACACCGCCGATGGCAACAGTATGCGCAAAGCCTTCATCCGCACGCCGGTGGACTTCGCCCGTATTAGCTCGCGTTTCTCCATGGGTCGCAAGCATCCAATTCTGAACAAAATTCGCGCCCACAAAGGCGTCGACTACGCCGCCCCTCGCGGCACGCCAATCAAGGCGGCCGGCGACGGCAAAGTCCTGCTGGCCGGACGCCGTGGCGGTTACGGCAACACGGTGATCATCCAGCACGGCAACACCTACCGTACGCTGTATGGCCACATGCAAGGATTCGCCAAAGGCGTATCGACAGGCAGCAACGTGAAACAAGGCCAGGTGATTGGCTATATCGGAACCACTGGCCTGTCGACCGGCCCACACTTGCACTATGAGTTCCAGGTCAATGGCGTCCACGTGGACCCACTGGGCCAGAAGCTGCCGATGGCGGACCCAATCGCCAAGGCCGAACGCGCACGTTTCCTGCAACAAAGCCAGCCGTTGATGGCGCGCATGGATCAAGAGCGCTCCACCCTGCTAGCTTCGGCGAAGCGTTAAGGTATGCCTCTCTATATAGGAGTGATGTCCGGGACCAGCCTCGATGGCCTGGACATCGCCTTAATCGAGCAAGGCCCGGCGATCAAGCTGATCGCCACGCACTACATCCCGATGCCAGATACCTTGCGTACCGAATTGCTCGCCTTGTGCGCCAGTGGGCCGGATGAAATCGCCCGCTCAGCAATTGCCCAGCAGAACTGGGTGAACCTGGCCGCACAAGGCATTCACGCTCTACTCGATCAGCAAAACCTCAAGCCCCAGGACATTCGTGCGATCGGCAGCCATGGCCAGACCATCCGCCATGAGCCTGCCCGGGGCTTCACCGTACAAATCGGTAATCCGGCGTTGCTCACCGAGCTGACAAATATCACCGTGGTCAGCGACTTCCGCAGCCGCGACGTAGCCGCCGGCGGCCAGGGCGCCCCGTTGGTGCCCGCCTTCCACGAAGCGTTGTTTGGTGAGCGCACCGGTAACCGTGCCGTATTAAATGTGGGAGGTTTCAGTAACCTCAGCCTGATCGAGACCGGCAAGCCTGTAGCCGGCTTCGACTGCGGCCCGGGCAACGTCCTACTGGATGCGTGGATTCACCATCAACGTGGCGACCACTTTGACCGCGACGGCCAGTGGGCAGCCAGCGGCAAGATTGAGCTCCAGCTACTCAACACGTTGCTCAGCGATCCCTTCTTCCAGACCAAAGGCCCGAAAAGCACCGGGCGCGAAGTCTTCAACCTGGGATGGCTGCAACAGCACCTCGGCAAATTGCCCGCGCTCCACCCCCAGGACGTACAGGCAACCCTGCTTGAGCTGACAGCCCTGACCATTGTCGAATCCCTGCAAGCCGCACAATCCGGAACCGAGACACTCCTGATCTGTGGCGGCGGCGCCCATAACGCCACACTGATGAAGCGCCTGGCCGCGTTACTACCCGCCACTCAGGTCGAAAGCACCGCCACCTACGGCGTAGACCCCGACTGGGTCGAAGCCATGGCCTTCGCCTGGCTAGCCCATTGCTGCCTCGAAGGTATCGCCGCCAACCGCCCGAGCGTTACCGGTGCACGCGGGCTACGGGTTCTGGGAGCAATCTACCCAGCCTGACACGCCCCTGAATCGCAGATAGCAAAACGCCGCCTGGCCGATCAAAGCCAAGCGGCGTTTTTCATTCTTCCTGGATCAGTCTATCGATCAGATCGAGAACGAGGACCCACAACCACAGGTAGTGGTGGCATTAGGGTTCTTGATCACGAAACGCGAACCTTCCAGACCTTCCTGATAATCCACCTCGGCACCTGCCAGGTATTGGAAGCTCATCGGGTCCACGACCAGACTGACGCCTTCGCGCTCGACGATGGTGTCGTCATCGGCCACATCTTCATCGAAGGTAAAACCGTACTGAAACCCTGAACAACCGCCGCCCGTAACGAATACGCGCAGCTTCAAGCGATCATTACCCTCTTCATCGACCAGGCTCTTCACCTTGTGCGCAGCACCGTGGGTGAATTGCAAAGCCGTGGGGGTGAAGGATTCAACGCTCATGCTGATAATCTCCCGGCGTAGCGCCGCCATATGCGTAATGGCCGGCATTATCCGCTTCTCCTAGAAAAGCGGTCAACTATTGTTACGGTATATCAATCTGCTCTGCCGCCATTAAAAACACAAAAGGCCCGATCAACGGGCCTCTTGCACAGCGACAAAATCGTCTTAAGGCAGCATGCCTGCATGGGACAAGCCCAACTTCTCATCCAGGCCGAACAGAATGTTCATGTTCTGTACCGCTTGGCCCGACGCGCCCTTGACCAGATTGTCGATTACCGACAGCACTACCACCAGGTCGCCATCCTGCGGGCGGTGCACGGCAATACGGCATACGTTGGCACCACGCACGCTACGGGTTTCCGGATGGCTGCCGGCCGGCATCACGTCCACGAACGGCTCATTGGCGTAACGCTTTTCAAATAGCGCTTGCAGGTCCACCGAGCGGTCAACCACGGTCGCGTACAACGTGGAGTGAATACCGCGGATCATCGGGGTCAGGTGAGGCACGAAGGTCAGGCCCACGTCCTTGCCCGCCGCACGACGCAACCCCTGGCGGATTTCCGGCAGGTGACGATGCCCTTTTACGGCATAAGCCTTCATGCTTTCCGACGTTTCGGAGTACAGCGACCCCACCGCCGCGCCACGACCGGCGCCGCTCACACCCGATTTGCAGTCCGCGATCAAACGCGAAGTGTCCGCCAGCCCAGCTTCCAGCAATGGCAGGAAACCCAACTGAGTCGCCGTCGGATAGCAGCCCGGCACGGCAATCAGACGCGCTTGCTTGATTTGCTCACGATTGACTTCCGGCAAGCCATACACGGCCTCCTCCAGCAACTGCGGTGCACCGTGCGGCTGGCCGTACCACTTGGCCCACTCATCGGCATCCTGCAGGCGGAAGTCAGCGGACAGGTCAATCACCTTGGTGCCGGCCGCCAGCAGTTCACCGGCCAATGCGTGGGCAACACCGTGCGGCGTGGCGAAGAACACCACGTCACAGGCACCCAGGGTCTTGATGTCCGGCACGCTGAATGCCAGACCGTCATAATGGCCTCGCAGGTTCGGGTACATATCGGCCACAGCCAGCCCGGCCTCGGATCGGGAAGTGATGACCACCACCTCTGCCTGCGGATGCTGAGCCAACAGACGCAGCAATTCGACACCGGTGTAACCCGTGCCGCCGACGATACCGACCTTGACCATAAACCTGCCCTCAACGAACCCACTGGAAAGCCGTCGATAATAGGGGCCGCATCGTCCTGCGACAACCGCCAACGTGACGTATGGGCGCATGAGCCACTACTATCTTGGCTACCGTGAACCTGGGAATAACTAAAAATGCTTTATCTATGGGTCAAAGCCTTCCATATCGTCAGTATCGTCTGCTGGTTTGCCGGGCTGTTCTACCTGCCACGCCTGTTCGTCTATCACGCCCAAAGCGAAGACACGGTCAGCAAGGAACGCTTCAGCGTGATGGAGCGCAAGCTTTACCGCGGCATCATGGGACCGGCGATGATTGCCGCGCTGGTATTCGGCATCTGGATGCTTGTACTCAACCCAGGCATCTTTCAATCAGGCGCCTGGATCCACGCCAAGCTCACCCTCGTCGTACTACTGATCGGCTACCACCACATGTGCGGCGCGCAGGTAAAACGTTTTGCCCGTGGCGAAAACACCCGCAGCCATGTCTTTTATCGCTGGTTCAATGAAGTGCCGGTTCTGATATTGCTGGCTATCGTAATTTTGGTCGTGGTCAAACCGTTCTAACTTCAATCACACGGGGTACCTCCAATGTCGCTGCCTGCTTTGCTTGAACAACGTCTGCGCCTGCCTGTGGTGGCTGCGCCGATGTTCCTGATTTCCAACCCGCAACTGGTCCTGGCGTGCTGTCGCAATGGGGTGGTGGGGAGTTTCCCGGCGCTCAACCAGCGCGAAAGCAGCGGCTTCAAGGCCTGGCTGGAAGAAATCGAAGCAGGCCTGGCGCAGTTGGACAACCCCGCGCCCTACGCCGTCAACCTGATCGTGCACAACAGCAACCCACGCCTGGAGGCTGACCTGGCGATCTGCGTCGAGCATAAAGTGCCGATCGTCATCACCAGCCTGGGCGCGGTAAAAGAACTGGTCGATGCCGTACACAGTTACGGCGGCCTGGTGTTTCACGACGTCACCACCCGACGCCACGCAGAGAAAGCTGCAGAAGCAGGTGTCGACGGCCTGATCGCGGTCGCAGCCGGGGCCGGTGGCCATGCCGGCACCTGGAGCCCGTTCTCCTTGATCGCCGAGATCCGCCAATTCTTCGATAAAACCCTGCTACTGGCCGGCTGCCTGAATCACGGACACGAGATTCTGGCCGCCCAGCTATTGGGCGCTGACCTCGCGTATTTCGGCACGCGCTTTATAGGCACCACCGAAAGCCATGCACCGGATGCCTATAAAGAGATGCTGCTCACATCGCGGGCGGCCGACATCGTGCACACTCCAGCGGTCTCCGGCGTACCCGCCAGCTTCATGCGCCAGAGCCTGGAAAACGCCGGTTTCGACCTCGCAGCCCTGCAAGGCAAGGGTGAAGTCAACTTCGGCTCCAAGCTCAAGCCACTCAGTGACGAGGCCAAGGCCTGGAAGACGGTGTGGTCTGCCGGCCAAGGCGTCGGGGAGATCGATGACTTGCCCAGCGTTGACGAACTCGTTGCCCGCCTGGATGCCGAATACCGCAAGGCCCGCGAGCAGGCGGCACAGTTGCGCTGGCCACGCTGATACACTTGCAGGCCTGCTGACTACAGCTGACCTGCAACCCTACCCATTGGAAATGACAAGGATGCCCGCATGAGCGACAACCGTTTCAAGATTGTGTTTGATGGAGCCTTGCTCCCGGGTGTCGAAAGCACCACCGCCAAGCTGAACCTCGCCGAGCTGTTCAAGAGTGAAGTCGAAGCCATCGAAAAACTCTTCACCGGCCGCCCCGTTGCGTTGAAACGTGACCTGTCCCGCCCGGACGCCGAAACCTATCTCAACGCACTGAAAAATGCCGGAGTCGATGCGCGTATCGAAGCCGAACAACCAGTGGCCTTCAGCCTCGCCGAAACCCACGAAACAACGTCCGGTACCTCCGACTTCTCGCAGCCTGCGGCCTCCCCCTATGCGCCACCGCGCGCGGCCGTGGGTGATGACTTGCCGGAATACGCCCCCCTCAACGTCTTCACCATTCACGGGCGCATTGGCCGCCTGCGCTACCTGGCTTGGACGCTGGTACTGACCGTTGCGATGCTCGTTGCCTCCGGCATCATCGCCACTGCTGGCTTCGCCGTGGCAACCGCCTCGCCGACAGCGGGCATCATTCTGGGGTCGCTGCTGGGTTTTGCGTTGTTCGTGGCCATTCTCTGGGTCAGCGTGCAAATCGCGGTACAACGACTGCATGACCTTGGCTGGTCCGGCTGGCTGTGGTTCCTGAACCTGGTCCCGCTGGTGAACAGTGTCTTCCCGATCCTGTTGCTGGTATTGCCCGGCAATGCAGGTGCCAACCAATACGGCGCGCCACCACCACGCAACTCCACGGCGGTAAAGGTTTTGGCCACCCTGTGGCTGGCGTTTATTCCAGTGATGCTGGCCATCGTGGTCACACTGGGTATGAACGGCTACCTGAACCAGCTCGAGGCCAACATGGACAGCGGTTACGAAAACAGCTCCATCACCTCCGATGACGCCACCGATCAAAGTGTCATCGTGGATGAAGAAGACGCGCAAAGTGCTGATGAAGCAGCCGAACCTGTAGACTCTCCAGAACAGTAAAGAAACGCCCGCCAGCCTGTGACGCCTCTGTCACCGGCTCGGCGGCGTTGCGATGGAGAAAGGCATGACCCGTTACGCTCTGATCACCGGCGCCTCCAGCGGTATCGGCCTGGCTTTGGCCGAAGCCTTGGCTCGGCGCGGCCGCAGCTTGATTCTGGTGGCTCGCCAGCGTGATCAGTTGGAAAGCATTGCAATCGAATTGACTCAACGCTTTGGCGTCGAGGTGCTGTTTCGTGCCTGTGATCTGGGCGAGCCCCTGCGGTTATCCGGGTTCCTGCTGGAACTCGAAGAAGGCGAACGCCAGATAGACTTGCTGGTGAACTGCGCCGGTATTGGCACCAGCGGGCCATTTCTGGCCCAGGACTGGATGACCGAGCAGGACCTGATAGAAGTCAACATCCTGGCCCTGACACGCATGTGCCACGCCCTGGGCAATGCCATGGCGCTGCATGGCGGCGGGCAAATTCTAAACGTTGCCTCGATCGCCGCGTTCCAGCCGGGCCCGTGGATGAGCAGCTACTACGCCAGCAAGGCTTATGTGCTGCACTTCTCCGAAGGCTTGCGCGAAGAGTTGAAGACCAGCGGCATAAAGGTCTCGGTTCTGTGCCCCGGCCCTACGCGCACGGCATTCTTCGGCACCGCGCAAATGGACACTGCCAAGCTCGACCGCAGCGGGCAACTGATGAGCCCCGAAGAAGTGGCGCTCTATACCGTACGCGCCTTGGAAAAGAATAAAGCCATCATCATTCCCGGGCGGCGCAACCGCTGGCTGGCCTTCAGCCCGCGTTTCAGCCCACGTTGGCTGACCCGCAAGATCGCTGGCGCGATCAACAAGGCCTATTGCCCGCGCTGACGGCCTGGGTACACTCACCCTGCACTTTCATAATGGAGAAACAGCTGTGGATACTCTGTTCACCAAGATCATCAACAGAGAAATACCTGCGAAGATCATCTATGAAGATGATCAGGTCCTCGCCTTCCACGATATTGCCCCAATGGCCCCCGTGCATTTTCTGGTCATCCCGAAAAAGCCGATCCGTACCCTCAATGACCTGACGGAAGAAGACAAGGCCCTGGCAGGTCATATTCTGTTCACGGCCCAGCGCCTGGCCGTGGAACAAGGTTGCGAAAAAGGTTTCCGCGTGGTTATGAACTGCAACGAAGATGGCGGACAGACCGTTTATCACATCCATATGCACGTGCTGGGTCAGCGCCAGATGAACTGGCCACCGGGCTGATCAGCCCTACCGTGTAGGTCGCGGCCCAAGGCTGCGACCCCATGCCCTTGACTCAGCGCAAACGCTTCGCCCTCTCTTGCGGTAAACTGGCCGCCGAGATTCTTCCCGGAGGTCAGCATGACTACCCAACGTCACTACTCGCCGATTGACCGTCTGTTGCTGCAAGCCGACATGGCCATGCGTACGCTGTTGCCATTCAGTGGCCAACCGTACCGTCCATCGCCCGCCATCGTGCAACCTGATGCGCAGATGAGCGAGACCGACACCCGCCACGTCGCCGGCCTGATGCGTATCAACCATACCGGAGAGGTGTGTGCTCAAGCGCTGTACCAGGGACAGGCGTTGACCGCCAAGCTGCCGCAAGTACGCGCAGCGATGGAACATGCGGCCGAAGAAGAGATCGACCACCTGGCCTGGTGCGAGCAACGCATTCGCCAGCTGGGCAGCCATCCCAGTGTGCTGAACCCACTGTTCTATGGTTTGTCGTTCGGTATCGGCGCTGCTGCCGGATTGATCAGCGATAAGGTCAGCCTCGGTTTTGTTGCAGCGACGGAACATCAGGTATGCAAACACCTGGATGAACACCTGGAGCAATTGCCGGAGGAGGACGAGAAGTCCCGCGCCATTCTTGAGCAAATGCGCATCGATGAAGAACACCACGCAGAAAGCGCGCTGGATGCTGGCGGTTTCCGCTTCCCGGCACCGGTGAGGTTCGGCATGAGCCTGTTGGCCAAGGTCATGACCAAAAGCACCTACCGTATATAAACGTATCAAATCCGATCCACAAAAAAGGGCGCTATCGAAGCGCCCTTTTCTTTTGCCGTGCTGCGTCAGCCCAACTCGATGATTTCGTAGTCATGGGTGATTGCCACACCGGCCGCACCGAGCATAATCGACGCAGAGCAATACTTCTCAGCCGACAACTCGATGGCACGCTTGACCTGAGCCTCTTTCAGCGCCCGGCCCTTCACCACGAAATGCATGTGGATCTTGGTAAACACCTTGGGATCTTCAGTGGCGCGCTCGGCTTCCAGGAAGGCTTCGCAGCTTTCCACGGCCTGACGGGATTTCTTCAGGATGCTGACCACGTCGAAATTGCTGCAACCGCCTACACCCAGCAGGAGCATTTCCATCGGGCGTACGCCCAGGTTACGGCCACCGGCTTCCGGCGGACCGTCCATGACCACCACATGGCCACTGCCCGACTCACCGAGGAACATGGCTTCGCCCGCCCATTGGATGCGTGCCTTCATCGCCCAGACTCCACTGCTAAAAAAGGGTCGCCAGCTTAGCACAGGGCCTCGGAACCGCAGCGCACCGCATGAAAGCGATCAATGACAGCGCTTGCCCGGTAAATTCATCAATCGAAGCAGAATGTGTCTGGTAAGCTGGCGCCAAATCAATGGCGCATTGCCATCCTTTGTACAGCGTGTATCAATGCCGACATCGCTGGATAAAAACAAATCCAATCACACCCTGTAGTCTTTCGGGATACAACCATGGTTGCTCTTACTCCCACACCCAAGATCAAGAACCTCGATAAGTTGTTGATGTATTGCCAACGCCGGCGCTACCCGGCCAAGCACAACATCATCTGCGCGGGCGAGCGCTCGGAAACCCTGTTTTTCATTGTGAAGGGCTCAGTCACTATCTTGATTGAGGATGAAGACGGCCGCGAAATGATCATCGCGTACCTCAATACGGGGGATTTTTTTGGGGAACTCGGGCTCTTTGAGCAAGCGGGTAAAGAGCAGGAACGCAGTGCTTGGGTGCGGGCCAAAGTCGAATGCGAAGTGGCAGAAATCAGCTACACCAAATTCCGCGAACTGGCTCAGCATGATCCCGACATACTGTATGCCCTGAGTGGTCAGATCGCCCAGCGCCTGCGCGATACCACGCGCAAGGTGGGCGACCTGGCATTCTTTGATGTGACCGGCCGTGTGGCGCGCTGCCTGCTTGAATTATGCAAACAGCCTGATGCCATGACCCACCCCGATGGCATGCAGATCAAAGTCACGCGCCAGGAAATCGGGCGTATTGTCGGCTGTTCACGGGAGATGGTCGGTCGCGTGCTCAAGGATCTGGAAGAGCGCAACCTGGTGCACGTCAAAGGCAAGACGATGGTGGTGTTCGGAACGCGTTAAATCGGCAAAAAACTGGCTAGCATTTGACGGTACAAAGCATCCAGCCGACTGATCGCATCCGGCGCGGGAAAGGCTTCGTGCAGCGCGATATGGCTGTCGGCACGCACCCGCTGGTCGAGGCCGCAGGCTTCGTTGAAGCGATTGACCGCCGCAATCAGTTCTTCGCGGTCGTTCTCCAGCAACAGCGCACCGTGCACTAACCCCACCGGACGACCGCCACTTTGTCGCCAGCGCTGGGCGGTACCGACCATCTTGCGACCGTTGAGGTTAACGTTGTAACGACCGTCACAAAACGCCCCGTCGATTTCACCGACGGAGGCATCGCCTCCCAACTCGACCAGCAAATCGCAGATCGGCTGGCATAAACGCAAGTAACCGGTTTCGATCCGATTCTGATCGCCTTCACTGCGCGGGGGGGCGTAGACCAGGGCAATGTTTACCGTCGCCGCCGATTGCGGCACCGGCTCGCCGCCAGTTTCACGCAGCAACACCGGCCAACCGGCATCGGCTGATACCTGGCTGGCGGTTTCGAAGGCTGGCAAACGGCTTAACCGACGTGGCATGACCAAGGCTTGGTCGCTGGGCTGCCAAAACAGCAGGCCGGATTCCTGTTCTCCGGCGCAAACGGCAGCCAGTAAGGCTTGCTCAGCGGCAAGCCCTGCTTCAACAGTCATCGACACTGGCTGGATCATCGAGCACCTACCTATCTGGATAAAGACAGAATCAAATGTGGGAGCTGGCTTGCCTGCGATACAGACACCTCGGTGTATCAATGACACCTAGGTGATGCTATCGCAGGCAAGCCAGCTTCCACACTGACCGCGCTTCAAATCAATCCAGGGTCGAGCCGCTGACCGCCACACCCCGCTCCGGGAAGAACAGGCGCTGCAATTCAGCTCCCGGGGTCTCGGCGCGCATGAAAGTCTCACCCACCAGGAACGAATACACCCCACTGATTTCCATCAGCTCAACATCAGCACGGTTGACGATACCGCTCTCGGTAATCACCAGGCGATCCCGTGGAATGCGCGGCAGTAGGTCGAGGGTATTTTCCAGGCTGACTTCAAAGGTATGCAGGTTACGGTTGTTGACCCCCACCAACGGCGTGTCGAGGGTTTTCAACGCACGCTCCAGTTCGTCGCCATCATGGACTTCAACCAACACGTCCAGGCCGACGCTCTTGGCCACGGCCGCCAGCTCTGCCATCTTCACGTCATCCAGTGCGGAGACGATCAACAGCACGCAGTCGGCGCCCAAGGCTCGGGCTTCGACGATCTGGTACGGGTCAACCATAAAGTCCTTGCGGATCACCGGCAACTTGCACGCCGCACGCGCCTGCTGCAGGAACAGATCGGAGCCCTGGAAAAAGTCGATATCGGTCAGCACCGAAAGGCAAGTCGCACCGCCCTTCTCATAGCTGACGGCAATTTCGGATGGCACAAAGTTTTCGCGGATCACGCCTTTGCTCGGCGAGGCCTTTTTGATCTCGGCAATCACGGCTGGCTGCTTGAGCTTGGCCTGGGCCATCAAAGCCTTGGCAAAGCCGCGCGGAGCATCGGCGACTTTCGCCTGGGCCTCGAGCTCCGCCAGACTCACACGGGCACGGCGTTCGGCGACTTCTTCGGCTTTGCGGGCCAGGATCTTTTCCAGAACGGTCGGAACACTCATCCTTCATTCTCCATCTTGAACACAGCGGTGAATGCTCCCAACTCTTCGAGCTTCTCGCGAGCCAGACCGGTGTGCAACGCATCGTGGGCCAAAGCGACACCTTCCTTAAGACTATAGGCGTGGTCCGCTGCGTAAAGTGCTGCGCCAGCATTCAGAACAATCATTTCTGCTGCTTTTTGGCCGTTTTCAGTCTTGCGGCGCCCCAAGGCATCACGGATCAATTCCAGTGACGCTGCCGGACTTTCCACCGACAGGCCGTGCAAGCTCTGGCTCTTCATACCGAGGTCTTCGGGCTCGACCCAGTATTCAGTGACCTGGTCATTCTTCAGCTCTGCCACAAAGGTCGGCGCCGCCAAGCTGAATTCGTCCAGGCCATCCTTGGAATGCACCACCAGCACGTGTTTGCTGCCCAAACGCTGCAGTACTTCGGCCAATGGCCGGCACAGCGCCTGGCTGAAAACGCCCACCACCTGATGTTTCACCCCGGCCGGATTCGTAAGCGGGCCGAGCATGTTGAACAGGGTACGCAGGCCAAGATCCTTACGCGGGCCAGCGGCGTATTTCATCGCACCGTGATGGGACTGAGCAAACATGAAGCCAATGCCGACGCTGTCGATGCAGCGCGCCACTTGCACCGGCGTCAGGTTCAGATAGATCCCGGCCGCTTCCAGCAAGTCGGCACTGCCGCTTTTGCCGGAGACCGCACGGTTACCGTGCTTGGCCACGGTGCAGCCAGCGGCGGCAACCACAAAGGATGAAGCCGTCGACACGTTGAAAATGTTGGCACCGTCACCGCCGGTGCCGACCACGTCGACCACACCGTCGAGGGTATTGAGTTCGACCTTGTCTGCCAGCTCGCGCATCACCGACACGGCGCCGACGATTTCGTCGATGCTCTCGCTCTTCATGCGCATCGCCATCATGAATGCGCCGATCTGCGCATCGGTGCATTGACCGGTCATGATTTCGCGCATCACATCGCTCATTTCAGCGGTGCTCAGGTCCAGATGGCCGACGATACGGCTCAGGGCAGTCTTGATATCCATGGAAAGTCCTTAGCGCGTGCCGCCGCTCTGCTTGAGAAAGTTGGCGAACAGCTCGCGGCCCTGCTCGGAGAGAATCGACTCGGGGTGAAATTGCACGCCCTCGACGTTCAACGTCTTGTGACGCAGACCCATGATTTCATCGACAGAGCCATCTTCAAGCCGCGTCCAAGCGGTCACTTCCAGACATTCAGGCAGCGTTTCGCGCTTGACCACCAGCGAGTGATAGCGGGTAACCGTCAGCGGGTGTTTCAGTCCCTCGAACACGCCTTTGTCTTCGTGGATCAGATCGCTGGTTTTGCCGTGCATCACCTGGCGGGCACGCACCACATCACCACCGAACGCCTGGCCAATGGACTGATGGCCCAGGCAGACACCCAGCACCGGCAGCTTGCCAGCGAAGTGCTTGATCACGTCAATGGAGACGCCGGCTTCATTCGGCGTGCATGGGCCAGGAGAAACCACAATGCGCTCGGGGTTCAAGGCCTCGATCTCGGCGACAGTCATTTCGTCGTTGCGGATCACTTTAACGTCGGCGCCCAGCTCACCCAGGTACTGCACGACGTTATAGGTAAAAGAGTCGTAGTTATCGATCATCAGCAGCATTTTGTGCTTAACCTTTTGAATTACTGACTTCTAAGGTGGCCTTCCATTTTCATGCCCACAGTCATGCGCGGATGGATCGCGGGAGGGGGTCCGGCGAGACGGCGCTAAACCGAGGCTTGAGAAGGCATATCAATACAGGTCCGGCATGGCCGGCAGGGAATAGTCAGGCGCGCCAACGCCAACGGGCGTGAGCCTTGATAACGCGCATCAAGAAGCTGCTGACAATCGACACAGGATAGGTCTCGTTCATACGTTGCCGCACAGTAGCGTACCGTCGCATGTGGCGCAATATCGTAGTGCCCAGGTGGCAGTCCTCGAGCGTCATTTATCGACATTTATTCCTGCGCAAGGGGCAGATGCAAACCACGACGCCAACACAGAATGGCGCATTGGACTGACCCAGGACATGGCGACTTTTATCGAGGCTGCTACCTTCTGGTACAGCAATACAAAACAAGAAGGGATCTCTCAATGCTCAAAGGAACTCTGCGCTGGCCATTCGCTGCCTGCCTGCTCTCACTCGCCTGCTCCCCAGTGGTGGCGGCGTCCTCTCCTTACTCAACGATGATCGTGTTCGGCGACAGCCTGGCCGATGCGGGCCAGTTTCCCGACGCGGGTGGGCCCGCGGGTGCAACGCTGCGCTTCACCAACCGCACCGGGCCTACCTATCTGAACGGCAGCGGTGAAGTGTACGGCCTGAACTCATCGACGTTGCTCGGCGGCATGCTCGGTGTCGCACCTGGCGATTTGCAGGCATCGACCTCGCCAGTGCGCGCTGCGCAGGGCCTGGCCGATGGCAACAATTGGGCGGTCGGCGGCGACCGAACGGATCAGATCCTTGCGGCCATCACCACGCAATCGCAAGTGGCGAACACCGATAGCGCCACCGGGGTCACCACGGTATTTCGGACCCGCCCAGGCTATCTGGTCGAGAACAATTTCCGCGCCGATCCCAACGCGCTGTACTACCTAACAGGTGGAGGCAACGATTTCTTGCAGGGTCGGGTAATAGGCGTCGGACAAGCGGTGAGTGCCGCCAATAATCTGGCCGACGGCGCGCAAGTGCTGTCGCAGGCAGGGGCGCGTTACATCATGGTCTGGCTGCTCCCCGATATCGGCCAGACGCCTGCTGTCTCCGGCACCTTTCTACAAGGCCCGTCCACGCTGCTCAGCGGGGTATTCAACCAGCAGTTAGTCAATCGGCTGGGGCAGATCGATGCCGAAGTCATCCCGCTGAATGTGCCTGGCCTGGTTCGGGAGGTTCTGGACGACCCTGCCCGCTTCGGTCTCGCCGCTGATCAGAACCTGGTCGGCACCTGTTTCAGTGGTAACAGCTGCCGAGCGAATAGCGTCTATGGAATCAACGGCAGCACACCTGACCCGACCAAGTTGCTGTTCAACGACGGTGTACACCCAACCGTCGCGGGTCAGCGCCTGATAGCGGACTACGGCTACTCGATTCTTTCCGCACCCTGGGAAATCACCCTGCTTCCGGAAATGGCCAATGGCACCTTGCGCGCTCAGCAAGATGAACTGCGCAGTCAGTGGTTGGCCGACTGGGGCAACTGGCAAAACCTCGGGGAGTGGCGCGCAATCGTCGCTGGCGGCGGTCAGAAAATGGATTTCGATGCGCAAAGCAATTCCGCAAGCGGCGACGGTCATGGTTATAACCTGACGATTGGTGGCAGCTATCGGTTTGCCGAAGATTGGCGTGCCGGTCTGGTCGCCGGGGCTTATCGGCAAACGCTGGAAGCCGGACCGAGAGATTCGGACTACAAACTCAACAGCTATATCGCCACTGCTTTCGTGCAGTTTCAGGCGCGTCACTGGTGGGCTGATCTGGCTGCATCGGGTGGAAAACTGGATTACGACAACCTCAAGCGCAAGTTCGCCCTTGGCATCAGCGAAGGCTCGGAGAAAGGCGATACCGATGGCGATCTGTGGGCGCTCAGCGGGCGGCTGGGCTTCGATCTTGCCGAGCAGAGCAGCCGCTGGCATTTCTCGCCGTTCATCAGCGCCGATTATTCTCACATCGACGTCGATGGCTATTCAGAAAACAGCACTCGCGCCACCTCGCTTAACTATGCCGATCAGACCCGCAGATCGAGGCGTCTGGGCGCAGGCTTGCAGGGCAAATTCGATATCACGCCACAGACGCAACTGTTTGGTGAAGTGGCGCATGAGCGGGAGTTCGAGACCGACCAGCAGGACGTGACCATCGCGCTGAACAGCGTGCCGGGCGTGGACTTCAATCTGCAGGGTTATGAGCCGCAACGCAGCTTGAACCGGGCAAGTGTTGGTTTGAGCCAGAAGCTTGCACCTGACCTGACGCTGCGGGCCGGTTACAACTGGCGCAAGAATGACGACGTGACGCAGCAGGGGGTGAATCTGGCGCTGAGTCTGGATTTCTAGCGCGAATATGGTGGAGGCTTGGCCTGACGATGAAGTCCATCGTCAGGCCAGGATCTATCTGTGGGAGCGAATTTATCGCGATGGGGGCATACACTCGATCCATCTTCGTCGTCTGGTCCATCCTTCGCGAATGAATTCGCTCTCACAGGGAACCAGCACCTCTTTCACGATCACGCCTCGGGCGTCTGCTCCGCCAACGCCACCGCGCGGAACATGGCGCGGCGTTTGTTCAGGGTTTCTTCCCATTCCAGCACAGGTACGGAATCAGCCACGATGCCGCCGCCCGCCTGAACGTGCAATTCGCCGTTCTTGATCACTGCGGTGCGGATGGCAATTGCGGTGTCCATATTGCCATTCCACGCCAGGTAACCCACTGCGCCGCCGTACACACCGCGCTTGACCGGCTCCAGTTCGTCGATGATTTCCATCGCGCGAATCTTCGGCGCGCCAGACAAGGTGCCCGCCGGCAGGATCGCCCGCAGCGCATCCATTGCGCTCAGCCCGCTTTTCAACTGGCCGGTGACATTGGAGACGATGTGCATCACGTTGGAGTAGCGCTCGATCACCATTTTCTCGGTCAGCTTCACCGAACCTATTTCCGAAACACGCCCCGTGTCATTACGGCCCAGGTCGATGAGCATCAAGTGCTCGGCGATTTCCTTGTCGTCGGACAGCAGATCCACTTCCAGCGCATGGTCCGCTTCCTCGGTCGCGCCACGAGGACGGGTACCGGCAATCGGGCGAACGGTAATCAGATTATCTTCGACCCGCACCAGCACTTCAGGCGAGCTGCCGACGACGTGGAAGTCGCCGAAGTTGAAGAAGTACATGTATGGCGTCGGGTTGAAACAGCGTAACGCGCGGTACAGATCGATCGGTGCGGCCTTGAAGTCGATGGACATGCGCTGCGACGGCACGACCTGCATGCAGTCACCGGCCAGGATGTATTCCTTGATGGTGTCGACGGCTTTTTCGTAGTCGTTCTGGGTGAAGCTCGAACGAAAGATCGGGTCGGCTGCCTGCGGTCGGGTCAGGTCCAGCCCACGGCGCGGGGTGATCGGCTGACGCAGTTTTTCCATCAATGCTTCCAGACGCGCCAGCCCACCTTCGTAGGCCTCTGGCTGCGCCGGATCGACCAACACGATGGCGTGCATCTTGCCCGCCAGGTTGTCGAACACGACGACCGCATCGGAAACCATCAGCAGAATATCCGGCACGCCCAATGGATCAGGATTCGGACACTTGCCAAGGCGCGGTTCAACGTAGCGCACACAGTCGTAGCCGAAGTAACCGACCAGACCACCGTTGAAGCGCGGCAGACCCGGGATGGTCGGTACGTTGTAACGGGCCTTGAAGGTTTCGACGAAAGCCAGCGGATCTTCGGCTTCCAGGCTTTCGATCTCGACGCCGTCGTGGGTCACGCTGATCCTGTGCTCATGCACGCGCATCACGGTGCGGCAAGGCAGGCCAATGATCGAGTAGCGGCCCCACTTCTCGCCGCCCTGCACCGACTCCAGCAGATAGGAGTTCGGCTCATCGGCGAGTTTCAGATAAATCGACAGCGGCGTGTCGAAATCGGCCAGCGTTTCGTAAGCAAGGGGAATGCGGTTGTAGCCTTCAGCGGCCAAGCGCAGGAATTCTTCGCGGGTCATGATCAGCCTCGTGGTCTGAGGGTAAAACGGTCAGGTGTGCAAACGCGCCGGACGTCCGGCCAGATTCAAGTCAGGTGCGCCAACGCCAGCGGGCCAGGGCCTTGATGACTTTCATCCAGAGTTTGCGAGTGACCACCACGATGGATTCTCTAAAGGAGGGGGGTTGAACGTCGGGCAACGTTATCCCAGCCTCCAGATCTAAGCAACCGGGAATCAGTTTGCGCAAATCGTCGATCACCAGCGCCGGAGATTCCTCGGCAATCGGCCGACCGTGGTTGTAGCCGTAGCTCAGTGCCACGCAGGCGACACCGGCCGCTTTGGCCGCCAGCACGTCGTTGCGCGAGTCGCCCACAAATAGCGACTGCGAGCCGGGGGCGCCGGCCATTTTCATCACGAAGAACAGCGCGGCGGGGTCGGGTTTCTGCTGCGGCAGGGTATCGCCGCCGACGATCCAGCGGAAGAATCGCCCCAGCTTCATCTCATCCAGCAGCGGGGCCACGAAGCGCTCCGGCTTGTTGGTGATCAGGGCCATTTCCACGCCTTTTTTTTGCAGCCATTTGAGGGTTTCACGCACGCCGGGGTAAACCACGGTCAGCGCGTGGCTCTCGCTGTAGGCTTCCATGAAGATCGCCAGCGCAGCCTCGGTGGACGCTTCGTCGACGTTGCTGTGATCGAGGTTGTTGGCCAGCGCGCGGCGCACCAGCACGCGCACGCCGTTGCCGACCCAATCGCGCACCGCGTCGATTCCGGCGGGGGGACGCCCGAGCTGAACCAGGGTTTTATCCACAGCTGCGGCCAGATCCGGCACCGAGTCGACCAATGTCCCGTCCAGATCGAACATGATCAGTTTAGGCAGGCGACCCGGGAACAGCTGTTCGAAGCCGCTCATCAACGAGCCAACGCCAGTTCTGCACGCATTTTTTCAATGACCTCTTGGTAGTCGGGCGCATTGAAGATAGCCGAACCTGCAACGAACGTATCGGCGCCGGCAGCGGCGATTTCACGAATGTTGTTGACGTTGACCCCGCCGTCGATTTCCAGACGGATATCGCGACCGGACGCATCGATCAGCGCGCGGGCTTCGCGCAATTTGTTAAGGGTGCCGGGAATGAACTTCTGACCGCCGAAACCCGGGTTGACGCTCATGAGCAGGATCATGTCGACCTTGTCCATGACGTATTCGAGCAGGTTCAGCGGGGTTGCCGGGTTGAACACCAGCCCGGATTTGCAACCGCCTTCGCGGATCAGTTGCAGGGAGCGGTCGATGTGCTGGGTCGCTTCCGGGTGGAAGGTAATGAAGGTAGCGCCCGCTTCGACGAAGTCGCCGATGATGCGATCCACGGGGCTGACCATCAAATGCACATCGATCGGCGCAGTGATGCCGTACTTACGCAGCGCCGCGCAGACCATCGGACCTATGGTCAGGTTGGGGACGTAGTGGTTGTCCATGACGTCGAAGTGGACGATGTCGGCGCCAGCGGCCAGAACATTGTCGACCTCCTGACCCAGACGGGCGAAATCGGCGGACAGAATCGACGGAGCAATAGCGAAGGGCTGCATGACGCACCTTTTTGAGCGAAATCACGGTGGCGCGCATTGTACTCCAAGAGTTTGGAGCGTGGGTTGAGTGGCAGATGAATGCCGAGGTTGTGAGAAAGCCTGCCTGCAGCACAGGCGTGTAAGAGTGAGCTGCTCACGGAGACGCCGGTACATGCGCCACGTTATTGGTGGCTGGAACTCAGCATTCGTGAGCGAGCTCACTCCCACAGCGAAACAGAACCCTGCATCTGGCGCAGTTACCGAAAATATCAATCCACCAGCGCTTCTTCCTTTATACGTTCGCTTTCCACTACAGGTTTGGCAGCCTTCAAGTCCTGACTGCAACAAAATCGAGATCTGTAAATGCGTTCACCTGTAGGAGCCGGCTTGCGGGCGAACGCGTTGGGTTAGATACAAAAAAGCCGACACAACGGGATCGCCAGCCGGCTCCTACAGTGGGTTGCGTTCAGATCTGGGTGTCGGCCCCCTACTCCACCGCCGTACGCAGCTTCTCACTGCGCCCACGCAACCATTCCAGCACCAGCAGCAGGACCACCGAGAAACCGATCAGCAGGGTTGCGGCCGCGGCGATGGTCGGGCTGAGGTTTTCGCGGATGCCGCTGAACATCTGCCGAGGGAGGGTCGCTTGCTCTGGTCCGGCGAGGAACAGCGTCACCACCACTTCATCGAACGAGGTCGCAAAGGCGAACAGCGCCCCGGAAATTACTCCCGGCGCAATCAACGGCAGGGTCACGCGGCGGAACGCGGTCAAGGGCGAGGCACCCAGACTGGCCGCTGCACGCACCAGGTTGTAATTGAAGCCCTGTAATGTGGCCGAGACGGTGATGATCACGAACGGCACACCCAGCACGGCATGCACCAGAATCAACGAGGTATAACTGTTGCCCAGTCCCAGCGGCGCAAAAAACAAATAACTCGCGACACCGACTATCACCACCGGCACCACCATCGGCGAGATCACCAGCGCCATCACCAGCGATTTGCCAGGGAAGTTACTGCGCGTGAGACCGATCGCGGCCAGGGTGCCGAAGCCCATTGCCAGCACGGTGGCGGCAGGGGCGACGATCAGGCTGTTTTTCAGCGAACGCATCCACTCGGCCGAGCCGAAGAAGTCCTGATACCAGTGCAACGAAAAGCCCTGCAGCGGGTAGACCAGAAAGCTCCCGGAGTTGAACGACAGCGGCACGATCACCAGAACCGGCAGCACCAGAAACAATAGGATCAGCCCGCACAGAGTGCGCAGCGTGTAATGCCAGAGCCGTTCGGCAGGCGAGGAATAAGGGCTCAACATGATCTTTCTCCTCAGCTCAGACGCAGACGACTGGCGCCGACCAGCCAGCTATAAATCAGGTATAGCACCACGGTCGCCAGTAACAGCAGGCCGCCCAAGGCAGTCGCCATCCCCCAGTTGATGCTGGTGTTGGTGTAGAACGCCACGAAATAGCTGACCATCTGATCGTTAGGGCTGCCGAGCAGCGCCGGGGTGATGTAGTAGCCGATGGACAGGATGAACACCAACAGACAGCCCGCGCCAATGCCTGCGTAGGTTTGCGGGAAGTACACCCGCCAGAAGCTGGCGAATGGGTTGCAGCCCAGGGAAATGGCCGCACGCATGTAGGTCGGTGAGATGCCTTTCATCACGCTGTAGATCGGCAGGATCATGAACGGCAGCATGATGTGCACCATCGAGATGTAAACCCCGACCCGGTTGAACACCAGTTCCAGCGGTTTATCGATGATGCCCAGGGCCATCAGCGCGCCGTTGATCAGGCCGCTCGATTGCAGCAACACGATCCACGCCGCGACACGCACCAGAATCGAGGTCCAGAACGGCAACAGCACCAGAATCATCAGCAGGTTGCTTTGCCGCGCCGGCAGGTTGGCCAGCAGGTACGCCAGCGGATAGGCCAGCAGCAGGCAGATCACAGTGATTACCAAGCCCATCCAGAAGGTACGGGCGAAAATGTCGATGTAGATCGCCTGATCCGGTGTCGCAGGCGCCACTTCACCGAGATCATCGATGCGGTGGTCGACAGCGGCCAACAAGTAATAGGGGGTAAAGCTTGAGGTGTTGCGACGGATCGCCTGCCAGTACGCGGGGTCGCCCCAACGCTCGTCGACCGTTTCCAGTGCTGCTTTATAAGAGTCCGGTTCCTCCTTGAAGGGCAAGGCGCGAGCGGTTTTCGCCAACAGGCTGCGATAGCCGGCCAGTTCCTGGTTCAGGCGTTTGGACAGATCGCCCAACGTCTGATTCTTACGGCTCTCGGCCAGATCCTGGCTCAGGGCTTTATAGGTCGAATCCGGCGGCAGGCCCTTGCCATCCCACTTGGAGACTTCGGTTACGGTCAGCGGCAAGCCGGCTACCACTTCAGGGTTATTCACACTCTTGTAGAGCAGCGCCGCGATCGGCACCAGAAACACCAGCAGCAGGAAAATCGCCAGTGGCGCGATCAACGCCTGCGCCTTCCAGCGGTTGACGCGTTCGGCACGGGCCAGGCGTTGCTTCAAGGTCGGGCTGGTGCCTTCAGTCAGGGGCACGGCGGTGGCCATAGCGAACTCCGAAATCTTTCAACGAGGAATGCGCCCCCGCTCCGCTTCCGAAAAGGCAAGAAACAGGAGACGCACCCGGTTTAACTCACATCGAACATGAAGCGGACAGCTTGAGCGCTCCGCAGCGGGCGCCTGGTTCGCCAGCGGTGGCGAGTCTGAGGACGTCACCGCTGGCAAGCCCTCTGCTACAGGGGCACGACTTATTTGGCAGCCCAGGAATTGAAGCGCTGTTCCAGCGACTCACCGAAGTCGGCCCAGAATTTCACGTCGATCTGCACCTGGCTCTTGATGTTCTCAGGCGTGGTCGGCATATCTTTCAGGGTGTCGGCGCTCAGCATCGAAACAGCCTGGGTGTTGGCCGGGCCGTAGGCGATGTTTTCAGAGAAGGTCTTCTGCTGTTCAGGCTTGAGCGTGTAGGCCAGGAACTTTTTCGCTTCCTCGGCGTTTTTCGAGCCCTTCGGAATTGCCCAGGCGTCGAAGTCATACACGCCGCCAGTCCAGACCACTTTCAGATTGCTTTCTTTCTGCACCGCAGCGATGCGACCGTTGTAAGCCGAGCTCATCACCACGTCACCCGATTGCAGGAACTGCGGAGGCTGTGCGCCCGCTTCCCACCACTGGATGCTTGGCTTGAGCTTGTCGAGCATCCTGAAGGCCCGATCCTGGCCCTCTTTGGTCGCCAGCACTTTGTAGACGTCTTTGGGCGCAACGCCATCGGCCATCAGGGCGAATTCCAGGGTGTATTTGGCGCCTTTACGCAGGCCGCGTTTACCCGGGAATTTTTCGGTGTTCCAGAAATCGGCCCAACCGGTGGGTGCGGTTTTCAGCTTGTCGGCGTTGTAGGCCAGCACAGTCGACCACACGAAGAAGCCCACGCCACAGGCCTGGATCGCACCGGGCACGTAGTCTTCTTTGTTGCCCAGAATCGCCGGATCGACTTCCTCGAACATGTCTTCGTCACAACCACGGGACAATTCCGGGGATTCGACCTCCACCAGATCCCAGTTCACGCTCTTGGTGTCGACCATGGCTTTGACCTTGGCCATCTCACCGTTGTACTCGCCAGCGATGATCTTGCCGCCGCCGGTTTTTTCCCAAGGTGCGTAGAAGGCTTTTTCCTGAGCCGTCTTGTTCGCGCCGCCAAAGGAAATCACAGTCAGATCCGCTGCCATGGCTTGCGTCGCGCACATCATGCCGACCGATATGGCTGTGAGCCCGAGTGTCTTGAGACTGAATGTCTTGAGCATTTATTTTTCTCTCCACGAACATATGTTGGTTAAGCAATTGGGCGATTCATTCGCCTCTGGGTGCCTCGGTTATGCGTACCGCAGGTGAGTCAATGCGCGTCCTGCAAAGGGTCCAGCGCGCGCGCGTGCTCGACCTGCCATCCAATGGGCACAACGTCGCCAACGCTCAATGCCGGATCCAGCTCGGCAATCGGCTGCTTGACGAAGAAATCGGTTTTCCCGGCTACCTCCAGGCGCACCCGCACGTGGTCGCCCAAATAAATGAATTCGGCGACGCGACCGGAGAACCGGTTGACGCAACTTTCGCTGCGGCCGTTGAGGTTCACGCGCTCGGGGCGAATCGACAACGTGACCGGGCTGCCCGCGGGGCCGACGTTGACCGCCAGCGCTTCGACTTTCTCGCCACGGGTCAGCGCGACCTGGCAACGATCGCCGGTGTGGCTGACCAAGGTGCCGTTGATGCGGTTGTTCTCGCCGATGAAGTTGGCGACGAAGGTGTTCTTTGGCTCTTCATACAGCGTGCGTGGCGGTGCGATCTGCTGGATTTCGCCCTGATGGAATACCGCGACGCGATCGGACATGGTCAGCGCTTCGCCCTGATCGTGGGTCACGTAGACCACAGTCACCCCCAGGCGCTGGTGCAGATGCTTGATCTCCATCTGCATATGCTCACGCAGCTGCTTGTCGAGGGCGCCCAGGGGTTCATCCATCAGTACCAGTTGCGGTTCGAACACCAGCGCGCGAGCCAGCGCCACACGTTGCTGCTGCCCTCCGGACAACTGCGCCGGATAGCGATGGGCGAAGGTGCCGAGCTGTACCATGTCCAGTGCGCGCTTGACCTTTTCAGCAACGTCGGTCTTGCTCATGCCGCGCACCGACAGCGGGAATGCCAGGTTCTCGGCGACCGTCATGTGCGGGAACAGCGCGTAGTTCTGGAACACCATGCCGATGTCGCGCTTGTGTGGCGGTACGTTGTTGATCGAGCGCCCGCCCAGCAGGATTTCGCCTGCGGTCGGTGTTTCGAAACCGGCGAGCATCATAAGGCTGGTGGTCTTGCCGGAACCCGAAGGCCCGAGCAGGGTGAGGAACTCGCCTTTACGAATGTCCAGGTTGAGGTCTTTGACGATCAGGACTTCGCCGTCGTAGCTCTTTTGCACACCACGAAAGCTGACCAGAACATCATTCGTCCCGGCGCTTGAATCGACATTGCTCATTACCCACACCTTTGTTTATTCAAACGTGAGGCAAGCCTAGATCAGCCTGCAGGCCGCGCAAATCGGGACGCAGGAGAGATTGGACTAGGTGCGATGGAAGGTTGTTTGTAGGGATTGCCCTACATGGGTGGCGGGGATAGGTATGTGTTGCTGAAGGATTTTGGGGCGCGATCTGTCGGCCTCATTGCATTCAACAATCAGACGCCGCACCTGTAGGACCGAATACATGCGGGATGGCGGATTTTCAAGCGCTACACCTGTGTCGCCCGAACCGTCGTCTCGTGAATGAATTCGCTCCACAGGGGTGCGATCACGGTTGGCTTAAATGTCGTTTTCAGACCAACTTATGCTCCATCGCATACTTCACCAGCTCGGCCAGCGAAGTGATGTTGAGCTTCTGCATCAACCGCGCTTTGTGAGTGCTGATGGTCTTGCTGCTCAGCGCCAGCTGTTGAGCGATGTCATTGACGTTGGCGCCTTGGGCCAGGCGCTCGAACACCGAAAACTCGCGCTCGGACAACGACGCGTGCAAAGGCCGGCTGTCTGTCAGCCCCACTTCGAACACCATGCGGTCGGCCAGATCCGGATCGATGTAACGCCCGCCCGCAGCCACCCGTCGGATCGCCGTCAGCAGCAGCGCCGGATCACTGTCCTTGGTTGCATAACCGGCCGCGCCGACTTTCAACGCACGAGCGGCCATCTGTGCTTCGTCGTGCATCGACAGCACCAGAATCGCCGGTGGATTATTCAGCGCGCGAATCCTCGGGATCGCCTCGAGCCCGTTCACCCCCGGCATCGAAATATCGAGCAGTACGACCTCGCATTCGATATGGCGCAGGGCCTCCAGCAATTGCTCACCGTTACTCGCCTCGCCCGCCACTTGCAGATCCTTGGCCAGGCCAATCAACTGCTTGATGCCCTCGCGGACAATGGTGTGGTCCTCGGCAACCAATACACGAATCACTGCACTTGCTCCTGCGCGACCTGTTCCAGCGGAATGTAGATGCGCAAGGTTGTGCCTTCTCCCGGCGTGCTGTCCAGCTGCAATCGTCCGCCCATGATCAGCACCCGTTCACGCATGCCCACCAGACCGAACGACGCAGGACGCTCCTTACTCTGGTCAAACCCCCGGCCGTCATCGGCGATGCTCATGCACAGCAGGCCATCACTCAGACTCAGATTCAATTCAACGGTGTGCGCTTCAGCGTGACGCATGACGTTGGTCAATGACTCCTGAAGAATGCGGAACAGGCCGATTGCCGTTGCGGCCGGCAGCGCTGGCAAGTTGTCCGGGACCTCAACCAGACATGGAATCTGCGTGCGCGCCTCGAAGCGTCGCGCCTGCCATTCAATAGCCGAAGCGATGCCGGCGTCGAGAATCGGCGGGCGCAAGGCAGAGGCGACATCGCGTACCAGTTGGAAGAGTTGGGCTATCAGACGTTTCATACTGTTGAGCCGGTCCCGCAGTCCAGGATCGAGATCGGCATAGGCCAGTTCGCACATGGACGTTTCCAGCTTCAGCACCGTCAGCATCTGACCCAGCTCGTCATGAACCTCCCTCGCGATTCGAGCCTTTTCCTCTTCCCGGACGGTTTCAAGGTGTGCAGACAACTCGCGCAGTTGTTCAGCCAGCACCTGCAAACGGGCCTCGCTTTCCTGCAGGGCGGCGAGCGAACGGCGACGCTCGGTGACGTCCGTGATAAACACCACAAGGTATTCGGCTTCGCGAAAACGCAGGAAACTCAGCGATACATCGGCCGGCAAGACGCTGCCGTCGGCGCGCAGGCAGTTGCTTTCGAAGTTCTGCGGGCGCTCGTCGCTGGAACGGGCGTTTTTCCAAAGATTCAGCCAGCGATCCATATTCAGACCGGGCTCGAAGTCGATCAGCGGCCGATCAACCACAGCGCCTTGCTCATAACCGAGCATGGTCTCTGCGGCGTGGTTGGCGTAGCGCACGTGGCTGTCCCAATTGACCCAGAGAATGCCCACCGTGCTCTGGTCGATGGAGAACTGCGCCAGACGCAATGCCTTTTCGGCCGCCAGACGCCGGCTAATGTCTTCACGGGCGGCCAGCAAATCCCGCTCCAGCACCTGCTGCTGTTTGCGCTGCCAGAAGACGATCGCCGCGCTAGCCATCAGCAGGACCAACAACAGCGCGGCAATGTTTTTCCACAAACCCGGTGTCTCGCTGACCTGCGGATAGCCAAGGGGCATCCATTGGGCGTGTAGCTGATCCAGATCCTTGGGCGCAATCGCACTCAGCGCCCGGCTGATGATTTCCGCCAGTTCAGGCGCATCACGTCGGGACGCCACTCGCAACAGTTGCGGAAAACCGATATCCCCCACCACGGCCAGCCCGGCGAACTCGCTTTCCCGAGACAAACGGCTGAGCTGCGCTTCGTCGATGACCGCATAACGCGCCTGCTGACTCAGCAACAGCTGTAAGGCTTGTCGTTCGAGCGGCACGCCTTGAAGGTTGAGATGGGGGTAGTTGGAGCGCAAATAATCGGCTGTGGCGCTGGGCATACGCACGGCGACACGGACGAGGCTGTCGAGTTTTTCCAGATCCACAGCGCCTGACCCGTCACGTTCGCCGACCACCAGTTGCGACACCCGCATATAAGGATCGGAATACAACCACATGCGCAGGCCTGCCGGGGTTTGAGTCAGGCCCGGCGCGAAGTCGATCTGCCCCTCGTTCAGCGCTTTCTCAAGCTCGGCCTGATCGGAAAAATTACGCCACAGCAATTCGACCTGCAGGGTCTTGGCCATCAGGTTGACCAGATCGACGTTGGCCCCGGACAGCACCTGCGCACGGCGGTCGAACTGCGCAAAAGGCGCCTGCAACACCAGACCGACACGCAATTGACCGCGCTGATTGAGCCAGTCGCGCTGAGCACGATTCAAGACGTCGGGGGGCGCGCTCGCCACACCCGCCATTGCGGTCGATGACAGAATGCTCAGCAGCAGGCAAATCAAGAGCGCGCTCGGACAGCCGATAACCCGAAGGCACAACATGCGGATTCTCAACCTGTCATCTCCATTTCCCGGAATCCCTGATCGATCATGTGTTGTGCGGGCGCCCGAGCTGCGGACCCGATACCCGTCCTGACAAACAGTCATCAACCCATTAGGCTGCCGGAATTGTTTCCGGCCTTTGGAATATTCGATGTCCTACACCATTCGCGCAATGTTTCCCGCGATTTGCCTGACGCTGATACTGCCTTGCTCGCAGATCGCGATGGCCGCAGACCCTGCTCCGGCCGATGATGCCAAAGGTGCCGAAACCCCGGTGGAGCGCGCGGCGTTACCTTCGCGCAGCCAGGAAGACGCCCTGGCGCTGGAGCGTCAGGTGCCCAAAGCCGAGCAGCAGCAATTGCAGGCTGCAGATGAGAGCTTTCTTGCCTTGTGGAAACCTGCAAACACCGACGACGCCAAAGGCGCGATAGTGATCGTCCCCGGTGCCGATGAATCCGCCGACTGGCCGAATGCCGTAGGTCCGCTGCGGCGCAAGTTGCCGGATGTAGGTTGGTCCAGCCTGAGCCTGAGCTTGCCGGACGCTTACAACGACGGTGTATTCGCGCGCGCCGCCGACAAACCGGTTACAGACGACAAAGCCGCCGCCGACAAAGACAAACCCAAGGACGCACAAGCCAACATGCCAGATCCGGCAGCCAGCGCTGAAGCCGACGCAGCAGCGGCGGCCGAGCAAGCGGCTGCACAGGCTGAACTGGCCAAGGCCAACGCCGAGAAAATCTTCGCACGCATCGACAGCGCCATCGCCTTCGCTCAGCAGAATAAAGCTCACAGCATTGCGTTGCTGGGCCATGGCACGGGCGCCTACTGGGTTGCGCGCTATATGAGCGAGCGCCCGTCGCCTGCGGTGCAGAAACTGGTAATGGTCACGGCGGTCGATACCGGCAAGGACACCCCTTCGTTGCTGGAGGTATTGCCGACGCTGAGGGTCGCGACGGCGGATTTCGTCAACAAGGACAAGCCGGTGCCGCGCCAACAGGCGCAGGATCGACTGGATGCCAGCAAGCGCGTGAAGAACTCACGCTTCACTCAAGTGACATTGAACGCAATTCCAGGCAATGCAGCCATGGAACAGGATCAGCTGTTCCGCCGGGTTCGGGGGTGGTTGGAGGGCAGTAGCGTTAATGGATCCTGAGTAGCTGCGCGTGATGACCTGACGAATTGGCTTCGAGTGTAGGAGCCAGCTTGCTGGCGAACAGCGCTGTGTCAGTTACTTCTGCCTCACTGATACACCGCTGTTCGCCAGCAAGCCCGCTCCTACAGCATGTCACCGATCATAAAATCTGTAGCAGTCCGGCTTGCCGGTAGCGATCTCGCCGGCGCCACTGCCGGCAAGCCGTGCTGCTACAGAAGTCCGCATAAAGCGCCGTACGACAACGTTGACCGATGCGGGGGGGTGCGTCCTCCTGTGGTACCAAAAGCAGCCTCCCATCAGCGAAACCCGCGCCTCTCTCGAATCAGCGCATAGGCATTATGCAATTCGCGGGTTCTTTCGGTGGCGTCCCGGACCTGCATCTGACTGGCACCGGAACCTGCAATCTTGTCTGGATGGTGCTGGCTCAGCAGACGACGATACGCCTGCTTGATTTGCGCGGGTTCCGAGTCCGTCCGTACACCAAGCAAGCGCAAGGCCCTCTGGTATTCTCCGTGACCGCCGCTGGCGGGCGCTCGCGTTCGCTGTTCATCCTCGGTCGCGGACAATGCCGCGACCTTATCCGCGGTCCACCCCAGCCATTTGCCCCAGAGCATGATCAACTCGCGCTCGGCTCTCGAGGCCTTGCCATCGGCCCAAGCCATGCGCCAGCAGGCACGCAACAGGCCTTCGGCTGCATGGGGCTGGGTTTTCAGGCGCGTCAGGTGCACGCGCAGATTGTCATGGCCGTCCTTGCCCCGACCAAACGCCGCGATCGCACGACGCTTGGCAGGCTCACTCAAGTCCAGACGGCGCATCTCCACCCGGGCTTGCTGAATATGACCGTCGACCACCCGGCCATCACTTTTCGCAAGGCGACCGAGCAGGATGAAGATCAGCTCATCATCGCGCGGCACCTTGCGTCCGCTGATGCGCTCGCGCAATTCGGCCAGGTTCTGAATATGCAGCCGCCGGTCCAGCGCCTGTCCGAGCAGTGCCCCCAGCATCGCACCAGGGATGCTGGCGATCGCATACCCGACACCACCGCCAATCACGGTGAAAGGCCAGAGCATCTAGGGTTTCACCGCAAGGATCTGCTCAACTTCCGCCAACCGTTCATGAGTGCCGACATCCACCCAGCGGCCCGTGAAATGCTCACCGGTCACCAACCCCTTGGCGATTGCGTCGCGCAGTAAGGGCGCCAGTTTGAACGCCCCCTCGCTGCAAGCGGCGAACAGCCAGGGATCCAAGACAGCGATGCCACTGTAGGTCAGGCGTGGCAGACTGGCGTCATCCCGCAATTCGCCGCCCACCAGGGCGAAGTCGCCAGCGGGGTGATGCAGCGGATTGTCCACCAGCACCAGATGCGCCAGCCCTTTGATCCGCGCGTTATTTATTGACGCATTCAGCGCCGTGAAGTCGCAGTCGGTCCAGATATCTCCATTGACCACCAGGAACGGTTCGTCGCCGAGCAGCGGCAGCGCGCGGAAAATCCCGCCACCGGTTTCCAGCGGTTCGCCTTCGGGTGAATAGCGAATGCTCAACCCCAACTGCCGACCATCGCCCAGATAATCCTCGATCTGCTGACCCAGCCAGGCGTGGTTGATCACCACCTCGGCAAAGCCCGCCGCTTTCAAAGCCCGCAGGTGATATTCGATCAGCGGGACGCCACCGGCGCGAACCAGAGGCTTGGGCGTATGCAAGGTCAGCGGCCGCAGGCGCTCGCCTTTACCTGCTGCCAGAATCATCGCTTTCATGCATCCCTCTTCAAGACAGTCTTCACATCCATTCCTTCACACGGCGGCTTCTTGTTTTGGCTGACCGAGACTGGTCAGAAGATTGCTCAACTCGGCCAGCTCAGGTCGGCGTGCCAGCACCGCTTCTATATAAGAGAAGAAGCGGGGAACGTCGGCGACGTAACGCGGCTTGCCGTCACGGTGACAAATGCGCGAAAAAATACCGATTACCTTCAAATGACGCTGCACGCCCATTAAATCACTGGCGCGACGGAATTCTTCGAAATCATCCTGCACCGCGATACCCAGCGCTCCGGCTTTCTCCCAATAAGTCCTCAGCCAGCCCGCAACACGCTCTTCTGGCCAACTCAAGAACGCGTCCTTGAACAGGCAGGTGATGTCGTACGTCACCGGACCGTATACCGCATCCTGAAAATCCAGCACGCCGGGGTTCGGCTCGCTGATCATCAGGTTACGCGGCATGTAGTCGCGATGAACCAGGACCTTCGGCTGCGCCAGCGCACTTTCGATCAGCAGATCACTGACCCGTTGCCAATTGGCCTGCTGCGCTTGATCGAACTCGATTCCCAGATGCCGCTTCACATACCACTCTGGGAAAAGCTCGAGCTCACGACGCAAGAGGGCGACGTCATAGCTGGGCAGAGGCGCTTCCATCGGCAACTGCTGATACGCCAGTAGTGCTTGGATGGCGTCGGCGAACAATTGATCCGCATTGTGTTCGTCGATCACATCCAAGTAGGTTTTCCGACCCAGATCGTTGAGCAAAAGAAAGCCCTGATTCAGGTCTTCGGCATAAATTTTCGGAACATTAATTCCTGATCTGCTCAATAAATGAGCGATATCGACGAAGGGTTTACAGTTTTCCTGAGGGGGTGGAGCATCCATCACGATAAAAGTGTGGCCCTCGCCTTCCCAGCGGAAGTAACGACGGAAACTTGCGTCGCTACTGGCCGCAGTCAACGTGGCCGGGGGTATGGCGCCCCAGCCTTGGGCCGCGAACAACTTTGGCAGTTGCTTATCGAGCCAAACTTTCAGGTGTTGCAGACGTACATCTTGATCTGGCATTGCAAGGGTCTCCGACGGCGCTAGCCGTCAAGCGGGTCATGCTTTATTATCCGACATCTTTTTCAGCCCATCGAGAGGCGTGCGGCCCCCCCGCGGGCAGATGGCGCGCAGGAAGCCCGGACTAATAAGATGGCATTGAAATCCCCCGCGTTTCGTAAAAAATTTCCGTTGCTCGTAACCGGCAGTTTGCTGGCGATGCAACCTCTGGCCACCCAGTACGTGGTTGCAGCTGAACAGTATGACTGCTCGGTGTCTGCAACAGGTTCCTGGGATTGCTCCCCGAAAACCACTGCAGTCCAGTTGCCTCCGCGGCCAGTGCACGATGCCAATAACGTGTCGTCCAACAGCAGCACGGTGACTGAGTCCACAACGACCACCGAAAGCGGTGAAGTCGTGCCCAAGACGATGCTGGTCACCGAGGCCAAGGGCCGTGGCCTGAAATCGCGCAGCGCAGATTACAGCCATTTGGACTGGGTACCGCGCGAGAAATTGACCGCTGCCCAGCTGGCGGAGACCGGTCCCTACTGCTCCGGTGCCTATATCGAGCCGATTCGTCCAGGCATGGATGACAAGACCGCGAAGAGCGATGCCCCTACCTTCATCGGTGCCAAGGCTTCGCGTTATCAGCAGGAAGAGCAGATCGCGACCCTGGCCGGTGACGTCGTCATGCGCCAGGGCTCCATGCAGGTCGAATCCGATGAAGCCAGCCTGCATCAGGCCGAAAACCGCGGCGAACTGAACGGCGATGTCCGTCTGCGCGACAACGGCGCGCTGATCGTGGGTGATCATGCCGAAGTACAGCTGGACACGGGCGAAGCGAAGGTCGACAACGCCGAATACGTGCTGCACAAATCCAATGTGCGTGGTAACGCGCTGTACGCTCGCCGTGCAGAGAACGCGATCATCCGCCTGAAGGACGGTACGTACACCACGTGCGAACCAAACAGCAACGCCTGGACAGTCAAGGGCAACAACATCACCCTTAACCCGGCCACCGGTTTCGGTACTGCGACCAACGCAACGCTGCGTGTGAAGGACATCCCTGTCCTCTACACCCCGTACATTTATTTCCCGATCGACGATCGTCGCCAGTCCGGCTTCCTGCCACCGACCATCGGTGCCAGCAGCGACACCGGCTTCTCGTTGCTCACTCCGTACTACTTCAACCTGGCGCCGAACTACGACGCCACGTTGTATCCGACCTACATGGCCAAGCGCGGCCTCTTGCTCGAAGGCGAGTTCCGTTACCTGACCAAGAGCAGCGAAGGTCAGTTCGGTGCGGCTTACCTGAACGACGACAACGACGATCGCAAGCAGGAATCCGATTACAAGGACACCCGTTGGCTGATCAACTGGCAGAACCGCAGCGGCCTGGATGAGCGCCTGACCGCGCACGTCGACTACACCAAGGTCAGCGATCCTTACTACTTCAGGGACCTGAAGAGCGGTCAGGAAGGCTTGACCACTCACGATTACCTGAATCAGCAGGGCGACCTGACATACCGCGGCGACAGCTATCAGGCGCGCCTGAACGTTCAGCAGTATCAGCTGACCACTGTCAGCCAGATCACGCCGTATGGCCGTCTGCCTCAGCTGACGCTGAATGGCACATTGCCTTTCAATCCGGGTGGTTTGAAGTTCGATTACGAGTCAGAGCTGGTACGGTTTGATCGTGACCTGCGTGATGGCAACTTCGTTGACGAAGATGGTAATCCGAGCCCCCGCCTGGACAACAACATCCGAGGGATCGAGCGCGCCACGGGTGACAGGCTGAACCTGGCTCCTTCGATCAGCTTACCGATGACAGCCAGCTACGGATTCATAACTCCGAAGCTCAAGTATGCTTACACCAAATACGATCTGGACCTGGATGGGCAAGGGAAGGCCTTCATCGCCTCTACTGAAAACCAGAATTCTGATACTCGTCAAAGTTTCGACAGTGGCGTAGATCGTGCAGTGCCAATTTTTAGCGTAGACAGTGGCCTGTACTTCGATCGCAATACCAACTGGTTCGGCAAGAACTACCGCCAGACCCTGGAACCGCGCATGTACTACCTGTACGTGCCTGAGAAAGATCAAGACAACATCCCGATTTTCGACTCTGGCGAAACGACCTTCAACTATGCCTCGCTGTTCCGCGACAACCGCTTCGTTGGTTCCGACCGTATCGGCGACGAGAACAAGCTGTCGCTGGGCGTGACCAACCGCTGGATCGAAGACAATGGCTTCGAACGTCAGCGTGTGAGCATCGGCCAGGCGGTCTACTTCGCCGACCGCAAGGTGCAGCTACCAGGCATCAGCTTCGAAGATCGCAAGGATGCACAATCCGACGTGTCCCCGTACGCGCTGGAATATGAGTACCGCTTCAACCGCGACTGGCGTGCCACGTCGGACTTCAACTGGGACCCGGATAGCCGTAGCACTCGCTCCGGCAGCGCCATGGTTCACTACCAGCCTGAAGACAACCCCGGCAAGATCATCAACGCCGGTTATCGCTATCGCAACGACCAGGTTCGCTACGACCAGACTACCGGTCGGTGGAGCGTGGGCGGCGGCGACTACACCTTCCCTGATGGATCCGTCATCAAGGATTACTACAAGATCCAGCAGCACGACTTCTCGGTCATCTGGCCAGTCGCGCCGCAATGGAGCGCTATCGGTCGCTGGCAATATGACTACAACCGTGATCGTACCCTCGAAGCCTTTGGTGGTTTTGAATATGACAACTGCTGCTGGAAGCTGCGTTTGATCAACCGGTACTGGGTCGACTATGACGAGTCCACTCAAGAAATACCGCAGAACGAGAAAGGCGACCGCGGCGTATTCCTACAAATCGTGTTGAAGGGACTTGGTGGCGTAGTCGGCCAAAAAGTTGAAAGCTTCCTCGACAAAGGCATCCAAGGTTATCGTGAACGTGAAGACCAAGCTTTCTGATTGTCTGCGCCCGCTGATGCTGGGCGCGTTACTCATCGGTACGGTGGCGCACGCTGAAGTGCGCACCATCGACAAGGTTGTAGCCATAGTCGACAACGACGTGGTCATGCAAAGCCAGCTCGACCAGCGCACCCGTGAAGTTCAGCAAACCATCGCCAAGCGCGGCCAGGGCGTTCCACCTGCCAGCGCTCTGGAGTCTCAGGTCCTGGATCGTCTGATTCTGGAAAACCTGCAATTGCAGATTGGTGAGCGGTCGGGCATTCGCATCACCGATGAAGAACTGAACCAGGCGGTCGGTACCATCGCTCAGCGCAACAACATGAGCATCGATCAGTTCAAGGCTGCGCTGGCCCACGACGGCCTGTCGTACAACAACGCACGCGAACAGATTCGCCGGGAAATGATCATCAGCCGCGTGCGTCAGCGCCGTGTGGCCGAGCGCATTCAGGTGTCGGAGCAGGAAGTGAAAAACTTCCTCGCCTCGGATCTGGGCAAGGCGCAGTTCTCGGAAGAGTTCCACCTGGCCAACATCCTGGTTCCTACTCCTGACAGCGCCACTTCGGACCAGATCCAGGCGGCGGCAGTGAAGGCCAAGGACATTTACGGCAAGCTGCAGCAAGGTGCGAACTTCGAGCAGTTGGCGATTTCATCCTCGGCCAGCGAAAGCGCTCTGGACGGCGGCGACATGGGTTGGCGTAAAGCCGCTCAACTGCCACCTCCGTTCGGCGACATGCTCAATTCGATGAGCCCGGGTGAAGTGACGCCTCCAGCCCGTACGCCGGGTGGCTTCATCATCCTCAAGCTGCTGGAAAAACGCGGTGGTGAGAATCAGACCCAGATGCGCGACGAAGTCCATGTTCGTCACATCCTGATCAAACCAAGCGAAATCCGCAGCGAAGCGGAAACCAAAACCTTGGCGCAGCGCATTTATGACCGCATCCAGAACGGTGAAGATTTCGCCGAGCTGGCGAAAAACTTCTCCGAGGATCCGGGTTCTGCACTCAACGGCGGTGACATGAACTGGGTGGACCCACGTACGCTGGTGCCGGAATTCCGTGATGTCATGAACGAGACTCCGCAAGGTGTCGTGTCCAAACCGTTCCAGACTCAGTTTGGCTGGCACGTGCTGGAAGTCCTGGGCCGTCGTGCGACCGACAGCACCAACCAGGCGCGCGAGCAACAGGCGATGACTGTATTGCGTAACCGCAAATACGACGAAGAGCTGCAAACCTGGCTGCGTCAGATCCGTGACGAAGCCTACGTTGAAATCAAGCTTCCTGGCGCCGACCAGGCTGCTCAGTGAAACCCCAGCGTTTCGCCTTGACACCCGGCGAGCCCGCTGGCATCGGTCCTGACCTTTGCCTGCTGCTCGCCGCGCAGTCCCAGCCATACCCCCTGATCGCCATTACCAGTTGCGACCTGCTCAGCGAGCGGGCCGCACAACTGGGCGTGGCTGTCAGCCTGATTCCTGTCACGCCGTCCACATGGCCTGACATTCCGGCACCGGCCGGCAGCCTCTACGTGTGGGACACCCCGCTGCAGGCCCCGGTGATTGCCGGAAAATTGAACAAGGCCAACGGTGCGTTCGTTCTTGAGACACTCACCCGCGCCGGACAAGGCTGCATCAATGGCGACTTCGCCGGGATGATTACCGCCCCGGTGCACAAGGGCGTGATCAACGAAAGCGGTATCGCCTTCTCCGGCCACACCGAATTCCTTGCCGAACTGACCCGAACCGAACAAGTGGTCATGCTGCTCGCCACCGGCGATCTGCGCGTGGCGCTTGTTACCACTCACCTGCCTCTGCGTGATATTGCTGACGCAATTACCCCTGAGCGGTTGGAGCGCGTGACTCGCATCCTCCATGAAGATCTGGTCAACAAGTTCGGCATCCCTCACCCGCGCATTCTGGTCTGCGGACTGAATCCCCATGCGGGCGAAAGCGGCCATCTTGGTCGCGAAGAAATCGACATCATCGAACCTACCCTGGAGCGTCTGCGCAGCGAAGGCCTGGATTTACGGGGTCCGCTGCCTGCCGACACTCTGTTTACCCCCAAATATCTGGAGCACTGCGACGCAGTGCTGGCGATGTACCACGACCAGGGTCTGCCCGTGCTGAAGTACAAAGGCTTCGGCGCCGCCGTGAACGTCACGCTTGGCCTGCCAATCATCCGCACGTCAGTGGATCACGGCACCGCGCTGGATCTGGCCGGCAGCGGCAAGATCGACACCGGCAGCCTCAAGGTCGCGTTGCAAACCGCCTATCAGATGGCCGAGACCCGTAAATGACTGAGCAATACCAACACAAGGCGCGCAAGCGTTTCGGCCAGAACTTCCTGCACGATGCGGGCGTGATCGACAAGATCCTGCGCTCGATTCGCGCCAAAGCCGATGACCGCATGCTGGAAATCGGCCCGGGCCAGGGCGCACTGACCGAAGGCCTGCTCAGCAGCGGCGCGCAGCTCGATGTCGTGGAGCTGGACAAAGACCTGGTGCCGATTCTGATGCAACAGTTCAGCGACATGCCCAACTTCAACCTGCATCAGGGCGATGCACTGAAGTTCGATTTCAACACCTTGAACGCAGCGCCCAACAGTCTTCGCGTGGTCGGCAACCTGCCCTACAACATCTCTACGCCGCTGATCTTTCATCTGCTGCAGAACGCCCACCTGATTCGCGACATGCATTTCATGCTGCAGAAGGAAGTGGTCGAGCGTCTGGCGGCAGGTCCGGGCGGAGGTGATTGGGGTCGCCTGTCAATCATGGTTCAGTACCACTGCCGTGTGGAACATCTGTTCAACGTTGGGCCCGGCGCGTTCAACCCGCCACCCAAAGTCGACTCGGCGATCGTCCGCCTGGTGCCGCACGAGACCTTGCCACACCCGGCCAAGGATCACCGAACGCTGGAGCGCGTCGTCCGCGAGGCTTTCAACCAGCGCCGCAAGACCCTGCGCAATACCCTGAAAGCGCTGCTGACCAGCGAAGAGATCAGCGAAGCAGGTGTGGATGGCAGCTTGCGTCCAGAGCAGCTGGATCTGGCAGCATTCGTGCGTCTGGCTGACAAGCTCACTGATAAACCTATCGTCGGTTGATACCCTCGGGACATGTCTGGTCTAAGCACCAATTGGTTTTTTAAGCCTCATATGTCCTAGACTCTCTCTTCTCCGGGCTTTTCCGGCTTTTCCGCCCCCGCTTTTAAGGCCTCTTGCATGTCCGATCCTCGTTACCAGGTCGACGTCAGCGTCGTCCCCCGCTTTCTCCCAGAACAGTCACAACCTGAGCAGAACCGCTTTGCCTTCGCCTACACCGTTACGGTTCATAACAGTGGCGAGCTGGCGGCCAAGCTCTTGTCGCGACACTGGGTGATCACAGACGGAGACGGCAATGTCGAAGAAGTTCGCGGCGAAGGCGTCGTGGGTCAGCAACCACTGATTCAGGCGGGACAGAGCCACACTTACAGCAGCGGCACGGTCATGACCACCAAGGTCGGTAACATGCAGGGCACATATCAAATGCTCGCCGAAGACGGCAAACGCTTCGAGGCGATCATCGCTCCGTTCCGACTGGCGGTGCCGGGGGCGCTTCACTGATGACGGTGTATGCAGTCGGCGACCTGCAAGGTTGCCTCGAGCCTCTGAAGTGTCTGTTGCAACGGGTGTCGTTCGATTCCACCAAAGACAAACTGTGGCTGGTGGGCGATCTGGTAAACCGGGGGCCTCAATCCCTGGCAACCCTGCGTTTTCTCTACGGCATGCGCGACTCCATCGTCTGCGTGCTCGGCAACCATGACCTGCATCTGCTCGCCGCTGGCCGCAACATCGAGCGCCTGAAAAAAGGCGACACCCTTCGGGAAATCATCGAAGCCCCCGACGCCAATGAGCTGCTCGAATGGCTGCGGCAGCAGAAATTAATGCATTACGACGCCGAGCGCGACATCGCCCTTGTGCACGCTGGCATCCCGCCGCAATGGACGCTGAAAAAAGCCCTGCGTTGCGCCGAGGAAGTCGAGGGAGCGCTGCGCGATGACAACCTGTTCGAACCATTTCTCGACGGCATGTACGGTAACGAGCCAGCCAAGTGGGACAAGGATCTGCACGGCGTGACCCGCCTGCGCGTGATCACCAACTACTTTACTCGCATGCGCTTCTGCACCAGCGACGGCAAGCTGGACCTCAAGAGCAAGGAAGGTCTGGACAGCGCGCCGGCGGGGTACGCGCCGTGGTTCAGCCACAAGGATCGCAAGACCCGCGGCCTGAACATCATCTTCGGTCACTGGGCCGCGCTCGAAGGCCGCTGCAGCGAGCCGGGCGTCTATGCCCTCGACACCGGTTGCGTATGGGGCGGGGCGATGACAATGCTCAATGTCGACACGCGAGAGCTGATTCATTGCGATTGCAATGAGCAAGGCAACGTCGCCTCTAAAGAATCGGCTGACTCAACGGCCAACGACCGAACTTCTTTCCAGCGTTAGAATTGTTTCTTCCGTTCTCGACCGTACGAGAACTCTACGGCCCAGGAGCCCCCGCCATGACCGACTTCAAACGCATTCCGCCGGAGCAGGCCCAGGCCCTGCGCGAACAAGGCGCCGTGCTGGTCGACGTTCGCGATGCGCAAACGTTCGCCAGCAACCACATCCCGAACTCGCACCATCTGGACAACCACTCCATCGCTGATTTCATTCGCCAGGCCGACCTCGACAAACCGCTCGTCGTCCTCTGCTATCACGGCAACTCAAGTCAGAGCGCGGCGGCCTATCTTGTAGGTCAGGGCTTCTCCGAGGTCTACAGCATGGATGGCGGTTTCGAACTCTGGAAAAACACTTTCCCGGGCGAAACCGCGCAAGGCTGATCGAAAAATATTTTTTCGGTGCGCGAAGCCGCGTCCTATGCGGCCTCGCGCGTCCAACTGACGAATGGCTACCCCTCATTCACGCCCCTTCCTTCTTTCTGTGTGCGAATCCGAACTATCCTTAGCCTCAGGCCATCCGAATCAGGGGAGAGCCGGTACACCGGCGCGTGGGTCATCGGTAGCTACTTTTATGGTGTTTGGGGGGTAATGACCGCTGACTGATCAGCAGTCATCCAGCATCGACTGACGATCCGCCGCCGGCTCCACGTATCGAGCGAGGTGACGTCATGAGTATTTTTAGCCACTTCCAACAACGCTTTGAATCGACACGCCAGGAAGAGCTCTCGCTACAGGAGTACTTGGAGCTCTGCAAAACCGATCGCAGTGCATATGCCTCAGCCGCAGAACGTCTTCTGATGGCCATCGGCGAGCCTGAGTTGTTCGATACATCGACCAACTCCCGGCTGTCCAGGATCTTCTCCAACAAAGTCATTCGGCGTTATCCGGCGTTCGAAGACTTCCACGGCATGGAGGACTGCATCGAGCAAATCGTCTCGTACTTCCGCCACGCCGCTCAGGGTCTGGAAGAGAAGAAACAGATCCTTTATCTGCTCGGCCCTGTAGGCGGCGGTAAGTCGTCTCTGGCTGAAAAGCTCAAACAGCTCGTTGAAAAAATACCTTTCTACGCCATCAAGGGTTCGCCGGTTTTCGAGTCGCCCTTGGGCCTGTTCAAACCTACCGAAGACGGGACGATCCTCGAAGAGGACTACGGCATCCCGCGCCGCTACCTGAATACCATCATGTCGCCATGGGCGACCAAACGTCTGGCCGAGTTCGGGGGCGACATCAGCCAGTTCAAGGTGGTGAAACTCTATCCGTCGATCCTCAACCAGATCGCTGTTGCCAAGACCGAACCGGGCGACGAGAACAACCAGGACATCTCTGCTCTGGTAGGTAAAGTCGACATCCGCAAGCTGGAAGAATATCCACAGAACGACGCCGACGCTTACAGCTACTCTGGCGCGCTGTGCCGGGCCAACCAGGGCCTGATGGAATTCGTGGAGATGTTCAAGGCGCCGATCAAGGTCCTGCATCCGCTGCTCACCGCCACCCAGGAAGGTAACTACAACAGTACCGAAGGCCTGGGCGCGATCCCGTTCACCGGTATTCTGCTGGCCCACTCCAACGAATCGGAATGGCACAGCTTCCGCAACAACAAGAACAACGAAGCCTTCATCGACCGTATCTATATCGTGAAGGTGCCGTACTGCCTACGCGTCAGCGACGAAATCAAGATCTACGACAAGCTGTTATTCAACAGCTCGCTGGCCAAGGCGCACTGCGCGCCCGACACCCTGAAAATGCTCGCGCAGTTCACCGTTCTATCTCGTTTGAAAGAGCCGGAAAACTCGAACATCTACTCCAAGATGCGGGTTTACGACGGCGAGAACCTCAAGGATACCGACCCGAAAGCCAAGTCGATTCAAGAGTACCGCGACAGCGCGGGCGTCGATGAAGGCATGAACGGACTGTCGACCCGTTTCGCGTTCAAGATTCTCTCGAAGGTCTTCAACTTCGACCCGCACGAAGTCGCAGCCAACCCGGTACACCTGCTGTATGTGCTGGAGCAGCAAATCGAGCAAGAGCAGTTCCAGGCCGAAACCCGCGAGCGCTACCTGCGCTTCATCAAGGAGTACCTGGCGCCGCGCTACATCGAGTTCATCGGCAAGGAAATCCAGACGGCTTATCTGGAGTCCTACAGCGAGTACGGTCAGAACATCTTCGATCGCTACGTGCTGTACGCGGATTTCTGGATTCAGGATCAGGAATACCGTGATCCGGAAACCGGCGAAATCCTCAATCGCGTCGCCCTTAACGAAGAACTGGAAAAGATCGAAAAACCGGCTGGCATCAGTAATCCGAAGGATTTCCGCAACGAAATCGTCAACTTCGTATTGCGCGCCCGTGCCAATAACAATGGCAAGAATCCGACTTGGCTTAGCTACGAGAAGCTGCGTGTGGTCATCGAGAAGAAGATGTTCTCGAACACCGAGGATCTACTGCCAGTTATCAGCTTCAACGCCAAAGCGAGCAAAGAGGATCAGCAAAAACACAACGACTTCGTCACCCGGATGGTCGAGCGGGGTTACACCGACAAACAGGTACGTCTGCTGTCCGAGTGGTACCTGCGCGTCAGGAAGTCGCAATAAAGCAGCTGTGAGCTACAAGCTTCAAGCGGCAAGCTGAATGGGCCAGCGTCTGAATGCCTGACCAGGATCAGCTTGCAGCTTGTGGCTGTTTTTTTCTTGTAGCTGCCCGGAGGGCCTATGAGCTATGTGATCGACCGACGTCTCAATGGCAAGAACAAGAGCACGGTAAATCGGCAGCGCTTTCTGCGCCGTTACCGTGACCACATCAAAAAAGCAGTCGAAGAAGCAGTCAGCCGCCGCTCCATCACCGACATGGAGCATGGCGAACAGATCAGCATCCCCGGTCGCGATATCGACGAACCGGTGCTGCACCATGGGCGCGGCGGTAAACAGACCGTCGTCCACCCCGGCAACAAGGAATTCACCACCGGAGAACACATCGCCCGTCCACAAGGCGGTGCCGGTGGCAAGGGGCCTGGCAAGGCGAGCAACTCCGGCGAAGGCATGGACGAGTTCGTGTTTCAGATCACCCAGGAAGAATTCCTTGAATTCATGTTCGAGGACCTCGAACTTCCCAATCTGGTCAAACGCAACCTGACCGGCACCGACACCTTCAAGACCGTTCGCGCCGGCATCAGCAATGAAGGCAATCCTTCGCGTATCAACATCATTCGAACCTTGCGCTCGGCACATGCGCGACGCATCGCGCTGTCTGGCAGTAGCCGGGCCAAACTACGCGAGGTACTGGCAGAACTTGAACGCCTGAAGCGCGAAGAACCCGACAATTTCGGCGACATTCAAGAACTGGAGATCGAAGCCCAGCGTTTGCAGGCGCGGATCAAGCGTGTCCCCTATCTGGACACCTTCGACCTCAAGTACAACCTCTTGGTCAAGCAGCCCAACCCGAGCTCCAAGGCCGTCATGTTTTGCCTGATGGACGTCTCCGGCTCCATGACTCAGGCGACCAAGGATATCGCCAAACGCTTTTTCATCCTGCTCTACCTATTTCTGAAACGGAACTACGACAAGATCGAGGTCGTGTTCATCCGCCACCACACCAGCGCCCGCGAGGTCGACGAGGAAGAGTTTTTCTATTCTCGGGAAACCGGCGGCACCATTGTTTCCAGTGCATTGAAACTGATGCAGGAGATTATGGCTGAGCGTTACCCCACCAACGAGTGGAATATCTATGCGGCACAGGCTTCGGACGGTGACAACTGGAACGATGACTCGCCGATCTGCCGCGACATCCTGATCAAGCAGATCATGCCGTTCGTGCAGTACTACACTTACGTCGAAATTACCCCGCGCGAGCATCAGGCACTGTGGTTCGAATACGAACGGATCGGCGATGCCTTCGCTGACACGTTCGCCCAGCAGCAGCTGGTCTCTGCCGGTGATATCTATCCGGTATTCCGTGAACTCTTCCAGCGCAGGTTAGTGACATGACCGCTAGAGAGCAGAAGCGCCAACCCCTTTCCACGGGTTCAGAGTGGACGTTCGAACTGATCCAGGCGTACGACCGGGAGATCAGCCGCATCGCCGAGCGTTATGCCCTGGACACTTACCCCAATCAGATCGAGGTGATCACCGCCGAGCAAATGATGGACGCCTACGCGTCGGTCGGCATGCCGCTGGGCTATCACCACTGGTCCTACGGCAAGCACTTCCTCAGCACGGAAAAATCCTACTCACGCGGGCAGATGGGTCTGGCGTACGAAATCGTCATCAACTCAGATCCGTGCATCGCTTACCTGATGGAAGAAAACACCATTTGCATGCAGGCGCTGGTCGTTGCCCATGCGTGTTATGGCCATAACAGCTTCTTCAAAGGCAATTACCTGTTTCGCACCTGGACCGATGCCAGTTCGATCATCGATTACCTGGTGTTCGCCAAGCAGTTCATCATGCAGTGCGAAGAACGACACGGTATCGATGCCGTCGAGGACCTGCTCGACTCCTGCCATGCGCTGATGAATTACGGTGTGGACCGTTACAAACGCCCCTACCCTATCTCGGCGGAAGAAGAACGCCGTCGCATGAAGGACAGAGAAGAGCATCTGCAAAAGCAGATCAACGATCTATGGCGCACCATCCCGAAAAACGCCAGCAAGAACGACAAGGAGGACAACGCCCGCTTCCCTGCCGAACCACAGGAAAACATCCTCTATTTCATCGAAAAACATGCGCCGTTGCTCGAGCCCTGGCAGCGTGAAGTTGTACGTATCGTGCGCAAGATCGCCCAGTATTTCTATCCACAACGTCAGACGCAGGTCATGAACGAAGGCTGGGCGACCTTTTGGCATTACACCCTGATGAATGATCTGTACGACGAAGGGCTGGTAACTGATGGATTCATGCTCGAATTCTTGCAGTCCCACACCAGTGTCGTGTTCCAACCCGGTTTCGACAGCCCTTATTACAGCGGCATCAACCCGTATACCCTGGGTTTTGCCATGTATCAGGACATTCGGCGGATGTGCGAACACCCCACCGATGAAGACCGGCGTTGGTTCCCGGACCTGGCCGGCACTGATTGGCTCACTGCCGTGAAGTTTGCGATGAGCAGCTTCAAGGACGAAAGCTTCATCCTGCAATACCTGTCGCCCAAGGTGATCCGCGACCTCAAGCTGTTCAGCATTCTGGATGACGATCAAAAGGACGATCTGCTGGTTCCTGCAATCCATGACGAAACAGGCTACAGGACAATCCGGGAAACCCTCGCTGCGCAGTACAACTTGGGCAACCGCGAACCCAACGTGCAGATCTACAGCATCGACCGCCGTGGTGATCGCTCGCTGACGCTGCGCCATCAGCAGCATGACCGTAAACCGCTGGGCGATTCGACCGACGAAGTGCTCAAACACTTGCATCGGTTGTGGGGCTTCGACATTCATCTGGAGACGCTGCAAGGCGATCAGGTGATGAAAACCCACCATGTGCCACCGAGAAGCGAACACGCTGACAGTGAATATCCCCGGCTCGACCTGGCCGTCGTTCACCTATAGAAGCTAAAGCGGAACCTGACTAAAAATGCACCTCCGCAAGCGCGACGTAAGGTTTATCCTGTCGCGCTTACGGAGGTTTTTTATGCAGATCTATAAAGTCGGCGGCGCGGTTCGCGATCGTCTGCTTGGCAAACCGGTCGCAGACACCGATTGGGTCGTCGTTGGCGCGACAACCGATGAAATGCTAATCAAGGGCTATCGCCCGGTGGGCACGGACTTTCCGGTGTTTCTGCATCCGCTGACCGGCGAGGAATACGCGCTTGCCCGCACCGAACGCAAGACCGGGCGCGGCTATGGCGGATTCGTGTTTCATGCTGACCCAGACGTGACCCTCGAAGAAGACCTCATCCGTCGCGATCTGACGATCAATGCCATCGCCGAAGACAAAGAGGGTCATCTAACTGATCCCTTTCATGGTCAGCGCGATTTACAGGAACGCCTCTTGCGTCACGTTTCCCCGGCGTTCGCCGAAGATCCCCTTCGTGTGCTGCGTGTTGCGCGCTTTGCTGCCCGCTATGCCCCTGACGGTTTCATCATCGCCCCTGAAACACTGATGCTGATGCGCCAACTCAGCGCGTCGGGGGAACTGGAAGCCCTGACGCCAGAGCGCAGTTGGAAAGAAATTTCCCGCGCGTTGATGGAACAGGAGCCACAAGTATTCATCCAGGTTCTGCGCGAATGTGGCGCCCTCAAGGTGCTGATGCCGGAGATCGATGCGCTGTTTGGCGTGCCTCAACCCGAAGCCCATCATCCCGAAATCGACACTGGCCTGCATGTCCTCAGTGTTCTGCACCAGTCGGCGCTGCACCATCAGCCGCTCAGTGTTCGCTGGGCGTGCCTGCTGCATGATCTGGGCAAAGGGCTGACGCCGGAGCAAGAATGGCCACGGCATATCGCCCATGAGCAAAAGGGCCTGAAAGCCATCAAGGCCGTCAGCCTGCGTTTCAAGGTGCCAAGGGATTGCCTAGAACTGGCGCTGCTGGTCGGCCAATATCACACCCACGGGCATCGAGCGTTGGAATTGAAGCCGTCGACGCTGCTCGATCTGCTGCAAAGCTTCGACGTTTACCGCCGCCCTCAGCGTTTCGAAGAGTTCATCGTCGCCTGCGAAATGGACGCCCGGGGCCGCAAGGGGTTCGAGGATCGCAGTTATCCACAGGCCGAATACCTGCGCGGTGCGGCTGAAGCAGCCAGGCAAGTGGCCGTGCAGCCATTGCTGGACAAGGGTTACCAAGGGCAAGAGTTGGGCGAGGCGCTCAAGCGGGAACGGCTGGATACGCTGACGGTTTACAAGGCGTCGTATCAGGGTTGAACCCGATTACATTGGACGCCTGCTGACCTTGTGGGAGCGAATTCATTCGCGAGAAGCCAGTACGTCCGATAGATATCTATCAGACGCACCGCCGCATCGCGAATAAATACGCCTACGGTTTACAGGGCGTCGTATCAGGGTTGAACGAGGATACGGTGGACGCCTACTGACCTGTGGGAGCGAATTCATTCGCGAGGGGGACGTACATTCGACACAACTGTATCGTCTCATACACCTTTCGCGAATGAATTCGCTCCCACAGGGGATATCGTCGGCTGCTAAATTGCTGCCAACATCGAAATTGGCGTCAACTGCTCACCCCGCCACTCAAACCCGACCGGCCACAGCTTCTGGTCGATTTGCGCGTTTTCCCACAAACCGGCGAATGTCACGCCTACGTCTGGGTGCAGCTTATCGGGCGCAATCAGAGACAACGGCCACAGTACGAATGCATTCTTCAGAATCTCTGCGCGCGGCAGGATCAATCCATCGAAGTTGCCCACCTGATCGCCATACAACAGCACATCGATGTCCAGCGGCAAACCCTTGCGGTCGGGCGCATAACGACCGTTATCGGCCTCGATGAATTTCAGGCGACGGTCAAGTTCGATCAACGGCAGGTCCGTCAGTGCCGACACCACGAGATTGATGAACGGCCCACTCTTGATGCCCACCGGGTGACTCTCGAACACAGGCGAGCAGGACATGTCGGTAAGAAAACCGGCTAGCGCTTCAAGCCCGGCGCACAGGTGTCGATGCCGGTCGATATTGCTACCCAGGCCCAGAAAAATCCGTGTCAGCGGCATCCGCGCTCGATCTCCACGCCCACGCCCTTGGCCGCTGGCACAGCTCCGGGCTTCGTCAGTTTCAGATGCAGCCAGGGAATGTGGAATTCACTCATCAACACTTCGGCCAGACGCTCGGCGAAGGTCTCGACCAACTGGAATTGTGAAACCTCGGCAAAGGCCTGAATACGCGCGGAGACGCTGGCATAGTCGAGCGCCTTGCTCAGGTCGTCACCCGCCGCTGCCGGCCGATTGTCCCAGGCAAAACTCAGGTCCAGACGCAGGCACTGACGAATGCCGCGCTCCCAGTCGTAGGCTCCGATCACCGTATCGACCTCCAGACCCTCAATGAAAACTCTGTCCAAGCCTTTCTCTCCGCTGCACGACAAGGGCGCGATGCGCCGTTAGAATCAGAACATCCCTGCCCGGAATGGTTAGCATGTTTTGGTTACTGGCGATCCTCGCCTACCTGCTCGGCTCGCTGTCCTTCGCCATCCTGCTCAGCCGCATCACCGGCAGTCCAGATCCGCGCGCCAGTGGTTCGGGCAACGCCGGCGCCACTAACATGCTGCGTCTGGCCGGCAAGAAGCTCGCTATCCTGACCCTGATCGGCGACCTCTGCAAAGGGTTAATCCCGGTGCTGATCGCTGGCTGGACCGGACTCGACCCTCGCCAGCAAGCCTGGATTGGGCTATGCGCAGTGCTCGGCCATCTGTTTCCGCTGTATTTCCGTTTCCGGGGCGGCAAAGGTGTCGCTACCGCTGCCGGCATGCTGCTGGGCCTGTATGCCCCCGCCGCATTGCTGGCGATCGCCGCTTGGCTACTTACCTTCTACCTCACCCGCACCAGCTCCCTGGCCTCGCTGATCGCAACGCCTTTGACCTTGCCGTTGCTGGCCTGGCAGGAGCCTCGTGCGCTGTTGCCCATGAGCCTGTTGACCTTACTGATCGTCTGGCGCCATCGAGGCAATCTACGCGACCTGTTTGCGGGGCGCGAACGGCATTTCTGAATACAAAAGATGAAAAAGGCTCATTCGAGCCTTTTTTCATCAACCAAATCGCATCGTTAAAGACCCGGCAGCTGCTCCATCGGCCAGCGAGCCTGGACGCTGATGCTCAGACTCTCCTTCTGCCCCGCCTGCAGGCGCTGACACCCGGCAAATGCGATCATTGCACCGTTGTCGGTGCAGAACTCCGGCCGCGCGTAATACACATTGCCACCCAGCCCTGCGAGCATCTGCTCCAGCGAGTGACGCAAAGCCTTGTTCGCACTCACGCCCCCGGCAATGACCAGACGCTTGAGGCCGGTTTGCTTGAGTGCGCGCTTGCACTTGATGGTCAAAGTCTCCACCACCGCTTGCTGGAAGGCCAGCGCGATGTCGCAACGGGTTTGCTCGCCGTCGTCTCCAGCGCTTTGGCATTGCTGCCAGGTGTTCAGAGCGAAGGTTTTCAAGCCACTGAAACTGAAATCAAGGCCGGGGCGATCGGTCATAGGCCGCGGAAACGTAAAACGGCCCGACTCTCCGCTCAGCGCAAGGCGGGAAATCTCGGGGCCACCTGGATAGTTCAGGCCCATCATCTTCGCGGTCTTGTCGAAAGCTTCACCGGCTGCGTCGTCCAGCGTCTCGCCCAGAAGCTCATAAAGGCCAATGCCATCAACGCGAACCAACTGCGTGTGACCACCTGAAACCAACAAAGCGACGAACGGAAACTCGGGCGGCTGCTCTTCCAGCATAGGGGCCAACAGGTGGCCTTCCATGTGGTGAACACCAAGCGCGGGAATATCCCACGCGAAGGCCAGCGCCTGAGCACACGAAGCGCCGACCAACAGCGCACCTACCAGGCCGGGACCTGCGGTGTAAGCGATCGCGTCGATCTCGGTGGCAGCACAGTCGGCTTCGGCCAACACCTGACGAATCAGGGGCAGCATGCGCTTTACGTGATCGCGGGACGCAAGTTCCGGGACCACACCGCCGTAGACCCGGTGCAGGTCGATCTGGCTGAATAATGCATCGGCGAGCAGGCCACGTTCGCTGTCGTACAGCGCAACGCCGGTCTCGTCGCAGGAAGTTTCCAATCCCAGTACTAACATGGGGTACGCCTTGTAGAGGCTGATTTCGAAGGCGCGCATAATAGTCGCCGCTCATGCCTGCGACCAGCAGTTTTCGATCAGGGGCTTTGCATTCCTCGCGCCGAGGGGTTAACATCCGCAACCCTTAAAACCGGCGTACTCAGTGCAAGCGTTGTACGAGGCGTCGACCCCGGTAATGAATGAAGGTAGCTCTGGATGCCAGCCGTCAAAGTTAAAGAGAATGAACCCTTCGACGTAGCTCTGCGTCGTTTCAAGCGCTCCTGCGAGAAAGCCGGCACTCTGGCCGAAGTTCGTAGCCGCGAATTTTACGAGAAGCCAACTTCCAAGCGTAAGCGTATGGCAGCTGCTGCTGTTAAACGTCACGCGAAGAAAGTTCAGCGCGAACAGCGCCGCGCCGTTCGTCTGTATTAATACAGACGCTCGTCGCTAGCTTCTGCCTTGCCCGGCCCCAAAGCCGGGCTGTCGGCAGTTTCAGTTTTAGCATCAAGCAATACAGACAGAGGCTGTCGACGTCGCAGATGCGATAAGGCAAACCCTGTCGAACTCTTCCAGCCTGATTCAGGCAGCGTCGATCCGTCTACACTGACCAAGCAACCGTCGTTACGCTTTGGATTCGCCACGATCTTTCTGGCGGGGCGCCTGATGATGAGAACGCCATGGCCGGACTGATTCCCCAAGGTTTTATTGACGACCTTCTGAACCGCACCGACATCGTCGATGTTGTCAGCTCACGCGTTCAATTAAAGAAAACCGGCAAGAACTTCAGCGCCTGCTGTCCTTTTCACAAGGAAAAGACACCGTCGTTCAGCGTCAGTCCCGACAAGCAGTTTTATTACTGCTTCGGTTGTGGCGCGGGTGGCAATGCCCTCGGCTTCATCATGGACCACGACAACCTGGATTTCCCCCAGGCCGTCGAGGATCTGGCCAAAGCCGCTGGCATGGAAGTACCCCGCGAACAGGGTGTCAGAGGCCAAAAACCGAGGCAGCCCACGGATTCGCCGCTTTACCCGCTGCTGACCGCCGCCGCCGATTTTTACCGTGCCGCGCTGAAAAGCCATCCAACACGCAAATCCGCGGTGGACTACCTGAAAGGCCGTGGCTTATCAGGCGAGATTGCCCGCGATTTCGGCTTGGGGTTCGCTCCGCCCGGCTGGGACAATCTGTACAAGCACCTGAGCAGCGACACCCTTCAGCAAAAGGCAATGATCGATGCCGGCCTGTTGATCGAGAACGCCGAAACCGGCAAGCGCTACGATCGTTTCCGCGACCGGGTGATGTTCCCCATTCGCGACACACGAGGCCGGGTGATTGCCTTTGGCGGTCGCGTTCTGGGTGACGACAAACCGAAATACCTGAACTCTCCAGAGACACCGGTATTTCACAAGGGCCAAGAGCTTTATGGCCTGTTCGAGGCACGCAAATACAATCGCAACCTCGATGAAATCATCGTTGTCGAAGGCTATATGGACGTCATTGCGCTGGCTCAGCAGGGTTTGCGCAACGCCGTTGCAACACTGGGTACCGCCACCAGCGAAGAGCATCTGAAAAGACTGTTTCGCGTGGTGCCGAACGTGCTGTTCTGTTTCGACGGAGACCAGGCGGGCCGCAATGCCGCTTGGCGAGCGCTGGAGGCGACGCTTTCCAGCCTTCAGGATGGCCGCCGCGCCCGCTTTCTGTTTCTGCCCGAAGGCGAAGACCCGGATACGCTGGTTCGCGCTGAGGGAACCGATGCGTTCAAGGCCAGGATCAATCAGCACGCGCAACCGCTGGCCGACTACTTTTTCGAGCAGCTGACCAAAGAGGCGGACCCGCGCTCGCTGGAAGGCAAGGCGCACATGGTGACCCTGGCGGCGCCGCTGATCGAAAAAGTCCCGGGAGCCAACCTGCGTGAATTGATGCGTCGCCGGCTCAAGGAAATCACCGGGTTGGATACGGCAGCCGTGAATCAGTTGGTGCAGTCCGCTCCGGCTGAGGCACAACCGGTCTATGACCCGGGCTTCGACTACGATTCAGTGCCCGATTACGGCAATTACCAGCCGCATGACGGGTATGAACCGCAGCAGGAGTGGACGCCCAACACATCCGGCGGGCAACAGAAGAAGTGGGAGAAGAAACCCTGGGACAAAGGCAAGAAGTGGGACAAGAACGGGAAACGACCGGACCTTGAACCGCGTGCCCCGCGAACACCGGCAACCGTCGAACCCCCGACACTGACAGCGCTCAGGACCCTGCTGCATCATCCTGATCTGTCACAGAAGGTGGAAGATACCAGCCACTTCGCGGCCGAAGACAATGTTTACTCGCAACTGCTGGTGGCACTGCTCGAAGCACTGCAGAAAAACCCAAAGCTGCGATCCCTGCAGTTGATCGCTCGCTGGCATGGAACCGATCAGGGGCGATTATTACGACAACTAGCGGAAAAGGAATGGCTGATCTCGGCCGATAACCTTGAACAACAGTTTTTCGACACTATAACTAGCTTGTCCGCTCGCCAACGCGAGCGAAGCCTGGATCAATTGATCAGGAAGGAACGGCAGACCGGGCTGAGTGCTGAGGAAAAAGTTCAGCTACTCAACCTGTTAAATCGCAAAGTTCCTGCACAAACCCCGACCTCAACTGGCGCGTGAGGTCCGAGCTCGGGTATAATCCTCGGCTTGTTTTTTGCCCGCCAAGACCTTCAGTGGATAGGGTGTTATGTCCGGAAAAGCGCAACAGCAGTCTCGCCTCAAAGAGTTGATCAGCCGTGGTCGTGAGCAGGGTTACCTGACTTACGCGGAGGTCAACGACCACCTGCCGGAGGATATTTCAGATCCGGAACAGGTGGAAGACATCATCCGCATGATTAACGACATGGGGATCAACGTATTCGAGAGTGCTCCGGATGCGGACGCCCTTCTGTTGGCCGAAGCTGACACCGACGAAGCGGCCGCTGAAGAAGCAGCCGCAGCGTTGGCGGCAGTCGAAACCGACATCGGTCGCACGACCGACCCTGTGCGCATGTATATGCGTGAAATGGGTACGGTCGAGCTTCTGACACGCGAAGGCGAAATCGAAATCGCCAAGCGTATCGAGGAAGGCATCCGTGAAGTGATGGGCGCAATCGCGCACTTCCCTGGTACGGTCGAGCACATTCTCTCCGAATACACCCGCGTTACCACCGAAGGTGGTCGCCTGTCCGACGTTCTGAGCGGTTATATCGATCCGGACGACGGCATCGCGCCGCCAGCCGAGGTACCGCCACCGATCGATCAGAAAGCCGAAAAGGCTGAAGCCGCTGACGATGACGACGAAGAGTCTGCCGATGGCGACGACGAGGAAGAGACCGAAAGCGGTCCTGATCCGGTCGTTGCGGCGCAGCGCTTCGGTGCGGTCTCCGATCAGATGGCGATTGCCCTCAAGACCTTGAAGAAGCACGGTCGTGGCAGCAAACAGGCTCATCAGGAGCTTCTGGCTCTGGCTGAACTGTTCATGCCGATCAAACTGGTTCCAAAACAGTTTGAAGGTCTGGTCGAACGCGTTCGCAGCGCCCTGGAGCGTCTGCGTGCACAAGAACGCGCCATCATGCAGCTGTGTGTGCGTGATGCGCGGATGCCGCGTGCCGACTTCCTGCGTCAGTTCCCGGGCAATGAAGTCGACCAGAGCTGGACCGATGCGCTGGCCAAAGGCAAGGGCAAATACGCCGAAGCCATTGGCCGCCTGCAGGCTGATATTCAACGTTGCCAGCAAAAGCTGTCCGCGTTGGAAGAAGAAACCGGTCTGACGGTGCTGGAAATCAAGGACATCAACCGTCGCATGTCGATCGGTGAGGCCAAGGCCCGCCGCGCGAAGAAAGAGATGGTTGAAGCCAACTTGCGTCTGGTGATCTCGATCGCCAAGAAGTACACCAACCGCGGCCTGCAATTCCTGGATCTGATTCAGGAAGGCAACATCGGTCTGATGAAGGCGGTGGACAAGTTCGAATATCGTCGTGGTTACAAGTTCTCGACCTATGCCACCTGGTGGATTCGTCAGGCGATCACTCGCTCGATCGCGGACCAGGCTCGCACCATCCGTATTCCGGTGCACATGATCGAGACGATCAACAAGCTCAACCGTATTTCCCGTCAGATGCTGCAGGAAATGGGTCGCGAACCGACGCCGGAAGAGCTGGGCGAACGCATGGAAATGCCTGAGGACAAGATCCGCAAGGTGTTGAAGATCGCCAAAGAGCCGATCTCCATGGAAACCCCGATCGGGGACGACGAAGATTCGCATCTGGGTGACTTCATCGAAGACTCGACCATGCAGTCGCCAATCGATGTGGCAACCGTTGAGAGCTTGAAAGAAGCTACGCGTGAAGTTCTCTCGGGTCTTACCGCCCGTGAAGCCAAGGTCTTGCGTATGCGCTTCGGTATCGACATGAATACTGACCACACCCTCGAGGAAGTCGGTAAGCAGTTCGATGTAACACGCGAGCGTATTCGTCAGATCGAAGCCAAGGCGTTGCGCAAGCTGCGCCACCCGACCAGAAGCGAACACTTGCGTTCGTTCCTGGACGAGTAAGCTAAACGCGTCAAAACAAGACCCCCGGCCCTGCCGGGGGTTTTGCGCTTCAGGGAACAAAAAAATTGGCAGTGTGCCACCCGCCCCAAGCACAGCTACACTCGAATCATTCCTAACGATGCGACTAAAGAGGCTGCCATGTTTTGGATGCCGGCCATTGCTTTCTTGTGCTTGATGGGGTCGACGACGGTCGACGCTCAGGTTCTTCCCAAAGAGGAAACGACCTGGCAGGGCATGCATGAGGGATCAATGCAGAGTACGGATACTGCATCGTCGGACATCGAACACCCAAGCGGGATCAGCGTTGCGGGAGGCTACCCTCCATATTTCGACAGCCGTTTCCCAGGGAATCTGGCCTATGCCGGTCCACCACAAGCAGATTCCGAGATCCCGGCGTCCCCATCTCGCATTTCCGAACCGGCCAAGTTCTGGTGGGACTTCCTGCTCTATGGGCTTCCGGGGCTGCTCCTGCTGTCGACGATTCTGGCGATAATGGTCCGAATCAATCGCCGCCTCAGCTCGGAAATTTCCCGTCGAGTGGCGCTGGAACAGGAGCTGCGCAGCAGCGAATACCATTACCGCGGCATGATCGAAAGTCTGTCGGCCATCGCGTGGGAAGCCAACACCCATGACTATTCGTACAACTATGTTTCTCCCCACGCCGAGAACCTGCTTGGCTATCCTCTCCACCAATGGCTCAAGCCCGGTTTCTGGCGCAGCCTTGTGCACCCTGCGGATCTGCAAGCTGCCGTAACCTACTGCGACGAACAAACAAAACTGGGCAACGATCACAGCGTCGATTATCGAGTCATCAGTGCCGACGGCCGCACATTGTGGATACGTGACATCGTTACGTTGATCAGTTACGGCCACGAACCGGTGATGCGCGGCCTCATGATCGACATCACCGAAGCCAAACAGACAGAAGAAGCACTGCGCCAATCCGAAGGGAAATTTGCCTCGGTATTCGCGCAATGTCCGGACATTCTAGTGATCGCCAGACTGTCCGACGGCTGCTTTCTGGAAGCGAACCAGGCATTCGTCGAGCAGATTGGCCTAAACCCCAGCGACATCATTGGCCGAACGCCGAGCGAACTGAACATCTGGGGCATTCCGGATATCGGCCCCAGCCTGCTGCAGCGCCTGCAAAAGGGCAGCATCCGTAACCTGGAAATGCCATTTCGGCGCAGTAACGGGCGAACGTTTACCGGCCTTTTGTCCGCCGAGCCTTTCGACCTGGACTCAATGCCTGCCGTAGTCGTAGTGGTGCGCGACATCACCCCGCTCAAGGAGGCTCAGCAGCAGTTGCAGTTGTCCGAGGAGAAATTCGCCAAGGCGTTCCACTCCTCTCCGGATGGCCTGCTCATCTCACGGCAAAGTGACGGATTGCTGGTGGAAATCAACGATGGGTTCAGCCGCATCACTGGCTATCACAGCTCGCTATCACTGGATCGCACAACGCTGGAACTTGGGATATGGGTGGACCTTAACGAGCGCCAACAGCTGCTGGAACAACTGAACCGCGATGGCTTCGTCAAAGACTTCACCAGTCATATCCGGCGTAGGGACGGGCAGATACGGTTGTGCGAAATCTCATCACGGCCGCTGCCCATCGGCGGTGAGGATTGCATGCTGACCATCGCCCGTGACATTACCGAACGCCAGCAGATGCAGGAAAAACTGCAGCTGGCTGCCACCGTTTTCGAGAGCACCGCCGAAGGCGTACTGATCACCGACACGCGTCAGCGCATCAACGCCGTCAACCGCGCGTTCAGTGAAATCACCGGCTACAGCGAGGGCGAAGCCATAGGCGAGACACCGCGCCTGTTGGCTTCGGGCTTACACGACAGCGCGTTTTACGCAGCCATGTGGTATCAGCTGACCGCAGAGGGCCATTGGCAGGGAGAAATCAGCAATCGCCGCAAGAACGGCGAGATTTACCCCAGCTGGCTGACGATCAGCGCGGTGCGCAACCGCGACAGGTTCATCACCCATTTCGTCGCTGTCTTCGCCGACATTTCGAGTCTCAAACAGGCCCAGGCGCGGCTCGATTATCAAGCGCACCACGACCCGCTGACCGGCCTGCCGAACCGCACACTGTTCGAAAGTCGCCTGCACGCAGCCCTTGTTCACAGCACGGAATCCCATAGTCTCGGCGCGGTACTGTTCCTCGATCTTGATCGCTTCAAGCACATCAACGACAGCCTTGGACATCCTGTCGGTGATCTGCTGCTAAAAGGCATCGCCCAACGTTTGAAAGAAAACGTGCGCGACATCGATACAGTCGCCCGACTGGGTGGTGACGAATTCATCATCCTGCTCCCAGGCCTGCAAACCGATAGAGACGCCGAAGCCATCGCCACCAAACTGCTGAACAGCTTCTCGGCCCCCTTCCAGGCGGGGGAGCATGAGTTCTTCATCAGCACCAGCATCGGCACCGCCCTGTTCCCCTCCGACGGCGCGGATGTCGCTACCCTTATCAAAAATGCCGACGCCGCCATGTACCGCTCCAAGGCAAAAGGCCGTAACCGCGTCGAAAGCTACACCCGCGACCTAACCGCCCAGGCCAGCGAGCGCATTGCGCTGGAGCACGAACTGCGGCGCGCCATTGAACGCGACGAATTCACTCTTTCCTACCAGCCCAAGATCAGTTTGCTGACACAACGACTGGTCGGGGCTGAAGCCCTTATCCGCTGGACCCACCCAACTTTCGGAGAAGTCCCACCTGAGCGGTTCATTCCTCTGGCAGAGGAAAACGGCATGATCTTGCAGATCGGCGAATGGGTACTGGAAAAAGCCTGTCAGCAACTCCATCAATGGAACCAGACCTACGACGTGTTCGGTTCGCTTTCAGTGAACCTGGCAGGCGCACAACTGCGCCAACCCAATCTGCTCAATCGCATCGAACAGCTGCTTAATCAATACCAACTACAGCCTGGATGCCTGCAGTTGGAAATCACCGAAAACTTCATTATGTCCCAGACCGAAGAAGCGCTTTCAGTGCTGCACCGCCTCAAAAAACTCGGTGTGCAACTGGCGATCGACGACTTCGGCACCGGCTATTCATCGCTCAGCTACCTTAAACGCCTGCCGCTGGACACCCTCAAGATCGACCAGTCATTCGTGCGCGGTCTGCCGGACGACCAGCACGACGCCGCTATCGCCCGTGCCATCATCGCGCTGGGTCGCAGCATGCAATTGACCGTTATCGCCGAAGGCGTGGAAACCCTCGAACAACAACAATTCCTTGCCGACGAAGGCTGCGAACAGATCCAGGGCTACATCGTCAGCCTGCCCCTGCGCCCCGAAGAATTCTGCTCGACGTTTCTTCGTATGACGGTTTCAGACTTTTCGGATAGCACAGCACGGAAACCGTCGTTATAATCCGCCGCCTGACTGAGGGCCTATAGCTCAGTTGGTTAGAGCAGAGGACTCATAATCCTTTGGTCCACGGTTCGAGTCCGTGTGGGCCCACCACCTCCAAAAGCCGCGCATTGCGCGGCTTTTTTATTGCTGAGGAGCCAAATCACCCTCATTGATCGCAGGATGCGAAAACATTGAAATTCTCAAAATCAAAGGAATAGGGACGACATGACGGTTTTGGAAGCAATAAAGAAAGCAACAAGGATGAAATGGTCGGGCTTGGTGGTCATGCTGCTCGGACTCACTCAATTAATGATGTTTTCAGTCCTGTTTATTTACGACCTTGGGGAGCAGCTCAAAGCCACGCCCCTTTCCGGCCTCGGATACCAACTGCAAAACCTCTGCCTGGTCGTATACCGACACACCAGTTTCCTGCAGCCATTGTGGGACGTAACTCCCCGAGTAGACGTGCACCAGCCTTTGAGCCCGGATATGTTGATGTTTATCGGAATCATGATCGTCATAGCCGCCGGCGCTTATATCAGGGGATGCGGGAAGCAGCTCTCGGATGATGTCGCCGCCATTAGAAAAAAAGCCCGAGACGAGCTGTGGTTACGATCCATGCTTCCAAAGGACCCAGCGGCCACTGTCATCAATCAACCAGCGAGCGTCACGGTGCTCACCTTGCAGATGCCGCCGGGTGAAGTGAAAAACTGGTGGGAGCGTCCTGCGGGGATTATTCTCGTCGGCTTGGCGACAACATACTTCGGAGCCTTCCTAACGAGAGTTTCCGGGCTGACCTGAGGATATATTCGCGACTTCGGCGGTCTGTAAATCCATGAATACACCCTCCCTGCCCCTCTTTCTCCGTCGCGTCCTGCGTCCACTTCTGGACCCCTACCGCCGTTATCGCCACGCCCGCTACATCCATGCGGGTCGTATCGTTGTCGGCCTGCTGGTCTCAATATTGCTGACAACTGGCATACATCTGCCCCACGGCGAGTGGGCATCGGTCACGATGCTGATCGTGATTGGCGGGTTGCAGCATCACGGCAATATTGGCAAGAAATCGGTGGAGCGTGCTTACGGGACATTGATCGGGGCGGCGCTGGGGTTGGCGGTGGTGGCGCAGGAGAGTTATCTGGGCATGCCGCTGCTGACTTACGTGATCATGTCATTGATCTGCGGTTTCTTCGCTTATCACGCCATCGGCAAGGGCGGTTATACGGCGCTGTTGTCGGCGATTACGCTGTTTATCGTCGCCGGTCATGGCGATAACCCGATCACCGACGGACTTTGGCGGACGGTGGATATTCTGATCGGTATTGCGCTGGCGCTGGCGTTTTCCTTCGCGTTGCCGCTGTATGCGGTGTATTCGTGGCGCTACAACCTGGCCAGCGGTTTGCGCGATTGCGCGAAGGTTTACGAGCGTATCAGTAGCGGGCAGTCGAATGCCGCCGATGAACATTTGAAGCTGACCGCCAAGCTCAACGCAACGATGCTGCAATTGCGCTCGCTGATACCGTCAGTGTCGAAAGAAGTGAAGATCTCGCTTGTGGAACTGGACGCGATTCAAGGGCATTTCCGCATGTGCCTGAGCACGTTGGAGATCCTTTCCAACTTACGTCCCGCAGACTTTGGCAATGTCCAAATGACCGCGGAGCAGCGTCGGATTCGGCGCATGCTTATCGGCATGGCGCGCGCTCTGCAAAGTGGGGCCACGGAGCGCCTGAAGCGTCCGACGGAATCACTGGCAGTTGGCCCGGAGGCGCCAGCCGCATCGGCGGAAATGTTGGGCTACCAGCTGATGAATCGGCAACTGGCGCTGAACATCGAAGCGCTGCAGCAGCGGCTGGCGAAAACTGCGAAGAAGTGGAAAATCTGAAATTCGCTAACCCGCTCAGGCACGGTCCGCAGCGCACGCTTACAGCGTGTACTGCGCAGTCCTTTGCCAGTTAAACGCCCACCGTTTCGACCACAATCTGCCGCCCCGTGCGAAACGGTGCCAACAGCGCTTCATCCGCCTGAGATGAGGTGATCAACGTCCACTCGCGCTCGATGGGCGTCCAGTGCTGTTGACGGGCGCGACCGAGTTTGTCGGCGTCGGCGAGGACGAAGACCTGCGCGGCGCGCTTGATGATGCATTCCTTGAGGTAAGCCTGCTGATCGCTCGCCTCACACAAACCGAACTCCGCCACTACGCCGTCAGCACCCATGAACGCTTTGTCGACGCTCAACCGGCTCAATGTCAGTTCCGCGAGCGGGCCGAGCGTGCTCATGCTGGAACCGCGCAGGTCGCCACCAATCAGGGTCAGACGAATGCCCGGCGCGTTTGCGAGGGTCATCACGACCAGAAGATTGTTGGTGACCACGTGCACGTTTTGCCGCGAGCAAAGATGTAACGCCAGCGCAGCGCAAGTAGTGCCACCATCGAGCAAGACCGTGTCGCCATCTTCGACATGCCTCGCAGCCGCCTTGGCGATGGCGTCTTTCTGGTCGCGCTGAGTGGCCTTGCGCTCTTCCAGCGAAGCTTCCGGCTCGTGCACACCGATCAGCGCAGTGGCGCCACCGTGGGTGCGCACTAGATGCCGCTGCTTGGCGAGCATGGCCAAGTCGCGTCGCACGGTGGCTTCCGACACGCCAAGGGCGGCGCTCAGTTGCTCGACGTTGGTGTCGCGGGCGCGCACCAGTTCGAGAATGGCGCGATGTCGGTCAGTGGCTTTCATGGACGGCCTCAATGCACAAAGGCCGATGATCTTACACGACCGGGCCGCCGCTTCTCACCTGCGACGTCGCCGCGCTTCACCCCCGACGCGTGGCCAGCTCGGCCCCCTGACGCAGGGCTTCCAGCAAGCTGCGCTCGTCGGCTATGCCCTTGCCAGCGATGTCGAACGCGGTGCCGTGATCGACGGAAGTACGAATCACTTCGAGACCGACTGTCACGTTCACACCCGCTTCCAGGCCGAGCACCTTTACCGGGCCGTGACCCTGATCGTGGTACATCGCGACCACCAGGTCGAAATCACCCCGGCCCGCGCGGAAAAACAGGGTATCGGCCGGCAGCGGACCGGTCACATCCAAGCCTTGCTCCTGCAACAGCTTCACCGCCGGGATGATCTTCTCTTCTTCCTCGCCATAGCCGAACAGGCCGTTCTCGCCCGCGTGCGGGTTGATGCCGCAGACACCTATGCGTGGCTTGGCGATCCCAGCCTTGATCAGCGTCGCGTTGCCGCGTTCGATGGTGCGCTGGACCAGACCCGGTTCGATCTTGCGAATCGCATCGATGATGCCGATGTGGGTGGTCACATGGATGACGCGCAACTGCGGGGCCACCAGCATCATCGACACCTCATCGACATGGGTCAGGTGCGCGAGCATTTCGGTGTGACCAGGGTATTTATGCCCGCCTGCGTGTAGTGCTTCCTTGTTCAGCGGCGCGGTGCAGATCGCATCGATCTGGCCTGCTTCGGCCAGTTGCACGGCGCGGGCGATGTACTGGTAAGCACCATCGCCGGCAATCGGCGAAAGCTGACCGAACGGCAGGTCGGCAGGGATCAGGTTCAGGTCGATGCAGTCGATGGTGCCGGGCTGGTACTGAGCCTCGGACGCCTCTTTGATACGACGAATCTTGGCGCTGCCCTTGACGATTTCGTTGGCCAATTCCAGACGTCCAGCATCGCCGATTACCAACGGACGGCACTGCTGGTACACCACGTCGTGGGTCAGGCTCTTGACGATGATTTCCGGACCAACTCCGGTCGCGTCACCCATGGTGATGCCGATGACGGGCAAATAATTACTCATGATTGTTTACCTTGTAGCGCAGGATTCGAGACGGGGCCTGCAGCGTATTGCGCAGGTTCTACAGCGTTATTCATATGCAGCCAGGCCGCATACAGTGCGTGGTCGGTGCCGAACGCGCCGGCTTTGGTGACGACACCAGGGCGATGGCCTTCTCGACTGGAAATCGGGCGCCCGAATGCAACGCCTGCTTCGATTTCACAGAGCAATTGCAGGCTGCCGATGCCGACTGCGCCAAGCATGGCGCGAGCGGTCTCGCCGCCGGTGGCGATCAGGCCACCGACGTAAGCGAAGTGCGGGCGCACCATAGCGGCCAACAACGTAGAGAGTCGGGCGCCTTCGGCGGGGTCGAACGCGTCGTCACGGCCAATGCGCAGCAGCAGATCCTCTCCGCGGCGCAGATATTCGCCGATGCGAATTTCCCAGCCAGCCCAGTCGCCATGGGACATACCCTGACGCAAGACCGCAGGCGGTACGACAAGCTCGCCGATCAATGCGCGCTCCTTGAGCATCGCGCATTGACGTTCGGAAACGCTGGACAGGCTGCCGACCAACACTAATGTTGGTGCGTATTTCTCATGGGGCGGAGGCGAAGTCTGGAGCGGCGCGGAAAGCAGCTCCGGCAACGCAGCCATTTCGCGAGCCAGACCACCTGAACCTACCCAGAACAGCGGCGCGGTGACGTTTGCAGTCACGATCGCGAGGGTCTGCAGATCCTCGGCGGTCTGGGCATCGATAATCAGCGCACCAACCTCGCTATTGGCGATCTCGGTAATGTGTTGTGCCAACACGGCTTGATCACCACGTAATGTATCCAGGCTCAGTTTGGCGACACGCAGACCCGACTCTTCGAGCATTGAAGAGATATCGGCGGAACGATCAGCATGCTCGAGCTTCCAGGTATCGGTGGTTTCCAGCGGCTGACCATTGACCAGCACTTTGCCGTGCAACGTGGTACGGCCAGTGGCAGGGAATGCCGGTGCGATGATCGCAAGGCCCGCGTGTGGCGCGAGTGCGGCAACTTCAACGGCCCAGTTGCCACGCAACGTCGAATCGATCTTCTTGTACAGACGCTGGCCCGGTTTGAGCAGCGTCTTATAGGCCGTCAACGTGCGCTCGCCCGCCGCAGTTACAGAAAGACGGCGTGTGTCGGTATCGATGGCGACCACGCTGGCATCGCCGGTGTTGTGAGACGCATCAAGGGTCACTACCGTGCTCAGCCCAGCGCTGGCAAAGGCGATCGCGCAATCGGCCGCGCCCGACAGATCATCGGCAATGATCAGCACAGTCATCGAACGACCTCCCGCTCTGCATTCACGCTCACTTGCTTTTCAGCGTGACGCTCTTTGTAGCGTTTGGCGATCGATGCAGTAAGAATCGGCGACAGCACTGCGGTAACCACAACGCACGCAGCGACGAGCAGCGTCGCGGAGTTTGCCGCTTCGGTGTACACCGGATTGGCCGCTGCAACGAGCGCAGGCACAGCCGCAGCGTTGCCCGCGGTGTTCGCTGCTGCAACGCCAGCTACGCCCGTGCCGCCCGAAACGCGATCGGCAAAGTACAGTGGGATACCGGTCAACACGACGACCGCCAGCCCTAGGCCAATGCCCAGCAAACCAGCTTGCCAGACCTTGTGCAGGTCCAGACTCGCACCCAGCGCCAGCGCAAAAAACGGAATCATCACTGGCACTGCCTTGGCCAGGAAATCGCGCATTTCGCGATCGAGATTACCCAGCAACATGCCCAGCAACAGCGGCAGGATTGCGCCCACCAGCGTCGGCCAGGGAAATGCCGCCAGACCGGCCACGCCCAGCGTGACCATTGTCAGGAACGGACCCGATTCCAGCGACATCACTGAATAGGCACCCACATCCTCGGAACGCCCGTATTGGCCCATCAATGCCATGTACAGCCCGCCGTTGGTGTCATTCATCGCAGCGACGACGGCAAGGGTGGAAAGCCCGGCGAAAATACCCGATGTAATCGGCTGCTCACCCAGGAAGTGCCCCATGATCACGCCAATGACGATGGCGGTGCCGACCTTCGTGCCAAACAGCACGCCGCCTTTCTTCAGGAGGTACGGCGTGGCTTTGATGTCGATGCTTGCGCCCATGCACACGTAAAAGACCGCCAGGATCGGCAGCGACCCGGTGAACAGCGCGTTGGTGAACGAGCCAAAGAATTTCGGCATGTCAGGCAGGAAGGTGGCGACGAGCGAGCCAATCAGTAGCGGCACGATCATCATGCCGCCGGGTACACGTTCGATACTGCGCTTGATAGGTATCTGGGCCACGGCAAGTGCTCCTTGTTTTTATGGGGGTGCGGCATCTGTTAACGTTCTGAAATTGAGCAAAATGATCATCGTTTTGATCGTATCGCGCAAAACAGCTTATGCCATCCACGCTAAACGCGCAAACCGATCATAAAAATGATCGATTTGCGCATTTCCATAAGAACGCTCAATGATAGGGAAATCACTAAGTGGGCGAGGTAAAGAGCTGGTAGAACGTAGAAGCGCCTGGCTGGCGCATTGATCTGGCAAGACCGACATTACCGGAGGAAAAATGACACATGCGTACAGCCCGCAGGAATGGCAACTGAGGCAGGAATTGGCGGCCTGCTATCGCCTGATCGCACACTATCGGATGACCGATCTGATTTTCACCCATCTCTCTCTGCGCATACCGGGCCCGGAGCACCATTTCCTGATCAATCCTTACGGGCTGATGTTCGAGGAAATCACTGCCTCGAATCTGGTAAAGATCGACCTCGACGGCAACAAGGTGGAGACCTCGCATTACCCGGTCAACCCGGCAGGCTTCGTGATCCATAGTGCAATTCACCGCGCCCGGGAAGATGCGCAGTGCGTGCTGCACACCCACACCAAGGCCGGTTGTGCGGTAGCGGCGCAGGAAGGCGGGCTTTTGCCAGTGAACCAGATCTCGATGGAGTTCTATGGTCGGGTCGGGTATCACGATTACGAAGGCATTGCTCTGGACTTCAGTGAGCAACAGCGTCTGGTGGCAGACCTTGGCGATAACTCGGTAATGATTTTGCGCAACCACGGCTTGCTGACCATAGGGAACAGCGTGAAACAGGCGTTCCTGCGCATGTATTACCTGGAAAAAGCCTGCGAGATCCAGATCGCAGCGCAGGCGGGTGGAAGTCTGCATTTGCCGCCGGAGGATGTGCGTCTACGTACGGAAAGGCAATTCAATGCGCCGGGGCAAGGGGTTGCCGAAGGTGAGCTGAGCGACCTGGACGCCGTGGATTTCGCTTGGTCGGCGTTGCTGAGGATGCTGGATCGCGTGGCGCCGGATTATAAGAACTAAGCGCCGCTGATTTTCTGTGAAAGCGATTTCCTTCGCGAAACGCCTGCATTGGCGACATATATGTGTCGGACAGACTGACGTCTCGCGAATGAGTTCGCTCCCACAGATGGCAACTATCGCACCTGAACATCTCCCTGTCGGCCATAGAATCTCCTAACATCACCCGCTTGCCGAAGGAGATCCGCCCCTTGTCCGACACTCGCCCTCCCGCCCTTGACGACATCGATCGACAACTGATTGCCGCGCTGCAAATCAATGCACGCGAGCCGGTGGCCAATCTCGCGCGTCAATTGGGCATCGCCCGCACCACTGTCACTTCGCGCCTGGCACGCCTGGAAAAGGCCAGAATCATCACCGGCTACGGCGTGCGGTTGAGTCAGCGTGTCGTCGATGGCGGGTTGCAGGCCTACGTCGGGATCACCGTGCAGCCACGTTCGGGAAAGGAAGTGTTGCGCCGTCTGACCGCTTTGGCGCAGGTGCAGCAATTGTGTGCCGTGAGTGGTGAGTTCGATTACGTGGCATGGCTGCGCACCGATTCGCCGGAGCAGCTCGACCAGTTGCTGGATCTGATCGGCAGCGTCGATGGCGTCGAGAAAACCACAACGTCGATCATTCTCAGCAGCAAAATTGATCGCGGGCAGCCTGTTTGAGCGATTTTTGACCGGCCGCCCAAGCCCTCCGAATGCCGCCATCCCTGTAGCCGTCCGGCTTACCGGCAGTGACCTCCTTGCGACTCTCACCGCCGGCAACCCGGACTGCTACAGCAACAAGCGCCGTCGAACGCAGACGGACAGTCCAAGTGACGGCCAGCTTCGTCACTTTGCCTAAAATCTCTACATAACGACGACACTCTGCGTCTTATTAACGTCTCAACTGTTATCTAGACTTTGCTGCTTGCGCACACAGTCGAACAAGGTCAGTCATGAAGAACAATCGCCACCCCGCCGACGGCAAAAAACCGATCACGATTTTTGGTCCGGACTTCCCGTTTGCTTTCGATGACTGGATCGAGCATCCCGCAGGTCTGGGCAGTATTCCGAGCGACAACCTTGGCAAGGAAGTGGCGATTGTCGGCGCAGGGATTGCCGGCCTGGTCGCGGCTTATGAGCTGATGAAGCTTGGTCTCAAACCGGTCGTCTATGAGGCCTCGAAAATGGGCGGCCGCCTGCGCTCGCAACAGTTCGAGGGCGCCGAGGGCATTATCGCCGAGCTGGGCGGCATGCGTTTTCCGGTGTCCTCCACTGCCTTCTATCACTACGTCGACAAACTGGGCCTGGAATCCAAACCGTTTCCCAACCCGTTGACCGCTGCATCCGGCAGCACTGTGATCGACCTGGAAGGCAGCACCCATTACGCACAGAAGCTGTCGGACTTGCCTGCCCTGTTTCAGGAAGTGGCTGACGCCTGGGCCGATGCGCTGGAAGATGGCGCGCAGTTCGCCGACATTCAACAGGCGATCCGTGACCGTGATGTCCCGCGCCTCAAGGAGTTGTGGGACAAGCTGGTGCCATTGTGGGATGACCGCACGTTCTACGATTTCGTCGCTACCTCCAAGGCCTTCGCCAAGCTCTCGTTCTATCATCGTGAAGTGTTCGGCCAGGTGGGTTTCGGCACCGGCGGCTGGGACTCTGACTTCCCCAACTCGATGCTGGAAATCTTCCGCGTGGTCATGACCAACTGCGACGATCATCAACACCTGATCGTCGGCGGCGTGGGCCAGGTGCCATTGGGTATATGGCGACATGCGCCCGAGCGCTGTGCGCATTGGCCGGAGGGCACCACCCTCTCGAGCTTGCATCACGGCGCGCCGCGAACCGGCGTAAAACGCATTGCCCGCGTTGCCGATGGCCAATTTGCCGTTACCGACAATCTCGGCGACACCCGTCATTACGATGCCGTGTTGGCGACCTGTCAGAGCTGGCTGCTGACCACTCAGATTGAATGCGAGGAAACGCTTTTTTCGCAGAAGATGTGGATGGCTCTGGACCGCACACGCTACATGCAGTCTTCGAAAACCTTCGTCATGGTCGACCGCCCGTTCTGGAAAGACAAAGACCCGGAAACCGGCCGCGACCTGATGAGCATGACACTCACCGACCGCCTGACCCGCGGCACGTATCTGTTCGACAACGGCACCTATTCCAACGGCGTAGAGAAGCCTGGAGTGATTTGTCTGTCGTACTCGTGGATGAGCGATGCGCTGAAAATGCTGCCGCACCCGGTGGAAAAACGCGTTAGCCTGGCGCTTGGTGCGCTAAAAAAGATCTATCCGAAAGTGGATATCGCCGCGCGCGTCATCGGAGATCCGATCACGGTGTCGTGGGAATCCGACCCGCATTTCCTCGGTGCCTTCAAGGGCGCGCTGCCTGGTCACTATCGCTACAACCAGCGGATGTATGCGCACTTTATGCAAAAGGATATGCCTGACGAGCAGCGCGGCATTTTCATCGCCGGTGACGATGTATCGTGGACCCCGGCCTGGGTCGAGGGGGCGGTGCAGACTTCGCTCAATGCGGTATGGGGCATCATGACCCACTTCGGTGGCAAGACTCACGCCGAAAACCCAGGGCCGGGTGACGTGTTCCACGAAATCGGCCCGATTGTTTTGCCTGAATAAAGGAGCCCGCCATGCGCGTTGCCCTGTATCAATGTCCGCCGCTGCCGCTGGAAATCCGCGGCAATCTCGCGCGCCTCAAGGCAAAGGCCGCAGAAGCCGCGAAGCAAGGCGCTACGCTGTTGGTTTTCCCGGAGATGTTCCTGAGCGGCTACAACATCGGCGCCCAAGCGGCACGGGAATTGGCGCAATCCAGCGACGGACCGGCTGCGCAGGAAATCGCTGATATCGCCAAGGCAAGCGGCATCGCGATTCTGTATGGCTACCCTGAGCTGAGCGCTGACGATCAGGTCTACAACGCGGTGCAGTTGATCGACGCGCAAGGTTTACGATGCTGCAATTATCGTAAGACGCATCTGTATGGCGAGCTGGACAAATCAATGTTCAGCGCAGGAGACGAGCATTTTCCGCTGGTGGAATTCAACGGCTGGAAGCTGGGATTTCTCATCTGCTATGACGTGGAATTTCCGGAAAACACCCGGCGGCTGGCCTTGGCAGGCGCGGATCTGATTCTAGTGCCGACTGCCAACATGGCGCCTTACGACTTCGTCTGCGAAGTGACTGTCCGCGCCAGGGCCTTCGAAAACCAGTGCTATCTGGTGTACGCCAACTACTGCGGTAGCGAGGGCGACATTCATTACTGCGGGTTGAGCAGCATCTGCGCGCCGGACGGAAGGCAGATCGGGCGTGCGGGGGAGGATGAAGCGTTGGTAGTGGCGGATCTGGATCGACAGGTGATGAGCGAGTCGCAGGCGATCAATACCTATTTCAAGGATCGGAGGCCAGGGTTCTATTCGTGGTTGTCAAAGGGCTGAGTCAACCAACACTTTGCCTGACACCATTGCCCCTTGTGGGAGCGAATTCATTCGCGATTGGGCGGTACGGTCGACGGTAATCTATCGTTTGGCGCATCGTCTCGCGAATGCATTCGCTCCCGCAGATGATCTATCTACACCCGTGAATGCAGACTGCGCTGCACCACACTCGGCATAATCCGCTAGCATGACCCGTCATTTTCCTACGACCTCGCGGTAATCGTCATGCCTGCGCCCGAATCAACCAGCCATCGTTCTTTAATCCTGCCCAATGGCTTGCGCGTGATGCTGTGTTCGGCGCCAAGGCTCAAACGCTCTGCGGCGGCGTTGCGGGTGGCGGCGGGCAGTCACGATGTGCCTGCACAATGGCCGGGGTTGGCGCACTTTCTTGAGCACCTTTTCTTCCTCGGCACTGAGCGTTTTCCTGCGGACCAGAAGCTGATGACCTACGTTCAGCGCCATGGCGGACAGGTCAACGCCAGCACTCGCGAGCGCACCACCGACTTCTTTTTCGAACTGGCGCCTGCCGAATTCGCAGGTGGCCTGGAACGTTTGTGCGAAATGCTCGCCCATCCGCGCATGAGTAGGGCCGACCAATTGCGTGAGCGCGAAGTGCTGCATGCCGAATTCATTGCCTGGTCGCGCGACGATGCTTCCCGCGAGCAATTGAAACGCCTTCAGCCGCTGTCGGCCTTACACCCGCTGCGCTGGTTCCATGCGGGCAATCGGTTCAGCCTGCCGGTTCCGCGCCCGACGTTTCAGCAGGCGTTGCAGGACTTTTACCAAACCTTCTATCAAGCAGGTCAGATGACTTTGAGCCTCGCCGGGCCACAAAGCCTGGATGATCTGCAGGCATTGGTGACTGCATTTAGCGGATGTTTCGCCACGGGCAGTAAGGTCGAGCAACGTATACCGCCAGCGCTTGTGGACAAGCGCGACGTACAGAATGAAGAGAACGGCCAGCGTCGGATGCATCTGATTTTCCCGTGCGAAGGGCAGCCACGTGGACATGAGCAAGCAGCAGCATTCCTGTGCACCTGGATGAACAACGCGCAGGCGGGCGGGTTGGTCGCGCAGTTGCGTAATCGTGGATGTGTAGAGTCGTTCAAGGCTGAGGTGCTGTACGAGTTTGCTGGGCAGGTGTTGTTTGAGATCGAAGTTATTCTTGCTGCGGACATCGCGTCAGATCAGGCAAAACTGATTTCGAGCCTGATATTCAACTGGCTAACCTTCTTCAAAACCCATTACCGCCAATTGCTCGACGAATACGCCCTGCTTGAGAAGCGTCGACTTGCTGTCATCAGCGCCTTGCCCTTGGCCCGTCACTACATCGCTGAAACTGGCGCGCCGGGCCTTTCGGATCAGGCGATTCACGCACTCGATGCCCTGCTCGACACCCTCACCCCGCAATCACTGCTGCAGCCACTCCTCGACTTATCAACAACCGATGTTGCCGACATTGATTGGCGTCTGCCTCGACCCAATCGGTTTCTGCGCCCACCTAAAGCATTTCCCACTCACGCGCCCATGCCGCCCTCGCTGACATTCAGCGACAGTCTCCCGGTCACCGGCGAGGCCGCGATTTATCTGAGCTGGAAGCTCCCGGCCCCACAGCCAAAACTGCAACTGATGCTCAACGAAAGCCTGAACACGCTGACTGCTGACGCCCGACAAGCCGGTGTAACGCTGGCATTCAGCGCCTATGGCATTCATTGGCAATTGAAGGTGAGCGGTCATGCTGAGCCGATTCCCGCTGTTGTTGAACAGGCGTTAGAGCTGCTCAGCCATCCCGACAGCCAAACGCTGGCGCGCTATGGACAGTCAGGCACCGAGCCTGCGCCGATTCCGATCCGCCAACTGCTCAAGACGCTACCTGATCATTATTTGAACAATACCAGCGGCGCTGAAACAGACGACTTACAGAATGTCTGGTCAATGGCGCGCTGGATTGGCTTCGCTACAGGTTTCCGAAGCGCTGATCAGTTGGTGCTGATTCATGCCCTGCGCAATACACCCGGCGCACCTGACGAAAAACCAGGACAAGCTCTCGCGCAGATATCGGCGCAGCGATGGGCAACGGAGCCGTCAGATTCATCCGAAAATGCCCTGCTGTTGTTCTACCCGACGCTCTCGACAAGCATCGAGGACGAGGCCATGTGGCGATTCTTCTCACACTTGGTCCAGGCTCCGTTCTATCAGCGTTTACGAGTTGAGATGCAATTGGGCTACGCGGTATTCAGCGGTTTCCGACAAATTGCTGGGCATGGCGGGATGCTGTTTGGCGTGCAATCTCCGAGCGCCGGTGCAGATCAGTTGGCTGCACACATCAAAACATTCCTGAAAACACTGCCTGCGTTGATCGAAAAAGCTGATATCCCATCGCAGCTATCAGCGCTGCAACGCCAGCTCGACCCAGCGATCATGGATACCCAGCAGAGCGTCGAAATGCTTTGGCAAGCACATCTCGCAGGGCACGGGGCCGACTACATCGCGCGTCTGCAACATTCTTTTGCACATCTTCATGATGATCAGCTACGTACCACTGCCAGCCGGACAGCGCTATCCCAAACGCCGATCTTTTACCTGTCCAATCGCCGCGGCCCAAGCGCAGCGGCGCCTGTACGCCAGTGATCATTGCCGCAAATGCAAAAAGCTTTATCCGATATTTCATCATTGGCGCCACGATATTTTTAGTAACATAGCCTCCTAAGCATTTGAACGTCTCCTCTCGCAGGTGTACTAAAGATGTACTCACCCACCGCAGCACTAACCCAGAAGGAGTCTCCTATGTCGTGGACTAAACCTGCTTACACCGATCTGCGTATCGGCTTTGAAGTCACCATGTACTTCGCAAGCCGTTGATTTCTGCGCGGTGAAAAGCCTCGGTTCGCCGGGGCTTTTTTGTTACAGGATTAAGATTTGAAGGCGCGGCCTTCTGGCGCGACTTCGGGCGTCATTGCCCCAATCAGTACGGAGTACACATGCACATTCAGATTCTCGGCTCGGCTGCGGGTGGTGGTTTTCCTCAGTGGAACTGCAACTGCGTCAACTGCGCAGGTTTTCGCGACGGCAGCCTGCGGGCATATGCTCGCACTCAGTCGTCCATTGCCCTGTCAGATGACGGCGTGAACTGGATCTTGTGCAACGCCTCCCCGGACATTCGTGCTCAACTGCAAGGTTTCGCGCCCATGCAGCCCAACCGCGGCCTGCGTGACACCGGCATCAGCGCGATCATCCTGATGGATAGCCAGATAGACCACACCACCGGCCTTCTGAGCCTGCGCGAAGGATGCCCGCATCAGGTCTGGTGCACAGACATGGTCCACGAAGACCTGAGCACCGGCTTCCCGTTGTTCGGCATGCTCAAGCACTGGAACGGCGGCCTGGTCAGGAATCGCATCGAACTGGAGGGCAGCTTCGTGATCCCGGCCTGTCCGAATTTGCGCTTTACGCCGTTTCCGCTGCGCAGCGCGGCACCGCCCTACTCGCCACATCGATTCGACCCACACCCCGGCGACAACATCGGACTGATGGTCGAAGACATCCGCACCGGCGGCAAACTGTTCTACGCGCCGGGCCTGGGCAAGGTCGATGATGCCCTCATGGAGAAAATGAGCGGCGCCGACTGTCTGCTGGTAGATGGCACGATGTGGGATGACGACGAGATGAAGCGTCGGGGTGTGGGAACCCGCACTGGTACAGAGATGGGGCACCTGGCGCAGAACGGCCCGGGCGGCATGTTGGAAGTTCTGGAAAAACTGCCCAGACAGCGCAAAGTGCTTATTCATATCAACAACACCAACCCGATTCTTGATGAAGATTCCGCCGAGCGCGCCGAGTTGGTCCGCCGCGACGTTGAAGTGGCCTTTGATGGCATGAGCATCGAGTTGTAAGAAAGGCAGATAAACCTGTGGGAGCGAACTCATTCGCGATGGTCGATCAGACGATAGATATGCGTCGGATGTACCAACGTCTCGCGAATGAATTCGCGCCCACAGGATCTGCCGAAATCCTTGAGGAAGACCGCCGCCATGAGCGAAGCCAAGCCGTTGTCCCCCGCTGAATTCGAACAGGCCCTGCGCGCCAAGGGCGCGTTTTACCACATCTATCACCCGTTCCATGTGGCGATGTATGAAGGCCGCGCAACCCGCGAACAGATTCAGGGCTGGGTCGCCAACCGCTTTTATTACCAGGTGAACATTCCGCTGAAGGACGCTGCGATTCTGGCGAACTGCCCGGATCGCGAAATCCGCCGCGAATGGATTCAGCGCCTGCTCGATCACGACGGCGCACCTGGCGAAGACGGCGGTATCGAGGCCTGGTTGCGTCTGGGTCAAGCCGTGGGTCTGGATCCGGAGCAACTGCGCTCGCAGGAATTGGTACTGCCGGGCGTGCGATTCGCCGTCGACGCCTACGTCAACTTCGCGCGGCGCGCCAACTGGCAGGAAGCCGCCAGCAGCTCGCTGACCGAACTGTTCGCACCACAGATCCACCAGTCGCGTCTGGACAGCTGGCCGCAGCACTATCCGTGGATCGACCCGGCTGGCTATGAATATTTCCGTACCCGGCTGGGCCAGGCCCGTCGCGACGTTGAGCACGGTCTGGCGATCACCCTGCAGCACTACACCACGTGGGAAGGTCAGCAGCGCATGCTGGAAATCCTGCAGTTCAAACTCGACATCCTGTGGAGCATGCTGGACGCGATGAGCATGGCTTACGAGCTGAACCGCCCGCCTTACCACAGCGTCACCGACCAACGCGTCTGGCATAAAGGAATCGCCCTATGAGCTTCAATCGTGAACAGGTGCCAAGCTGGCGCCGGGGTTATCGCTTCCAGTTCGAGCCGGCGCAGAATGGCCATGTGCTGCTGTACCCGGAGGGCATGATCAAGCTCAACGAAAGCGCGAGTGAAATTGGCGGCCTGATCGACGGTCAGCGCAGCGTCGCTGCAATCATTACGCTGCTCGATGAGAAATTTCCCGGCGTTCCCGAGCTTGGCACAGATGTCGAGCAGTTCATGGAGGTCGCACGTGCTGAACACTGGATCGAACTTGCCGCTATCTCCGGCGAATGAGTCAGCCGTGACCGAAACCACGGTGCACATTCCTCCGACGCCTCCCGTCGGGCTGCCGCTGTGGCTGCTCGCCGAGCTGACCTACCGCTGCCCATTACAATGCCCGTATTGCTCCAACCCGCTGGATTTCGCAAAACAGGGGCAGGAGTTGACGACGGAGCAGTGGTTCAAGGTAATGGCCGAAGCCCGGCAGATGGGTGCGGCGCAGATCGGCTTTTCCGGCGGCGAACCCTTGGTGCGTCAGGATTTGGCCGAACTGATCGCCGAGGCTCGGCGATTGGGGTTCTACACCAATCTGATTACCTCCGGCATCGGCCTCACCGAGCAAAAGATCATCGATTTCAAGGAAGCGGGTCTGGACCATATTCAGATCAGCTTTCAGGCCAGCGACGAGCAGGTGAACAACATGCTCGCGGGTTCGAAAAAAGCCTTCGCGCAGAAGCTGGAAATGGCCCGCGCGGTGAAAAAACATGGCTATCCGATGGTGCTCAACTTCGTGACCCACCGGCACAACATCGACAAGATCGACAAGATCATTGAGCTGTGCGTCGCGCTGGAAGCGGATTTCGTCGAGTTGGCGACCTGCCAGTTCTATGGCTGGGCGCAGCTGAACCGTGTCGGTCTGCTGCCCACCAAGGATCAACTGGTGCGTGCCGAGCGCATCACCAACGAATACCGGGTCAAGCTGGCTGCCGAGAATCACCCGGTCAAACTGATCTTCGTTACTCCCGATTATTACGAAGAACGACCGAAAGCCTGCATGAACGGCTGGGGCAACCTGTTCCTGACCGTGACGCCTGATGGCACAGCCCTGCCCTGCCACGGCGCACGGCAGATGCCGATTCAATTCCCCAATGTGCGCGATCACAGCATGCAGCACATCTGGTACGAGTCCTTCGGCTTCAATCGCTTTCGTGGGTACGAATGGATGCCTGAGCCGTGTCGTTCTTGTGACGAGAAGGAAAAGGACTTTGGTGGCTGTCGCTGTCAGGCCTTCATGCTCACGGGCGACGCCAGCAACGCAGATCCGGTATGCAGCAAGTCGCCACAGCACAGCTTGATCACCCAAGCGCGCGATGAAGCCGAGTATGCTAGCCAGACCATTGAGCAACTGGCTTTCCGTAATGAACGAAACTCACGCCTCATCGCAAAATCCTGATCTGTTCTCTGCCGCCCAGGCAGTGGCGGCAGGCGTCGATTTCGCCGAACTGAGCGTCAGTCCTGCCGGCCTTTTCTGGAATGAGTTCCGCCCGCAGGACGCGGCTTCGCGCATCTGGCGCTGGGACACCGGCGCAATCACATGCCTGACCCCGGATGGTTTCAGCGCTCGCAGCCGGGTCTATGAATATGGCGGAGGCTCGTTCTGCCTGACCGACGTTGCAGTGGCGTTCGTCAACGAAACCGATCAACAGATCTACCTTCAACCCTTTGACGCCAGCCCCCCGCAAGCGCTGACACGGGGCGATAAACGTTACGGAGATGTCCGATTCGCTCGTGGGCAGATTCTGGCAGTGGAAGAAGATCACGACGTTCATCGCTTGGTGGCAATTGATCTGGTGGATGGTCAACGCAATGTGCTGGCCGAAGGCGCCGATTTCTATTCCTCGCCTACGCTAAGCCCCGACGGCAATCGGCTGGTATGGATCGAATGGTGGCGGCCGCATCAGCCGTGGACATCGACCAGACTGCTGAGCGTTGAGCGCCTGCCCGATGCCAGCTGGGGTCGCGCGCATTGCCTGGCCGGAGGGCTGGGATTGGAGGCGCTGCAACAACCACGCTTCGATGAACAGGGCCGTCTTTACTGCCTGACCGATCGCGCGGGTTTCTGGCAGCCGTGGGTCGAGACGCTGGAAGGTTTCGAAGCATTACCCGCCGCTAAAGCCGATCACGCTCCCGCGCCCTGGCAACTGGGCGGTTCGAGCTGGCTGCCGCTAAATGAAGGTGCTTACCTTGCCAGTTGGTCGGAAGACGGAATGGGCGTATTGGGTGTGCGCTCGTCCGACGGCTCGGTGGAAAATTTCAGTGGCGAATACAGCCGTTTCCGCAGTCTCGCGCTGGACGATCAGTACCTCTATTGCATCGCGGCTTCCGCAATCAGCCCGTCTGCGGTTTTGGCGATCAGCCGCGCTGATAAAAGCGTTCAAGTGCTGGCCGGAGGCGTGGCGCCGCTGCCCCCAGAGCGCATCAGCCGCCCGCAAACCCTGCGCTATCCAAGTGGATCGAGCGAAGCGCACGGCTATTTCTACCCTGCCATGAACGGCGAAGAAAAGCCGCCATTGGTGGTGTTCATCCATGGCGGGCCTACATCGGCCTGCTATCCGGTACTCGACCCGCGCATCCAGTTCTGGACGCAACGAGGCTTTGCGGTCGCCGATCTCAATTACCGAGGCAGCACCGGCTATGGCCGCGCTTATCGCCAGGCGTTGTTTCTGGAGTGGGGCGTGGTCGACGTCGAAGATGCCTGCGCAGTAGTCGACTATCTGGGCACCCAGGGCCTCATCGATCCGAGCAAGGCTTTCATTCGCGGAGGCAGCGCAGGTGGCTACACGACGCTGTGTGCGCTCGCGTTCAAAGATGTGTTCCGTGGCGGCGCGAGTCTCTACGGGGTTAGCGATCCATTGGCGCTGGCCAAGGCAACGCACAAGTTCGAGGCTGATTACCTGGACTGGCTGATCGGCGATCCGGACATCGACATGGCCCGCTACCGCGAGCGCACGCCGCTGTTGCATGCAGAACAGATCAAAGTCCCGGTGATCTTCTTTCAAGGCGAACTCGACGCCGTGGTCGTCCCCGCCCAGACCCGCGACATGCTCGCCGCGTTAATAGAAAAAGGCATACCGGCCGAAGGCCACTTCTACCCCGACGAACGTCACGGGTTCCGCAAAGCCAGCAACCAGGCCCACGCCCTTGAGACCGAATGGGCGTTTTATCGGAAGGTGATCGACGGATGAACCTCCGTAATAGCCCGGCTTGCCTACAGCGGTGTTCCGCAAATCGCCACTGCCGGTAGGCCGGACTTGCTACAGGGTGTCGCTCAGAAAGTGGGTGTACTCAGATCTATAGCAGCATGGCTTGCCAGCGGCGGGGTCCGAAAAACCAAGGCATGGCGATGCCAATTCCCTGGGAATCATTGCGCCGGGCTTATTTGCGGCTGGCGATGATATACACGGCGTGGATGATGCCGGGGAAGTAGCCCAGCAGGGTGAGCAGAATGTTGAGCCAGAAGGCACCGGCGAAACCGACTTGCAGGAACACGCCCAAGGGTGGCAGCAGGATGGCGACGATGATGCGAATGATGTCCATGGGGGAGCTCCTGATTAGAAGATGACCCATCTGGGCCACACAGCTAATCGACCCTGCGCCGTTATAGGGGTTCCACCGCGCATGCCATGGAGCAACATGGCAAGGATTTTCGACAGTCTGGCCACATGAAGCTGAACACGAAACGCACTGCCGGGAGAGCTTAGGGCAGATAAAAGAAAACCCCGCCGAAGCGAGGTTTTCCAGACTGTTTCCCTTTTGACTTCCTTTTCTTCCCACCGTCCTGGCAGGCATTCCCTACGTGTCCATGTTGTCTGTTTGTGCATCCTGCACGACGTCCATGTGTGTAGATTAACTTTGGATCCGATAACGCGATAGAGCTAAATGTCAGCACGCCATGTAAGCAAAAGCTTACATGGCGCATGGACTCGTCAGAATTGCGAAGCTTCCAGCAGATACAGCGATTCACTGCCAGCCTTCACGGAAGCTGCAAGCGACTGAATTCTCGGCAGCAGTCGTGCGAAATAAAACCGCGCAGTGCCCAGTTTGCTGGCGTAGAAGTCTTCCTGATTTTCTTTGCCCAACGCTGCCTTGGCCGACATCGCCCACATGTAGGCGTACGCTGTGTATCCGAAAACATGCAGATACTCGACAGATGCGGCGCCGATCTCGTTCGGATTATTCCGCGCGCGGTCCAGAACCCAGTCAGTCAATTCGTCCAGCGTCGTCAGCGCAGCGTCCAACGGCTTGGTGAATTCACTAAGCGGCGGGGCAGACGATGCGATGAACTGACGAACTTCATCAGAGAACAACCGGTAATGCGCCCCGCCACTGGCGACGATTTTGCGGCCCATCAGATCCAACGCCTGAATGCCGTTGGTGCCTTCGTAGATCTGAGTGATGCGCACGTCACGCACCAGTTGCTCCTGGCCCCATTCACGAATATAGCCGTGACCGCCGAATACTTGCTGGCCGAGAACGGTGGTATCCAGACCCATGTCGGTCAGGAAAGCCTTGGCGACCGGTGTCAGCAACGCGACTAACGCATCGGCCCGCTGGCGCACGTCAGCATCTTCGCTGTATTTGGCGGTATCCAGCTGCATGGCGACATAGGTCGAAAATGCACGGCCCCCTTCGTTCAGCGCTTTCATGGTCAACAGCATGCGACGCACGTCAGGGTGAACGATGATCGGGTCGGCCACGGTGTCCTTGGACTGCGCGCCCGTCGGAGCGCGGCTCTGCAGACGGTCGCGGGCATATTCAATGGCGTTTTGATAAGAACGCTCGCCGGACGCCAGGCCTTGAATACCCACGCCAAGGCGCTCGTAGTTCATCATCGTGAACATCGCCGCCAGCCCTTTGTTCGGCTCGCCGACCAGGTAACCCTCGGCCTGATCGAAGTTCATCACGCAGGTAGCCGAGGCCTGAATCCCCATTTTGTGTTCGATGGAGCCGCAGGACACTGCGTTACGCGCGCCCAGGCTGCCATCGCCATTGACGAAGAATTTCGGCACCAGGAACAGCGAAATGCCTTTCGGACCGGCTGGCGCATCCGGCAGTTTGGCCAGCACCAGATGAATGATGTTCTCGGTGAGATCGTGCTCGCCACCGGTGATGAAGATCTTGGTGCCCGTGATCTTGTAGGTGCCGTCTGTCTGCGGCTCTGCCCTGGTGCGAATAATGCCCAGGTCGGTCCCGGCATGCGCCTCGGTCAGGCACATGGAACCGGCCCAGATACCGGCGTACAAATTTGGTAGATATGTCGCCTTGAGGTCTTCACTGGCGTGGGTGTTGATCGAAACGCAGGCGCCGGAGGTCAGCATCGGATAAAGACCGAAAGCCAGGCTCGAGGAGTTGACCATTTCTTCGACCTGAGCGGAAACAGCCTTGGGCATGCCCATGCCGCCGAACTCGGGATTGCCGCCAACCCCAACCCAGCCGCCTTCGGCGTAAGTCTGGTAAGCCTTGACGAAACCTTGCGGTGTGGTCACCACCGTGTCGTTCCAGTGGCAGCCTTCTTCATCGGCTGCGCGACTCAGCGGCGCCACGGATTTGCTGGTGACCTTGCCCGCCTCTTCGAGAATCGCCTCGACGGTTTCGGCATCCACTGCCTCGGACAACTCCGGCAGCGTGGCCCAGAGTCTGGAGACTTCGAACACTTCATTGAGGACGAAGCGCATATCGCGCAAAGGCGCTTTGTAGTCAGCCATGGCAAACCTCGCAAACAGCAACATAGACCCGGAAATGAGACACTACAGACATTTTGCAGCATCAGTGTGTCAGTGGGGCTGAGTGTACAGGAACGCCATTTGCGACACATAGGGTCAGGTAGTGACCATTTATCTATTTGCGGTCACACAATAACAACGAATATCAGACAGCCCCTCACTCGACCGTGAAGACACCTGACTACAGCGAAAAAGAAGTGAACTGTCAGCTGGCGGCAGCCATTCTTACAGCGCCGCGTTTGTTGTTCTGGCCATAGGCGATGATGCAATTCCGGCCCGCGCCCTTTGCAGCATAAAGCGCCTCATCGGCAGCCTTGAGCACTTCTTCGGGATTGCGGTGCTCCGGCTGGCGTTCGGCGACCCCTATGCTCACTGTTACCGAAACGGTCGACGCCTGGGAACCTGCGCGACGCTGACGGCCTTGCATATCGTCCTGTGGCCGGTTGTCCTGATTACGTAAATGGATAGCGTAGGCAGCGATGGTTTCGCGGATAGCTTCCAGGTGCGGCATGCATTCATCCACAGTCTTGCCCGCGAAAACGATGGCGAATTCTTCGCCGCCGTAACGATAGGCACGACCGCCGCCATTGGTGATCTTCGACAACTTGCTCGCCACCAGACGCAGCACCTGATCGCCGACGTCGTGGCCGTGGGTGTCGTTGAATTTCTTGAAATGATCGACGTCACTCATCGCCAGCACGTAATTGCGGCCCAGGCGCTGCATCCGCTCGTTGAGCGCGCGTCGGCCCGGCAGCCCGGTCAGCTCGTCGCGAAACGCCATTTGGTAGGCTTCATGAGCGACGGCCGAGGCGATCATCAGCATCACCTGGCTGCACATGATGTTCAGGGTGAACGGCAGGATGAAGGTTTTTGGCAATGCCCAGAACAACCCCAGCAGACCTACCAACTGCGCGGCGTGCAACGGCCTGGGCTTGCGGATGTACTGGATGATCAGCACGGTGAAGGCGATGAAAAAGGTGGCGTATGAAAGCTGAATCAGGCTCATCCAATCGCCATGCAGCGAAGGCCAGCGAATGTCAGCCAGCCAGGCAAGCAGACTTTCCGGGAAGCTCTGTTCAAGCCCGAGGGCCACGCCGCCGACCGCTACAAGCACTGCCAGCCGCGCCACCAGATCCTGAAGCAGGTGCGTGCGCTCTTCCCAGGCGGCAAACAGCCCGAACATGATCGGCAGCAACAGACAACAAAGATGGAATACAACTGCCGCGTCTTCTCGGACTTTTCCATTGTCACGGTAGTAATCGGTCTGCGTGTCGAGCAGGAAATAGGCGATATACACAGTGATCATCAGGAACAGTTCGCGCTGGCGCTTATAAACGCCGCAATACGCACCGCCCAGCAACAGAGCCAAGGTCGGCAACACGTTGAACAACGAGGTGAAGAACACGTTGAGGTCCTTCACGTACGCAGCCGCGAGTCCGGCGATCAACAGCGCCAGTGACGGTAGAAAATGGCTGAGGCGTGCAGCTGAAGGGCGCAGCAAGAGGACTGTCTCCTACCCATGACGAACGTGTCTAAAACAAATGGCATTGTGCCTGTATCGGCGGGGTAACAGATTTGATGAGGAGAAATTGTGAGATGGGTCCACGGTATTTGGAGGCGCAAGGAGCGGCCGATGTCGGACGAAGAATCCTGTGGGAGCGATTCATTCGCGATGCGATTTGGCAGGCGACGGATTTTGTGTCGGCTGTGCAGGCATCTTGCGAATAAATTCGCTCCCACAGGGAGATGAAAACTCAGGGAAATAAAAAAGCCGCCTGTCCCGAAGGACAAGCGGCTTTGAGGTAAAACCCAGCGGGTGGCTTAGTAAGCCAGACCGAAGTGCTCTTCGTTCATGTCCATCAGGTTATTAGCGCCCGACAGCATGGCCGCAACATGAGTGCGGGTACGCGGCAGGATGCGCTGGAAGTAGAAGCGCGCCGTCTGCAGCTTGGCGGTGTAGAACGCTTCTTCGCTGGTGCCGGCTGCCAGTTTTTCGGCCGCGACGCGAGCCATGTCAGCCCAGAAGTATGCCAGGCACACATAGCCGGAGAACATCAGGTAATCCACCGAAGCGGCGCCGACTTCCTCGCGATCCTTCATGGCAGCCATACCGACCTTCATGGTCAGATCGCCCCATTCCTTGTTCAGTGCAGCCAGCGGCGTGACGAATTCGCTGACCGCTTCGTTGCCTTCCTGCGATTGGCAGAATTTGTGAACAATCTTGGTGAAGCCCTTCAGCGCTTCGCCCTGGGTCATCAGTACTTTACGACCCAGCAAGTCGAGGGCCTGAACGCCGGTGGTGCCTTCGTACAGCATCGAAATACGGCTATCGCGAACGTTCTGCTCCATGCCCCATTCGGCAATGAAGCCGTGGCCGCCGTAGATCTGCACGCCGTGGTTGGCCGATTCGAAACCGACTTCGGTCATGAACGCTTTGGCGATCGGGGTCATGAACGCCAGCAGGCCATCGGCTTGCTTCTTGGCTTCTGCGTCATCGCTGTATTTGACGATGTCGACCTGCTTGGCGGTGAAGTACACCATCGCGCGAGTACCCTCGGCGAAAGCCTTCATGGTCAGCAGCATGCGACGTACGTCAGGGTGAACGATGATCGGGTCAGCGGCTTTGTCCGGCGCTTTCGGGCCAGTGAGCGAACGCATCTGCAAACGCTCGCGGGCATATTTCAGGCCACCCTGGAAGCCGATTTCAGCATGGGCCAGACCCTGCAACGCAGTCCCCAGACGCGCGGTGTTCATGAAGGTGAACATGCAGTTCAGGCCCTTGTTCGGCGGGCCGATCAGGAAGCCTGTGGCGCTGTCGAAGTTCATCACGCAAGTGGCGTTGCCGTGAATGCCCATCTTGTGTTCCAGCGAGCCGCAGTTCACGGCGTTGCGCTCGCCGACGCTGCCGTCAGCCGCCGGCAGGAACTTGGGAACGATAAACAGCGAGATGCCTTTGGTGCCCGCAGGCGCGTCAGGCAGGCGGGCCAGTACGATGTGGACGATGTTATCGGCCATGTCGTGTTCGCCAGCGGAGATGAAGATCTTGGTCCCGGAAACCTTGTACGACCCATCAGCCTGAGGCTCGGCCTTGGTGCGCAGCATCCCCAGGTCGGTGCCGCAATGAGGTTCGGTCAGACACATGGTGCCGGTCCACTCACCCGAAACCAGCTTGGTCAGGTAAGCGTCCTGTTGTTCAGGGGTGCCGTGCTCGGAGATGGTGTTCATCGCGCCATGGGACAAGCCTGGGTACATGCCCCACGACCAGTTGGCCTCACCGACCATTTCGCTGACTGCCAGACCCAGCGACTCCGGCAGACCCTGGCCGCCATGTGCGACGTCATGCGCGAGGCTCGGCCAGCCGCCTTCGACGAACTGCTTGTAGGCTTCTTTGAAGCCGGTCGGGGTCTTAACGCCGGACTCGCTCCAGGTGCAGCCTTCGGTATCACCCACACGATTCAGCGGGGCCAGCACCTGCTCACAGAACTTGGCGCCTTCCTCGAGAATGGCGTCAACCATGTCAGGCGTGGCGTCCTGGCATGCTGGCAGACTCTGATAGTGCGCTTCGTAGCCGAGCAGCTCGTCACGAACGAAGCGAATATCACGCAAGGGGGCCTTGTAGTCAGGCATAGCGATAAACCTCTGCTGATGAATCCTGGAGTTGGATGACCGTCCGGTCACTGCGGGGCTAGCCCCTTCCACCGAGAGTTGTGGTTTGGTCGATGGGTCAAACAGGTGTTTGAAACATACGTTTACGCCTAATTGTTGTCAAGGGTGCGTCATGGACCTTTCATCGTCGACGTGAGAAATGGCACGCCAGATAACGCCCAAAGCACACGCTCTGAATGAGCTGTCAGGGGTTCAGATTAGTAGAGCAACCCGCGACGCAGGCGTCGGCAGGTCGAGATTCGGTTGGGTGGCAGGGGCATTATTCGGGAGGGCGCGCAAACGCAAACGTGCGCCGGAGCGCACGTTGAGGAAAAGTGTTTTACAGAGAAATTCAGGCGTAGGTATCGATTAACGTGCCGAGCATTTCGTCGGCGGCCTTCTCGACTTTGAGGCCGGCCTGGACCTGGACCTGGCCTTGGGTCAATTCCACCACATTGGTGGCCATGTCGGAACGCTGAGGACGATCGACCGAACGCAGACGCTCGAGCTGAAAGTCCGAAGACTGACTACGACCTGACACTTCGGTGGCTGGGCTGGCCAGTTGAGTGGCAGCCTGATCGACACGATCCTGACCGACCTGAATTGCACTCAGGCCCGGGTAGAGGGTGTTGTTCAGCGAGATTTGCATGAAACGATCCTCTGTTCATAAAAGAACAGCGCCATTAAACCAGTAACGACCCTGACACACTCAGCAAAAAGACTAATGGCACTGCGCCGTGTGATGCAGTTCACAGACCGCAGCACCCGCTTCTACTCCTTCGGTAGAAGCGGGATACCGGCGCGACTTCGGGCAGCACAAAAACCTGATTCAGGATGCAGCCTTAATCCAGCAACTCCAAATGCAGATGCTCGGCAACCTTCTCCGGTGTGGCTTTTTTCATGTGCGGCACGCGTCCCAGGCAGGGCGCGGGTAAACGCTCGGCCAGGGTGGCGAGATTTTCTTCCAGCCGCGAAGTTTTCGGATCGATGATGTTCGCCACCCATCCCGCCAGTTGCAGCCCGTCGCTGGCGATGGCTTCGGCAGAGAGCAATGCGTGACTGATGCAGCCCAGACGCACGCCCACCACCAGAATCACTGGCAGTCCAAGCGCGATCGCGAGATCCGACAGGTTGGCCTGATCCGCCAGTGGCACGCGCCAGCCGCCAGCGCCTTCGATCAGGGTGAAGTCCGCCCGCTTGCCGAGAATGTGACGCATGGGAGCGAGCAGAGATTGCACGGTCAACGCGACGCCAGCTTCGCGAGCCGCCAGATGCGGTGCGATGGCGGGCTCAAAGGCAATCGGGTTGACCTCGTTGTACGTCAGCGCGATTGAACATTCGGCGCGCAATGCAACCGCGTCCGGATTGCGCAGCCCTTTAGGCTTTACATCACACCCGGAGGCTACGGGTTTGCCCGCTGCCGTGCTCAGTCCGGATTGTCGCGCCGCATACAGCAGCCCTGTGGCAATGGTGGTTTTGCCAACATCGGTATCGGTTCCCGCGATGAAATACGCAGCGCTCATCTTGGCGACCATCCGTTCAGATATTTCAAACTATTGCTCACTCACTATAGCGCTCAGAGAACAGCGCTCGCAAAACCGGTCATTTTTTAAACAGCAGCAGGCTTTTCCAGGACGGCGTAAACCACCTGATAGGTCGCAGGCAGACCTTTTTCCTCTCGGAACGCTTCATACGCAGCAATCAACGCCTGAATTCGCGCTCGGCCAGTCAGACCTCCCGGACGGCCCGGATTGATATTGTGTGCGCCCAACGCCTTGAGCTCGTGGGTCAGACTGCGTACATCGGGGTAATGCAGCACGTGCGGCAGCACATCTAAGCTGCGAACCTGCAAGCCACTGGCGGCACAGAGTCGCTGGTACTGCTCAAATTCGCGAAAACGGTTGACGTGGACCATGCCATCCACCGCCTGCCAGCTGTCCCGCAGCTCATAAAGGGTGCCGACGCACAGACTGGCAAAGCCGAAAACGCCTCCCGGCTGCAACACCCGCTCGGCCTCAGCCAGCACCGACGCGAAATCCGAACACCACTGCACGGCCAGGCTCGAGAACATCAGCTCGACGCTGGTATCGCGCAGCGGCAGATTTTCTGCGTCACCCGCTACGTAGTGCTGCGCGCCTCCAAGCGGGCGGGCGTGATTGAGCATGCCTTCGGCGATATCCAGCGCGACCCCTTCGCTGTGGGGAAATCGCTGGGCCAGCATCCGGCTGAAATAACCGGTGCCGCTGCCCAGATCGAGCCAGCGAGCGGGCGTCATTTCAGGCAACCGCGACATCAGCTCGGTGCCGACTGCGCGTTGCAAGTCCGCAACGCTGTCGTAACTGGCCGCTGCCTTGGAGAAAGATGCCGCCACCTGACGCTTGTCCGGCAGATGGCTCTGGGTATTCGCCTGTTGCTGTTTCACGGCCTTCAATACCGCGCAGTGGGAAAGATCAGTCATCACCGGACTCATGTAGGAACGCCTGGACCGCTGCGGCCACGCCGTGAGGGTTTTCCAGGATGAACGCGTGGCTGCCCTGCTCGATCACGCCCACTTCGATATCGGGCAACAGATTGAGCAGATCGGCCGACGCTTCTGCCGGCACCAATGCATCGAGACCACCAAACAGATGCAGTTGCGGACCACGATAGGCCTGCAACGCAGCGCGGGTGTCCATTTGTTCGAGCAGTTTCAAGCCTTCGATCAGAGCATTGCTGGTGCCGTGAGGAGCGCCTGCCTTGAGTTGTCGCGACAACGCCCGCGGCTCTTCGGCTCCCTGCACACACAACAGGCTGAAACGCTTGAGGGTCGCATCTGGATCGGCCTTGCAACCGGCAATGAACGCGTCGAAATCGGTCTGCGGCATCGCATTCGGCCATTGGCTGCGCGCCACGAAACATACATTGCTGGCAAAAGTCGCCAAACCGCAGCAGCGCTCGCCACGCCGCGCCGCCAATTCAGTGGCAAGCATGCCACCAAGGGACCAGCCGCCCAGCCAGACGTTGTCCGGCAAGTTCGAATCCAGCTCGTCGAGCCAGTCGTTCAGGTCGTCATTATCAAGATCCGGCAATGGCTCGATCTCGACCCGCAGATGTTCGTCCAGCCCGCGCAACGCCGCCGCCAACGGCTCCAGCGGTGAAACGCCAAGGCCCCAACCGGGCAGCAGGATCAACCGATCACGCATTTTTTGGCTCCACCCATTCATTCCCCAGCAGCGGATAGCACTGCTCCAGTGCTTCCAACAATAGCTGCACCTGAGCTTCGCTGTGAGCTGCGGAGAGGGTGACTCGCAAACGCGCGCTTCCGGCTGGCACGGTGGGAGGACGGATGGCCGTGACCATCAACCCCCGCTCGCGCAGCATCCGGGACAGGCGCAAGGCCCGGCCGCTGTCGCCAATCAGAATCGGCTGAATCGGCGTGAAGCTGTCCATCAACTCCAGGCCCAACGCCTGCGCGCCCTCGCGAAATTGCTTGATCAGCGCCTGCAAATGCTCGCGGCGCCAGCGCTCGTTACGTAGCAGTTCGAGGCTTTTCAGGGTCGCGCAGGCCAAGGCCGGCGGCTGGCTGGTGGTGTAGATGTACGGACGGGCGAACTGGATCAGGGTTTCGATCAGTTCCTCGCTTCCGGCAACGAATGCACCAGCGGTGCCGAACGATTTGCCGAGGGTGCCGATCAGCACAGGTACGTCTTCGATGCTCAATCCGAAGTGCTCGACAATGCCTGCGCCGTTCGCGCCAAGCGGCCCGAAGCCGTGCGCATCATCGACCATCAGCCAGGCGTTTTTGCCTTTCGCGACCTTGGCCAGCGCTGGCAAATCTGCAATATCGCCGTCCATGCTGAACACGCCGTCGGTGACCACCAAGGTGTCACCGACCGCCTTTTCGAGTCGGCTGCTCAGACTGTCAGGGTCATTGTGCAGATAACGGGAGAAACGCGCGCCGCTGAGCAAACCGGCATCGAGCAATGAGGCGTGATTGAGACGATCTTCAAGGACCGTATCACCCTCCCCCACGAGGGCCGTGACGGCGCCGAGGTTGGCCATGTAGCCGTTGGAGAACAGCAAGGCCCGCGGACGACCGGTGAGATCGGCCAAGGCTTCTTCGAGTTCGTGATGCGGCGTGCTATGGCCGATGACCAGATGCGAAGCCCCGCCACCCACGCCCCAGCGCTCGGCACCGGCTTTCCATGCGGCGACGACGTCGGGATGGTTGGCCAAACCCATGTAGTCGTTATTGCAGAAAGCCAGCAACGGCTTGCCGTCGACCACCACTTCAGGGCCTTGCGGGCTCTGCAGCAGCGGGCGTTGACGATAGAGATGTTCGGCACGCCGGTTAGCCAGACGTGCGCTCAGATCGAAGGACATGCAAGCCTCGAGTTTTCCGAAATGAAGGGCACGCCGCTCATTCCCTGCGATGCATAGAACTCTGCGGGAGCGAATTCATTTCGCGCGGGGCCAGTACATTCGATACATATTGTCGGATGTTAAACCGCCTCTCGAAATGAATTCGCTCCCACAGAGGGCGATGCGTCAGTTTCAAACAGCCGCGTCGTAAAACAGCTCGCTGCTTTTCTGCTCGATCAGTGCCTGTTCGATCGCTGCCTGATGCACCTCATCTGAATGCTCTTCGCGCGCTTCCGGTTGGATGCCCAGACGCGAGAACAGCAGCATGTCCTTGTCGGCCTGCGGGTTGGCGGTGGTCAGCAGCTTGTCGCCGTAGAAGATCGAGTTGGCTCCCGCGAAGAACGCCAGGGCTTGCATCTGATCATTCATGGCTTCGCGGCCGGCGGACAAACGCACGTGAGACTGCGGCATCAGGATGCGCGCCACGGCGAGCATGCGGATGAAATCGAAGGGATCGACGTCCTCAGCGTTCGCCAGCGGTGTGCCGGCCACTTTCACCAGCATGTTGATCGGCACAGACTCCGGATGCTCTGGCAGATTGGCCAGTTGAATCAGCAGATTGGCGCGGTCGTCCAGCGACTCGCCCATGCCCAGGATGCCGCCGGAGCAGATTTTCATCCCCGCATCGCGCACGTAAGCCAGGGTCTGTAGCCGCTCGCTGTAGGTCCGGGTGGTGATGATGCTGGTGTAGAAATCCGGCGAGGTGTCAAGGTTGTGGTTGTAGTAGTCCAGGCCTGCATCGGCCAGGGCCTTGGTCTGATCCTGATCCAGCTTGCCTAGGGTCATGCAGGTTTCCAGGCCCATGGCCTTCACGCCTTTGACCATCTCCAGCACATATGGCATGTCTTTGGCCGAAGGGTGCTTCCAGGCGGCGCCCATGCAGAAACGGGTCGAACCGATGGCCTTGGCGCGTGCAGCTTCTTCCAGCACCTGCTGGACCTGCATCAGTTTTTCTTTTTCAAGCCCGGTGTTGTAGTGGCCGGACTGCGGGCAGTATTTGCAGTCTTCCGGGCACGCGCCGGTCTTGATCGAAAGCAGAGTGGAGACCTGCACGCGGTTGGCGTCGAAATGAGCGCGATGCACGGTTTGCGCTTGAAACAGCAGGTCATTGAAGGGCTGTGTGAACAATGCCCTGACCTCAGCTAAGGTCCAATCGTGACGCAAAGTGGCATTAATGCTGGCGCTCATGGGCGGCTCCTTGATGGTTTGGCGAGTACCCGGGCGGTTCGGCTCAATCGGCAAAACCATAAAGTCCACAGGCGCAACACGGATGTTTGGCATATTTAAGGAAGAGACATGCACTGTCAACCACACAACGGACATCAGGTTTACATCTGGTTAAAAAACGTACAATACTGCCTGCTGTGTGATGAACGGGCTGATTCAGATACATCAATCTGCACTGCATGCGAGAGCGACCTGCCATGGTTGATCGACCAATGCGAGCGCTGCGCCCTGCCGCTGCCAATGTCGGGCCTGACCTGCGCGCAATGCACACGCCAGCCTCCAGCATTCAACGAAGTCATCGTTCCGTGGCTTTACGACTTCCCCATCGACGCGTTGGTCACACGCTTCAAGCATCAGGGCAAATGGCCGCTGGGGCGATTACTCGCCGAACTGCTCGGCCAGACCCTGCAACATCGCTTCGATGAGGGCCTGGCAAAACCGGACAGGGCGATCCCAGTGCCGCTGGCTAATAAACGACTGCGCCAGCGGGGTTACAACCAAGCGGCGATGCTGGCGAACTGGCTGGGTTCACACTTGGATTTGCCCGTTGATGAACGACTGATCAAGCGCGTGAAAGAAACCCCTGCGCAACAAGGTCTGGATGCCAAAGCGAGGAAGCGTAATCTGCGTGATGCGTTTGCCCTGACAGATCCTGATCGTGTGATGGGTAAACACCTGGCGTTGATCGACGATGTCCTGACCACCGGTTCCACCGCCGACACGCTTGCCCGGTTGTTTATCGAGGCAGGCGCGAGGAAAGTGGATGTGTATTGCCTGGCGCGCACGCCCAAGCCGGGGGATTGATTACCGCACCCGAACGCAAACGACCGCTACAGGGGATCGTGTTGCATTGGAGGAAAGTGCCTTACACTCCGCCCCATCACCACAAGACAAAATCTGCCCGATATGTCCCTACCGCCGTCCCTCACCCAACACATGGTCCGCCGCCCGCACCGCATCGCGTTGTTGCAGCACATTGCCGAGCAGGGCTCGATTACCCGTGCGGCGAAGAGCGCGGGGCTCAGTTACAAGGCGGCGTGGGATGCCATCGATGAGCTGAACAATCTGGCGCAGAAGCCTCTGGTCGAGCGCAGCGTCGGTGGGCGCGGTGGTGGTGGGGCGAGATTGTCGGCAGAAGGCGAGCGGGTGCTGCGCCTTTATCAACGCTTGCAGGCGCTGCAGACCCAATTGCTGGAAACGCCGGAAGAATCCAGCGATCTGGCCCTACTCAGTCGCCTGATGCTACGCACCAGCGCGCGCAATCAGCTGCACGGTCAGGTCGCCAGCATCACGCCGTTCGGCCGCAACGACATGATCTGTCTGACCCTCGCGGGTGGCTTGTCTCTCGATGCACAGATCACCCACGACAGCACCCTGCGCCTGGAGCTGGAGATCGGTACTGACGTGTTCGCATTGATCAAGGCCAGTTGGCTGGAGCTGCTGGCGCCCGATCAGGCGGTGACAACTGGACACAATGGTCTGAGCGGCAAAATCGAAGAAATTCTTGACGGCGAAGACGGCCCCAGCGAAGTCAGAATCGGCCTTCCTAGCAATCAGACGTTGTGCGCGGTTGCCGAGCCCGGTCACTTGAAAGCCTTGAAGCTCAAGGTCGGCAGCGAGGTAAAAGTGCAGTTCGCACCGTCTTACGTGTTGATTGGCACCCCGCTGTAAATCCCCCACTACGTCTCACCGCATCAACGCCGTCATCGGACGGACACAATAGCGTCATCCGGACTGAATAAGGTTTGTGCCAAAACCGCAGGAGGCCCCGTGATGAAACTACTCGAAGAAAACCAGCCCACCGACCTCGAAACTCTCGTTCTAGAGAGCAGGATAGGTCTTACTCGTCGTGGCTTCATCAGCGCGGGCGCCCTCTGTGGCGCCGCGATGTTTCTGGGCGGTAGTTTGCTCAGCCGCAGCGCGATGGCTGCCAGCGTCAGCGCCGCAAATAGCGCATTGCTTGGGTTCGACAGCATTCCCTCCTCCACCGCTGACAACATCAGCCTGCCACGCGGCTACAAGTCTTCCGTGTTGATCAGTTGGGGCCAGCCGTTGCACACCGACGGCCCGGCGTTCGACCCGAGCGGCAAAGGCACAGCCAAAGCGCAGGAGCTGCAGTTCGGCGATAACAATGACGGCATGAGCCTGTTCACCTTCCCCGGCGACGATGCCAACAACGCCACGCGCGCGCTGATGGCGATCAATAACGAATACACCAACTACCGCTACCTGTTCGATCACGGCAAAGACCCGCAATCCGCCGACGACGTGCACAAGGCGCTGGCCAGTGAAGGCGTTTCAGTGATCGAGGTGAAGCGTGAGGCCGGTCAGTGGAAGTTCGTTCAAGGCTCGAAATACAACCGCCGCATTCATGGCAACACACCGATTCAGCTGAGCGGCCCGGCAGCCGGTCATGCCTGGCTGAAGACTGCAGCTGACAACACCGGTAGGAGCGTGCTCGGCACTTTCCAGAACTGCGCCAACGGCAAGACGCCTTGGGGCACTTATCTGACGTGCGAAGAGAACTTCACTGATTGCTTTGGCAGCAGTGATCCTGCACAGACATTCGACGCAGCTGCCAAGCGTTATGGCGTTGTCGCCAGCAGCAAGGAAGTGAACTGGCATCCCCACGATCCGCGCTTCGACGTGGCAAAGAATCCCAATGAATTTAACCGCTACGGCTGGGTGGTGGAAATCGACCCGTTCGATCCAACATCCACACCGGTCAAGCGCACGGCGCTGGGTCGCTTCAAACATGAGAACGCAGCGCTCGCCGAGACCGCAGATGGCCGCGTGGTGGTGTACATGGGCGACGATGAGCGAGGTGAGTTCATTTACAAATTCATCAGCCGCGACAAGGTCGACCACAAGAATCCGAAAGCCAATCGCGACATCCTCGACCACGGCACCTTGTATGTGGCGCAGTTCGATAACGGCGATAGCAACCCCGATCATCCACAGGGCCATGGGAAGTGGGTCGAGCTGACCCACGGCAAGAACGGCATCGATGCTGCCAGCGGTTTCGCCAGTCAGGCCGAGGTGCTGATTCACGCGCGTCTGGCCGCCAGCGTGGTCAAGGCGACGCGCATGGACCGGCCGGAGTGGATCGTGGTCAGCCCCAAGGACGGTCAGGTCTATTGCACGCTGACCAACAACGTCAAACGCGGTGAAGACGGTCAGCCGGTGGGTGGGCCGAACCCGCGGGAAAAAAATCAATACGGGCAGATTCTGCGCTGGCAGGAAACGGGCTCGGACGCCGCGTCGATGGATTTCGCCTGGGATCTGTTTGTGGTCGCAGGTAATCCGGAAGTGCACGCCGGCAAGCCTCAGGCTGGCTCAAGCAATATCACCCCGCAGAACATGTTCAACAGCCCTGACGGGCTGGGTTTCGACAAGGCCGGGCGGCTATGGATTCTGACGGACGGGGATTACTCCAACGCGGGAGACTTTACGGGCATGGGCAATAACCAGATGCTCTGCGCCGATCCTGCCAGCGGCGAAATTCGCCGGTTCATGGTCGGGCCAGTGGGCTGCGAAGTGACCGGGATCAGCTTCGCTCCCGATCAGAAGACGCTGTTCGTGGGGATCCAGCATCCTGGCGAAAAAGGCGGATCGACCTTTCCCGAGCACCTGCCCAATGGCAAGCCGAGGTCTTCGGTGATGGTGATCACGCGCGAGGATGGCGGGGTGATTGGGGGATGATTCAACTCCATTTCCGGGATATATGAGATTCCCCTGTGGGAGCGAATTCATTCGCGAATCGATGGTTCACCCCGATGCATTTGCATTGGATGTACCGCCGCCGCGCGAATGAATTCGCTCCCAGAGTTCATCTGCGCCGCTGGCAAGATTTCGTGCGGCCCTTAAACCCCGAAGCCACAACGCGGTGTGTCCGCTACTCCGCGCCTGAGTTACCATGACTGGCCCGACGCGGCAGCCTGCTGCGCGCAGGAGTTAGCATGGCCCACCCGTTTGCAACACTCACACCCGACCTGGTGCTGGACGCCGTAGAAAGCATCGGTTTTGTCAGCGACGCACGGATTCTCGCGCTCAACAGCTACGAGAACCGCGTCTATCAGGTTGGCATTGACGAAAGCCAGCCACTGATCGCCAAGTTCTACCGCCCCAATCGCTGGACCAACGAAGCCATTCTCGAAGAGCACAGCTTCACTGCCGAGCTGTCCGAGGTGGAAATCCCGGTGGTCGCGCCCCTTGTCCACAACGGCCAGACGCTGTTCGAGCATGCCGGGTTTCGTTTCACCCTGTTCCCACGTCGTGGCGGCCGCGCACCTGAGCCGGGCAATCTGGATCAGCTCTATCGTCTCGGCCAACTGCTGGGACGGATTCATGCCGTCGGTGCCACTCGCCCTTTCCAGCACCGCGAAGCCTTGGGCGTAAAAAACTTCGGTCACGATTCGCTGAATTACCTGCTGGACAACGATGTGATTCCGCGCAGCTTGCTGCCGGCCTACGAGTCGGTGGCCAAGGATCTGCTCAAGCGTGTCGAAGACGTCTACGCCGCCACGCCACACCAGAACATCCGCATGCATGGCGACTGTCATCCCGGCAACATGATGACCCGCGATGAAATCTTCCACATCGTCGACCTCGATGACTGCCGCATGGGCCCTGCCGTGCAGGACATCTGGATGATGCTCGCCGGTGATCGTCAGGATTGTCTGAGTCAGCTGTCGGAACTGATGGATGGCTACAACGAATTCCACGATTTCGACCCGCGCGAACTGGCGCTGATCGAACCGCTGCGCGCCTTACGTCTATTGCATTACAGCGCCTGGCTGGCCCGCCGCTGGGACGACCCTGCGTTTCCTCACAGCTTTTCCTGGTTCGGCACCGAGCGCTATTGGGGCGATCAGGTGCTGGCGCTGCGTGAGCAGTTGGCCGCACTGAATGAGGAGCCGTTGAAGCTGTTTTGAAGCGGCCCGCCAATTCTGTAGCACCACGGCTTGCCGGCGGTAGCGATCCGACCGATGCCACCGCAGACAAGCCGGACTGCTACGACGGTGAACGTGAAGGTCACCGTTTGGAGCAGGCCGAAAATACCACCCGCACATCCAACAAAAAAACTTGCCGAAGGACCACCCATGCAAGCTGCCAACCCGCGTCGCGGGTACATACTTGGCCTTAGTGCCTACATCATCTGGGGATTATTTCCGATCTACTTCAAGCTGCTTTCCGCAGTGCCTTCTCTGGAAATCATCGTCAATCGCGCGATCTGGTCAGCGATTTTCGGCTCGCTGTTGCTGCTCGTGTGGAAACACCCCGGCTGGTGGCAGGAACTCAGAGACAACCCGCGACGCCTTGCGATTCTGGCGGTGAGCGGCTCGTTGATAGCCGCCAACTGGTTGATCTATGTCTGGGCGGTCAACAACAACCATATGGTCGAAGCCAGCCTGGGGTACTTCATCAACCCGCTGGTCAACGTGATGCTGGGCATGGTGCTGCTGCGCGAAAGACTCCGGCCGTTGCAATGGCTGGCGGTGATCCTCGCGCTTATCGGTGTTGCACAACAGGTGTGGCAGGTCGGCAGTCTGCCGTGGATCTCGCTGGCGCTAGCGTTCACCTTCGGGTTCTACGGGCTGATTCGCAAACAGGCCCCGGTCGCGGCGTTGCCGGGTTTGGTGGTGGAGACCTGGATTCTGGTCCCGCTGGCCATCGGCTGGTTGCTATTCAACCCGATGGCGCATAGCGCGCAGGCTGAGTTCTGGACCACATCGGAGGCCATTTGGCTGGCGGCGGCAGGCCCTGTAACGCTGGTGCCACTGGTGTGTTTCAATGCCGCCGCCCGGCATTTGCCATACGCCACGCTGGGCTTTCTGCAGTACATCGCACCAACGCTGGTGTTATCGCTGGCAGTGTTGATTTTCGGCGAGCACATGCCATCAGCGACGGCCGTGACCTTCTGCTTCATCTGGCTTGGCCTGATCATCTATAGCGCCGACGCCTGGATTACCACGCGCCGCCGCGGGGCACGCTGATCAAAAATTAAGCAGAACGCTGCAAGCCACGTATTAAATAGCCTGCAGCGATGTTTGCTCAGCTTATCCACAAGCTCATTCAAGCTGCTTGTAGATAACCGCCGAAGTTGCTGGTTTTTTGATCAATGAGCGCAAAGCGTTGATGCACGTGGGCTGCAGGCGTGTATCCGCAGGTTATCCACAGGCCGGCTCATGAAAAAACTGGATAACTTGCCTGCCTGCTTGAGCGTACCTGTCTATTGATGGAGCAGCCGCGATCCCTGTGGGAGCGAATTTATTCGCGATTTGGACATTACAGTCGATGCATCCCTATCGCCTGACATAATTTTCGCGAATGAATTCGCTCCCACAGAGGCAACGGTGGCGTGCCAAATATTCTGGCCCCACCGAGAGGAAGGACGGTTACCCGACACTCAATCCTCAGCCTTGATCTTCAGCTCAACTATCAAGTCATCCGCCAATGTCTCCAGTCGCTCCTGCAGCTTATCCAGCGACAAGGTCAGCGGCAGGCCGAGCAATGCGTTGGCGCGGAACAGGGGTTCACTGGTCATCGGCGCTGGTTCAACGTTGGTCACCAGTTGTTCGACGTTGACACCTTGCTCGGTCAGCAGGCGCGTGACATCACGGACGATGCCTGGCCGATCATTGCCCACCAGCTCCATGTTGATGGGTTTCCAATGCGAAGCTGGCTCAGCTCCGATTTCGGCGAATTGCACGCGGATGCCGTAGGACGACAATCCCTGCAATGCGTTACGCAATTCCGTTTGAGACTCGGCAGGCACATCCACTCTGAGAATCCCCGCGAACTGCCCGGCCATGTGCGTCATGCGACTTTCCAGCCAATTACCGCCGTGATCTGCAATGCACGATGCGATCTGTTCGACCTGGCCCGGTTTGTCAGGGGCAAATACAGTGACGATGAGATGATCCACGGTCGACTCCTTGTGTTTTACATGTCCACTGGCCGGTTTCCCGCGCCTGAGTGAGGGTCGGTCAAGTATAGGCAAGACTTGAAGTGTGCCGGGGATGCTTCCTGAGGAAACAATTTGTGTACCGTTTTCATAATTTTCTGGAACAATTCACACGTTTTTTGAGAACATCCGTAACCCCGGCGTGATTATTTGTGAAAAAACAGTTGATCGGTGACATATTTAGTCTGATTTTCACATTGCAACTCATAATGTAGTATTTCGCCGCGTTCGCTACATAAACGTCGGGAAGATGCCTGACCCAGCATCACCGCTCGTTGAAACCTGTTTGCAAAGCGCTCCACGTCTTTTCCTTCAGGCATTCCCCCGGCCCAGCCGCCAGCAATGGCATGTTCTGGCAAGGGTGAGCAGTGATGTCGATGGCTTTAACAAAAAGCGCGCTCGATATGAAGCGCAGATAGCTGAGCAGAGTGAGGCAAGTAATGACTGAACACGTTCAAGTCGGTGGCCTTAAGGTCGCCAAAGTCCTTCTGGATTTCGTTAACAACGAAGCCCTTCCTGGAACCGGTATTGAAGCCACCGCGTTCTGGGCCGGCGCCGACAAGCTCATCCATGAGCTGGCGCCGAAGAACAAAGCCCTACTCGCCAAACGTGACGACTTCCAGGCGCGCATCGATGCCTGGCACCAGTCCAATGCCGGCAAGGCCCACGACGCCACCGCATACAAGGCTTTCCTGCAGGAAATCGGTTATCTGCTGCCAGAAGCGGCGGACTTCCAGGTCACGACGCAAAACGTCGATGAAGAAATCGCATCCATGGCCGGCCCACAACTGGTGGTCCCGGTGATGAACGCCCGCTTCGCGCTGAACGCCTCCAACGCCCGTTGGGGTTCGCTGTACGACGCGCTGTACGGTACCGACGCCATCTCTGAAGAAGGCGGCGCGGAAAAAGGCAAAGGTTACAACAAGGTGCGCGGCGACAAGGTCATCGCCTTCGCTCGCGCTTTCCTCGACGACGCCGCGCCACTTGCGGCGGGCTCTCACGTCGATTCCACCAGCTACAAAATCGTCGATGGCGTATTGATCGTCGGCCTTAACGGCGGCACCAACACCGGTCTGCGCGACGATGCACAGCTGATCGGCTTTCAGGGCGAAGCATCCGCTCCGACTGCGATTCTGTTCAAGCACAATGGTCTGCACTTCGAAATTCAGATCGATGCTGCAAGCCCTGTCGGCCAGACCGACGCAGCGGGCGTCAAAGACGTGCTGATGGAAGCCGCGCTGACCACCATCATGGACTGTGAAGACTCCATCGCCGCAGTCGACGCCGACGATAAGGTCGTGGTCTACCGCAACTGGCTTGGTCTGATGAAGGGCGACCTGTCCGAAGAAGTGTCCAAGGGCGGCACAAGCTTCACCCGCACCATGAATGCCGACCGCGTGTACACCTCGCCCAAGGGCGAACCTGTGACATTGCACGGCCGTTCGTTGCTTTTCGTGCGCAATGTGGGTCACCTGATGACCATCGACGCGATCCTCGACAGTCAGGGCAACGAAGTGCCGGAAGGCATCCTCGACGGCCTGCTGACCAGCCTGGCAGCGATCCACAACCTCAAGGGCAATACCTCGCGCGCCAACAGCCGCAGCGGTTCGGTGTACATCGTCAAACCGAAAATGCACGGCCCTGAAGAAGTGGCGTTCACCAACGAGCTGTTTGGCCGGATCGAAGAGGTCCTGAGCCTGCCGCGCAACACGCTGAAAGTCGGGATCATGGACGAGGAGCGCCGTACGACGGTCAACCTCAAGGCCTGCATCAAGTCAGCCAGCGAGCGCGTGGTGTTCATCAACACCGGTTTCCTGGACCGCACCGGCGACGAGATTCACACCTCCATGGAAGCCGGCCCGGTCGTGCGCAAGGCACAGATGAAAGCCGAGAAGTGGATCGGTGCCTATGAAAACTCCAACGTCGATATCGGCCTGAAGTGCGGCCTGAAAGGGCGTGCGCAGATCGGTAAAGGCATGTGGGCAATGCCGGATCTGATGGCCGCGATGCTGGAACAGAAGATTGCTCACCCACTGGCCGGCGCCAATACCGCATGGGTGCCTTCGCCGACTGCCGCTGCTCTGCACGCGCTGCATTACCACAAGGTTGACGTGTTCGCGCGTCAGGCCGAACTGGCCGAGCGCACGCCCGCATCGGTCGATGACATTCTGACCATCCCGCTGGCATCGAACACTAACTGGACACCTGAAGAGATCCAGAACGAACTGGACAACAACTCCCAGGGCATCCTTGGTTACGTCGTGCGCTGGATCGATCAGGGCGTGGGTTGCTCCAAGGTGCCGGACATCAACGACATCGGCCTGATGGAAGACCGCGCGACACTGCGTATTTCCAGCCAGCACATCGCCAACTGGCTGCGTCATGGCGTGGTCAACGAGCAGCAAGTGATGGAAAGCCTCAAGCGCATGGCGTCGGTGGTCGATCGCCAGAACGCCAGCGACGCGCTGTATCGCCCGCTGGCCCCGAACTTCGACGACAACATCGCCTTCCAGGCGGCAGTGGAGCTGGTCATCGAAGGCGGCAAACAGCCGAACGGCTACACCGAGCCGGTGCTGCATCGCCGTCGTCGGGAGTTCAAGGCGAAGAACGGGTTGTAATTCGGTAGTCAATCAAGAAAGGCGGTGTTGCCTCTCGCACACCGCCTTTTTTGTTGGCTACTCAGCAGCGTCACTGGCACACCACGATTTGCTGGCACACCCGCGTACTGGCACACCACGATTTACCGTAGGAGCCGGCTTGCTGGCGAACTCGCTGGATCAGACACATCAACGT
>NZ_JBOICF010000115.1:0-87109 GCF_050739935.1 Pseudomonas sp. | reverse complement strand
CTCGGTATTTTCAGGCTCTCGATGCTGCTCGAGAGGCAAAATTTCAGCGTGAACTCGCTGGCGTTCCGCACCTGGTCATTCCCTGGGAGAACGGCCTCGAGGATTATCTTGGGGATTCGCATAATGTATATTATGTTAAATCACGTATATGGATCTGCCCTTACTTCGTGTCCATTTCCACTTACCCCCGGTCGCTTTTCCACAAAACCCCGTTTGCTGAAGAATCAGCGCTGTTGGCGCTCCATCCTCACACCTTCCCTCAGGTCGACCTGTCACGAATCTCCGTTTCCGTATCTGATGCTTTGGAGGCTGGCTAGCACCCAGTACGTCTGCCAAACGTAATGCACCACTGAAAGATTCTAGCGCGCGGGTTCACCAATGACGCGGCCATTCATCCCATTCCCAATCTTTCCTCCCTACAGTCATTGGCGGCCTAAATGTGAAACCAGTTTTCCCGTTAACCTCCAAGTCTCCGCTCGCTTGAGCGAAGTCAAGGAATCGAGTCAGCCCTTCATTAGTGCCTGGTACGCTGACCGGTTCATCAATTGGATTGCCCACAACTGGAGCCCGCTGAATCCCCACCAGCAATACAACATTTGCATCCAGGGGCTAGAAAAGATGCTCAACTGGAGCTTCGCGAACAATCGTTGTTTGCTTGATTGGACGCGAGCCGACTTCGAGAACTACTCGGCCTTCATCATTAACCCAACTAGCGTTTGGGTCACTTCAAGCAAACAAACTCGATTTTTGGGAAGCCCAGCCATGGATTTCCGGGATTGGCCGATCAACCCGAACTGGACAGTTTTCCGAGGAGTCCGAGGTGTCAATTCTGACTGCGATTCTTCCAAGGAGATCGACAAGAACGTTTGGAAACGCGAGATCCTTTGCGTCAAGCAGTTCCTAGGTTTCTACCTCAAAGACGTAGCTGCAGTTCGGGAAAATGTCGCGTTGGTAAAGCCCGAGTCCTTGGTATTCAGGCCCTCTCAAGCCCGAGGCGCGATCGCTGATGAAGTCCTGGAGTGGATGCTCAGAACGATCCCAAATCTCCCCATCAACCCACATAGGGGCCGCCTCATTGCGATGTATCTGACAATCGCGAGGCAATCAATCCGTCCCATGTGGCAGGTGCTTGGTAACCCATCAAATCCCGGACGCGTCGACCAGTTCACACGAAATGGCCAAGGCATATGGCTAGAAGCCCACCCGAAAAACGGCAGCTCAGTTCCGTTGCCGCCGGCGTTTGGCCGGGCCTTCGATCGCTACCTTACTTACCTGAATATTGATCCTAGGCAGCCTTTGCCTGCTTCATTTCTGTTCCCCTACGAACACTCGACCAGCGCCCATGCGCTCAGAAGCTTTTGGCGCATGACATGTTCGATCAGGGAGAGCCTCGCGGACTTGGCCACGACATCGGATAACTTGAATATTGCCCAAGCGGCTGATGACATCCGGCGTCTGACCGCGTCCATGGTGTCAAACCCTTTGCTTGGAAAGTCTGAGCCCTGAGTTTAGCGCAAGCGCCCTCACCCAGCCTTTGCTGAATCGTTCTTGCTGTCGACCATCCATATATGTGCGCAGGAGAATTTCGACCATCGAGACGTGTTTATGCTCATGTCGAATACCGATGTACTGGCTTCGAGGAAAGAAATTTCCCATGAGCCCCGCCGAAACCACATTCGTTGACGTTGGCTCCACGCAGGTCTGTCCCTTCAAGTTTGTACGAAGAGAAGTCTGAGCTGCCCAGATAGGAACGGTGCATATCAGCGCCTGTGAGATTTGCGCGCGCAAAGTTACCTTCGCACGCGTGAATTCCTCGCCAGCTCGCGTACAAATCGTCCATGTGCATGAATCAGCAACATTCAGAAGTCTCCCTACCTCACCTGTAAACCAGAGTCGCCATCGCAAGACTTTGGTTGCTCGTCGTCTCAGAATTTATGCGGCAACCGGTAATCCTCAAGTAACCCTCTTAAACCACTGCATCAACCTGTCCAGCTTCAGGCGTAACCTCAACCTCCGCTGGCATATTGTTCGTGATGCCAAAAGGAATGTGCACAGACGGAGCAACCGCGCTGGTCGATTTGAGATGCCCGGATTGGTCGTCGAATAATATGTGGGGCTTCAATACGCCCAAAATTTTGCCTTTCTCGATTCCACCCAGGAAGAAAGCGTCATTAGCCATGACGCCCCAGCTCTTGAGCGTATTCATCGCACGTTCATGTGACGGAGCATTGCGGGCGGTGACGATCGAAACGCGTATGCGGTTTTCGTATTCGGGATTAAGCTTCTTGTGCTTTTCCTCGACGGTTTGGATCTTGGATATCCGTACCATGAATTCTTTCAGCGGCCCAGGGTTGTGGGGCTGCATGACGTTCTTCACTTCATGGGCATGGAATACTGTCAGCCCAGAAGTCTGCATGATCGATTCAGACTCATCGCCGGCGAGCACGCCGTCAAAGTCGAATGCGATGCGCAGGGTTTTGTCAGCTTCATCGTCCTCGAATTTTGAGTCGAGTACCTGCCCTGCCGGATATCCCGCCTTAATTGCGCCCTCCACGTCTTTCTTTTCACCAGACAAAAAAAGCGCGATATTCAGTGCAGGGATGTACTCGTACGGGGATTTTCCTTGCATGAAAATCGCCCTGGTCATCCCCAGCCCATAGTGCTCGATTGTCTTAAGCACGCGTAGCCCGGTGTCAGGATCATTCCGTGAAAGAAGGATCACCTCTACTAACGGATCCTCAGGATCGTCGCTCAGGTCATTCACAGACAGCAAACGCTTGATGAAGGGGAACGCAATCCCCTTTGGTAGCGGGTCATGGAGGTGTTCTTGCTGAAATTTGCGATACTCCTCCTCCCCCTGGCTCTGAAACACCGCGTCCGATGCCACAAGATCGGACACAGCGCTGGAAGCTACGCCGATAACCAATCGGTTTTCTAATTCGTAAGGCATTGGCACCTCTCTCGATGCTTTTGAACGAAAATTTTGACGGGCACTGAATGTGTCGATCGACGCTCTGGGCACAATGCGAATTACGAATCAGGGGCTTCATGCTAGTAAGCTCAGCGGGCATCATATCGCCTGCATGTGATGCCCTCCTCCAATGGCAGCGCATGCATGCCAGGATCAGAACGCAGGGCCACTACTCATCGGCGCCCCGAACGCCATGTGCTTTCCTAATTATGCAAACACACTTCAACAATTTTCTGCAGGATTGAGGTCTTGGCCGACTCGCGGAGCTTCACGATATCGAAGGTGAAGCTGGAGAAGAAAAGCTCGCCTAGCGGGTGACTCAGCAAGGGAAACTGAGTTCCGCACTCACCTGTGATCACGGCGTTGTAAACCAGGCTTTGCTTCGGGATGGTGTTGTTGGCCGATTTATTGGACGCCACGAAGAACCATGCGCCTTCGACGCCATTGTCTTGAATGAAGACGCTATGGCGTTGCTTCTGCCTGGTCGGTGTTAGGTAGTACGGGAGAGCTGCCGCTTGAATACCTACCTCGCGCGATGGTGAGAGGCCCCTGTCCTGGCGTTCCTGATTGTCGAAAAGCGTATTGCCGATGATGGCCGGGATGCGGCCCGTGTTGTAGGCCTTCAACCAGGCGTTGGAGCCCTTGTCACGAATCAGGAAGGCACCATCCCATATGGCATCGTAAGGTTTCTTGTCTTCCTTTCCGAAAATCGTGGCGAGCTTCTTGAATTCATGGTTGAACTCACCCTTGGAAGTGTCGTCGAATCGGCGTGAATCCTCGATTTTGATGGTCTCACCACCAACGGTCACATCGAGAACCTGAATGTAGACGTTTTCACCCCAATCCCTTCGGCAACTCATCAGCTGCAGTGAAAGAGGTGGCAGGATCGCACCCTTGATGGTCACGGCCTTGTCCCGGAAGATTGACTCTTTCAGCGCCAGCTCTTGCAAGCTTTTTTCTATTGATGCGGCAGATGGAGTTTTGCTGGGAAGTACGTTGAATCCTTGGCAAATGCTATCGACCGCCTCAGTGAAGCGATGCAGTTTTATCGCCGTGTAGTAGTCGAACTCGGCTGACGGTTTGCGCCGTTTGGCCGCAAGCGCCTGCCAGAATGTGTTGAAGGACTCGTCGGAGGTGGCATCGAAAATGCTGGAGCCGTTTTTGCTTCCCGCGGGGGACTTGACCTTCTCGCTGACGACCAGGTAGTTCGTGTTACCGACTTGCAGCTTGTTGGGTGCTGGAAGGCTACCAGCAGTCAACACTCGGGATGCGCCGAATTTATGTGCAAGATTGGCGATGCTGCTGTGCCAAGCCTCGTCGCTCGATGGGTTCGCTGCTGTATCGAGCAGCCAGAGCGGGTTTGAGATCGTCGGAAGCCCCTCTAGGAACGTTTTGACCTGGTGGGTTGCCTCGTACACGACGGGGTTGAATTCAATGCCGGAGTGCTTCAGTAAGCGATCAATGCGATTTAGGCAATCGGTTTGATGGTAGTTGATACTGTTGTGGTACTGGTCGCACGCCTTGGCATTTACGTTGTTCGTGGCGAACGCCATGTAGTTACGATCACTGTCTGTTGTAGCGTTGAGCCGACGGGTACGCTGGAAGCGCTTTCCGGCCCAATCGAACATGAGTAACCCAGTCTCGGTCACTGGCAAGCTGACGGAGTCCTGCGCTAAGGAGCACAGCATCGTCACCCTTTTGAGGCTGATCGCGAGCTCCTGCTCCTTGGAAAAGTACAGGTCGTATTTCAGGGCGTCGAAGATATGGCTGCCGTTCCTAGAGACTCGGCTCAGCACCAGCCCAATGTACAGATCGGCGTTGAATTCGACTGGGGCTATGTCGTAGTGCTTTTCGACGTCCGTAAGGAACGAAAGCTTGAGCCTCAAATCCAGCAGCGCCTGGATCGCATAGTGGGGATTTAGTGAGTGCTCAGTAACGATGCCTTGTACCTGGCCTGGTATGGGCGACTGATTGCTCAGATAGAGAAAGCCAAACACGCCCTTTCTACCGCTGAATTTGCAGTAGTGCACCCCGGTGGAGGCCGAGAGGCCGAGCTTTTTGCGGATGAAGTCCTTGATGGTTGAGTCGACCCGTTGGAAGTATTCTTCGGGTTTTTCGGCAGGGTTTCTGGTGACCTCCACAACGGCAGCCTGAATGTGCCCTACCCCTTCACCGGGATTCGACAAGCGATCCAGAATACCTTCCAGGTCACCGGGCAGTTTCAGCATGTTCGTGCGGGCCTTGGCCGCTGCTCCTGGTTCCAATACGTTGAAGAGGGTCATTGCGCGTTCCTTAGCAGCTGTACCAAAGTGGGGTTGATCATCAGACGGTCATCCACCCTGTGGATGCGGGTCGTATCCGTGAGAGGAACGTACCTGACGATCATCTTGAATGCGTTGAGGAAGTGGATCGACTCACCGAAATTAAACTCGCGCTCGGCATTGAGATCGTTGTCGTCCGGTTGTGTGTTCACGTAGAGGAAGCGCGGTTTCAATTTAAGGCGACCGCACAGCTCATACATGTCCTGGCGTTTCTTCTCCGCCCGGCGAAGGGTTTTGAGGGACAGCTCTTGATTATCCAGGCTGCCCGACCAACGCTTCACGTCAATGCAGATGATGGTGTCTCCATCTCGGACGTAGGTGTCGTAGCGCTCATACACCGCTGCGCCTAGGAGATCGATCAACTCATCGAGACTCAGTTGCGTGATACCAAGCGCGGAGAGCACCCTCGAAAAGATGAATTCCCCCACGTTCCCTTTCAGGAGTGGAATGAGCGCAGGATTTGGCAGGTGCACGTCAATTCCATCGCTGGCCATGTTGCAGGCCAAGTTTATGATGCCTGGCGCCGAGTCATGGACTTTGCCATCCGTGCGCACGTAATCCGGTACAAGCCATTTGCCCGGCTGGTAGACAGCGTACCCATGCAGCAGGTCGCTGAGGTGATGGAAGCTCTCCGAGGTCGTGCAAACGGTAACCTGATCTGTAATTTCCCTTGGCAGGTAGAAGGCACTGATGACCTCCTGGTAGTAACTGGAGGTCTTTACCAATGAGGATGCCAGCAGCTTGCGTACGTATTTTTCCGGTGCAGTGATGCTCTCCGGCGATCGAAGCAGCTCGTTGAACTCCATGGCATCCCGGTTACCTTCTCGCGCACTTCTGAGAATCTTGTTTCGAAATGCTCCGCTGAAGAAATCCTCGATGTCGCTGGCGCAGGCAGCCACAGTGGTGGAGAACTCCTCACGCGTTGCCTCATTCGCGAAGCATCTGCTTTCTGCTTGTTGCAGGCAGAATTGCATGAGTCTGTGATTTAGCAGCGAAAGGCTGTTGATGAGTAGATCGTTACCTTCTCTGCGAAGTCGGCTATAGCGCACCACCAGATCGTCGATTACGTCACTTGGCAGGAAAATTTCGGTATGGAGATGGGTGTCCCGCCGTTCCACGCGTCCCACGGCCTGGATGATGGCTTTCAGCACCGCCAGGTCATGTTCCTGGTTCAAGATGCGGCGGTTCTTGGGCTGCATCAGATTTGAGTCGAACTGAGACAAGCGAACCGCCTCACTCTCCCCGGATGAGATGTGTTTGAGCAACAGAATATGGTTTTTGATGGTGTTGAGACCGGTGTCTTTCTCGCGAATCGCGCTGTAGAAGGGAGTATTGACCAGCACCAGTCGGTCAAAGTCTTGATGGAAGTTGTCCTCGGCCCTCTCAACGAATAGGTTGAGTCCGGTACCGGCGCTTCCGTAGGCGGAGATCAAACAGATGCGGGTATCGGCATCCACCTTGAGGTAATCATCAATGTCGACCTCTCTTGCCAGCTCAGAGTTGAAGAGAATGACCCTGATCTTGGTTTTGTCTTCAAAGGGTTTCAATTCGAAAATCTTGTCGAGGTACAGGCGCCGCATGCCCCTCAAGCGTCCATCAATACCTTGCGCGAACAACACTCTAAAGAGATCGGCAAACCGATTGTTCAATGAGAGAACGAAGGTGTTTTTCCCGTCCCAAGCGGCCATGAGCATCGCCTCGATCTGCCGGCGGTATGCAGACATCCGATACTTGTTCTCTTGGAAACCAGGCGGAAGGAGCGACTTTGACCAGAAGCTGTAGGTGCTCTTGAAGGCGGGGTCGCTGCGCAAGCCGCTGATGTCGTCGGTGGATGTCTTATGGAAAGGCCTGACTTCCATCGTCCTAGCTTTGGAGCGTGCAGCCCGTAGATCTGCCATTGCGCCCACGTCAACTGCGCAACGCTGAACCACGCGGACGTCAAGGCTTGTGGGTGAGGCTTCCCCGTAACGGGTAAGCATTTTCCTGGAGAAGTTTCCGGAGTAGGAGTTTTGGAAGCCAGTCGTGGCGCTGAGGCACATTACGCTGTTCTGGGTTCCGTGCAGGATGCGAAGTAGCTTGACCTCGGGTAGCTCCAGGATCAGGTCAAGGTGGAAATCAACGAATACCCGGTTCTTCACCACCTCCCCGCCAAAGGGGATCGTATCTACCTTGATCAGCGAAAACACAATTTTCGGGGCGAAAAAGGTGAAGAATGCATCGACGAAAATTTCCGCATCCTTGGCACGGTCGAACACAGAGGCTACGTACGAACGATGCTGGCGAGACTTCTTGATGAACTCAGACAGTGGCGCGTTCTGACTGGCGTTCTCGCCAAGCTCCAAGAGCTGCCGCAACGGGCTCTGTTGAGGAATTGTGGAGCATGCGTACAGGGCGCACAGCATGACCTGCAGGAAGTCATGCAGGGTTGGGTCTGTGGATGGAGCGCCGTCATCGACGGACAGACGTATCTCGCTTTTCCCGCAGACAGATCGCATCCGAATTCGCTTCAGGGCTTCCTCGTTGTAGAAGCGCCTGGGTGTCAGGCTGAAGATGTTCCGTGACAGCGCCAGGATCTGTTCTACGTCGCGGTTGTTGATCGTGATATGGCCGACATTCCCTGAACACATCTGCAAGATCGCGTCGAGGCTTACGCTGGTTTCGCAATCTTCTTCGTAGTGTCTGCGTAGGTTTTTCATCAGCTCCACCGCTTCGTTGAACGCGATGGGCTCCTCATCATCTGGGCCATACTCAGCCGAGATCATCTCCATCAGGCGGTGCAGACCGGCAATGACATGAGGTGGCTTGACGTTTTCGCTGACCAGCTTTTTCTTGCTCTCGTCAAAAATCCGGTCGTAGCTGTCGTGCTCTTCGTCAACGACGAGGTTGAAGGTGATCCCATGTGCTTGGAAATAGTTGGATTCGTCAGAGACGAAGAAATTTTCTTTCAGGTAGATAACTTGTTCGTCATGGGGGAGGCTGCAGGCAGCGCCGATCGGGGCGATACCCTCCTCTTCAGCATCCGTTGGCGGACGCTTGGCTCCCAAAATTTCTTCAAAGCTCAGCTTCTTGAGGTTCGGCTCACGCTTCTTGTCGAGATACACAATGTACGCCCGCTTCAGAAATCGGGCAGTGGTGGCGATGAAGATGGTTGGCCCCACCTTGGCTCGTTCGAAAGGTAAAACATGATCGATGACTTGGAGTTTTGCCCGCTCTCGATCATTGCTGGCGCTCTGAAAGCGCTGCTGGGTGGTCACGAACTCAAAATCGACCTTCTCACGAATCACGGCCTTGGCCAAATCCTGTAACGCATGGAGCAGGCGTTGTTTTGCGGCGTCAATCCGACGTGCAAGCTCCGCTTCGAGCAGGTAGTCGGTACTCCCCAGCTTCAGATAGCGTGCCTGTTCAGCCTCCGTTGCTCTGAGTCCACTGATTGCGTTGCCCAACTCGTTGACCGATTCACGGTAATAGTCGGAGTTGAGAGCCTTAGTCCAAGCGACGTACAGGTCTTCATTGCGCGCCTTCGATACCCAACCGACGAAACTCAGGTCGGACAAGTCCTGCTCGGCCAGGAAGCTCAGAATGCTGACGCTCCGCTCAGCGGCCTTCTCCTGGGTGACCTTGGAAACGTCTATCTGCGCTTTGTGCGGAGTGATGAAGAATAGGTTGCGGTGGCCCCCAAGTTCACTACGTATTGCTGAGTGTTCGACGAACTGATCGAACACGTTGTACGACTTACCGAAACCAGTGCCATCGTTGGCAAAACTTACTGATGGGTTAGGTTTGGCATTCCCGTTGAAGAACGGCGCCAGCCGCGCCCGATGTGAATTGATCTCGTCGCTGAGCGCAGCACTGATACTACCGTCCTTACTATTCATTGGCGTCCTAAGCATGATGGCAATTTAGTGCGTATGAAGTCAGCCGAGGGTGCTTCAATCCAGCAGGATTGCAAGCAGGATCATGGGTCGCCTAAGCTAAAATTGATCATCAAACGCGGCATCAAGTTGTTTCGCGAATATAGTGCCAAGACCCAAGCATCCACATCGACCGCCAACTAAAATCGAACAGACGCCTTCGCGGCTCCCGAGAGTCAGAAAATGAATCGTATTGAGTTGATTCAACACCAAGCCGAGCAAGTCTTTGGCAGCAAAATGAAGGCCGCTCATTGGCTCAATCAGCCGATAGCCGGGGCCAACGGAAGTTCGCGGTTGCAAACGCTTCAAAGTGAAGCGGGATACGAACTCGTGAAAGCTGAGTTTGAGCGCATCGATCACGGGTACGCCAGCTAATCGCTAAATCCGCCCTCATTCACCCGGCGCCACAACTACGTTGCTGAGCAGCCGAAAGTTCATCAAAGTCACTCCGGGAAGTGTCCTGATAACCGGCAAGGAAATTGGTTGTCTGGCCAACGGCTTTTCGCCCAATGCAACGTCCCTCACTCATCACAAGCCAAGCTCCCGTGCCAGGTAGTCTTCCTGCAGACATTCGGACGCGAAACCGTCTTGAAGGAGCTGTGATTGCAACGTTTGGTGCAGGTGGACTCTCAACCCTAGCCGCATGCTCACGAACTGCGACGGATCGTCAATCGTATCGAATGCCAATCCACTCTCCTGGATAACCTCCCACAACATCTGTGTCGCGAGTTCTCCGATACTGGAAGCATACAGCCGCGCCCGAGAGCCAAGGCCTGGTGCACGCTTGTAGCTTCCTACGGCATCGCGAACCCGGATTCGAAGGGCGTCTTGGCCGTAGGACTCCATAGCTTGCAACCACACGCTGGTTTCCGAGTCATCCATCCGAGGGCATCCCTTATGCAGTGGATAGACTGGCGGGTTTTTTTGATGCAACACTGTGATACACATTGCAGGTCGAAACGCTCAGGGTCATCCCGTAAACACAATACAGATCTGCATGATTGCGCATTTAGCGAGCAAGCCCCTCAAGTACCAATATTTACTGAAGATACTCTTCCAACACACTCCACTCATAAAGCTTGGGATCGACGCTAGCGTAGTCCAAGCTTTCGAGAGAGAGGTTGGCCGGAATCTCGAAACCTAGCGAGTGAAGATACTGAGCGTGGCTGGCCGGAATGACCGTTCCTGACGACCCATCATGCCCTGAACCATCAATGTTCACAGAGTAGAGCTGCTTTCCAACACCATTGGGCTTGGCATAGACATGAGCGTGCCGCTGAGTTTTCGTACTCGTATTCTGGGCATCAATTCGAAAGGAGTTCCTAGTTCCGGGCAACATTTTATACGTGTTGTGTTCGAGCGCTATGACCAGCTCAGACACCTTCTCATCCTTCTTTTCTTTTTGCTCCGCCCTCATTTTGGCCTCAGCCAAAAGCATGAGTTCTCTCAACAAAGACATCGAATACTCCCTGGACAGATCCAGCTAGTGATTATTTGGTTGAATGCAGCACGAACGCTCGAAGATGGGTCATTGCAGCCTGCTCAGGATCTAGCCCGCGCAACGCAGTAGTCCGCTGAGTGCCATCAGGAAGGTAGACCATCAGGTTGTCTTCCTGATGGTTGTAAATGCTGGTGTAGATTTTTTCTTCGTGCTCAAAAGTTGTTTCACTTTCCATTCCTACTTCCCCCTCGTTTTTGCCGTGAACCTACGCGCAATGCCCAGAAAGTTGAGACGATCACCATCAACCCCACCAATCTACTTTTTGAGAGGCGATAATTCATAAGCTATCGGCCTGAAAACCGGGGACTTAACGAATGGTTGTGTGATCTGAAAAGGGCTACGCGTCGTTAGATTTTTCATGCGTCGGCCACATCGGGACTCGCTCTGTCTCGCCGTTCCAAACCATTCCATGCAAAAACGTTTCTCGTTCTTGAATAGTTGTCAGTGGGTACCTTGCGTAGTGCGTGTGGGCCATCCTGTTCACTTCCTCCTTCCACGCTTGACGAGTGTGTTCGTCAGAAATTTTCAGCCCATCCAGGATCCCCCGGCCCATCACCTCTTCCAAATTGAGCGGTAGCGCATGAATTGTCCCTAAACGAGCGCGCAGATTGGACGAACAAATTTCCACCATCAAGCCGGTGATGCCCTTCCCAAGAAGTCTTTTAATCACAACGAGCTTTGATCGGGCGGCGAAGTTAGTCGATTTCAACTGCATGTTGTAGTGAGGTTTGAAGTGATTGATGAGCGCCGCTTCCGACAGCGACACCACTTCGTTTCGCTTCAATTGGACATCACGCAATCTATCGAAATGTAAGCTGTCCTTCGCTTTGGACGCCAATGACTCCACGTTGAAGTCACCTGCGTTACTGATCATGGTGCGCCCATGCTCAAAACGGTAAAGCAGCAGCAAAATTTCGTACTCTGGCAGGTGGGTCGAGGATTCGGCCAGGATGCGCTGTAACGTGGTATGCGCCAACAGCCGGTCGATGGCGGTACGTTGGCCGGTCTTGCCTAAGCTTTGTCCGACATAAAGGACATCCATATCTGTATCTTCGGATTCAAGCATACTCATCGCGTTGGCGATGATGACGTGTGCTGCGATGGTTACGATTCTTGATTGGGTGGTTACGATCATCGCCGTGCCGTTCACAGCGATCGCCACCTCTTCAATGGACTCATCGGTGGCGATGCTAACCTCATTGAGGTCATACAGGAATGGAACACGAAGGTATCCTTCCTCACTTGGCACCAAAAAAAATCCGTGGACGGTTCGTTCATCGAGGCGGAATTCGTAGGAGTCCAGGTATATCCTTCTGCGACGCACAACCAGATAGATATTGCTCCCAGCGATTAGTGCTTTATAAGCCGGGTCTTCCTTAACCCTGCAAAGGTCAGCCGGCGTCAGCACTGATGGAAGGCTGGAAAATAGCGTGATCAACAGACTCTCAGTCACGTAGCAGAGATCGCTACAGTAGATAAAAGGCCTCGCGCTGCCTTTCGGACTAACAAAAAAAGGGTCGTAGCTCTCAGCACGACCCATTGTCCATCTACGTACTAGCTATCAAGCAGTCGCTTGCGCCTTATGGATGGCCACGACCTCAGCCTCGTCTTTCAGTGCTTTCTGCACCGATGGGCGAGCGTCTACGCGAGCTTTCCACGCTGCCAGATTTTCCAGATGGCCAATCTCGGTGCCAGAGCGTTCGTGCCACAGGGTGGCCCAAACATAAGCGTCAGCAACGGAGAAGTTGTCACCCAGCAGGTAAGGCCGGTCAGCAAGGCGAGTGTCCAGAGTGGTATAAGCTGCGACCAATTTCGCACGAGTCCACTCGGTACCGAAATCAGTCATCAGTTTGCGCATCAGAGGGATGTGTTTTTGCGCAATTTCGGTGGCGATGAAGGTCAGCAGCTGATCGACCTTGACGCGCTCCAAAGTGCCGCGAGCCGGGATCAGACCTGACTCAGGATGCTGGTCAGCCAAGTAGGAAGTGATGACCATCGTCTCGGTGAGTTTGTCCTGCGAATCATTATCCAGGGCCAGTACAGGAACGTAACCGAGTGGATTTACTTCGGCAAAAGACTCGCCGCTCGAAGTGGTTTGGTCGAACACGTTGAAGTGAACCAGCTCTGGATTCTGACCGATTTCATTGGCGATGATTTGCACGGCTTGAGAGCAGGTTTGATCGGCGATGTACAACTTGGTCATGATTGCATTCCTCGGGAGTCAGTCGTTTTTCCTCGCCCTGAATCTGGGCTGGTGATCAAAGTCTGAGCCTCGCCCGGGGAATGATAAACTGTCCAAATAGATACGCTCTGTAGCTCGCGCAGATACAATCATTCTGCATCTTTTTGTGATCACGCAGCTGCTCATCGACCTACAGAGTGCCGAATAGGCTTCGCGGAAAAAGGGCATTAACTGTCCTCACATTACCTTGCATCAACAAGGCAATCTTACGTCCAGCCCTCTAACCGAAGAGTCGAACGCACGAGACGCTGTTCTTCATTTTCGATCTCTTTCAAACTCTCACTGATGCTCTGGATATGGGCGATGGCGGCCCTACGTGCCTGCTCCGGCAAGCGTCCTGTGACGGCGTTATACAGGCGTGCATGCTGACGATCGATTTGCCGTTTCTGCGCTTCACGGTGATACAGATTGTTCACTGATGCGAACACCGAGTTGAGCAATAAATCGGTGAGCGAACGAAGGGTCTGCACAAGAACAGGATTGTGCGAGGCCTCGCATATGGCCAAGTGAAATGCATGATTCAGTCGTGCATGGGCCGATGCATCGTGCTCCCGATGATGACCTGCCAGCAATGCTTCGTACGCACGGGTAATCAGCACGAAATGTGATCGCCCCTTCCAGCCGCTGGCACCTTCGCTATTGCGCTATCAGCGATTTCTCAAGACGAAACTTGATCCGTTAGGGATTCTCAACCCGGGCCGAATGTACGCAGAGATCTAATCATGCAAACAAACTTGAGCGAACAAGCCTTGCGTCTGGAACGTGCTGAAGAAGCCGAGAGCATCCTGCGCAGCTGCGTACATTGCGGCTTTTGTAATGCCACCTGCCCAACCTACCAAATCCTGGGTGATGAGCTAGATGGGCCGCGCGGACGAATTTACCTGATCAAACAGGTTCTGGAAGGTAATGACGTCACGGCCAAAACACAGGAGCATCTGGATCGCTGCCTGTCGTGCCGGAACTGCGAAACCACCTGCCCATCCGGCGTGAAATATCACAACTTGTTGGACATCGGCCGTGCAGTCGTTAATGAGGCAGTCCCCCGCAGCACCGGGCAGCGCTTAATGCGCCAAGGCCTACGGGGCTTGCTACCTAATCCGGTGGTGTTTAAACCCCTGCTGAACATAGGAAAGAGCCTACGCCCCGTCCTACCGCAGGCAGTGCAACTCAAATTGCCTCGGCGAATCACCCCTGCGAAACGCAGGCCAACCCAACAGCAAGCGCGAACCATGCTGATGCTCGAAGGGTGCGTGCAGCCAAGTCTGTCCCCCAACATCAACGCCGCCACTGCAAGAGTATTGGATCGGCTGGGAATTAGCATTACTCCAATCACCCAGGCGGGTTGCTGTGGCGCAGTTGACTATCACCTTGACGCCCAGCAAGCAGGCCTGAACAGAGCCCGACGCAACATTGATGCCTGGTGGCCGGCAATCGAAGGCGTGCAGAGGCGATCATTCAAACCGCCAGCGGTTGTGGCGCATTCGTAAAAGAGTACGGACACCTGCTCAAGAACGACCCGCTGTATGCGCAAAAAGCTTTCCGGGTTAGCTCAATGAGCAAAGATCTCGTCGAGGTGTTGCAGGAGGAACCCCTCGAGCAGCTCGGCGCCCGCAGCGACCTTCGTCTTGCATTCCACTGCCCATGCACCCTTCAGCACGCCTTAAAGCTCGGCGGCGCAGTGGAAAGTGTACTAACTCGTCTGGGATTCCAACTCACGACAGTACCCAACAGCCACCTTTGCTGCGGCTCGGCAGGCACCTACTCGATTACTCAACCAGATCTCTCGCGACAGCTACGCGACAACAAGATGAATGCGCTGGAGAGCGGCAATCCCGATCTCATCGCAACCGCGAATATTGGATGCCAAACCCACCTCGATAGTGCAGGTCGCACTGAGGTGCGGCACTGGATTGAAGTTCTGGAAGACGTCATTCCCCCACAGGAGAGCCTATGAACAGCAAAGCCGTATTAAGCCAAACAGAGGTCAGTCAGATTCTCGCCGCCGCTCGATCTGAGGCCCAAGTCAACCGATGGGACGTCAGCATCGCTGTGGTCGATGATGGCGGTCATCTTCTGGCCCTTGAGCGTCTCGACGGTTGCGCACCGATCGGTGCCTACATCGCCACCGAGAAAGCGCGGACTTCCGCAATCGGCCGACGCGAGTCCAAAGGCTATGAAGAAATGGTAAATGGTGGCCGCAGTGCGTTCCTCTCCGCGCCTCTGGTGACCTCACTTGAAGGAGGTGTACCCATCATTGTCGATGATCAAGTGATCGGCGCGATTGGCGTGTCCGGCGTCAAAGCGGATCAAGATGCGCAGATCGCCAAAGCCGGCGCCCAAGCCTCGAAATAAGAGAGAATGTGATGACCAATTACACAACCCTTCATGGCCTGCAAGTCGCGACTTCTTTGCGGTCTTTTATCGAAGAAGAAGTCCTCCCCGGTACCACCATAGACGCTGATATTTTCTGGAGTGGATACTCCGAGCTGATTCAGGAACTGGCGCCCGTCAACCGTAGTTTGTTGGCCGAACGTGACCGGCTACAGCTCGAACTCGACATCTGGCACAAAGCAAACCCTGGGCCGGTTGTCGACATGCCGGTCTATCGAGCATTTCTCTCCTCCATTGGCTACCTGCAGCCGCAATCGATGGAGGTTAAGGCCAGCACTTCCAATGTCGATAGCGAAATAAGCCAACAGGCCGGGCCCCAACTGGTGGTGCCTGCAATGAATGCGCGATATGCATTGAATGCTGCCAATGCGCGATGGGGCTCTTTGTATGATGCGCTGTATGGCAGCGATGTAATCGCCAGCGATCACGGTGCCGAGGCAGGAGCCCAATACAACCCGATTCGAGGTGCCAAAGTCGTAGCCTTCGCCAAGGCATTTCTTGACGAAGCCTTGCCCCTGAGCTCGGGCTCGCATGCGGGCGGGCGGGCGGGCCTAAAAAAACCACATCAGAGCAGCGGCAGTGAAGAACAAACCAGATCTGCAACTGGTAACTCAACTATCCGCTGGGGCACATTTTACCGATTACAGTTTTATATAAAAATCACCACCAATAATAATTACTATCAAAAATAACCCCACCAACAATGATAATTTAAAACCACAACGGGATAATTGTATGATAGCGATGGCTCTCACATCGCCATATAATTATCATTTTTATCGATATCGAGTCTTGTCTTTTGCTCCATTAGCATGGCACCACTACTTAATGTAATATCCCTGCGCCAAACAATCACAAGAAATATGACCCGATCAAATCGGTCGTGCCAAGCCACAATTTAAAACCTACCTGGCCATTCGCGACATACGCTCGCGCATCACTAAGCACCTTGGAAATTTGATACTGTTTCCGAAATTTGAGCCATAGTTGACCAAGCGAGCTCTGTGCGTCACGTCAAAAATGAATAGACCAAAAGAGAACCGTAATGGAACGAGCCGACACTTCATTTCCGGACATCGCCGCCTTCGTGGGGGTCGCGCAGACCGGCAGCTTCACCCGAGCCGCTGAAAATCTCTCAACAAGCAAATCTAACGTCGGAAAAGCGGTGCAGCGCCTTGAAGTAAGGCTCGGCACCAAACTCTTCCAGCGTACCACTCGTGCCGTCCGCCTAACCGAAGACGGAGAGACCTATCTGAATGCTGCCATCGCGGCACTGGATGGTCTTCGTGACGCGGCGCATGAGTTGGCAGCTCGCAAAGAAGAGCCCATCGGGCGTGTCCGATTGGACATTCCATCGGGCTTTCGTCAATTGTTTCTTCCAACCATATCTGAGCTTCGTCAAAGGTACCCACAGGTGACGCTCGAATTGTCCATGACGGATCGCATGTCAGATGCTGTTGGAGAAGGATGGGACATTGTCGTTCGAGCGGGTGAATTACCACAAGACAGCGAGATGACCGTCCGCAAGCTGTGCAATATCACGCTCAGCCTTTACGCATCCCCCGACTATCTGGCCCGTCATACACCGATAGAGTCAGCAGCCGACCTGGTCAATCATGAAGCCGTAATTTTTCGTGGGTTTACGGGTCGACTACGCCCTTGGTCGATTGCCGAAAATGGGCATATTCGGGAGTTTTCTCCTTCACCGGTTTTGATTGTATCGGATGGGCAAGCGGTGATTGATGCCACTGCCGTTGGGCTCGGCATCGCCCAGATCTATGACAAAGTCGCTCAACCGTACGTCGATTGCGGGAAGCTTGTGCGTGTACTCACTTCGGTGGATTCGCCAGGCCCCCCTGTACACGCCCTCATCCCTTTGGGTAGTCGAATGCCAGCAAAGACGCGGGCTGTATTGAATTACCTTGCAGATCGCTTGCGGTAGTTTGAACTGCAGTCCGCAACCTGAGGGTTAACAATCTTCGTTACCGCTTAAAGCTAACCATAAAACGTAAAAAACTTTCGGAGCAGAAGGAAATCTTCTACTCCGAGAGCCTGAGAGCTCCAAGTTATTACCCGCGTCAGCATCGACGAGGGCAATCCTCTTAGCTATTAAGCTGCCTCGCTGACACCCTCATCAGCAACAGTACGATCTTTACTCAACAGCCCCAGTACCGCAGCAGCGGAAGCCAATGTGATGATGGTCAGGATATGCAACAAGTATTGGAACGCCGAAGCGTAACCCTGAACGAGACGCTCGTTAGCCAGGCCTGGAACAGTATTGATTGCATGTGCCATGTCGCCAGTGGTCACGCGATGCGCTGTTTCTGCAATCAGCGCAGCGTCGGCGCTGCCGGCAACCACTTGCACTGCATCAGTCAGGTTGGTGTGCAGTAATGATGCAAGCATCGCGGCAACACTTGCCAAGGCAATACCCTCACCCGCCACGCGCACGGTGTTGAAAATACCAGCTGCCATACCAGCGCGCTCTTTTGGCACGACGCTGACCGACAGACCATCCATCAAACCCCATGGCAGGCCTGCTCCGATCCCAATCAACAGCATCGGGCCTACGAGACCAAACTTAGGTTCGCCGACGTTGTACAAACTCAGCCAATGCAGGCCAATCGCAGCAATGAGGAAACCTACACCCGACAGCACGCCCGCCGAGATAAAACGGGTCATGGAGGCCGCGAGCATTGGCACTACGAGCATCGGCGCGGAAAGCGCCAGCAGCAACAAACCCGCATCAATTTCGCTCAGGCCTTCAACGCCGATAAAACGCAATGGCAGCATCACCACCAAAACGATGTAGCAGTAACAAGTGCCGATCGGCAGCATTTGCACACCGACGAAACGGGGAAAGCGAAACAGAGTCAGATCGAGCATCGGACGCTTAACACGCATTTCGATCATGATAAATGCAACCAGCAGGACTGCCGACGCACCCAACAGACCTACGACTAACGGGCTGCCCCAGCCACTGTCCGGCGCTTGAATAACACCGAAGGTGAACAGCGCCAAAGTGGCACTGAAGGTAATCGTGCCTGGCCAATCCAACCCCTGAGCCCCTGGGTCACGGGTCTCGCGCATACGCGGTAGGCCAAAGACCATCGCAATCACACCGATCAAAGCAGTAAAGACAAAGATCGCACGCCAGCTGAACGCATCAATCAATACGCCAGCGACCAGAGGGCCGAACGCGAGACCGATACCGAAGGTTGTACCGAGCATACTGTAGGCACGAGTACGGGCGTGCCCTTCAAACTCTTGTGCCAGTGCCGCAGAACCGCTGGCCAAAGCAGCAGCGCCAGCGACACCCTGAATAGCCCGCAGGACATCAAGCCATACCACCGACGGTGCCATACTCTGTGCCAGAGATGCTGCAGTAAACAGCATCATCCCAATTGCAAAAAGGCGCTTACGCCCATAAACGTCAGCCAAAGCGCCTGCCGCCATCAGCAAACTGCCGAAGGAAAGCATGAACGCGTTGGTGATCCAGGTGAGAGCAACGGGGCTCCCTCCCAAATCGCGGCCGATAGCGGGCGTAGCAACCGCCCCTCCGGTAAAGCTCAGTGGTAGTACCAGTGCGGAAAGACAAATCGCTGCAAGAATAAGCAGTTTGTCCCTCGCCTTAGCGTCGCGGTCTGTTGATTTCATAGTTTCACCGTTTGTGGGATGGGCAGAGCTGCGTGCACAGAATTTGAAGATCCGCACGTGGGTGAGCACCCAAGAGACGGCTAAGGCCGTCCGCGCGGTCATTCTTACTTCTCGCTTTTTCCGATTCCGTATGGACATATGCACGGCACGAATGCTTATTAGCGATAGGTACCAGCTAGATGGATCGCTGCCTCCCGGAAAAGGCATTTCCTGCGATTGGGAGCAATTGTCACGTATGAGATGTAGACATTAAACGCACCTTCGTGAGACGCTTCGTCGCTTGAAGAGAGACAATCGGAAGCGCAAACATTCAGTACCGAATTTCAATATATAGCGACTGAACAAACACCTAGACCTTAACTTGTTCATTGGGTGCCTGCTGCACAGATACACTCCTGCTCAAGCCATTCTGATTCACTATCTCTCCTTCCAATCTTTGCGCATCCAACATCCTCTCGAATCGTCTTTGAAAAGATGCAATTTCACTTTCGAATGCAAATTTCAATAGCCGGTTCTCGGCTTTTTTGTGAACAAAATTACCCTCAATAACTGACAAGCGAAAGAAATGTGCAACCCCCCCTCCAGAACTACTTATTTGTGCCCCCACCTTCCGAATCTCAGAAAATAAAATAAATAACAGTCAACTGTCGCCCCAACGGAGACACAGTGTCTCCATATAAGGTTTTATCATTCGCCATGCAGCTACTAACTTGATACCCGACTCAAGTAGCAACAGTTAATCCCGACCATGCTCCATTTAATTCTGGTCACTTTGCATACACTCAACGCGGGGTATCAATATGAATAGAAAGGCATTAATCGTTGGCGTAACCGGCATCATTGGAAACAACCTTGCCCATCGGCTACTGGAAAACGGCTGGGAAGTCATAGGAATTGCGCGCAAGCCTGAAGGCATTGTCGATGGGGTTAAGCACATCGCAGCTGATCTGCTCGATGCTGCAGACGTGAAAGCTGCACTGGAAGGCGTCAACCCTTCCCATGTGTTCTACGCCAGCTGGAAGCGCCATGAGACTGAAGCACAAAATATCAAAGTCAATGGACTCATGATTCGTAACCTGCTGGACGCCCTGCGTGGCAGCGAAACCGTCGAACATGTAGCCCTTGTGACGGGTCTTAAACACTTCCTTGGGCCATTCGAGGTGTACGGCAAAGGAGTGAACATCACCACGCCGTTCCGCGAAATCATGACCCGCCTCGATATTGAAAACTTCTACTATGAGCAGGAGGATGAATTGTTTGCTGCCGCCGAGCGTGAGGGGTTCTCGTGGACTGTTCACCGACCACACACGGTTATCGGTTACGCCCTCGGCAACGTCATGAACATGGGCATGACGCTCGCGACGTATGGGGCAATTTGCAAGGAAACCGGGAGACCCTTCATTTTCCCTGGAAGCAAATCTCAATGGAACGGATTGACGGATGTAACCGACGCTCGCCTGCTCGCGGAACATTTGGAGTGGGCCTCGACCACCCCTGAAGCGCACAACAAACCACTACATGTGGTAAATGGCGATACCTTCCGGTGGAGCTGGATGTGGGGGCGCATCGCAGAATGGTTCGATCTCGAACCCGTGCCGTTCGATGGCAACGGTGTCTTGCTGGAAACCCAGATGGCAGACGGTCACCGAGTGTGGGCAGACATTGCCCGCAAACATGAACTGGTGGAAGGCAATTTTGACCGCATGGCATCTCCCTGGCACACCGATGCTGACCTCGGTCGAACATTTGAGTGCCTGACCGATATGTCTCACACCCGTGAGCTGGGGTTTACCGGCTATAGCACCAGCGATAAGGTGTTCTTCGATCTGTTCAACCGCCTGCGTAACGAACGCATTATTCCTTAACCCCACAGAAACAAAAAAGCATGCCCATGGGCATGCTTTTTTGTTTCTAATTGGCGCTGCCTTCGTCACCGCGACCTGTTACCGCCGCGTGACCTCCTGGGACTTCACTGGCGAGGCATTACCCCAGCCACCACCCAATGCGCGGATCAGATTCACAGTGGCCGCCGCCTGCGCACCTTGCAATTGCACCGCAGCGCGACGTGATTGCAAAGCCGTACGTTCGGCATCGATGACCGACAGGTAAATAACATCCCCTTCGGTGTACTGTGCTCGCGCCACTTTAGCGGCTCGGCCGGAAGCATCCACCGCTTGTGACTGAGTACGGGTTTGCTCTTCCAGCACCCGCAGATCAGAGAGGTTGTCTTCTACCTCACGGAACGCCACCAACACCTGCTGGCGATAATTGGCTACATCTTCCTCGTACTCAGCCCGCGCTTTTGCCAGGTTGCCTTTGCGCAGACCACCGTCGAAGATCGGAAGGCTCAGCGCCGTGCCGGCTAACGGGCCGAGCAGGAAGGTGCGGCTGCTCCATCTGAACAGGTTGCTTAGCGAACCGGACTCAAAGCCAGCATTGCCTGTCAGCGTCAACGAAGGGAAGAACGCTGCTTTTGCAACACCAATTCGAGCATTGGCCGCAGCCATCGAACGCTCAGCTGCTGCGATGTCCGGGCGACGCTCCAACAGCGACGATGGCAACCCTGCCGGGATCCGCAGATTTACTGGCTGCAATGGATTGGCCGCCATCGAAAACTCTGCCGGCGTCTTGCCCAGCAACACCGCGAGGCTGTGCTCCGATGCTGCGCGCAGGCGCTGTACAGTCATGGCGTCCGAGCGGGCTGTCGCCAACTCGGACTCGGCACGCGCAACATCCAACTCACTGATATCGCCCAGGGTATATTGCTGCTGCACCAGCTTCAGCGCTTGCTCGCGGAGCTCGATCGCATGGTTGTACACCTCAATTTCCGCATTCAATTCACGCAACGCGAAATAGTTTTGTGCAACATCTGCCTGCAACGCCAACAACACCGAGTGGAACAAGGCTTCGCTGCGTTGAGTTTCCGCATCCGCCGCATCGACCGTGTTGGACACGCGACCGAACATATCGACCTCATATGAGATCCCGGTCTGTGCACGCCACATCGTTTGGCTGGCACCCTGCCCACTGTCTGACTGGAACTGCGAGGCGGGTGAAACGCGTTGACGGGTTGGGCCAAAACCGGCGTCTACCGTCGGGAACAAGGCCGAACGCGCAGACTGATTCAGCGCCCTCGCCTCCTTCAATCGGGCCGCCGCAGCGACCAGATTCTGGTTGGCATCTTGGGCCTGGCTCTCAAGGTGATTCAGGGTAGTGTCATTGAACACCCGCCACCACTCGCCCCTTGCGAATTCTTCCGACGGCTCAGCATTTTTCCAGCTGCCCGCTTCTGCGGGCGTCAGTGGAGATTGGGCCTTTTCCTCCTTGTAAGCCTGAGGCGCCGAAACATCAGGTTTTTCGTAGGTCGGCGCAAGGGAGCAGCCTGCTGTCACTAACATCGTCGCTAGCCACATTGAACCCAAAAGCATCCGATTCATTGCAAACACTTTCATGTCGTTCTCCTTACTTCAGGAACGCGGGTTCAGGCACGCGAGCTGATGTCTGAGTGTGATGACCACCGTCAAAGTGCGAAGTGTGATCCGGGCTAATGTCGAAACTGGAGTTAAGGTCGGCGCCCAAGTGCGGGTGTTTGCCGTGCTTGTCCACCAGGTGCTCGACACCCGACAGTTTGCGCAGCAGAACGTAGAACACTGGGGTCAGCATCAAGCCGAACAGGGTCACGCCCAGCATGCCGAAGAACACCGCGACACCCATGGCCTGGCGCATCTCGGAACCTGCACCGGTGGAGAACACCAGTGGCACGACACCCATGATGAAGGCGATCGACGTCATCAGAATCGGACGCAGACGCAGCCGACTGGCTTCGATCGCGGCTTGCACAATGGTACGGCCTTGCATTTCCAGCTCACGAGCAAACTCGACAATCAGAATGGCGTTCTTCGCCGATAGCCCCACCAACACCATCAAACCAATCTGGGTGAAGATGTTGTTGTCGCCATTGGTCAGCCAAACACCCGCCAACGCAGAGAGAATGCTCATCGGCACGATCAGGATGATTGCCAATGGCAGGGTCAAGCTTTCGTACAGGGCAGCCAACACCAGGAACACCAACAGCACGCTGATTGGGAACACCCACATTGCCGCGTTGCCAGCGAGCACCTGTTGATAGGTCAGGTCAGTCCACTCGTACTTGATGCCACGTGGAAATACTTCTTTGGCAATGCGATCAACAGCCGCTTGAGCCTGCCCGGACGAGTAACCAGGCGCAGGGCCACCGTTGATATCGGCCGCGGTATAACCGTTGTAGCGGGTAACCATTTCTGGGCCGTAGGTGGTGGTCACTTTGATCAGCGAGGACAGCGGAACCATCTCGCCTTTGTCGTTACGGGTTTTGAGCAAACCAATGCTTTCAGCAGTTGCACGGAACGGTGCATCAGCTTGAGCCCGCACTTGATACACGCGACCGAATGCGTTGAAGTCATTGACGTACATCGAGCCCAGATAGATCTGCAGGGTGTCGAATACATCAGTCACCGACACACCCAATTGCTTGGCCTTGACCCGATCCAAATCGACATTCAATTGAGGCATGTTGATCTGGAACATCGAGAACGCTGGGCCCAGTTCAGGAGCTTTCGCAGCGGCGGCCAAGAAGTCCTGGGTTGCTTTGTTCAGCGCCTCCAGACCCAGTGCACCTCGATCTTCAATCATCAGTTTAAAACCACCAACCGTACCCAGACCCGCTACTGGCGGTGGTGGGAATACCGCAATGGCAGCGTCCTTGATCCCGGCATATTTGGCATTCAACTGTGCAACGATGGCCGAGGCGGATTCTTCTTTGGAGCGATACTTCGATGGTTCAAGTACAGGGAACACCAAGGCACTGCTTGGCGAGTTAGCCAGGCTGACCGACAACCCCGGGAACTGCGGCAGGTTCTTCACGCCTGGAATGGCCAGGGCGATATCGCCCATTTCACGCACGACTTTTTCGGTACGATCCAACGTAGCGCCACTTGGCAGTTGCGCGATAGCCACCACGTAGTCTTTGTCTTGCGCCGGTACGAAACCACCAGGAACAATCTTGCCCATCCACACCGCACCGCCCAACAGAATGCCGTAGATCACTAGCATCACGAGCTTGCGGTTTACCACACGGCGTACACCGTTGCCGTAGCTTTGCGAACCCCGGTTGAACACGCGGTTGAAGACGTTGAAGAAGCGACCAAACAGCGCGTCCATAATCCGGGTCAGACGGTCTTTTGGCTCGTCGTGCCCTTTGAGCAGAATGGCGGACAAGGCTGGCGACAAGGTCAGCGAGTTGAACGCCGAGATCACGGTCGAGATCGCAATGGTCATCGCGAACTGTTGGTAGAACTGGCCGGTCAGGCCGGACATGAAGGCCAATGGTACGAACACCGCCACGAGGGTCAACGCGATGGCGATAATCGGCCCGCTCACCTCCTGCATGGCCTTGTAGGTCGCATCGCGAGGTGAAAGCCCATCAGCAATATTACGCTCGACGTTTTCCACCACCACGATGGCGTCGTCCACCACGATACCGATCGCCAACACCATGCCGAAAAGGGACAGGGCGTTAATGGTGTAGCCAAATCCGAGCAGCAACGCGAAGGTACCAATGATCGACACCGGCACGGCCAGCAGCGGAATCAGCGAAGCACGCCAGGTTTGCAGGAACACGATCACAACCAGCACCACGAGGGCGATGGCTTCGAGCAGGGTCTGGATTACCGCATGAATACTGTCCCGCACAAATTGGGTCGGGTCGTATTTGATGCCGTAGTCGACACCGTCAGGCATGTCCTGCTTGATCTCCTCCATGACCTTGCGCACGTCGTCGGAAATCTGCAACGAGTTCGCGTTCGGTTGCTGGAAGATGATCATCTGAATAGCGGGCTTGTTGTCCAGCATCGCCCGCAGCGTGTACTCGGAAGCAGCCATCTCCACACGAGCGACATCGGACAGGCGAGTGATCGCCCCGCCGCTGGTCTTGAGAATGATGTCGCGAAATTCCTGCTCGGTCTTCAAACGGCCCTGAGCGTTTACGCTCAGTTGCATCGGCACATTAGTCAGCATTGGCGCACCGCCAACGATACCGGCGGCAACTTGCACGTTCTGCTCACGAATGGCGCTGACTACATCAGTGGCAGTCAGGTTCAGACGCGCGACTTTTTGTGGATCGAGCCAGATGCGCATCGAGTAGTCGCCCGCGCCCCACATCACAACTTCCCCGACGCCTGGGATACGCGCAAGGCGATCCTTGACGTTGATCAGGGCATAGTTGCGCAGGTAGGTCAGGTCGTAGCGCTGATTAGGCGAGAGGATGCTCACGCCCATGGTCAGAGTTGGCGAGGACTTGATCGTGGTCACGCCTAGACGCTGCACGTCCTCCGGCAGGCGCGGCAACGCCTGGGCCACGCGGTTCTGAACGAACTGCTGAGCCTTGTCCGGGTCGGTACCGAGCTTGAAGGTTACGGTGGTGGTCAACTTGCCATCGCTGTTGGCCAGCGACTGCATGTAGAGCATGTCTTCTACGCCGTTGATCTGCTCTTCGATCGGCGAAGCTACAGTTTCAGCAATGACTTTCGGGTTGGCGCCAGGGTATTCAGCGCGAACCACTACCGACGGCGGCACCACTTCCGGGTACTCGGCTGTAGGCAGTTTGGTCAGGGCAATCAGCCCCGCCAACACAACCACCACCGACAACACGCCTGCGAAGATTGGCCGGTCGATAAAGAATTTAGAGATATTCATGATGATGTTCTCTCGTTAAGCCGAAGGCTTGGCAGCACGGCCGATGTTCGCCATTTCAACGGAGTTGGCACGGACGGTGTCGTTAGGACGTACACGCTGCACACCGCTGACGACCACACGATCGCCCGCCTTCAAACCAGAGGTGATAATGCGCAGCCCCTCGTGCAGATTGCCCAGCGTGACTTCGCGATACTCGACAACATCACCTTGGCGAACCACCAGCACAAATTTCTTCGCTTGGTCAGTTCCGATGGCCGAATCATCCACGAGCACGGCGTCAGTTGGTTTGCCGCCGCCTACCTTGATACGTGCGTACAGGCCTGGCAGGAGAGCGCCATTGGCGTTGTCGATACGCGCACGAACTCGAATCGTTCCCGACTGGGTGTCGAGCTGGTTATCGATGGAATCGACCACACCGCTGCGCGAGTAGCCGGCTTCGTCAGCCAGGCCGAGAGATACCGGTGCGGGCTTGGTTGAGGCCTGATTCAGATAGCGCAGGTAGGTCTGCTCATCGACATCGAAGGAGGCGTAGATGGGGGACACGGATACCAGGCTGGTCAGCACCGGTGCCGCAGGGCCCGCCGAAACAACGTTGCCTACGGTCAGCTCCGCGCGAGAGACACGACCCGCGATGGGCGCCGTGATTTCGGTGTAAGAGAGATTGACCTTGGCAGCGTCAAGCGCGGCCTTCGCGACCTTGACGTTGGCTATCGCTTCGCGCGAAGCATTTTGCTTCTCATCCAGATCGCGCTTGGAAATGGCGTTCGACTCAATAAGTCGCCCCGCGCGGGCGGCATCAGTGGCGGTATAAATAGCCCGGGATTCAGCGGCAGCCAATTGGCCGGCTGCACGATCCACTTCGGCCAGATAAGGACGTTGATCGATGGTGAACAAACGATCACCTTTGCTGACCAGGGCCCCGTCCTTGAAATACACGGCAACGATGGTGCCAGGCACAAGAGGTCGGATGTCGACCTTGCCCACAGCCTCCAGGCGACCCGAATAGCTCTGCCACTCGCTGACCTGTTTGAAGACAACGGTAGCAACATCGACTTCTGCTTTAGGGATTGCCGGTGCTTCGGCTGCATGCGCAGCCTCGATCGGTGAAAAATGATCGCCATACTTCACGGCGATTCCGGCTGTGCCGGCCACTAAGAGCGCACTCAACGCAACGGAAAGTCGTTTGTGATGGGCGATCATTTCTTTTCTCCTACTAAGTTAAGTTACTTTAGAAAAAGGCAGTAATCGAACTAGTACTCCGAACTCCTGCTAAACCTCATAGAGCTGCCGCTTACAAAATCCAGGCGCAAGGAAACTCTCACCCAGGAAATGGGGCTTCACGGCATGACATTCGTTGCGGCAGGATTAGTACACGGCATTATTCCTGCCGAAAGTGCTCCGATATATTCGTCAACAAAACCGCTTGCACACAAAGCACTGTTAAGTTTATGCACATATTCAGCGTTGCTACCCATAGGGCCAGAGGCTTCTGAAATGTGCCTTGAAACTGACTCAACACTCGCATCTTGTTCATATAAGGGGTGGTCGGGCTCTGCCACAAATACAAGTGCCATGGCTTCAGTCCCGTCATCCATCGACAACGGCGCCCATACTGGGCGGTAGGCACCAGTGGGCATTTCACGCACCCACAACAGAATTAATTCGTCCCGTGCGACTTTTTCAGTCAACCGAAATGCTACGCCCTGAGTAGAGCCGCCCGGCTCTAGCGCCAACATCCGCCCTGGTGTTTCCACCGTGGCGCGCCCGGCGAGTATTCGCATGCAAAAACTTCTGTGCCAGCCATGTAAAGTTGCCCGTTGTTTGCCTGAGAAGTTCAGCAGTGGATTCCACAGCAACGAACCGTAACCAAAAACCCAAATATCGCCATCATTAGGACGAATCGCCAACGTCTCGTGCATGGATCGCTCGATTTGCTCAAGCGTCCATAAAATCTCTCTTGGCATCTCACCGAAATTTTCGAGGTAAGCACCGGAGGTAATGTGGTTTTTCGTCAACATCGCCGCTGCCTCTGATCTGCGCCCATTCTAAAAATAGATCCGGTTCAGCTCGGCTTTTGCTACGCAGAATATGCGACAGCCCAGATGTGAACCTATCGGCAGCCAGGTAATAAACTGCCCATGGGTGAATAGTGCAGCAATGGTGAAAGCTGATAAATAACGCCCGGTTCTACTGTTAGTCGCCACCAAAGAGACAATGGCGTAAAAATCTACCTACATCGCATTTGGAGTACGTGGGGCCTCCTATGCTAGGTATGACCATTTTTTAGCTAGGCATGACGCAACACTTAGCTCCCGATCCACAGTGCGAAAATAGTGAAACTTGAGTCATTTAGTCACGACCGAATAACGTAACGCCATTGTCGTAATCCTTGTCGTCGCGTGCGTGTTAGTGGCACGGCGAAAAAAGAAGCACACGAAAGCTCTGCCGCAACAGCGTCAATGGGTTGCTAACGGCAGGCTAAGTTGGAGCTTGGCTAATCGGCGTGCTACCGACAGTGATCCGGTGAGAACTTAAGAGATACAAACATGAACCTATGTCTAACTCGCAGAATAGAGTACCGTCAATTTGCGCGACGCTGATCTTCGACTGGATTAATAATAAAGCTATTGAAGTTAATCCGACTTGCCATGCCAGCACTCAACATATCCATAAACCCTGCCAGCTCCGGATGATCAAAATGTGCACGCACCTGACTTTCAGATTCCCAGTAACCGCTAACGATCCAGGAGTTCTTTGCCCCACGATTATCGGTAATTGCGTAGCCCACACACTCTGTGCCGCTAAGGAGCGCGCGAACAATGTGAGGGAGTTTCGTGCAGACCTCACCCACTCGCCTTGGCGCGGCATCGACTTCGACGGTATTGATTGCTGAAATTAACATCTTCAACCCTCCTACATGACCTACGGGAAATTATGCCGCATGGGCAAAGGCGCATAAATAGCGCCGTGGTTGTTACACAGTTGCCAATAAAGCGACAATCTGCACACGCAACCCAGTTTCGCATGCCAACGTCGCTGGCTTTGCGTCCCCTCACGTGCCGCCACAAGTGCGCACGATGCATGCCCACCATGAGCAAGATAGTGATCTCCCAAGAGACATCCGGAGCTAAACACGGATCAAATCTGGCGCATTATTTTCTGTGAGCAAGCTATCCTTTTATGTCCAAACACGTGTTACGAGAGCCCCACCATGAAGCTCTATTTCACTCCAGAAGCCTGCTCTATGGCTCCCCATATCTTTTGCGCGAGCTGAACCTGCCGTTTGATTTAATCCAAGTTGACCACGCCACCAAAACCACCTCTGCAGGTGAGAACTACTGGAGCATCAATCCTCACGGATACATCGCGGCATTGATGCTCGATAACGGGGAGGTTTTGACGGAAGGTTCGACCATTCTCGAATTTCTAGCCGACCTCAAACCAGAAGCAGGCTTGGCACCTCCGGTCGACAGCTGGCAACGAATTCGTCTGCGTGAATGGCTGAGCTTTTTGTCTTGCGAGCTGAATTGTGCAATGAGTCCTCTTTTTCGGGACATCCCACAGCAGGTGCGCGATCAGATCTTCACTCGCCTCTTCAGACGGGTTGACTCACTCAACCAAACCCTAAGCCAGCAGCCGTATTTACTCGGAGACACTTTCTCCGTGGCGGATGCGTATCTCTACACGTTACTAAGATGGCTTGCTTGGTTCTCAATAGACTTGGGACGCTGGCCAGCGCTAGTGCTCTATCAGGAGCGCATCGGAGCCCGACCAGTGCCCAGGCGGCGTTGGCCGCTGAGCTTAATGGAAAGAGTCCGCGCACCCATTGAGCTAGTTCGTCGCTCTGCCGATACGAGTGATTGAGAGTACCGCCTGCACATTTCGGATGGGGCAGTATCACAAAACCAGAGAGCAGACAAAGGGCCCGACGTGCAGAGACTCTGTTTTACAGACTCAACACGCGGGCCCTAATTCAACCTTAGGTTGATGGGGCGCGACTACCTCGCACAATCATCGACCATCCTATTAACGGACGCTGGAGAACGCCGCTCGCACTTCATTGACGAAAATCGCAGGCTGTTCAAACGCTGCGAAGTGACCGCCTTTTTCCGCCTTGTTCCAGTAGATCAGGTTGCTGTACGCCTGCTCAGCCCAAACTTTTGGCGGAGTGTAGATCTCTCCTGGGAACACGGAGACAGCGACCGGCAGATCAAGGTGGACGGCACCGAAGTTAAGGCCTGGATGTTCGGCATACATACGCGCCGACGAAGCACCGCTGTTTGTCACCCAGTACAACATGATGTTGTCGAGAATCTGATCGTAGGATAAAACGCTCTCGGCACTACCGCCGCTGTCGCTCCAGGATGCAAGCTTCTCGTAGATCCACGATGCTTGACCAACAGGAGAATCCGCCAGAGAGAAGCCAATCGTTTCTGGACGGGTCGTTTGCAGGTCGTGATAGGCGATACCGTCTGAAGCAAATAGCACACACTGATCGAGCGCTGCCTGCTCTTCGGCACTCAACTCTGCCGGCAAATCGGCGGGGACAACAAAGGGCAGGTTTACATGAATCGCCGCCAGACCATCAAACTTCAAGCGCCCCATCTCGGTAGTCACCACACTGCCCCAGTCGCCGCCTTGGGCAACGTAGCGAGGGTAGCCAAGACGTTGCATCAGTTCGTGCCAGGCATTGCCGATGCGGGTGCGGTTCCATCCTTTGGTGGTGGGCTTGTCGCTAAAACCGTACCCAGGGATCGACGGCAGCACCACGTGGAAAGCGTCTTTCGCTTCGCCGCCATGGGCGGTTGGATTAACCAATGGATCGATCGTATCGAGGAACTCGACAATCGAGCCCGGCCAACCGTGAGTCATGATCAATGGCAAGGCGTTTTCATGGGGGGATTTGATGTGCAGGAAGTGAATACCCAAGCCATCAATTTCGGTTTTGAACTGCGGGTAGCTATTCAAACGCGCTTCGAATCGACGCCAGTCGTACTGAGTGCGCCAGTATGCAACCAGATCTTGCACCTTGGCCAGCTGCGCCCTTGGGACTGGTCGCCAACGGTTTCGCGATCCGGCCAGCGGGTACCATTCAGGCGACGCATCAACTCATCGAGTTCGGCCTGTGGGATCTCAACGCGAAAGGGTGTCAATTGAGTGCTAACGGACATCATGATTTCCTCTGTGTCGTCGGTTCATCGACAACCGTTATGGCGTCGATTTAGTCGAGATCACTATGCCCGTAGCCGTGGAAAGAATAAGCCCACCGAAAAGCAACGCTCTGTCGCAGCAAAGGATACAAACGCCTATTCGAAACTCTCTGCTTATCGGCTTGAACGTCGGCCTTATGTGTTCTTGCCAATTTCCGACATGTGCTTCGATATAGGTATGCCCATTTGCCGTAATTCAGCTTTCTTAACTCTTCGATTTGTTTAAGAACCCTCCGGAACTCCTGACTTGCACGTGGGTACCTCCCTAAAACAACGCGCATCCGTCAGCTACACTGATTCGACGCAGTGCTGCATAGAGACTTTGAGCATGGCAACCAAAACTGCAATCGTATTTGCTGGCAGTGGCAGCTTGGTTGCTGTCCAGGTGGGCATGTTGCGGGCCTTGGTCGAGGCCGATATTCGCTTCGATTTCGTGGTAGGTGCGTCGGTAGGCGCCATCAACAGTGCCTACTTTGCCGCAAGGCCAGATGCCGAGGGCGTCGAGGCGCTAGCCGGTTTCTGGCGCGGCCTGAGTAAAGCCGACATCTTTCCCCTGTCTTGGCTCGATACCTGTAGAGGACTGATCAAGCGCCGTGGCCATCTGCTACAGCCGGCAGCCTTGCACCGACTGCTGGGGCATGCGCTGCCCATTCACCGCATTGAAGATGCGGCGCTTCCCCTGCACATCGTCACTACCGATCTGCTTAGCGGTGCCGAGACCGTGCTGTCCAGTGGCGAACTTGAGCAGGCGTTAGTGGCTAGTGCTGCCATCCCGCTGGTGTTCCCGTGTGTACAAATCGCCGAGCGGTTTTTCTGGTTGACGGAGGGGTGGCAAGCAATACACCAATCTCGACTGCCGTAGCCTTGGGAGCCACCAACGTTGTGGTAATTCCAACGGGCGTGAGTTGCGCCCTGACACAACCGCCGCGAGGCCTGATCGCTTTAGCCCTGCACACCGTCAACCTGATGAGCATGCGCCAACTGGTGAGCGACATCGAACACTTCCGCACCCTCACCAGCCTGCACATCGTCCCGCCTTTGTGTCCCGTCGATGTATCGGTGTTCAACTTTGCCCAGACCGAGTCCTTGCCAAACTCTAAAATCTTAATCTGAAATACAGTCGATTGCTGGACGGCCATATTATCAACAATAATCAGACTTATAGGTCAACCTATTTAGAACCTTAAAAAAAACTCCAGAAAGCCATTATACAACCAAAAGCAGTAGCAGCACTCGTAATATCGAACCCCACATCCCTAGCATCTTCAGTGCTTAAAGATATAAAAGCGGCCTGTTTTTCCCAGTTATTATGGAGTACAAACATGCCCAGGTTAGCATTTTTACTGAATGAGCGGATAGTATACTTTCCAGGAAGCTGTTCGCCACGAGCAATATTAAGCACCATTATCGTTTCATCAGTAGAGTCGTCCATAGCATCGTTTTCACGTATATGGAGCATCACCTGAGTCACTTCAATACTTCCCATGCTTAATGCTATATCGACCAGTCCTGACCAGTTATTCAATGGGCAAAAAACAGTTCTATCATGCCATCGCCAACTTATGTGCTCAACATGGTTGGCCTTTTCATTTTTAGAACCATAGGACAACACAAACAACGTTGGCTCTGACCCGACCCACTCTCCTGTCTCTAAAGAATTTAACCACCCCACTATATCATCTAACGAAGCTTGAACCCCTAAATAGCCATGCTCACCAACTGTACAATTTGTATGTTGTATTGAGGGGGCTCTGACCAGAACTGTCCAATTAGCCTCGGAATTGTAGGGATCAGCACCAACAACAATCAGTTCCTGGGCATCTTTTACTCCCAGAATAATTTCAAGCAAGTGATTCGGCAGGTGAGGTAATTGAAGAACCCGAGAATTGGAAACAAGTGAGCCAGCCTGCCTTACAGCTGCGGCAATCGCATCACCATCGGAAAACATATCAAAGAATCTATTGATATCCATTGGAAGAATAAGATCTTCCGCGTGTATCTCGCTTAAAATTTTTTCGCGAATATCATACTGGAAACCGAATTTTTCACACCTTGAGTTAAGGCGTACCAAAGCCTCTTTTTTTCGTTCACCTGACAAATATGGGAAAAGATTTTGTTGCGCCAACCAAGTTTCCACTGACTTTGCGAGAATGCGATCCAACATGTGTCCTTGCGCTTGGCCTGTGGGCCAATCATTTTCAGAATCCAAATTCCAGCGCTCAAATTTATTGGTTTCGAAAAACGCATCAGCGGTCGCATCGAGAACAGCACGCAACTCATTGATTTTTCCATTTCCCAGATAACGAAGCAGTTTATCGAGGCGATAATTTGGTTGGTATTCTGGTTTGAGTTTTGTGTAACGAGGCCAGTTCTGTGAAACGAATGCTTCAAATAACATTGATCCAAACGCAAAATGGGCCACCGTCGAGAAAACAACCACCTGAAAAAAAGTACTACCGAAATATTTATCAATAATCTTCGAAGCCGCCTCGTAGTACTTCTTGTACTCCAGAGGAAGGAGCTTTTGCGTGGCGAGCGCATCCTCAGGTGAGAGCATCTTCAGCCCAATGTACGTTGCCGTTATTTCATGAGCTCGGAGCGAGGCTTCAACCATCTTTGCTGCCGTCACCTCGACCCGGCGAATTACTTTTGCATCAACGGGGCTACGCGAATCTAAAACCTTAAATAAAACACTGAGCAACAAGCCGTCTGCTGTCTTCAAGAAAACAGTTTCATGCGCTTGCTCATGATAAAAAACTGCATCTTTATTAAGATGGTCAAAACTAACATGAACTTTCTCCCCGTCGTGCCACCCAGCTGTTTCCGGGGCAAAAAAAACACCAAATGGCATGAGCCTATTTTGCTGTAGAAACTCTCGCATATTGAACGCCTCAACTAAATAACTTAAACACTCCAAAAATGAATCCAATCAGCCAAGTCAACGTCCAAAACGACATCAATTTAGACGTAAATCGCACTATTTTATTATAATCATCGTAAATATTAAGAGCAGGCGTAATATGTACAACATTCGGTATAGACATATACAAACTTATAAATACCGATACAAGCAAAGCACCAAAACAAATAATTGCAACCATGTCAATAACTGGATTTGCGACTGCAATTTTCAATAAAGTCGCAAATAAACCCAGAGTACCCGTGGACACCCCAATACAGTACTTACCCAGCTCATGTCGTTTTGAGAGCCCCTTTTTCAGCTCATCCTTAAACGCATCCCGGACGCTTGACGCTACATCCTCACCAGTTAGTCTCATGAAGATTTCAACTCCCACTCAAAGTATGAAGTATGGCATTTTGGGCATTCACCAAGCGTGTCCTTGACTTCTAAAATCATCTGAAATATTTTGGCTTTTTTTTGAGTTGTATAGGGCGTGCTGTTTTGTTTCACAGTACCAAAACTAACTTGACCATCACAGACCTCGCCTGTCTCTAACACCTTGATACACTTATATGTCATTTCCTCTCTCCAACCTAAAAATCACTTAAGATAATCATGAAAACAACAAGCACTTGACTTATCAAATCCAAGCGATACAGCCTGCTAAATCATTAATGCATACACTTCCCAACAATTACCACCAGCGCATAGCCTGAGATCTTAGCATGCTGCATTAGGAGTCAGTTATAATAATAACTTAACGATGAGAAAGAGCATATCACCAATCGGAATAAAGTCCGCTGTTTCAAGCTTTACTCCTAGGGGTTATCCGAGTCTTCGCGTGGTACGCTCGAAACAGCTATGTGTTTTAACGGCGCTCACTACAAAATGGATCGATGCGACTTGCCCGAAGTAAAAATCGGAGGATACCGTGATGAAAACTCCGGGTACTTCTGACATTCCTGCCTATCATGGCCCAACAAAAAGGCCCTTACCGGGACTATTTGGTACTCAATCCAAGCTTACTTGGTCAGCCAGCTTTCGACCGTGTCAGACCCATGTTTGACTTTCCACTCTTTCAACGTCTTGTGGTTGCCGCCCAGCGCGACGAACAGATTGCGGATCAAGCAGGTTCATCACTTCTCTCAAGCTGAAACCGTACTGAGCGAAGAGAGCGCGCAGTTTGGTCTCAAATTCGATTTCTTTTTTGAGTTCCGCTTTACCGTCTTCTTGCAAGCGTCTGTAATTGGTGACCCTCGTATCACCTGCTATACACCGTCCAAAGCTGATCAAGCTGAGTCGTAAAACTCTGGCTATCATCTCACGATGGATCCCCGATCTGGGTTGCCTGTTGCACCAAAATTCAGCAGGCTTTATTTTTCAAGGAGATACAGAGCGAACGGAGGTATGGGGAACTGGACCCTTCGCGTCGTTTCGTGGAGCGCTTTAGCGACTAGTACTTTGTTCGAATGCCCCAATAAACAGGCGGATCAATCACGTCAGATTGATGGATTCTGCACAGACCTCAAACGGGCCTTGCCAGCCATGGATAACGCAAGGAATCCTGTCCTCCATAGTCTGGATCTAGATAGATAAAACAGCGGTTGATTTTCCAGTCACGAATTTCAAACACATCACACCAATAACCGGCGGCCCAGTCCGGATTGCCCGCGCACCACGCGCCATCCACATGTTCGCCGTGGCTGGTGCCCTCACAGACAACGACATCCGTTCCGGAAAAAACCCAATTGAAATGAGCGTAGTCATGAGTGATTGAAATCAGCCGCTCACCCAAGTCGGCAAACATTTCACTGATCTGCGTATGCCCCGTCGCGATCCCCCACTTGGGGAAGTAAACCTGTGCGTCTTCGGCGAACAGTTCCAGGATATTGCGCCCATCCGGGGCAACCCCGCCATTATCAAAGGCCCTGAAGTAATCAAGGATCACTGATTTGCGATGTTCGTCCGTCATAGTCATGTTGCTCAGCATGATGAGTCACCCCACTGATATCCGACCACTCCGTTACCCGAGGTGGCAACGTATCGTGGCCACCTTCAGGCTCACCACGCGCAACTAGAATGCAAAGCAGGAGCACCCGAAGGCCCCCCAGAAACCCTGGAAATCGTTGACCGGCACCGGGGACAATCTAGCCCTTTCGTGACGGTGCGAATGGACGGCGCAAGGGCCACTGCATTGATGCACCTGTGCGGCGACAACCGCAGTGGATTTCCAATGCCCTGGCACATGAATGACAGGTGACCAGTCAGGCATGACGGGAATGGCTGGTGGTGCCAACTGATCGAATTCGCCGGCACCATAAACGACCTGGCCACCCACCACCGTCAAAACCGATTCGATCCATTTGATTGCCTCTTCTTCCACACTGAAAAAATCGGCGCTCAAGGCAACGACGTCCGCCAGTTGACCCACCTTGATCTGCCCCTTCTTGCCCTGCTCCGACGAGAACCAAGCACTGCCGTGGGTATACAGTTGCAACGCGGTATCCCGTGAAAGGCCTTGTTGATAGAGCGTCATTCCGCCCACCGTTTTACCACTGACGAGCCAGTACAGCGACGTCCAGGGGTTATAACTGGAGACTCGCGTCGCATCAGTACCTGCCCCTACGGGCACTCCCTCAGAAAGCATTCGTTGAATCGGCGGCGTCTGCTGCGCAGCCTTGTTGCCATAACGCTCGACGAAGTATTCGCCCTGAAACGCCATTCGATCCTGAATGGCGATGCCGCCACCCAGCGCCCGAACGCGCTCGATATTCTCTGGGGTAATAGTTTCGGCGTGATCGAAAAACCACGGCAGGCTATTGAAGGGAATGTCCCTGTTGACCTTCTCGAAAACGTTGAGCATTCGTGTGATGGATTCGTTGTAAGTCGCATGAAGCCGGAACGGCCAGCGGTGCTCGACCAGATGGCGTACAACGGGCTCCAGTTCTTGCTCCATGGTCTGAGAAAGATCGGGACGCGGCTCAAGGAAGTCCTCGAAATCGGCGGCGGAGAACACCAGCATTTCCCCGGCACCGTTGTGCCGAAAAAAGTCGTTGCCATCGCCGGGCTTGACCATGCTTGTCCAGTTCTTGAAATCCGCCAGTTCCTGCTTGGGTTTTTGAGTGAACAGGTTGTACGCGATGCGCACGCTCAATTGATTTTTCTCAGCCAACTCACGGATGACCTTGTAGTCATCTGGATAGTTTTGAAAACCACCCCCTGCATCGATAGCACTGGTGACACCCAGGCGATTGAGCTCGCGCATAAACTGACGCGTTGAGTTGACTTGGTATTCCAACGGCAACGTCGGGCCTTTGGCCAGCGTCGAATAGAGGATCATCGCGTTGGGCCGCGCAATCAGCATGCCGGTTGGATCGCCATTGGCATCGCGCTGAATCTCCCCGCCAGGGGGATTGGGCGTATCTCGGGTGTAACCGACTACTTTCAGTGCTGCTCGGTTCAGGAGTGCACGATCGTACAAGTGCAGTACGAACACCGGTGTCTCGGGGGCGGCTTTGTTCAGCTCGTCCAGCGTGGGCATTCGTTTCTCGGCAAACTGGAATTCCGTCCAGCCGCCCACCACCCTCACCCACTGAGGCGCCGGCGTACGATCAGCCTGAGACTTGAGCATTCGCAAGGCATCTGCCAGCGAGGGAACCCCTTCCCAACGCAGTTCCAGATTGAAGTTCAACCCACCTCGAATCAGATGGAGATGGGAGTCGTTCAATCCGGGAATCACAGTGCGCTTTTTCAAGTCAATAACCTGAGTGGCACTGCCGCGTGTGGCCATGATTTCCTCATCACTGCCTACTGCGATGAATTTCCCATCCTTGATGGCCACCGCACTGGCCGTGGGTTTCTCGCGGTCAACGGTGTGAAAGCGGCCATTTACCATGATCAAATCGGCGTTCATTGTGCCTCCTTGAATACTCGATGCTGATGAACCTGCGTATACGGATACGGAAAACGGTATTGCGCACCACAGCGCACCAACGCCTCCGAGAATCGAACTTTCGGTAAGAAATCGTCTGCGACGGCTGTCGGTAGAATCATCTTTTTTCATGAATTCCCCCGTTTTTACGAACGTTCAACCAAGGCTCGAACAAGCGGGTTACACGTGGCATGAACAGGTAAACCACCAACAATACGATGGTCAGTGTGATCACCACATTGCTCTGGAAATAGCCTCCAAGCCAGGGAACGCGTTCGAATAATGGTCGCCAGCACAAAGGGATAGTCAACGTCAGGGGAAGGATCACTAAAAAGGTGATGCACGCCTGCTTCCAGCGAGGTGGCGGTAGTACCTGGCCTGATTCAGGAGTGAACCAGAATTCACGACCTTGGCTGATCTCAAGCTGATCGCCATCGGCCAACAGCTCTTGTACCTCAGCAATCAGCAACCGACGGTCTTGCGAGTCCAGCCATACTTGAAGCTTCTCGGTATCGGAGAAGCGCAACACGCTGGTGAAGAGATGCATCCCGTCATGGTTGCTACGAAACACATCCACTCCCAGATGGCCCTCATAGCCCTTTGCGGTGATGACTGTTCTTCGCAGCCAAGCCTCATAGGCGCTTTCACTGCCCTGCCGGGTTCGGTGTCGGACGACCAGAGTGGCCACTTCATTGGCGTTGTAAATGCTCATTGCGAGCTCCCGGGCTGCCGTCGCCCTGCGAGACGAGTTTGTCGTCAGGCACGCTTGAACCAGCCGACCAACCACGCGATTTGCCTGCGTGCGCCTCATCCTCTGGGGGATGAGGCGCCATTCAGATCAATGCCCTTCCGATGCGTTGAACATGGTTTTGGCGTAAATCAGCCCGAGACCATACGCGCCACCATGGGCGATCGACGTTTTCACTGTCTCGTTATAGGTTTCACCACGCGCCCAGTCACGCTGCAACTCCAGCAGGTATTGAAGCGAAGTCATTGGACATGCACCCGCCTGAACCATGCGGGTGATGGCGCGCTCATGGGCCTCATCCGAAACGTCGCCGCAAGCATCACAAATGATGTACACCTCGAACCCTTGTTCAAGTGCAGATATCGCAGGCCCTACGATGCAGACGGATGTCCAGAGGCCGGCAAGAACAACTCTATTACGGCCGATCTTGTTCACTTCCACGGCAATCCGCTCGTCTTCCCAGGTGTTCATACTGGTTCGATCGATGAGCTCCTGCCCCGGAAACGTCGAGGTGATTTCTTCAAACATCGGGCCTGAAAAGCTTTTTTCGGCGACCGTGGTAAGAATCGCCGGAACCTTGAATTCCTTGGCTGCTTTCGAGATCAACGCTGCATTATTTCGCAGAGTGACAGCGTCTATGGATTTGGTTGCAAAGGACATCTGCGACTGAAAGTCGATCAGGATCAGAGCGTGGTTGGAAGGATCTAACAGGCCTTTACCTGGTGCTGCTTTTGCCGTTGCCATGACACTTCTCCAGATTCGTTTGGGAGCGTGCATTCTCACGGTGTGCTCAAGCGGAGCGATTGTAAGCATGTGCGAATTTAGAAAACTTGTGCTGAGAAAATTTCTACCTCTTGGCCCGCAATGAGTCGCAGACGTACCCAGGATGATCTTGAGCGGTTTTTTGCCTAAAAAGCTTCGCTCCAAAAAAAGGATGGGTGGTCACCTCTCCTTGTGGCGAATCTCGAATTTTGTACCAAGCTAGATTTCAAAAACGAGAAGCATCAGGGCCTGTATCCCGACAGAGAGGAAGCTCGAGCATGTGTCCGATGTCCGATAAATCCACTCCCTTAACCAGAACATCGACCATCGATGACTTTCTCTTCGATCATTTGAAGCACAGCTTCGGCGGGTGTGATCCCGTCATGTATCACTTGGCTTCTGCGGTGATGCCAATGTTCAACCAGCCTGATGAGAGCAATCGATTATTTATCGATCAAATCATAATGGCCATGCAGGCACACCTTTCTGTCAATTATGGTCGGAGAAGCGTTGCGATATCCTCGAAGCATCGAGGACTGGCGCCCTGGCAGCAGCGACGGGCAAAGGAGTTGTTAAGTGCCCATATTGTCGATGGCGTTTCGGTCGAGAAGCTGGCCCGAGAGTGTTCTTTCTCAAGGTGCCATTTCAGCCGTGCGTTCAAGCTCAGTCTCGGACTGAGCCCACATCAGTACCTTCTGCAAATGCGCGTAGACAAAGCAAAAAAGCAGCTCATGAATCCCACATTGAAAATTACAGAGGTCGCTATTGATTGCGGGTTTTCCGATAGCTCGCACTTCACCAAAGTATTCGGTCGATGTACCGGCTTTTCGCCTTCCTATTGGCGCCAACTCAACACCGGCCTCCTATAAGTCTCATAGCAATAAGGGTTCCTTTGTGGCCTCACCATGGATATCTCAAATCACCACGGATGAGTTCACCGTGACAAGGACGCACCAACAAAACCCAGATAAAGATCATGTCTTTGACGTGCCTTGTCTGGATAGTTTTTCAATCATCATTCAGTTGGAGGACTTCGCTGATCATCGATTATGGCGAGGTGGGAGGCTGGCTTACTCCGGTGGTCACAAGAAGGCAAGTGCTTCGTTACCGTTTATGGGCGATGGGCTCAGGTGCCAGCATCGGGCCGCCTATGACAATGTGCGTTTTAATATCCCACGCGCAACATTCGATGATTTTCAACTGGAAAATGGTATGAAGCGTTTTGATCGCTTTGTCTACGATCAGGGTGGACAAGACAACACTCTCTATCATCTCGCGCGGGCACTTCTACCGATTCTGAATCAGTCTAGCGCATCGAATCAGCTGTTTCTTGATCACATTTTTCTGGCCACGTGTGACCATGTCTATCGCCGCTATGTGCGGGGTGCGTCGAACAGTATCGCTGAGAAATGCAAGCTGACATCCAAGCAAGTGTTGTTGGCAAAGGACATAATCGCCGCGCATTTGGCTGGTGATTTGCCCGTACAAGCCATTGCGACTGAATGTGCCCTATCACGAAGTCACTTCTCCCGAGCATTTAAGCAATCCACGGGTATGGCACCTCATGCCTGGCTAATGCAGATGCGCTTTGAAAAAGCTCAAGAGCTGATGCTGTCTCAGCCATTTAAGCCGATATCATCTATAGCCCAAGAGTGCGGTTTTTCAGATCAGTCCCATCTGACTCGCGTGTTCACCCGGTTACTCGGAATCCCTCCCGCAACCTGGAGGCGGCAACACGAGTCAAGCGTCTTCCTACTAGGGAGAGCATCCTTACAAAATGACTGAGGATATGCCGCTTACGACTTTTCAGAGATACGTCCAGCTGAGACTATCACTGGATCAAACTCATGAGTTCGGCAACTCGTTCGCCACTGCATAACGAGCCAGGGAATACCAATACACGCTCCCCCCCATCCTTCCGACCAACGAGGGACACTCATCGCCCAGCCTCTGGTAATAGAGTTTTTCAGGTCGTCAAATCATCGAGATGCGGAACCGCCCGAAACGATAGACGTCATGGGCCGCTGCTGCGCTTCATACTATCCTAGGATGATGACCAAGCGAAAATGAGTAGGTTTTAAGATGCATAAACGCTTTTAGGAGCGAGTTGTTATGAATAGTCGACCTAACCAGGAGGCTGGATACATGGGGGATGTCGAGACAAGTAGTCTCGTGTCGAACATTCTTTCCAGCACATCATCGGCAGCGACTTGGGTACGTCAGCAGTCCTACGGACATGGTCTCTGCGCCACGGATTCGCAAGAGTTTGCTTTTATGGTGGTGCTGCAATTACAGGACACGTTATGCACCATCACCAGAGACGGTTCGCCACTAGCGACTGCACCCTATCGGGCCGGAACCGTCAGCATTTATGACCTACGTCATCATTGGATCGCCAACACCCCCGAGCCGTTTGAGGCGTTGCACTTTTACCTGCCCGCAGCAGGTTTCGAAGACATCATTCACGACCAGCATTTGAGCAGGCTAGAGACCTTGCGCGAGGCACCCGATTTCTGCGCGCCAGATCCGATCGTACAATATCTCAGCTTCTCGTTATTAACGATGCTATGCGGCGCAGAGCAATACAATCGACCCTTAGTTGATCATGTCATTCTTGGCCTGCAGTATCATGTACTGAACAAGTACGGTGCTTTGCAATTCAGTACCAACCGACTCGACTGTCGACTCGCGCCCTGGCAACTCCGAAGGGCTAAAGAGCTGTTGAATGCCAACATCGATGGCTCTATGGGCATTGCGAGCATTGCACACGAGTGTGGTTTGTCCCGAGCACACTTTTCTCGCGCATTCAGCCATAGCGTTGGTGTTCCCCCCTATCGCTGGCTGCGAACCCTGCGTATTGAAAGAGCCAAAGATCTGCTGCGAAATTCCAGCCACTCGCTTTCTGAGATCGCATTGATCTGTGGCTTCACAGATCAGAGCCACTTCAACCGGGCCTTCCGCTGCGCTACTGGTCAAACACCACGTTGTTGGCGCATCCACTGACACCTTTTCTTCCCAGATTGGAAAAATTCCGCACAGCCATCCAAAAAAACGCACGTCTGTCCAATTCTGGCTTTACAAGATGCGCGACCATTTCTTCGACTTCAGTGAGGCGATGGACATGCAAGCGACGAATAGAACGGTAAGCACCACGCCTTGGTTTTGCCTTGGAGCGTTCTTCTACCGAACCTGGAAGGGAATTTGCCAAAGCGTCAATCACCGCAAGCGTGCGGCACAATTCATTCGGGCACTTAGGGAGCATATTCTTTCGTTGATCACAGCTAAAACGAGCTGTTTGTACCGCCAGCGCCAGGCGGAGACTTATATCCATGCTGGTTGCAGCGAAAGCACTATTTACCGCTCAAGGGCGAAGAAAAGTGACTGAATTCCAAGTCACTTGCGGGCTTCTTCTGGTCATCTGCCCCCCTGGTGGAACAGCCTTGGCATCGGATGCAGCACAACCCTCGCTGGGGTTTGGGGAAGGTTCTTCACTTGAGGTGCTCAGTCGAAACTTCTTCCTCAGCAATGACTATCGATCACCTTTGCCTTCAGGCAAAACCTACACGCAGGAATGGGGCCCAAGGGTTTATTACGTCATTCGAGTCCGGCTTTACTCCCGGCACTATTGGTTTAGGCGTTGATGTCCATGGGTTTCTGGGTTTGAAACTGGACAGCGGCAAGGGGCATTCCGGGACAGGTTTGCTGCCTGTCGAACGCGCCTGAAGGGGGCGGCTACAACCCTTTCGACGAATCGACCGGAGAGTACGTTCCTCAACAAGGAGATGGCGGACGACATTGGGAACGCGATATCGATCTTCGGTATGTGCTGCAGTCAGGGCGAGCCAAAGACTTATCTCTTCAGTTGTCCCACGTGGTACATCGGGCAAACAGCGCCTAAGGAGGTGATGACATCGACAGGATCTACATTGTTATCGAATACCCACTCAGGTTGGGCGGTTTTAAACAGCTTAGGGACAACATGTGGTCAAGATCAATCGTCCCTTTGCGTCCACGATAACCATGACGTCGACTTCCGGCGAGGAGAAGACAATGCAGCGAAACTCAGATGACAAAACGTTGACTGACAGTGACGGCGTTGAATTGCCGCGTAGGGGCTTTCTCGTAGGCATTACCGCAGTAACTCTACTCGCGAATATTCCTTTCGGTGTGTTGGCGGCCACGCAACAGAAATCTCAATCACAAAAAGCAGGGAGTGATTCCATGACATCAATCAAAACAAAAGATGGCACCGAGATCTTCTACAAAGACTGGGGCCCAAAAGACGCGACGCCGATCATGTTTCATCACGGGTGGCCGTTAAGCGCCGATGACTGGGACAGCCAACTGATGTTTTTCCTGGAAAAAGGCTTTCGCGTTATTGCTCACGACCGTCGGGGGCACGGACGCTCGACACAGACGTGGACAGGAAATGACATGGACACCTACGCCGCCGATGTGATCGAACTGACAGATACACTAAACCTTAAAGGGGCGATTCATGTCGGCCACTCTACCGGTGGTGGCGAAGTGGCCCGTTATGTAGCCCGCGCCAAACCCGGCCGTGTTGCCAAGGCTGTGCTTATCAGCGCCGTACCTCCGATCATGGTCAAATCGGATAAAAACCCTGGAGGCTTGGGAATCGAAGTCTTTGACGGCCTTCGTAAGGCGCTGTTGGAAAACCGGGCGCAGTTCTACATGGATGTTCCGTCGGGCCCGTTTTATGGCTTCAACCGCCCAGGTGCGAAGGTTTCGCAAGGCACTATCGAAAACTGGTGGCGTCAGGGGATGACTGGCGGCGCCAAAGCCCAGTACGACTGCATCAAAGCGTTTTCTGAAACAGACTTCACCGAGGATCTAAAAAAAATCCAGGTACCAACTCTGCTTATGCACGGTGATGATGATCAGATCGTGCCATACGATGACTCTGCACCTCTGTCGGTGAAGCTATTGAAAAACGGAACATTGAAGACATACAAAGGCTTTCCACACGGTATGCCTACGACTAACGCGGCTGAAATCAACGCTGACCTCTTGGCATTCATACACGGTTAGCCGAGTCGCACACCTGCACCCGTGCCAATCGCCAACGTAAACACCGCAAAGCTCACGTGTCCTGTCGCCCAGCATCAAACGACCGACAGTGCTCAATGGCTTTGTGATCGATATGTTATGGAGACATCATGAGAATTAAGATTTTTTCAGGCGTTTTGTTGGCACTCACGGCAACGGTGGCCATGCCTGGTGCCTGGGCTGCGGAGGCACGCGCTCAGCGGCGGACGGCGCTGATCATGTTGGTGCCGGGACGGTCGCAGCGGACGGCTCGGATCGTATTGGCGCTGCTCGCCTTGCATATTCCCGAAGTGGCATAGGTTCGGATCGAGCGGCATCCTTGCTCATGGGCGGCAGTTATGCCGAACAGTTCAACAACCCAATCATCAATCAGTAGCGCGACATTACATTGTTTGGAGAGTGACCGACTATGACGCGGCAACCGAAACCGCCATCCGAGGCGGACGCCGCCTCTAGGGCATGCAAGACCTGATGGGCGCTCCCCCGGTATGCGCTTATTTGAAGCGTCCTCACTCGCCTGCCGACGCAGCGGGGATATTGCGCAGCTGCTGCCACATAAGTGGTAACAGGTTTGGTTGCACAAGACGGGATGCCAGCGCGCATACCGGGGGGCAGGTAACAGCCATCCCTACCGCGCCCCGCTTACAGAGCATCTCCCGTGTCCTGCCACAGGCGTTTACAGGCACCCTGCTCAGCAGCAACGAAATAGAGGGTTAAACACTCCATGTAGGCCGCTTCACTGCTGACAGCCCAATGGGCGACTTCCCGGCGCGTCTTTTAAGAAAGTAACGACCGATTGCTCATGGGTGATACTTGCAAATTTGCGGCTAGATGCTGCGAACAACAATTCCTTCGATATCTCGTCAACTCAAATTTGTACCATCGTTCACTCAACAAAAAGGGACCAATAAATACCGGCTGACTTTCTTCTCAGCGACCCAAGGCGCCGTCTGCTCATTGAAATCCAGGAAATGCTTGGACTTCAGATGAACCTCGTCAAAATCCCGATCCGTTTCATATTGCTCATACAGAAACACCTCAAGGCCGTTCGCGCCTTCGCAGACATCGAAGCGCACACAACCAGGCTCTTCTTCCAGCGAAATTCTGGCATTCTCCAACACCGCTTCAAGGAATGAAGCACGATGTTCTTCAAGAAGCACAAATGTCACCGCGATGATTAGCATAAAAGTACTCTAATGAATTCCGATTAATGCGGTCAGGACAGGCCCGTTGAGCCCGCGCTACTCGCGACCCTCGTGCGAGCGCCAGTAAAACTCTCCCACCGCTTCGAGGTGACGGGTCATTACCGCCTCAGCCAAATCGGCGTCATGGGCGGCGACCGCCAGATAAATCTGCTCATGGGCCTCGTATGCGCTCTGCTCCGCCTGCGGCACTTTCAACGAAACGAACCGCTGCTCCGCGAGCCACAGGGACAGCGCCGCCTGCAGGCTGGTGAAGATTGAGTTGCGCGGAATTTCCGCCAGTATCTGGTGGAATGCCACATCTGTTCGCGCGAAATCTTCAGGCCTACCGATGGCCTCGCGGTTCGCATCCAGCGCCTCCTTGAGTCGAGAGATATCCGTTTCCGAGGCATGCCGAGCGGCGTATCGCACCAGAATGGTTTCGTATAAGGTTCGCGCCTGTTGGAGTTCTTTAGCGCCGTCAGCATCTGAAAGGATGTGCGCGACGGCGCCCGAAAATTCCTCGACAAGCGCCTTGGCGGACGGCTTGGTGACGCAGGCAGGTTCGCCGTTGCGCACCACGATCAGACCCATTCGCTGAAGCGAGAACAAGGCTTCACGCACGGACGATCGACCGACACCGAACGTGGACATCAAGACTCGCTCTGACGGTAGATTTTCCCCCGGTTTGAGCTGTCCACTGAGCATCATCGCCTGCAACTGCTCGGAGACATCTTCCGATAGTTTACGGCGACGAATAGGCTCAACCGGTGGAAATGCACTTGTCACAGCGATACCTCAATGGGGGTCAGTTTATGAGCTCGAAGTTTACCTGATATTCCTCGGCCAGAGCCTGGAGGTCCTTGGTCAGCATCGGACCGATCGGAATTCCGCGCTCGCGCGCCGCGAGCAAGCTCAGGTACTCACGTTCGCCCGGCATGTAGATTCGGTCCACGCCCGTTGCCTTCTTGGCGTTGCGAAGATCGGCCATGCCTTTTTGCATACGGTCGAGGTAGGTATCAAGGTCGTCAAAAGATGCTACCGGCAGCACGCCGAAGAGGTGTCCGCCATTTTGAGCCGTGGTGGTTTTCTCATACAGCTCCCCGACATCATGTCCGAAAGCGGCGCCTGAAAGCATGGTGCTCAACATCCCGACCGCCATCGTCAGCGCATAACCTTTTGGGCCGCCCACCGGGATGACAAACCCCTTCAGCGCCTCGACGGCATCAGTGGTTGGAAGCCCGTCCGGACCGGTCGCCCAGTCGTCCGGGATCGGCTTACCCTCTTTGGCCGCCACGATGATTTTCCCGCGCGCGGCCACACTGCACGCCATATCGAGAACTACGGGAAACGCTTCACGTGTCGGGAAAGCGATCGCGAAGGGATTATTGCCCAGCACCGCTTCAGCGCCGCCCCACGGTGCCATGTGGTTGATTGCGCCGATGGTGAAGCTGAAACCAATCATGTTTTGCCGTGCTGCCATTTCGGCGTAATACGCGGCAGTGCCGAAATGGTTGCTGTTGTTGACGGCGACGAATGCACAATCGCCCTCTTGAGCCTTGTCGATCGCCAGCTGCATCGCCTTGACGCCTACCAGGTGACCCAAGCCGTTGTCCCCGTTGAACACTGCTGTCGTGCGCGTTTGCCTCTCGATGAATGGTGTGGCCTTCGGGTTGGTACCGCCGTCCAGGATGCGCTTGACGTAGATCGGGAAGCGTACGACGCCGTGGGAGTAAACCCCACGCATATCGGCCTCGACCAGATTTTTGGAAGCGATGATCGCATCCCCCCGCGGTACGCCGATTTTTTCCAGCACCGACACACAGAAATCAACCAGTACCGACTCGGCAATAAAATGACCGTTCTCTTCAGTATCCATGACAACCTCATGCATTAAATATTGTTGTTATCACGCCTGCCGCTCTGCCGTCTGGCCAGTCAGGGCGAGCTTCAGCTCCTGCGTCGACATTTCATTTTCCCGGCGTGAAATCACGAGCGTCGCTACGACGTTACCGATGACGTTCACCAGCGCGCGTCCTTCGCTGATGATGCGATCGATGCCGAGCAGCATCGTGACTCCGACCAGCGGGATTTCAGGAACCAAAGCGATGGTCGCGACGAGCGATACGAACCCTGCGCCCGGCACGCCGGCTGATCCTTTGGTAGTCAGAGTTGCAACACCCAGAATCACCATCTGATGCCAGATCGTGATGTCGACATGCATCGCCTGGGCAATGAACAGCACCGCCATGGTGATGTAGATGTTCGTGCCATCGGAGTTGAAGACATACCCCGCGGGCATCACAAGCCCCACGGTGCCTGGCTTGCACCCCAGCTCTTCCAACTTGCGCATCAAGGCCGGTAGAGCGGCATCCGAAGACGACGTCGCAAGGACGAGGAACAGTTCGCTTCTGAAATGCTTAAGTACGTAGAAAATGCTGAACCCATGCCGATAGCAGATGACACCCAGCACACCGAATACAAAGATGGCGGAAGTCAGATAGAACGTGAAAATCAGCACGAGCAACGACTGCAACGAGCCCAGGCCGAACTTGCCGACGGTAAAGGCCATTGCGCCGAACGCACCAATTGGGGCGAACTTCATGATCATGTTGATCACACCGAATATCCAGTGCGAGCACGCGTCCACGAGGTCACGGATCGGCTTGCCCTTGTCACCCATTTTGCCCAGCGTCAGCCCCATGATGATCGAGACGAAGACCACTTGAAGAATGCTGTCTCCGGTAAAGGCGCCCAACAGGGTCTTGGGGATCATGTTCATGAAAAAATCGGCCAGCCCCCCGTCATGCGCTGCTGTGACGTATTGCTTGATCTGGCTCGCGTCCAACTGCTCGGGACTGACATTAAAGCTCGATCCTGGCCGGATGATGTTGGCGGTGACAATGCCGATCAGCAGGGCAAACGTTGACACGATTTCGAAATACAACAGCGCGGTGCCGCCAATTCGGCCGAGCTTGCCAAAACTCTGCATCCCGGCAATGCCTGAGACCACGGTGAAAAAGATGATCAACCCGATGGTCATCTTGATGAGCTTCACGAAGCCGTCCCCGAAGGGTTTCATGGCGGACGCGATGTCAGGATAGAAATGGCCTAATACGATCCCCAGTGCCATGGCGATCAGGACCTGGACGTACAGGTTTTTCGTAACGATCTGAGTCAAACGCTTGGTTTTACTCTGCGGGGAGGCATGGGTGGAGGTCCCGACAATAGACATTCTTATCGCTCCTAGGCTGAGCCTGCGGATTTTTATATGTCACAGATCTGGTCTGCTAGGTTGATGGTAGACCTATCATACCAGCGTAATCAACAGCATCTTTGCCTGGCGCGATGGGTGAATCGTGTCAGCAAAAAAATGAACCGACTCTGCAATAGCTGGGGAATGTTGAACGAATAGCGAAGCGTCATTTCAAAAGTCCCACGATAAGTAGCTTCAAAATCGTAGGGCTTTTATTGGTAGGAAATGCGTAGCAGAATCATCAGCGGGACAGGGTTCTGTTCGTATGCAAGTAAGGATGGTTCTGATAATGAACAGCTTCGCCCGTCGAGCTTTGCCTCACTAATCGTGCAAAGGGTGCTCCACGGTACTCAAATCCGCTTACCCAACAGCTGATAGACGACCTGTCCCGCTTGCCTCAAGCCCAAGAGATCGGCTCGAGTTCCAAATCCAGGGTCATAGCCCTGACAGCGCCTTTCAGCTTTCCTGGCTACCAGCTGTTCCGGCAAGTTGAGGTACACGCCTGGACTACGCACCTTCGTGCCCAGGCGCCACGAAACTTCTGCGCCTGCAACACGCATTCAGGCTCACTCCATTACCACCGAAAGCACATAGCTCTGTTTGTTGACTACGGTGCGAGTCAAGATCGCGCGGCCGCTGCCCACATTCAGATCGATTGGCGCAGCTTTCATGATCGCTTCGTCGAACGTGTGCGGAATAGAAAGCCCCAAAGCTCGGACAGATAAGCGTTTGGTCGCTCTGATCAGCTCCCGTTTGGCGGCGTCCTCGTCTGAAGGCAGCATCACGTTGAGAATCAGCTTCACGCGCTCAGGTGTTCCCTTCGCCCCTTCAGCGACAAAGGAAATCTTGTTGCCATCGGCAGCATCAGGGCGTATCAGCCTTGCACCGCTGGCACAGCCTTCCCGGCCATCTTCGTGGGTGGTCCATTCACCGGCTCGCAGTCGGGTGTCGGTCAGCACCGTACACAGTTGTGCCGGCGATTGCGGTCGCAATTCTGCAAAACAGTTAAAAGAACACCAAACCCCAAACAGTCCCAAAGCAACACGTAGCATCATCAATTGCCTCCTTGTATTGGTCTATGTGCGGCGGAGTAAGATGCGACTGCTTGGCAGGTCGACCGCACAGAAATCTACATTAGTAGGTAATCCGTCAATCCTGCAGTTTCTCTGACGTTTGCTTCGAGAAAGGCTGAGCGATCCATCATTCAGGCAACGCCCGCAGCAGTGGTGATCACGATCAAAACCGCATACTGCTATCGCGATAAAGCGAGAACGTTTACGCGCACCTGAAGGTCTCATGCACTGTCTTCCTGGGGGTGATCTGCATGATATTGAACGCACTGGTTTTTCTGGCCACGCTCATTGGCATGGAAGGCTTCGCGTTCGTGGCGCACAAGTATGTGATGCATGGCTGGGGTTGGGGCTGGCACCGTTCCCATCATGAGCCCAGAACAGGCTGGTTTGAAAAAAACGACCTGTTCGCCGTGGTTTTTGCCCTGTTCGCTATCCTGTTGATTGCCCTCGGTAACCAGGGGGTGCACCCGCTGGAGTGGATTGGCGCCGGGATGACGGCGTACGGTTTGCTGTACTTCCTGGCCCACGACGGGCTTGTCCACAAGCGCTGGCCGCTGCAGTACGTGCCTAGAAACGGCTATCTCAAACGCCTTTATCAAGCTCACCTGATGCACCATGCGGTGTCTGGAAAACATCGGTGCGTCTCGTTTGGATTCCTCTACGCGCCCACTACTTCGAAACTTCGGGAGCAACTGCGTCAGCTGCATGGCGGGCCGCTGAACAAGCGTGACGGGGACGTTGCCACAGCTCGCTCGGGCGATCCGGCCACCGACGACCACGCGACGTAACAGCGCGCCAGAGACCGCCTAGCACCAGGCGTGCCTTATCCAGTTTCGAGGTGGAAACGCGGGTGTCCCAGGCATGCGCACCACGCTTTTTGACGTTGATGCCGATCTCTCGGTAGACGCCGCTGGCCGTGGCCACAGCCCATGCCGAGCGCCACGGCAACGAACTTAAACCCGCCTGTGCGCTCTCGTAGAATGGCTCAGCCATATCAACAAGTCGTTGTGCCAGCACTGCCAGCGATTCCCGATACTGGCTGTCCGTAAGTCGTTGATCAGGTATTGATAATTCGTTTAGCCAGGCCCGCGGCAAATAGCAGCGCCCTACCCTGGCGTCCTCCACGATGTCACGGGCGATATTGGTCAGTTGAAAGCCCATGCCCAGGTCACATGCACGATCCAGCGTGCTCTCATCGTTTACACCCATGACCTGGGCCATCATCAGCCCGACCACGCCGGCAACGTGGTAGCAATATTCCAGGGTGTCATCGATGTGATGGTAGCGCCGTTGCTGAACGTCCATCGCAAACCCGGACAAATGCTCCAGCGCATAGGTCTGATGAATCCCATGACGAATCATCACTTCACGAAACGCCGCAAATGCATCGGATTCAACAGGTAGCCCTGCGTACACCGCCTGAGTTTGCGCCGCCAGACTGGCAAGGCGCTGATCGACCTCTTCCTGCGCGACAACCGTCGCCGAATGACCCGCTTCCTGTCCGTCGATCACGTCATCACAATGCCGACACCAGGCGTAGAGCATGACCGCACTGCGGCGGGTAGCAGGGTCGAACAGACGCGAGGCGGCCGCAAAACTCTTCGAGCCTACGGCAATGCTTCTGGTTGCGTGATCGAGCAACTTTTGATCGGCTTTTTCAACAGCGCTCATAGGTGCAAATCCTCCAGCATCAGACCCGCAGTGGCTTTCGCCGATCCGATGACGCCGGGCACCCCGGCACCGGGATGAGTGCCAGCGCCCACCAGGTACACGTTGCCCAGACTTGCATCGCGATTGTGCGGGCGGAACCAGGCGCTCTGGCTGAGGATCGGTTCGAGGGAAAACGCCGATCCGAGGTGTGCATTCAACTCACTGCGAAAATCATCAGGCGTGAACATGCGACTGGTCACCAAATCGTCCCGCAAGCCCGGTATGTAATGTTTTTCGAGATAAGCGAAGATCCGATCCCTATAAAGTGGCCCTTGCGTCTTCCAATCGATGGGCGCGTTGCCCAAATGCGGCACTGGTGACAGGACGTAATGGCTGGAGCATCCAGGCGGTGCGAGGCTGGGGTCGGTGACGCAAGGCGCATGCAGATACAAAGAAAAATCGTCGGCCAGAGCATCGCCCTTGAAGATTTCTTGAATGAGCGCGCGATAGCGGGGGCCGAAGCACACCGTGTGATGCTGCAGTTGAGGCTGCGGTCGCTTGAGCCCAAAGTGGATGACAAATAGCGAATTGCTGTATCGCTTGCCTTTGAGCCGGGCACTTTCCTGAAGCCCTCTCGGGTGCCCGCCCAGCAACCTGGCGTAGGTATGCATCACATCGGCATTGGAGGCGACGCTGTCGCCCTTGAATTGCCGACCGTCCTCAAGGCGTACACCCGTGGCCCTTACGGATTCGATGTCGATGCTTGCGACGTTTGCATTGAGCTCAAACTGGCCGCCTATGTCCTGGAAAAGTTTGACGAGCGCGTTTACCAAGGCACCGGTACCACCCTTGGGAAACCACACGCCCCATTCCCTTTCGAGTGCATGGATCAGCGTGTAGATCGAGGAAGTCGAAAAGGGATTGCCGCCGACCAGCAGAGAATGAAAGGAAAACGCCTGCCGCAGCTTTTCGTCCTCGATGAATTTCGAAACCATCGAATAGACGCTGCGCCACGCCTGCAAGCGGGCGAGCTGCGGGCCGGCTTGAATCATGTCGCGGAACGAAAGAAACGGGACAGCGCCCAGCTTGAGGTAGCCCTCGCGAAATACCGCTTTTGAATAGTCGAGGAATCGCCTGTAGCCCGCGACGTCGCTTGGATTGAGCGCAGCGATCTGGTGATCAAGAGATGCCTGATCGTTGGCGTAATCAAACCGCGTTCCGTCTTCCCAGCACAGCCGGTAGAACGGTGCAACCGGCAACAGCTCGACATAATCGCTCATCGACTTGCCGGCCACTGCGAATAGTTCCTCGATCGCAGTGGGATCGGTGATCACCGTCGGACCCGCGTCGAAGGTGAACCCCTGATCGTGGTACACGTAAGCGCGACCGCCGGGTTTGTCACGTTTTTCCAGCAATGTGGTCTGGATACCCGCGGCTTGAAGCCGGATCGCCAACGCCAGACCACCAAACCCTGCGCCAATCACAATCGCTTTTTTTGCGTCGGTCATTCTCGGTTCTCGTAATGTCGAGGCAGGTAACGGAGCATCGCGTGCACGGCCTCGTTGACAGGTACGGGTGGTTTGCCCGATACCACGCGCAGCTTGTCTGCGAAGGTGCTGTCGCCCGCGTAAAACCGGCTGATCAGGCCTTCGGAAAGGCCGTAGAAGCGTTGCATGACCTGCCAGCGGTCCTGGGGCCGCCCAGCCAGAAACAGCATGCGATTGAGCAAGCGATAAAAGCGTTGCCCGCGCCATGCCTGATAAGCGAAAGCACGCATGCCCTTTGCCAGTGAATCCGCATCCAGATTGCTTTGCCGGGCGACCCAGTCAGCCATACGCACCGCATAAGGCAGCGAATACCCGGTGGTGCAGTGAAACAGACCGGCGCGCAATCCCGAACGCGGTTGTCCCGGCGCGTCATTCCAGAAGTTGGCAAAATCCCCTGCCAGTGTGATCGGCAATACCCCCGCCTCTTCGCGCAGACAGGCAGCGACCACCCACCCCCGCTCACCTACGTACTTGCTGATGTTGTCGCGCAGATGCTCAGGGGCAAGCGCGTGATTTTCGACGTAATGAGTGTCTTCAACCAGAACGGTGTCCGGGGTAAACGGCAGGACATAGACGAAGCGGTAGCCCTGCCCTTGCGCCACTCGGGCATCCATGATGATTGGCGCCTTCAGCCCATGGGGCGCTTGCAATTGCAGCAGTTGGCCCAGAAAGGCCTGACGCCCCAGGACTAAATGCTCGCTGTCTCGTACGCCTCGACCATCGATAACGGCCTTGGCCTGCAGGTGTTCTGCGCTGGCGAGTGATACCGAGCGGGGATTCACCTGCGCGATGGTTTGTCCTGTGCGCAGGTCAGCACCCAGTGCTGGCTCGATCACTTCCACGAAGCGCTCGGAGGTGATGCTGACATACCCCGAGGCAAGGCGGCGCGAACGAGCCGGAAAATGCACGTCGTAGCAAGGCCATCTGTGCACCACCAATGGGCTGATCCATCGATGCTGCGCCGCGCTCAGATCGCCATCGTGAAAAGACCACGTGTGGTTACCGCCGATATTCGACTGTTCCTCGATGCACAGAACGCGCAATTCGGGCCGCAGCTGTTTGAGGCGCCAGGCAATCAGCCCGTTGGCCAGGCCGCCACCGGCGAGAATCAGGTCGTGCTTCATGAGACGGCACCCGCCAGTACAGGCTTGCCGGTACTGATAACCGCTTCAACAATGTCAGCCGCACGCGCAGTTCCGCCGGCCTTGTCCAACTCGGCGGCCAGCCGCTGTATAGGCTCAAGGGGGAAGTCGAGAAGCTGAGCCAGTCCATCGTGGATCTTCCCGGCGCGGGCTCGACGGCTCAACTGCAATCCCGCGCCTGCGTAGCTGACCCGAGCAGCAACGCCCGGTTGATCGAAACCGATCGGCATCACCAGCATGGGCGTACGTGCCTTGATCGCATCCATCACGGTGTTGAGACCGCCATGAGTCACCGCCGCATCGGCCTTTTCAAGTACCCACTGTTGCGGCGCGAAATCAGTGACCCACGTCGCTCCGCTGCGCTTGAGTCGGTCTTCTTGCGCAGCGTCAAGGCCACCGCAGTGCGCAACCAATAGCTGCGCATCGAGGCGCGCGCAGGCCTTGGCCACCTGGCGAAACATATCCATGCGCCCGCCTTGAAGCGTGCCCAGGCTGGCGAAGGCAAATGGGCGATCAGGGTCGATGGGCCACTCGCCGTGTTGCGTGAAGTTCTTGGTTCGAAGCGGGCCGACGGCATGAAAGAACGCTGGCGAGTGAGTACGGGGTAGATCAAACCCCTCAATCGTCTGGCTGATCTGCGCGTAGGGGGAAAGGCACTCATGCAGGCCGTCGCGCGATTCGATGCGAAACTGTCGGCACGCTTGACGGACGACATCGCGCAGGGGCCGCATCAGCCAGTCATATACCCGTTGGCTGCCGTCATACATTCGTCGACTGCGTTCATCCGAACCATAGGCAAATGGCATCACGGGCAGTGGAATCTGAGGTTCGCGGTTGACCGGCAACGCGCAGGCTATGGAAATGAACGGCAAGCCAACGGCCTCAGCCACGATGCCGCCAGCCGCTTCCATCTGATCGCAGAGCAACGCGTCGACCGCTTTTTTATGCAAAGCGCACGGCAGTTCCGTGCAGAGCATCCTGGTTGTCGTGCACAAATCACCGATGACGCCACGCAGGCGCAACGGGTTGTTCGAGGTCGCGGCGCGGCGCAAAGCCCGGTCAAGGCTGCCGGGCGGATGACTGACTGCGCCGACGGCGTGAAACCCTATTCGCGGATCGGTAAGCCAACGGCCGGCATCGGCCTGCTGGAAGAACGTGACGTTGTGACCACGGTCAATCAGCTCCGACGCCAGTGCCTGGCATGCCTGGAAATGGCTGAAAAAAGCGGGCGCGACGACACCGAAATGGCTCATGAGCGAGGTGGGGGCAACGTTTCGGATGGCAACAGCCGCGCATTTCGCAGCGCCGCCAGATCCGCCGAGCCCGTGCAAAAGCACGCGATACGCAGCTGCCTGATGACGATCTCGAAATGCTCGACGACCGCCGCCGTTGACAGGGTGGCATCACGAAGAACGCTTGCCGCCTGCCCGATCAAATCCGCTCCCAAGCAGATGGCTTTCGCTGCGTCCACCCCATTACGGATACCGCCGGACGCGATCAAGGGCATATCAGGCAGCGCTTGCCGAACCATCCTCAGACTTGTGGCGGTGGGTATTCCCCAGTGGGTGAATGCCATGGCCACTTCTCGGTCCATGGGCCGCACCGCCCGTTCGGCCTCGACAGCGGCCCAGCTCGTTCCCCCAAGCCCCGCGACATCGATGACCTGCACGCCGGCATCCGCCAGCGCCACGGCGACCTGTGAAGAGATTCCGGCTCCCACTTCTTTCACAATGACGGGCACTCCGACGGTCTGGACAGTACGACGAATCGCTTCCAGGACACCGCGCCACTTTCTGTCGCCTTCTGCCTGAACGGCCTCCTGCAGAGGATTGAGATGGATGATCAACGCATCGGCCTGCAATGTGTCCACCGACCGGCGCGCCAGGTCCAGACCATCATGCTCCAACAGCTGAGCGGCGCCGATATTGCCCAGCAACGGCACATCAGGAGCCAGCCGGCGCAGCTCGCGAGTCAGCCCCTGGTCATTGCCGCTGCGCAACCCTACGCGCTGTGAGCCAACACCCATGGCGATGCCAAGCGCCTGGGCGGCTTCAGCCAGGTGGCGGTTGATTGCAGCTGACCGATCGGCCCCGCCTGTCATTGAGCTGATCAGCAGTGGCGCCTTCAACGGTATGCCCAACAGCGATCCGCGAAGGTCAATGGCATCCAGATCCAGCTCCGGTAGCGCGCAATGCTCGAACTGCAGCGCCTCGAACCCCGTACCTGGGCCACGGCGAACTGCGCGCCTGTCCAGCACGATGTTCAGGTGATCGTCCTTGCGCCGACTCAAATCGCTTTCATTCATCACAAGCCCCAGATTCCTTGAATCATTTCAAACCAACCGTGGTCATCTAGCAGAGCAAACTTGTACAAAAATGGCAATTAGCACATCTTTTGTACAAGATTACTTCAGACTCAGGCACTCGTGACGCGGAGTCGTTCCGTTTCATGGGGTGCGAATGCCCAAACGCTCCAGACGTTCACCCGCCACAGCAAAGGTAAAAGCACCGATGACAATGGACTCAGGCGCCACCGTCGATCACGGATTCACTGAACGTCTCGCTCAGTTACGCGCATCCATCGAGAAGCGGCTGGACGAATTGCTGCCCGAGAGCGGCAACGAACGCGATCTGGTGGCCGTCGCCATGCGCGAATCCACGCTGGCTCCCGGCAAACGCATGCGACCTATTCTGCTATTGCTGGCTGCCGATGGATTGGGGCACCAAGGCGATCCTGGTCTGGAACTCGGATGCGCGGTGGAGTTGATACACGCGGCTTCTCTGGTGCTCGACGACATGCCCTGCATGGACAACGCGTCCCTGCGGCGCGGTCGTCCTACTGTGCATTTGAAGTTCGGAGAAGACGTCGCCATTCTGACGGCCGTTGCCCTGCTGAGCCGTGCATTCGGCGTCATAGCTTCAATCAACGACCTGTCGCCGGTGATCAGGACGCAGTTGGTCGAGGTCGCTGCGAACGCGGTCGGCATGCAAGGCCTGGTGCGCGGTCAGTTTCAGGATTTGCGCGATGGGCAACAGGCCCGCCGGGCAGAAGAAATTGCCATGACCAACAACCTGAAAACAGGCGCCCTGTTCGGCGCGATCATGGACATGGCCTGGTTGATCAGCAGCAGCGATGTGCTTGTCAGACCGATATTGCAGAATTTTGCCGTGGAGCTGGGGCAAGCCTTCCAGATGTATGACGACCTGCGTGACAAATGCTCCGATGGCGACAAAGACCAGGGCAAGGACACGGGTAAGTCCACCTTTGTCTCGCTTTACGGCGAAGACAAGGTGAGGGAACAACTGCAGGTGCATCTATCGAACGCGGAACGCAATCTACATAAGGTTTACGGCGAATCGCACATGATTGCCGGGTACATGCGGATGGTATTCGACAAGGCATCGGTGATTGCCTGAGTCACTCGTGGGCCTGATTGACAATGGCCTGTTTTAACGTCGCCCCGTCCGCGAAACGTTGCTCTTGAATGGCCGCACCGTTTTTCAATGCCAACCATTGAACAGTCTCTCTGTCGCCGTTGTACTGATTGGCCACCCTGCCATCGCGATCAAGCAAAATCCTGTATTTAGCCGAGCGCATTGCGGGCACTGCTACCAGTTTGACCAGCGAAGGCATTTTCTCGATGTCCGCCACGTAGATGACGTGACGACTTTCCAGATAGCCCTCCGGAGCGTCCTCGATTGCGGCATTGACAAGCTTGGCCGCCGACATGCTACGGGCAATCAGCAGCACCTGGGCGTTGTCATCCAGCGTATAAGCCCTATCGTTCTGATCCAGTAATGTCCACTTCATCAACGGCTTTATGGCATCGGCAGCCGCAACATGCAGGGCAACGAAAACACCTATCAGAAGAATCATTCGACGCATGATTAAAGCCTTTGTCAGGAAAGTTGTCTGCAACGGATATAGCTTAATCCAGCAGGACCTGTTTGGCCCCCTGTCCGTGTGCTTTCTGTCACTGGATTCTGTGCAGGAATCAGGACCGCCAGCATCGATACCATCAGTTCTCGGAGTCTGCCGGATCAAATTAACCGAACCAAGCTGTAACGCGAGAGGTCTAGCAAATTAAGCCCATCGAAAGTGAGTAAAATTTATGTTCAAGTTTCTCGGCGGTACCATCGGCGTCATCTTCCTAATCGGCTTGATTGTAGTCATTGCACTATTCAAGTTTATTTTCTGACCGATCCGCGCATCACTGAGATCGGATGCGGACTGTAAGTTTCATCCGGTCTCTCGTTTCGATAGCTCTTCCATATCTGATCCGATCTCTCCCCACACGCCTGGCCAGCGGCTGGCAACCTCCCCTGGCCAACCAACGCTCGTCTCCTCGCGCATTCAGTTAATTCGGCGTCAGGCGCGGGGACATTCCTCATCAGCCCTTTCAAACGAATGCCTTTGCGGCGTGTTCAACTCCTTTTCTGCTCCAGGGATAGCCGTCCGTCTAGCCCCTAGAACTACTCGTTCAGCTGCTGGTTCCACCCTTTACGGCGTGCAGATTTCCTCACGCGTGAGATGCGTACTGCAACGAGCACTACAGACGCGGTGTTCATCTCTTTCATAAAGGACGTTTCATAAAGGATGGTGATGAAAATGCCCACACCCAATGAAGGCAGCGCAGGCGCGCAGCAGCGCTCGGTGCCACCAGAAGATGCGCTTCACAACTTGCAGGATGATGCCAAAGCGCTGTTCGAAACTGCGCGTGAACAAGGTACTGAACATCTGGAACAGTACCGAGAGAGCGCAGCAGATCAGATAGAAAGTCTGGCTCGAAGTGCCACCTCAGCGGCCGAGGAGCTGCAGGACAAAGATACCCTGGGACTGTCGCATTACATTACCGATGTAGCAGACGGCCTGGGAAGCTTTGCCGGGATTTTGCGCGGCAAAAGCGCCGATGAGCTGTTGCAACAAGTCACACGTTTGGCCCGGGACAATCCGGCGTTGTTTTTGACCGGCAGCATCGCGTTGGGCTTCGGACTCTCACGCTTTCTGCGCGCGAGTACGCCTGATATTTCGCAAAGTTCCTCTACTGATTCCGGTGCGAGTACAGACTTCGGCGCGAACGCTGCCGAGCGTGACAGTGACGACTATGACCCGCGCATAGCCGCCGACGAGGAACTGGCCGTTCGCCCTTCACATGAGAATGACGTAATCCGTGGGAATCCAGGTCAGCCGTATGGCTCGGCGGCAAAACCTTCGCCTGCGACGACTGCGAGCGAGGCCGACGCCAGCGCCGGGATTCAACAGTCAGGCGCGGAACTGGGCAGTTTCACGCCCTCGCAGGACAACGGCTCATCCCCTGCTACCTCTGGTACGACATTCCCCGACAAGCCCGCAATGAAAGGAGAACTGTGATGGCTATCAATCCAGACGTACCCCCTCGCAACGTTCCAGAAGGTGATCCCTCGCTCTTGGGCCTGGTTCGTCAGCTTGCCCATGAAGTACCTGCCTTGATCAGCGAGGAACTGGCGCTGGCGAAGGCAGAGATCAGAAGCTCGGTCGAAGCCGCCAAGGCCGCCACCGCAGCTGTCGCGGGCGGTGTAGTGTTCATGCTCGCCGGGTTGGTCATCCTGCTCATGGCTGCCGTTTATGGCCTGGCGCTGGTCGTGTCGCCTTGGTTGGCAGCACTGATCGTTGGCGCAGTCGCGATGATAATCGGCTTCGTGATGGTGCAATCCGGGAAGAAACAGCTCAAGCCGTCCCAACTGGCGCCGGAGCGCACGCTGCATTCCCTTAACAAGGACAAAGACGCCATTCAGAGGAAAGTCTCATGAGCACCGACAGCAGCTTCGCCACGAAAGAGCAATTCGAACACGACGCCGTTCCTGAGCTTGATGTGCCTAAAAGCCCGGACATGCTGGAACGCGATATCGACGCCCGGCGGGCCAATATCGAGAACATCGTGGATGCCCTGGAGAACAAGTTTTCGCCAGGCCAACTGTTCGATCAGGCACTGGCATTCACCAAGGGAAATGGAGGCGAGTTCTTCAACAACCTCGGCACCTCGATAAAAAACAACCCGGTGCCGGTACTTCTCGCCACGGTCGGAGTGACGTGGCTGATGCTCGGACAAAACCAGAAGCCCCGCAGCACAGGGCCGTCGATGTTCAGCAATCTTGGGGAGAAGATCAGTACCGCGGCGGGATCGCTGAGTGAATCATTGGCCGATACCAAAGATCATGTGCGCCAGTCAGTCCACGAAATGGGCGACAAGGCAGCTCATCTGGCCGATACCGCCAGCGATAAACTTGACGGTATCAAACAGGGCGCAACCGCTGGCAGTTCGCAGGCCAGTGAAAAACTGAAGTCTGCATCTGACAAGACGCAGGATGCGTTGCTGCGTCAGGGGCGAAACCTGCAAGGCACCGTCGAGTACATGCTGAAGGAGCAACCACTGGCGCTCGCGGCGATCGGCATCGCATTGGGCGCGGCAATCGGCGCGGCCTTGCCGTCGACTGACCGGGAGGACAAGATGTTTGGCCAGACCAGCGACAAGCTGACCAAACACGCCAAAAAGACGATGGATCAAACCTGGGAGTCAGTCTCCGAAGCAGGCAAAGGTGTCGTGGACGATCTGAAAAACCCGAAACCAAGCGGCGCCGAATCGCAGAGCAACATTGACGCCTGAGCAAGGGTTCAAAAACGGCAGTCATGACGGGGGCCAGCAGTTAAGGCCCCCGTTGCTATCAACCACGTCGCCGCCGATTTTCTCCAGCGCCCAATCATCGCCGATCTTGCGTTTGGAAATACTATTCGCGATGTGCACGGTCTTTTGCTTAGGCAGATCGTAGAGCACCACCTCTGCACGGGGAAACAGCAGCGTGGCCACGCTGTCAGCTATGGTCTTGTAGTTGACGGCCGGCGAAGGCATCGTGCGGTGAGCTCATGTCGGGTCCGATCGTCGAGGGGCAGGTGATAAAAACGATCCACAGGTAAAAACCGGAGAGGCGTGATGTGGACCTATTGGCGCGATGACTTTGCCGAATACGGTAGCTGGACGAGCGATGACACACCGGTATCGGGTATGCATTTTCACGATGAACAACAGCTGACCTTCGTCATAAGCGGTTGCCGACTTTTTCGTATCGGCGCTGCACGGGTCCGCGTCCCGGCTGGTTGCTGTCTTTACATCCCCGCTGGCTGCCCCCACGCCAGCCTGCCCGAGGTGCAAGCGCGCACGCGCTGTCTGAACCTCTATGTCAACGACCCGACGTTTGGTGTTCAGCCAAAGGTTCTGAGTTTTGAAAGCACTGCCGCCACTCCTGCCACCGTGATTGATTTTCCATTTCGGGCCAACCGTCATGCGCTCGTGGAAGATGAAAAAAACATCGCCCAACTTGCCGCCGAAGCCGGATTGAGTCGCGAAGCCTTCACCCGAAAATTTACCCGCCAAGTGGGTATTCCGCCCCACGCGCACAGCGTTGTAGCGCGCTTGAACGATGCACGCCGATTGCTGCGTTCAGGAATGTCACTGGCCGACGTCGCAGCCGCCTGCGGCTTCTTCGATCAGACCCATCTCGCACGGCACTTCCTCCGAGTATTCGGCACCACGCCGGGCGCTTACCGCAAAGGCATGGGCCGATCACAACCGTACGATGGCTGAGCCTGCCAAGGTTCTCCTACCCCGAACGCGATTTGCCCGCGCCCTGCACCCCTATCACCAGATAAACGTGCACACCTCGCCTGCCTTCCGACACCTGGTCATTTGTAGGAGCCGGCTTGCTGGCGAACGTGGTGGGTCAGTTGCCGATGGGTCGCCTGACACACTGCGTTCGCCAGCAAGCCGGCTCCTACAGTGGATCAGGGGCGTAGCGAAGAACTGCGTTCGGCACCAACAATACGAAGACCTTCTCCAATCCGCTTCACCCAGCAGACTGCCGCGTCAGTCGCCCCAACAAACCTGATCCAACGAATCCTGACCTACCCTAAACGCCGGGCGTGTCGATCCCGTTCTTCTTCCGCCAACTCCGCGCCCGCCGCTCGCCCAATATCCGACAAAAACAGCCGAGTCTGCCGATTTGATCGCAGGCAGACGACCCGGCATGCCGATGGCGCCGTTGCCACAAGCTGCCGCATCCTGGCGCGGGCTGATTTACGAGTTGACCACATGAAGCGGAAAAACTCCGGCAGGTTCGCCAACTGCTCCGGGCAATCTTCTGGCAGATCGGGTCGAGGGCGACCGCGCAGCATCAACGTTCGGAGAAGCACACGCCAGAACCGCAGCGCCGACGAGCGATCGATCCATACCAGAAGATCGGCCCGGGCAATACGGTTGTCCCACGTGGCGGAATGCCCGCCTTCGAAGATCCACCGATCGCCAGCCTCGACCTCGCGACAAAGACGCGTTTTCTCGTCGATGCTTCGCTCTATCCATCCAGGTTGCCAGTGAATCGTATCGATATGCACGACCGGCAGCCCCGTACGCTTGCCCATCTCTCGAGCCAGCGTGCTTTTTCCTGACCCAGGCTGGCCAATAATCATGACGCGCTTCATGGAAACCTCATTGAATTACGCAAAGCACAAAGCGCCGGTGAGCCCCGGCACCCCCCCAATAATCTCGAACAACGAATCACCCTTCAGACCGACGTGCGCCGCATACCAGACCTGTCGATTGCCGTTCAACACAACGGAAAATCCCATGGCCTGGAATAGTGGGATGCTGCATGACAGCGCATCAATCGACACACTCTGCCAGCGGCGTCATCAGAAACGCCCTTGGGACTGAGCTGGACGCTGCCGCCACATGACCGCTCACCCCGCCGCCCGCGTCCCCTGATGAAACACCAATTGCCAGCGTTCCAGCCGCTTGTGCCAGATCGAACTGCGCAGCGTGACCGACGCCACCTTATGCTCGGCGGAGGTGGCATGGCAGCGATATGTCGCCAGCGCTACATCGTCGGCCAACACCTTCAACGCGAAATCAGTGATGTGGCGGGCCAGGTGCAGTTCGTGTCTGAGTCCGGCGATGACCTCTATCTTGTTCCAGACGCCGCCACTGGCGCCAAACTCGACGAAGTCGTCGGCAATTAGATCGTCGAGTATCGATTCGTCGAGGCGCACGGCGGGTTCCAGTAGCCGTTCCTCGAGTCGCAGGATATGCATATGCAGTGTCATGACGGCTCGCTCATAGCTGTGCCAGCGGATTCTGCGCCGGTGCATCGTGCTGCAGAATCCGTTCGACATCGTCCAGCACCAGCCAGTGCCCATTGCCCAATTGCCAGTCAAAGAAGTCCGAGAAATCCTGCCCGATCAAGGCGCGGACGGTCTTGGCGACGAAACCGTGACCGACCAACAGCACTTCCTGCGCTGTCGAGGCCTCGACCAGGGCCGTCAGCCCCTGATGCACACGCTTCACCACCTCCGCAATCGACTCACCTTGCGGCGGGCCAATATCCCACTGGCGGGTGATGTTCTGCCGCCACAGGAGGGGGTAACGCTGCTGCGCCTCTGTCTGAGTCAGCCCCTCGAAGACACCGACATTTCTTTCCCGAAAGGCGTCGAGCACCTGCAACGGCAAGTTCGATCGATAGTTCAGAATTTCAGCCGTCTGCCTGGCGCGCAATAGCGGCGAAACGACGATGCCACCGATCGAATCGGGCAGCTCCAGGCGCAAGCCGACGGCCTGTTCGCGGCCGGTGTCGGTCAGTTCGGGGTCAAGCGATCCCAGGTAACGGTGCTCGGCATTGGCCTGAGTCTGGCCGTGACGTACGACGTACAAGCGCATGAAGTGTCTCCTGACAATGAAGCCTGTCCTGGCGAGTCTGCCGTCAGAGCAGCCTGCCCAATCAGGTCAGAAACGGTACGAAACACCGGTGGTCACGTTAACCGGATCACCTGGATAGAAGTTCGCGGAATCCTGCCCTTTGGCATCGTACGCAGTGTTGGACGCCGTAGCGTAGCGCTCGTTGGTCAGGTTGCGCGCATCGACGAACACTTCCCACTTCTTGCTCGGCGCCTCATAACCCACCTTTGCCCCCCAGAGCGTGTAGGACGGCGCGCCCAGTGAGTTGGCGAAGTCCACGTAATAGCTCGACGCGGCACGCGCATTCAACTGCGCGTAGAAGCCACTTGGCTGACGGTACTCCAGTTCCGCCTGATAGACCTGGCGTGGCAGCCCTGGCAGTTCGTTGTCGCCGAACGTGGCGTCATGGCGGTAGTGAAAGTCGTTGTAGGTGTAGGCCTGACGCAAGGTGACGGTGTCGCCGCTCTGCCCTTGCCAGAGCTGAGCGTTCAGACCGGCCTCGATACCCTGGTGAATGGTCGGGCTGCCGTTGGAGGTCGCCACCAGTTGATCCTGAGTTGCCGTCGCCTGACTCACCACGACCGAGAGCAGCTCCTTCTGAACCCAAGAGCGATACAGCGTCAGGCTGCCATCGAAAATGCCGTGGCCGCCGCGAATGCCGAACTCTACCGTATTGGCTTTCTGCGGGCGTACGTCGCGAATATAGGGCGTGCCGGTACTGCCCAGTTGCCAGGTGACGGGTGGGTCGATGGAGCGGCTGACGTTGCCGAACAACTCGAACTCTGGCGTGAGTTCATAGCGCAGACCGATACGCGGTGCGGTGTCATGTTCCTCATATTCCACTCCATTGGGGAAAGCAGTGGTGTTGACGCCAGTGGTGTATTCGATTTCGGCCTTGCGCTTGATGTCGATGAACGACAGGCCGGTGGACAGCCAGAGGTTGTCTGTCAGTTGCAGTTCGTTGCCGAGCGAGAACACCGTATCTCGCGAGCCAGTGAAGTTGGCTTCCTGCTGCTTGATCTTGGTCGCCTTGCTGTGCGACTTCACGTCGGCGAGGTAGGCGCGGGTGGTGCTGAAGGTCGCGGTGCTGTCGCTGTTGAAACCGAGGAAAGTGTCGCCGGTACGCAAATAACGCAAGGTCAGGTTGATGTCCTTTGAGCGCCAGTCCTGAGGCGTGGCCGAGTAACGCCAGCCGTTGTACAGGGGATAGTCGTTGTAGCCCAGGCCCACTTCCAGTTTGGCGTTGTCATCGAAGGTATAGGTGGTTTTGCTGCCCAGCAGTGTGGTGCCATCCTTCTTGCGACCAGACGGTACAAGGTTGCTGGTGGGGTCATGCTTGATCTGATATTTGGTCAGCGTATTGCCTTGGCTGAGGGTTTCCTCCCGGTAGCGCAAGAAGAAACGGGTTTCCAGTTTCGGGTTGAAAACGTAGCCGAAGTTGGCGACGATGCCCTGCCCTTTGTTCGGCGTGTTGTCCTGATAACCATCGCGTTCATTGTGCTGCAGGCTGACGTAGTAATCAGCGTTACCCTCCACCCCGCCCGTACTCAACACTTGCTTGCGATAGCCGTAACTTCCAGCTTCGAACCGCGCATAATTGCCCGGATCGGTGCGCCCGGTTTTGCTGACGAAGTTGATAGCGCCCCCCAGAGATAACGCCGAATAATTAAACGCATTGGCGCCATACAGCACTTCAGTGTGGTCGACACCTGCCATGTCGAGCATGTCTTCCTGAGTGCCGCCAGGGCCCGTCAGCGGTAGACCGTCGAACAGGAATTTGATGCCCAGAACGTAACCTTGATAAAACGTGTTGAGGCCGGAGCCGCGAATCGAAATCTTGTTGGCCGCTGAGCCGCTGGTAGCCTGAGCGAACACGCCCGGCTGTAATGCCAGCACGTCCTCGGCATTGGAGGCACGGCCCTTTTCAATTTCGTGGTTATCAATGACCGCGGTCTTGCCGGGCACTTTGGCCAGTTCCCTTTCGGCTTTTTGCGCTTCGCTGGCGGAAGCGCCAGTGACTGTCACCGTGGCAAGCCGCTGGTCTTGCGGGGCCGGTTCGGCGGGATCTTGAGCGGCGAAGCAAGCACCGTGGACCAGCATCAACAACACGCCCAGACTGGAAGCCGGAGCCAGTGAATCGAAGCGCCGAGCGCGCATATCAAACTTTTGCCGTATCAAATCACCGCTCCTGAAGTTAAAGGTTAGTTGGAGCATCTATTCGTATAGTCGCGCTCCAGAGCAACTTAGCAGGGTTCGTGCCATGTGCTTTTTCCTGTTTCGAGGGGTGTATATGCGAACTTAAGACGTCGCTCGCAGACACTTTGTTGCCACTCTGTCGATTTACCGACAGTTGAGTGTTGAGCAACTTGGCTGGATGGAGGCTATCGTCCATCCAACGTTTAAACCACTCCGTATGCTGCAAAACAAGTTGTAGGAATCGCTGGCAAAACCTCTCTAACAAGCGTCTTCTTGGCTCAAACGAGAACAGGCCCGTACAACGGACAGCCAAGCGATCCCATATAGCCAAATCACAACTGTTCATAACGATGACTGTTCCTATTCCAACAGCGGATTGACAAAAAAATGCACACACCACAACTCATTACACTTACTGCGGGCTGAAACGACCTATTTTGCGGGCGATCGGTACTTGGTATGGCTCTTGCTCAAACGATATATGTCTCGTGTATGCGCTTCCTGTGAAGTGAGCCCATGAGCCGTGACCTCGGAATTTCAATTCGCGTTTTGTCTTGATGTCCGTTTTGTTCAATAGCCAGGAGTAAATCAATGGCCAATGCCCAAACCGCCAATGCACTGGACGTGCTCTGGCGTCAGGCGCCGGGCGGCGAGTTGCTCGACTTGGGCCGGGTCTATCGCGGCCCATTGGCGCTGTCCCGCTTGCACACTACGCCTCGGCGCATCCTCAGTCGTCGCGAAGCCGTGCTGCTCGGCGCCTTCGCTCTGGTGCTGCACGGCGCGGTGATCTACTGGGTCAACAGCTCGCCAACTCCAGTCCTGCCCGTGGTGCCGCCGGAAATTCCGCCGATGACCATCGAGTTTTCCCAGCCCGCGCCACCTGTGGTCGAAACACCACCGCCACCGCCCGAGCCGATTCCACAACCCGTGGTCGAGCCACCGCCGCCAGTCGAAGACGAGTTGGCCGTGAAACCACCGCCACCCAAGCCGGTTCCCAAGCCCAAGCCGGTGGTCAAACCCGTGCCCAAACCGGTCGCCAAACCGGTGGAGCAGCCCCCAGCGCCACCCGCGCCACCACAACCGGTGGCAGCTCCGGCACCGCCTGCGCCGCCGGCTCCGGCGCCGATCACCCCGGCCTCGGCCAGCGCCGGCTACCTGCATAACCCCGCCCCGGAATATCCGGCGCTGGCGATGCGGCGTAACTGGGAAGGCACCGTGTTGCTGCGGGTGCATGTGCTGGGCACCGGTAAGCCGAGCGAGATCCAGATCCAGAAAAGCAGCGGCCACGAACAGCTCGACGACGCGGCACAAGCGGCGGTCAAACGCTGGAGCTTCGTGCCGGCCAAGCAGGGCAACGACCCTGTCGACGGCTGGGTCAGCGTGCCAATCGATTTCAAACTCCGGTAACTCTCAAAATTGAGCACCCTTTAATCCCTATTCGTGACACCGCGGGCCACCTGACAAAAGGCGCATCGCTACAACGATTTCTAGCCTTGTTGGAGAACCTCACATGAACGTTATCGCTTCCCCATTCGAATCCATTGAAGGCGCCGTTATCTGGCTGCTGATCGTCTTCTCCATCGCCACCTGGGGTCTGGCCCTGCTCAAGGGAGTGCAGTTCGCCCGCCTCAAGGGCCAGGACAAGAAATTCCACAAGCAATTCTGGGCTGCGTCGAGCCTGGATTCGGCGGCTGAACTGGCGCAGACCAAACCAGGCGCTGCGGCTCGCGTGGCGCTGGCCGGTTACGCCGCGATTCAGCAGGCACCCGAAGGTACTCAGGCTGCCGATCTGAGCCAGGCGATCAACCATCAGGATCGTCTTGAACGCGCTCTGCGGCAGCAGATCGTACGTGAGCGCCGTTCGCTGGAAACCGGTTTGGCGATCCTGGCCAGTATCGGCAGCACCTCGCCCTTCATCGGCCTTTTCGGGACCGTGTGGGGGATCATGTCGGCGCTCAAAGGCATCAGCGCGGCGGGTTCGGCGAGCCTGGAAACGGTCGCAGGGCCGATTGGTGCGGCGCTGGTTGCCACCGGCGTCGGTATCGCCGTCGCGGTGCCGGCGGTGCTGGTTTACAACTACTACCTGCGTCGTCTGAAGCTGACCGCGGCGGATCTGGACGACTTCGCCCATGACTTCTACAGCCTGGCGCAGAAGAACTCGTTCCGCGTGTTGTTGCATCCGGTGCTGAACAAATCGGGCGCGACTGTTGCGGGCCAGAAAGTGAAGGAGGCGTCCTGAGATGGCCTTTTCCACACAAGACAGCGATGAAGTCCTCAGCGAGATCAACGTCACGCCGCTGGTGGACGTGATGCTGGTGCTGCTGGTGGTGTTCATCGTAACGGCGCCGCTGTTGACCAACTCCATCCCGATCAACCTGCCCAAGACCGAATCGGTCGCGCCAGTGGAACAGAAAGATCCGCTGGTGGTGAGCATCGACGACAAGGGCAAGTTGTTCATCAACAAGGATGAGATCCAGCCGGACCTGCTGGAAACCAACCTGCGTTCGGCCAAGGACAAAAACGCCGATGTGCGCGTGCAGTTGCAGGCGGACAACGGCGTGAATTACGGCGAAGTGGCGCGGGCCATGGCCTCGATCGAGAAGGCAGGGATAACCAAATTGTCGGTGATCACAGCGAAGTAGTCGGGTCTCGCGACCGAACTGTGGGAGCGAATTCATTCGCGAAGCGCCAATACATGCGACGGATATTATTGGCTGAAACACCGCATCGCGAATGAATTCGCTCCCACAAAGATGTGTGCGTTGGAAACGCCGAGACGCGCCATCGCTCCGAGTTCAAACCAACACAAGGAAGAGGTGACCTCCTGTGACTGTCATGCAATTCAACGCCCGCAAGGCGCCATTGGAAATCGCCCGTGAACTGGCGAGCGAATTCGCCCGAACCGCCGTCGACCGCGATGCCCGCGGCGGCACACCCAAGGCTGAGCGGGACAAGCTGCGTAACAGCGGGCTGCTGTCCCTGAGCATTCCTGGCCAGTTCGGCGGGCTGGATGCCAATTGGTCGGAGACCTTCGAGGTGGTGCGAGAATTTGCCAGGGTCGACAGCTCGATCGCCCATGTCTTCGGCTTTCATCACCTGATGCTGGCGACCATCCGCCTGTTCGCCAAACCTTCGCAATGGCAGACCTGGTTCAAGCTCACCGCCAGCAACAACTGGTTCTGGGGTAACACCCTCAACCCTCTGGACACCCGCACCGTGGTCAAGGGGCGCGGCGGCTGGCGCGAGTTTTCCGGGCAGAAGAGTTTCTGCTCCGGTGCCAATGACTCGGAAATGCTCATCGCCTCGGCCGTGGACGAAGCGGCAGGTGGCAAGCTGCTGATCGCCGCGATCCCCAGCGGCCGTACCGGCATCACGCTGCACAACGACTGGTACAACATGGGCCAGCGCCAGACCGACAGCGGCAGCGTGACCTTCAAGCGCGTAAGGGTCGAAGAGTCCGATTTGCTGCTCGATCCAGGTCCGCTCAGCACGCCTTTCGCTTGCCTGCGCCCGCTGATCGCACAGCTGCATTTCGCCAATATCTTCCTCGGCATCGCCGAAGGCGCCTTCGAAGAAGCGCGTAAATACACCCGCGAAGAAACCCGGCCCTGGTTCCGCTCCAGCGCCACGCACACCGCCCAGGATCCGTACGTGCTCAGCCACTACGGCGACTTCTGGGTCGCGCTGGAAAGCACGCGTTTGTTGGTCGAGCGTGCGGGGCGGGTGCTGGACGAAGCCTGGGCCAAGGGTTCGGCGCTGACCATTGAGGAACGCGGCGAGACCGCCATTGCCATCGCCACCGCCAAGGTCGCTGCCAGCCGCCATGGCCTGGAGCTCTGTAGCAAGGTCTTCGAGGTCACCGGCGCGCGTGCCACTCACGCCTCGGTGGCCCTCGACAGACACTGGCGCAACCTGCGCACTCAGAGCCTGCACGACCCTCTGGATTACAAACTTCATGAACTGGGTGACTGGGCTCTCAACGGCACCCTACCCATCCCGACTTTTTACTCATAGGGATCATCATGCAACTGCTGACATTACCGCCCTCGCCCGCTCTCGCCACTTCGATCCGTGCCACGGCACAAGTGTTCGAAGACCCCAAATCTCAAGCCTTGCTCAAGCATCTGAAGCAGGTCGCACCCAGCGAGGCGAGCGTGCTCATCATTGGTGAAACCGGCACCGGCAAGGAACTGGTCGCCCGCCACATCCATAATCTCAGTGCGCGCAAGACACAACCCTTCGTGGCGGTGAATTGCGGTGCATTCTCTGAATCACTGGTGGAAGCCGAACTGTTCGGCCACGAGAAAGGTGCGTTCACCGGAGCACTCAGCGCCAAGGCTGGCTGGTTCGAGGAGGCCAACGGTGGGACGCTGTTTCTCGACGAAATCGGTGACCTGCCCATGTCGATTCAGGTCAAGTTGCTGCGCGTGTTGCAAGAACGCGAAGTGGTCAGGCTCGGCTCGCGCAAGAGCATCCCGATCAACGTCCGGGTGTTGGCCGCGACCAACGTACAACTGGAAAAAGCCATCAATGCCGGGCACTTTCGCGAAGACCTGTTCTACCGTCTCAATGTGGTCAATCTGGAACTCAGCCCGTTGCGGGAACGGCCCGGAGACATCATCCCGCTGGTGCATTACTTCATCGCCAGTTACAGCAAACGTCTGAGCTACGGGGAGATCACCCTGAGCGCCGACGCCAGGCACAAGCTGGCGTCCTACAGTTGGCCAGGCAATATTCGGGAACTGGAAAACGTCATCCACCACACGTTACTGATCTGCCGTGACGGGGTGATTCAGAGTGACGACCTGCGCATGTCAAATCTGCGCATTGAGCGCCAGGACGAAAGCCCGCGAACCGACGAATCCGCTCTGGGGCTGCTGGATCAGGCGCTGCATCGACTGTTCGAAGAGCAAATAGACAACCTGCACGAGCACGTCGAGCGCACCCTGTTAAGTGCCGCATACAAGTTCTGCCATCACAATCAGGTGCATACCGCCGAGTTGTTGGGCCTGAGCCGTAACGTCACCCGCACGCTGCTGATCAACCTGGGCGAATTGAAAGTCAACAAGCGTCGCTCGGCAAAACCCTCTCCCGACGAACGCGTTCTGCACCTGTCGATCTGACCCCCTTTCATCAACGTGCTGGCACGCGGCGGGTTTTGCTCACCGCGTGTCAACCTTGCGATCAGACCGCTTCGCCCAACTCGTTACTGAACTGGCGATTCCACAGCTGGGCATACTGTCCGCCCAGGCGCAGCAATTGGTGGTGATTGCCGTCCTCGACCACACGCCCCTTGTCGAACACCAGAATCCGGTCCAGGTGCGCAACCGTGGACAGCCGGTGCGCGACCACCAATACCGTCTTGTCTTCCATGATCTCGTCCAGCTTGTCCTGAATGAAGCGCTCGGTGATCGAGTCCAGACTCGACGTGGCCTCATCCATGACCAGAATCGGCGCGTTCTTGAGCAGCACCCGAGCAATCGCGATGCGCTGGCGCTGGCCGCCTGAAAGCTTGACGCCACGCTCCCCCACCAGCGATTCGTAACCGTGCTCCATGCTGTCGATGAACTCGCTGGCACCGGCCCGGTGAATCGCCTCGGCCACTTCGTCCATCGAGGCATCCAGACGCCCGTAATGAATGTTTTCGCGAATGCTGCGATGAAACAGCCCCGGCTCCTGCGGGATCAGGCCGATCTGTTGATGCAGCGAGTGCTGGGTGACTTCGCGCACGTCCACGCCATCGATCAGCACCTGACCTTTCTGTACGTCATACAGGCGCAGCAGCAGGCTCAGCAGCGTCGACTTACCCGATCCTGACGCCCCCACCAAACCGACCTTCTGCCCCGCCGGAATCACGATATTCAGGTGTTTGAAAATCGCTTGATCGCTGCCATAGCTGAAGCCCACATCGCGAAACTCGATATCCCCGCGTGTGACCTGCAAAGTCCTGGCGCCTGGGTTGTCGATGACTTCGTGGGGGCGAATCAATGTGCGCACGCCATTGGATATGTTGCCCGTCGCTTCGAAAAATTCCAGAAAGCGCCGCGACAGGTTGCCCACGTCGCTGATGATCAACAACGACAGGCTGGTGGACATGACGAACGCAGCGATATCGATGCGTTGAGTGCGCCACAGCTGTAGAGCCAGAAGCAACAGACCGAGTTTGAGTACCACGCCACAGCTGGTCTGGAACCAGCGGATTTTCTCCATGTAGCCCAACGAGCGGTAGGCAGCGGCGACTTCCTTGTCGAGAAACTTGCCCAAATAGGTGTGCTCGAAGGCATGACGCGCGAACAAGCGAATGTTGGCCAGATTGGACACCGCATCCACCACCTTGCCCGAACTGGTGCTGCGCGCGGCCGAATACTGCTGCGCCAGCGGATGGCTGCGCCGCGCCAGCAGGTAGCAGACACCGATAAACATCGCCGACCAGGCTGCCATGAACACCGCCATCAACGGCGACGCGGTCCACAGCAAGACCGTGGCCAGGCTCAGGGTGACCAGCAGTGGAATGAGATCGAACAACAGAATGCTCAGCGTCTGGTTGACGCCCAGCGCCACTTCGGACACCCGGTGGGCCAGCGCCCCGGCGAATTCGTTGCTGATGAAACGGTGGGAATGCTGTTGCAGGTAGGCATACACCACATGGGTCACGGTGCGCCGTTGCAGCGGCAGGACATGGATATGACAACCCGCTGCCGCCCGCGTGAACAGCACCTCACAGACCAGCAAGACCGCAAACAACGTCAGCGGCCATTGCAGTACTGCAAACGCTTTTTGCGCATCCAGACCATTGCTGACGGTACGCGTGATCTGCCCCAATCCCCAGGGAATGAGAATCGTGCAGACCACGGCTGCGATTTGCAGCAGCAGGATGGCCAGATACCAACCCTTGAAGTTGCCGATAAAAAAACGCACGAAGGCGGCGGGCGTCGACGGCAGCTGCTGGACGTTCCAGCTGCGTAACCGGCGGTCACGTGGCGCAAAGGATGAAAAAGACGAGCTCATGAGTAGATAACGTTCCTGAATGACGCCTGTGGCCGCGCAGCTTTCAGGCAAAGGATGGGCAAAGCGGGTGCCCGGTCTAGACCGTGTTTCGATGCCGCTGTTTTCAAAGGTTCGAGTGGTAGCGGATCTCCTCTAGCGTCCGACCGCCGCGGCTGATGGCGCGGACCGATGCGTCTTGCGGCGAAAACCCGGCGTTGCGGTAGAAGCGTATCGCCCGATCGTTTTGCGCCAGTACCCATAGCGTCACGGACCGGAAACCCTGGTCGATCAGATGCTGACGGGCCTTGAGCCAAAGCAATCGACCAACTCCGCTTCCCCAATGCTCAGCCAGTACGTAAAGCGCTTGCACCTGCGCGCTGATACCAGGCGTGGCGTGTTCATCGCGGCTTTGACCGAAGGCAATCCAGCCAACCGCCTGCTCGTCCTGCAGCGCCACCAATACCTGCGGCTCGCCTTTCTCGATTGAATCGCGCCAAAGCTCGGCGCGACGCTGCACAGTAGCGTCCAGCGACGCCAGGTAATCGGCGGGTATGAGGTCGCGGTACGCCTGCTGCCAGCTGCGCACATGCACTTGCGCAATGGCCGCTGCATCCTGTGGCTGAGCCGGACGAATCATCAAAGGGTCTCCCTGACGGTTGATGTGATGTTTCTGCTTTCAAGAGGCATTTCACGAATCATGCCAGCCGTGAACGTCAGGTTTTACAGCGCTGCAATCGGCATCTGAAGGATGAAAAGTGCAATCCGCGACACTGGTTGTGCAATCCCTGTCGCATAGCCAACAGCTTAGCGGGCACGTGCGGCATACACGGCCGCGCCTGCAGTCGGCGAGAGTCTGCGATAGACCAGCGCCGATAAGATGCACAGCGCGCCGGCCAGGCTCATGACCAGCGCCACGTCACTTTGTGCAATCGCCGAGTGCTCCCGCAGGGACATGATCAGGCTAAGCAAGGCCGCCGCTACGCCTACCGACAGGCTCATGGTCAGCTGAATGCTCATCGCCGACAGGCTGCTGGCGCCGCTGGATTGCTCCGGCGGCACATCGGCAAAGGTCAGCGCGCCGAGGGTGCTGAATTGCAACGAGCGAATGATGCCGCTGGCGAACAGCACGACTACCACCAGCCAGTACGGCGTGGCGATATCGAACATGCCGGTCGCGGCCAGGGTGAGGCCGGTCAGCACTGCGTTACCGATCAGTGTGCGCTTGAAGCCGAAACGGCTGACGATACGTACAGCCAGCAGCTTCATCAGAAACGCACCGGCGCCGCCGACGAAGCTGAGCAATCCGGCCTGCAGTGGATTGAGGCCAAAACACAGCTGAAACAGCAACACCAGTAAAAAGGGCTGTGAGGCGCTGCCGATACGCATCAGGTTGCCGCCCCAGAACGTCACGGAAAAGGTCGGGATGCGCAGCAGCGACAGGTCAATCAGTGGGTGGCTGGCGCGCCGGGCATGCCACACATATCCCACCCCGCTCACTATCCCCAGGGCAATCAACAGCAGCGCCCATGGTGTTGGCAGCAAACCGTGGCCGAAGGCTTCGAAACCGAACACCAGCCCGGCCAGGCCGCCGCCACTGAGCGCAAAGCCGGTGACATCCAACGGCTGGCGGTGAGCGCCGGGATAGTCCGGGATATAACGCAGCACCAGCAGCACCCCAAGTACACCGATGGGGAGGTTGATCAAAAATATCCATTGCCACGACAGCAGGGTTACCAGCAAACCACCCAAAGGCGGTCCGAGGATGGGTCCGATCAATGCCGGGATGGTCAGGTAGGACATGGCTCGCAGCAGGTTTTCTCGGGCCGACCAACGCAGCAGGATGACCTGCCCCACCGGCACCATCATCGCCCCCGCCGCGCCTTGGGCCAGGCGCGCCAGTGACAGCTGCAACAGCGAACCCGAGCAGGCACAGGCCACCGACGCCAAGGTGAACAACACAATGGCGCTGATGAACACGCGCCTGGGCCCGAAACGGTCGGCAGCCCAACCACTGACCGGCACGAACAACGCCACCGCCAGCAGGTACAGCGAAACCACCAGATTCATGCGCACGCTGGGCTCGGCAAAATCCCGCGCCATCTGCGGCAATGCGGTGAGCACGGCGGTGGCGTCGATCAGCTCCATGAACAAGGCACAGCCGATGATCATCGGGATCCGACGTAGATGGGTGGCAACCGATTTTTCGGTGGAGCGGGTGTCGATCAGCGTTGCGGCGTTGTTGTCGGTCTGGCTGCCGATGCCTTGATTAATGCCCATGGAGTGGCGCAATGCTCTGGTTGATTGTGAATGGCAGCTTGGCTTGCCGGCGGCGGCGATTTCCATGACGCCACCGCTGGCAAGCTCGTCCTGCTACAGGGATGGGGCAAGCGGTTAAAACAACCCCGACTTCGGCGGCGGCGTGCCTTTCAGCTGCCAGGCGCCTACCGCGGCCGCTTTCCAGTGCCGGGGATTGTGGTTGGACACGGTCCGCGCATTGCGCCAGTGGCGATCCAGGTTGTGCGCGCGGCCGGTGGTCGACGCCCCGCCCACATCGAACACCAATTCCGCTGCCTTGAGCGCCGACTCGGCGGCAATGTATTGCGCCTGGGCTACATCAACCGCGGCCTGATCCACCGCCACTGCGTCCAGATCGGCTGCCCACGCCCGATCAATCGATTCGGCGGCATGCAACACCACGGCCTCGGCGGTAAACGCGCGGGCCGAAATATCGCCGACACTCAGCTCCACGTATGGATCGTCCACCGACCGCGTGGCCGTGCTGTGCTTGATCGGCCGCGCGAACTCATTGGCGAAGGTCACTGCGTCATTCAGCGCATTGCGCGCAACACCGGCGTTCACCGATGCCAGGAATACCTGCAGGAATGGCGTGACGATCGTGCGCTTGCCCTCCTCCACGGTCCGGGTGCGGATTTCGTCGGCATAGACCACCACATCATGCAGGTGGGTGGTGCCGCTGGCGGTCAGGCGCTGGCCCATGGCGTCGAAGTCGTCCAGCAACTCCAGGCCCTTGCGATCGCGCGGCAGAATGAACGAAACCGGTTGCTCGTTTTCATCCAGCGCCACTGCGCTCACCCAATCGGCATACAGCGATCCGGTGCTGTAATACTTGCTGCCGGTCGCCCGATAGTGCTCGCCGTCACGCACGATACGGGCGCTGATCGAACCGTTGGCGCCACCGATTTCCCAACCGGCGTTGCCCACTACTGCGCCTTGCAGATAGCGTTCGAACCAACGCTGGCGTTCGGCTTCGGCACCCTCGGCTCGCGAGGCGAGCAGCCCTTCGACAAAGCCGAAACCCGGACGCAGCGCCTGGGCCACGTTGGAATCCGCCGAAGCAATGCGGATCAGCAGCCCGATTACGTCCTTGACCGAGCCGCCTGCGCCGCCGTATCGCGTCGGTATACGCGCGGTAAACAGCCCGGCCTTGGCGATCTGCGCCACGGCCTCGTAGGGCAATTGCCGATCACGCTCGCGTTGTGCGGCACCGGCGGCAATTTCGGGCAACAGGCGGTCTAGCCGGGCATTGAGCTCTTGCACCGTGACGGCGCCGGATACAGCAGAATCGGGTACAGCGGATTTGGCTACAGCGGACAACGTACTCATGACAGTTCCTTGTTCGGCATTCGAACTTAAATGGCGATTTTCCACAGTCGGGATTCATCAAACAGCAGCACGGCGCTTTCCGGTTCCACGGGAGGCACGACCAGCTTGCTTCCTGCGCCAGGCAGGCGCGGAACCGCGCCCAGCAGCCTGCGGGTGTACTCGTGCTGTGGGTTTTCAAAGAGACTTTCCACGCTCGCGCTTTCAACGACCTTGCCGTGGCGCATCACCAGCACCTCGTCGCTGACGTGGCGAATCACCCCCAGATCATGGGAAATGAACAGATACGCCAGACCCAGCGACGCCTGCAGATCCGCCAACAGGTCCAGCACCTGGGCCTGGACCGATACGTCGAGGGCCGACACCGGCTCATCGCAAATGATGACTTTCGGGTTGCTGGCGATGGCCCGGGCAATCGCTACCCGCTGACGCTGGCCGCCCGACAGTTGCAAGGGGCGTCTGGTGGACAGCTCCACCGGAAGGCGCACTTGGTGCAGCAACTGGGCGATGCGTGGTCGTTGTTGCTCGAACGGGATACCGGCCACGTCCAGCGCATCAGCGAGAATCTGCCCGACGCTCCAGCGCGGATCGAACGAGCTGAGTGGATCCTGGTAGATCACGCTGATGTCACGGCGATGCAACCGGCGACTCTTCTCCTCGACCCGTCCACGCCCCGCTGCAGTCCACGGCAGCTGCAGAAACTGCACATGACCGGCATCCGGTTCCAGCAGGCCCAGAGTGATCCGCGCCACGGTAGTCTTGCCGGATCCTGACTCACCGACGATCCCCAGCGTGCGACCGGCACGAAGCTCGAAACTGACGCCGTCCACCACCTGACGGACTTGCTGATCCGGCCCGACATACTGCTTGCCAAGATCGTTGGCGGTCAGCAATACCGGCGACTCGGCACCTGCCCGCGGCCCTGTGGGCACGTTACTGAGTTCAGGCGATAGCCGCGTGCCCCGGGCATGTTCGGCGGGCACGGCATCGAGCAACGAGCGGGTGTAGGCATGCCGGGGATTGCGCAGCACCTGCTCCATCGGCCCCTGCTCGACGACTTCGCCGTGACGCAGCACCAGCACCTCATCAGCCAGTTGCGCCACCACTGCAAGGTCATGACTGATGATCAGCAGCGAGTCGCCGCGCGCCTTGATCTGTTGCAAAACGTCGAGAATCTGCGCCTGAACCGTGGCATCGAGCGCAGTCGTCGGTTCGTCGGCAATCACCAGCCCTGGATTCATGGCCAAGGCGCTGGCGATCAATGCCCGTTGCCGCAAGCCGCCGGACAGTTGGTCCGGACGCTGCCGTGCACGCAATCGCGGCTCGGGGACACCCACCGTTTCCAGCAGCTCGATGACCCGCTGGCCACGGCTGTTGCGGTCGCCCCAGCGGTGGGTTTCCAGCACTTCGAGGATTTCCTTGCCGACCGGCCGCAGCGGGTCCAGCGACACCAATGCGTCCTGGAGCACGAAGCCGATGTCTTTGCCGCGCAGGTCTCGCCAGCCACGTTCCGACAGGCTCAGTAGGTCCCGTCCGGCATAACTCAAGCGACGAGCCGTGACCCGCGCGCCCTCGCCCGCCAGACCGATCAGGCTGCGGGCGGTCACGCTCTTGCCTGAACCCGATTCGCCCACCAGCGCCAGGGTCTTGCCCGGCTCCAGGGTGAACGACAGATTGCGTACCACCGACTGCCCGGCGAATTCGATGGACAACCCTTCGACGACCAAACGTTTCTGCTCGCTCATGAAAGGCGGCCCTCCAGACGTTGTTGCAGGTAGCGGCCGGCGACGGTGGTCGACAGCGTCGTCAGCACAATGAACAGGCCGGGGAAGAACGTCAGCCACCAGGCATTGGCGATGAAGTCACGGCCCATGGACAGCATGGTTCCCCACTCCGGTGCCGGCGGGCGCGCCCCCAAACCGAGGAAGCTCAGCGCCGAGGCCCAGACGATGGCCTGACCGACGCCCATGGTCAGGGTCACGATCAACGGACGCATGGCGTTGGGTAGCAGCTGGCGGGTGATGATGCGTAGCGGCGGATGCCCCAGCGCCCTGGCTGACTCGATATAGCCCGCGTTGCGCACCGCCAGCACCTGGCCGCGCACCATCCGCGCATAACCCGGCGCGCCGCCAAGACCGGTGGCGACGATCAATGGGCCGATGCCGCTGCCGAAGATCGCCACGAACAGCAGCGCCAGAATCAGACTGGGAAAAGCAAACAGCACTTCGAGCAACCAACCGACGCCGCGATCGACACGGGCCCCGCCCAGGCCACCGAGCAAACCGAGAACGATGGCGATACTCATCGCGATGGCGGTCGCCGCCAGGCCGATGAACAGCGATTGCCGGGTGCCGTAGATCACGCGGGAGAATATGTCGCGGCCGGACTGATCGGTGCCGAACCAGTGCTGCAGACTCGGCGGGTGAAAGGCGTCGCGCGGGATGATCGCCAGCGGATCGCTATGGGCGAACAGTTGCGGCACCAGCGCCGCGACGATCACCAGTAGCAGAAAGGCCACGGCCAAAAATGGTCCTGGTCGTAGTGTGCGCAAGGTCCGCTGCATCCGAAGCGCGGGCAGCGGGGTGTCCAGAATCAAATCGCTCATCACGCATTCCCCTGTTGGCGAGGGTCGATCCACAGGTAAAGCAGGTCGACGAGGATATTGGCCAGCACATAACTGGCGGCAACCACCAGGCTGATGCCGATGGTCAGTGGCAGATCCTGGGCCTGTACTGCCTGATAGAGCTGACGGCCCAAGCCCTTGCGGGAAAAGATCACTTCGATCACCACCGCACCGCTGATCAGCGCGCCAATTGCCCAGCCCGACAGCGAGATGCCGGGCAACACCGCGTGACGCAGCGCATGTTTGAAGCGCACTTTGAAATCACTCAGACCGCGGGTTCTGGCGGTGAGTACGAACGGTTGATCGAGGGTCAGATCCAGCGATTCGCGAGTGACCTGGGCGATGAAGCCCGCGAGCGGGATTGCCAGGGCGAACGACGGCAGTACCAGCGTTCGCCAGCCGTCGCTACCCGCAGGGGGGAACAACCTCAGACCGAAGGCGAACACTGCCAACAGCACAATTCCCAGCCAGAAATGCGGCAATGCGGCGGACAGGGTTTCAGCCAGCGACGCCAGCTTTCCGATCCAGCGCCGGCGCCCGGCCGTCAGCACGGTCAGTGCCAGGACCAGCAGCCAGGCCAGCGCCAACGAGGTAACTGTCAGCTCCAGCGTCGGCCATGATTGCTCGGCGAGCACGCGGGTCACCGGCAGGTGCTGGGAATAGGACACCCCGAGATCACCTTGCACCAGACGCCCCAGATACAGCGCGTATTGCACTGGCAGTGGCTTGTCCAGACCGTATTCTCGAGTGGCTTCGGCGATGGTTTCAGGAGTCGGGTTGCCGCTCGGGCCACCGAGGATTGCCTGCACCGGGTCGCCGGGCATCAGCCGTAGTGCGAAGAAGGTCAGCGTGGCGACCGCCCATAAAACCAGCACTCCGCCCGCCAGCCGCCACAAAGCGCGACGTCCCAACTGTCGTAAACGGTCACGGCGAGGATTGGCCAGTTCATTGCGCAATGATGCACTCGTCATTTGTTCACCCAGGCGTCATAGAGGTAAGTCACGGCCAGAGATGGCTCCAGGCGCACACCCTGGGTTGTCTTGTAGATACCCAGGCGCGTGCTTTGCGGATAAGTCGTCAGCTGCAGGTATTGGCTGGAAGCGATTTGCTGGGCCTGGTAATACAGTGCACGACGTTGCTCGGCGTCCTGCGTGGCCAAGGCTTGCTGCATCACTCCGTCGAACGTCGAATCGCTGAATCCGGCCGTGTTCTGGTGATACCCACCCACACCCGCCGGGCTGATGAACTCGCTGCCAAAGATGATCCGCAGCACGTCAGCGGTGTTGGTATTCCAGTAGCCCAGGCGGATGTCGTAATCCCAATCGGCCTGGCGTTTGGTGGCCTGCACGTCACTCATTTGGTCGATGATCAATTCGAAACCGGCCTGGCGCGTGGTGGCCTGAACCTGTTCCCAGAGCGTGTATTCCGAGGGCGGCGTGCGGTTGCCCATTACCACGTGGACCTGCAGGCGTTTGCCGCCCCTGGTCCGGTAGCCATCGCTGTCGCGTTGGGTCCAGCCGGCCTGATCCAACAGCTGTGCTGCCTTGGCCGGGTCGTAATCCTGAGCGTGCTGGAAGTCCGGACTGTAGAAGCGCGTGGCCGGGCTCAACGGCCCACCGGCGCGCGGGAATTCGTTGAAGTACACACTTTTCAACGCACCATCGATGTCGGCGCTGCGCACGAAGGCTTCACGTACTTTCAAGTCATTGAAAGGTTCGCGGGTGATGTTCATCGTGCCATTGGTGGGGTTGCCCGGACGCTGAGCGATGATCAGTTGCAGGTCAGGGTTGCGCCGCGCCGCTTCATGAGACTCGGGCGGCAACGCCTCGATCACATCGACCTCACCGGCCTGCAGCGAAGCGAAACGTACGGAAGGCTCCTGGATGAACTTCCAGACGATGCGATCCAGCCACGCTGGCCCCTGATGTTTGGCGGTCGGCGGCGCCGAGTTGTAATCGGGGTTGCGCACCAGCTCGACCTGGCTCTGCCGATCCCAGCGCACGACCTTGAAAGGCCCGCTGCCCACAGGGCTCTCGCAGTTGACATCCCGTGGGCGCTGCAACGCCGTCGGCGATTCGATGCCCAGAAAACCCTGGGCCAGCACTTCGAGAAAGGCAGCGTAGGGCGTAGCCAGGTGAATCACGGCGGTGTCGTTGTCGACCACATCGGTGCTGCGGTATTGACGAATGTAACCGCCTGCCGTGCTGGACTGGGTCTTGGGGTTGGCCATGTGATCGAGGTTGGCCTTGACCGCGGCCGCATTGAACGGCGTGCCATCGGTAAAGTGCACGTCGTTGCGCAGGTGGAAGGTGTAGGTCAGGCCGTCATCGGATACCTCCCAGCTTTTCGCTAGCCAGGGGCCGATACGACCCTCGTTGTCCATCGACACCAACGAGTCGAGATACTGTTGCCCGATGAACACCTGTGGCATGTCGCCGGCGACGTGTGGATCAAGGCAAGTGGGCTCGCGGTCGGTGGCATACACCAGCGTACCGCCGCTGACTGGTTTGTCGCTGCGGGCAACGGTCGACGTGCCCTGGCCGCAGCCAACCAGCACGCCGCACAGGACAGCGATACCGATGATGGGAGTGTGTTTGAGCAACGACCGGCAGCGTGTGCCGGGAAGTCGCGGGTACGGGGCGCGTTCTCGCATGGGTCCTGATGCCTTTAGTCCGGGAACAGGGCCGTTGCACAAGCCATGCCGTTTTTTTGGCCAATGAATACGGGGCCGCGGCGTATTGCGGGATGATGAGGGCGACAATCTGTGTGGCCACTGTTGGGTAGGCAACAGATGGCGGAGCAGCAGAAGGAACGTCTAACGGGATGAACCTGATACAACCGAGGTCTCTGGTTTTGCTGCCGCTTCGCGCCAGATCGCGAGCAAGCTTGCTCCTACGCCTTCGGCAGAAGCGGATCGACGTCCCTGCCAACTCGTAGCAGCACGGGTTTCAGAGCTCTACCCGATAACGAACCAACGGCAACGGCTCATCGTTTTCAACAACGGTCGTGGCCGTATTCGGTTCTTGTACGAATCCAACCGATTGATAAAACCCCAGCGCCCGCTGATTACCCTGTATCACCCAGACTATCGCCTGGGTGAACCCTGCAGCGATCAATTGTTGCCGAACCTCTTGCCACAACTGGCGACCAATACCTTGCGACCAGACCTGGGGCAACAGGTTGATCGCACGCAGCTCGCCGGTCGAAGGCGCGGCGTCGGCATCGCGACTGCTGCCGAAGGACGCCCACGCCACTAGCTGCCCGCTTTGCTCCGCGACCCACACCGAGAACTTGAGGCTGGCGATCGCTTCGCCGAGGGCAACCGTACGCCGCTCGACGCCTGCGCTCAAACCGTCCAGATAGTGCGCCGACAGCAAGTCCCGGTAGGCCGCTTGCCAGGTCTGCAAATGGATGTCCGCCAGGCGCGCCGCGTCGTCGACTTGCGCGAGTCTGATCGTCAGTTGATCGCGTTCCACGGAGGCCTGCTTCAAACCGGAAACCGCAACGGTTTCGCGGGCACCCGCAGCGCGGCCGGATCTCGATACCGCGCGCCGAAGTGATCATTGGGCAATCGCGCCTGACCTGCGCCGAACAGACGCTCGCGCAGCGTTTCGCCGTCATTGTAGGACTCGCGGAAACGCCCACGACGGCGCAGTTCCGGGATGACCAGTTCGATGAAATCCCGCGCGGTTTCGAACGATAGGTACTGACGCAGGTTGATCCCGTCGATGCCATCCACATCCAGCCAGCGTTCGATTTCATCGGCCACTACACTTGGCGTCCCCGCAACGAAGAAGCGCTCGCGATTGAACCCTTCCAACTGCGACAACACCGACCCGACCGAGGCCTCCGGTTTGAAACGCGCCAGGCTCTGCCAGCCCTTGACCTGACGCTCGATCAAGTCGCTGATCAGCACGTCCCTGGGGTAGGCCGTCAGATCCACCGCCGCCTGGGCATGGGCCAGCGATGCCTCGACGCTCGTCAGCTTGCGATAGCTGTCGAGCTTGTTGCTGACCTCCTCATCGGTGCGCCCAACGATCACTCCGGCCATGACGATGAATTTCAGGCCTGCCGGATCACGCTCGTGAGCGATCGCCTTCTGCCGCATGGCCTGGATATTGGCCCGCACCGCTGCGGTATCCATGCCGCCGGTGAAGACCACTTCGGCGTGACGCCCGGCGAATTCGATGCCCGCGGGCGAGCCAGTGGCCTGAAACAGCACCGGCGTGCGTTGCCGCGAGGGCTGGCACAGGTGCGGCCCGGCCACCTTGAAGTGTTCGCCGACGTGATCGATATAACGCACCTTGGCCGGATCGGTGTAGACCCGCCGCTCGCGGTCCTGAATCACCGCATCGTCGTCCCACGAGCCTTCCCATAGCTTGTACAGCACGTCCAGGTACTCATCGGCGATCTCATAGCGATGATCGTGAACGACCTCGGTGTCATGACCGAAATTGCGTGCGGCATTGGGCAGATACGAGGTGACGATGTTCCAGCCCACGCGGCCCTTGGTCAGGTGATCGAGGGTGCTCATGCGCCGCGCAAACGCGAAGGGCGGCTCATAGGTGGTGGAAAACGTCGCGCCAAAACCGAGGTTTTTCGTCACCGCCGCCATCGCCGGAATCACCAGCAGCGGATCATTGCTGGGGATTTGCATGCCCTCGCGCAACGACGTTTCCGGCCCGTCGCGGAACTTGTCATAGGTGCCGATGACATCGGCGAGAAATACCCCGTCGAAGGTGCCGTATTCCAGCAATTGCGCAAGTTCGGTCCAGTAATCCAGATCGTTGAAACGGTGCCGGTTGTTCTCTGGATGCACCCACAGACCGTGAACGATGTGGCTCACGCAGTTCATCTCGAACAGGTTGACGTGCAGCTGCTTGGGCACTGCGAACACTCCTTTGTCAGTTGGGGCCTCAGATAGCCACTTGCAGGTAGAACTCGGTCGGTTCGTGTCGAGCGTCCAGCGTCGGAATCGCTGCGATCAGCGCCCGGGTGTAGGCATGGACTGGCCGATCGAATACAGCCCGCACGGAGCCCGACTCCACCACTTCGCCATCCTTCATGACCAATACCCGGTCACTGACATGATTGATCACCCCCAGGTCGTGGGAAATGAACAGGCACGCCAGCCCCAGACGCTGTTTCAGGTCATCCAGCAGCTCAAGAATCTGGGCCTGCACCGAAACATCCAGGGCCGACACCGGCTCATCGCAGATCAGGATTTGCGGCTCGCAGGCCAGGGTGCGGGCGATGGCGATGCGCTGACGCTGGCCGCCGGACAGCTCGATCGGGCGGCGCGACAGGACGCTGGCATCAAGACGTACCAGTTCCAGTAATTGCAACGCCCTGCTCCGCCAGTCTCGGCGCGGCAGCCCGGCCACGGCCAGCGCTTCGAACAGCACCCGTTGCACGGTGTAACGGGGGTCGAACGAGTTCAGCGGGTCCTGAAACACCACTTGCACCGCTTTGCGCGCCTGGCGTTTCTCCTTGGCATCCAGGGTCGACCATTGCTGCCCGGCGACCCAGACATCACCAGCGTCGGCGGTTTCCAGACCGAGTATCAGGCGGGTCAATGTGGTCTTGCCCGATCCCGACTCGCCGACCACACCCAGGGTTTCGCCACGACGCAACTGCAACGACACCTGGTTGAGCACCGTGCGTTTGCGGCCGTCAGGGCCGACGAAGGACTTGCTCAAGCCCTTGGCTTCCAGCAGCACCTCACCCTCGGGCTGCGGGTCGGGCGCCACAGCGGTGAGCACCCTGCGTTCGGGCTGGAAATGCACGGCGCGGGCGGCGCGCAACAACAATTGGGTATAGGGGTGTCGCGGGTCTTGCAGCACCTGTTCCGTGGTGCCCTGCTCGACAATCACACCATGGCGCATGACCGCCACCCGATCGGCCAGACGTGACACCACCGACAGATCGTGGCTGACCATCAACAGTGCGTTGTCCTCACCGCGCAGGCTTTCCAGCAGTGCGATTACCTGCGCCTGAACCGTGGCATCCAGTGCGGTGGTCGGTTCATCGGCGATGATCAGACGCGGGTTGCAGGCGATGGCCGAAGCGATCAGGGCGCGCTGGCGCAGGCCGCCTGAGAGCTGCCAGGGGTACTGGCTGGCACGCAGTTCCGGTTCTGGAATACCCACGTCACGCAGCAGTTGCAAAACGCGCAAGCGACGCGCCTCCGAACCAAGCCTGGTGTGCAGTTGCAGCGGCTCTTCGACTTCCGCGCCGACTCGACGCAGTGGGTCCAGCGCGCCCAGTGCGTCCTGCATGACGAAGCCGATGCTCGCACCGCGCAAACGCTGCCAGGAGCGCTCGTCGAGTTCTCGTAAATCGACGCCCTGAAACGCCAGTTTCGCGGCATTGATTTGAGCGCCCTTGCCGGTGAGCCCGGCCAGTGTGCGCGCCGTGACGCTCTTGCCGGAACCGGATTCACCCACCAGCGCCAGGCATTCGCCGCGATGGATTTGCAGGCTCACGCCATGCAGCACGGGCTCGGCGTGACCGAAACGTACGTTCAGTTCACGGATATCAACCAACGGCCCGAGGGGCTGGATGTTCGCGTTCATAGGGGTTTTCCTTCGCTGCGGCGCAAGAGTTCGCGGCCGATGGCACTGATGGAAACAACGGTGAGGGTGATGCTGAGTGCTGGCCAGGCCACCAGCCACGGCGCATTGGCCAGAAAGCTGCGACCGATGGCCATCATCGCGCCCCACTCGGGGGCAGGTGGCGGTGCGCCAAAGCCGAGAAAGCTCAAGGCAGCCCCAGCGGTGATGGTCCCGCCAATGCCGATGGTGGCCAGGATCAGCACCGGTTTGAAGGCGTTGGGCAGGACGTGTCGCAGCACCACGGCCAGCTGGGATTGACCCAGGGTCACGGCGGCCTCCACGTAGCCGGCATTGCGTACATTCAGGGTTTGCGCCCGCACCAGCCGCGCATAACGCGGCACCCCGGCAATGCCGACGGCGAGAATCAGATTGGCGGTGCCCTGACCGAAGAAAGTGATAATTACCAGCGCCAGCAACAGGTCGGGAAAGGCCAGCAGCACATCGATACCACGCATGATGACAGCGTCCAGCCAGCGCGGCCCGAGGCCTGAAATCAACCCCAGCAACGTGCCCCAGGCCAGTCCCAGCGCGGTGGCGGCCAGGCCCATGAATAGCGACGAACGCACGCCGTAGATCAAGCGGCTGAGCACATCGCGACCGTTTTCGTCGGTGCCCAGCCAGTGAATGGCGTTGGGTTGCTGAAAGGCCAGACGCGCGGTGGCATCCAGCGGATCGTAGGGTGCGAGCATTTGCGGCACCGTGGATGCAATCACCAGCAACACCACGAACAGTCCGGCCGCCCATAGACCGGGACGCAAGTGGCCAAGCCCGACAAACCCCAGCGGCCGACTGCCGCCGACGCCGGTTGCGGGTCCGACGATGACCGTTTCAATTGCTTGAGACATTCACAACCTCTCTATCAACACATATCACCTGTGGGAGCGAATTCATTCGCGATTTGCCCGTTCAGCCAACAGATCTCTGTGATCTGTGAACACGCATCGCGAATGAATTCGCTCCCACAGACCCAGCTCAATTGCACATACGACGATGACCGTTTCGATTGCCTGAAAGATGCACAGCCGTTCCTCTCAGCACATCTCCCCTGTGGGAGCGAATTCATTCGCGATTTGCCCGTTCAGCCAACAGATCTCTGTGATCTGTGAACACGCA
>NZ_JBOICF010000114.1:0-12077 GCF_050739935.1 Pseudomonas sp. | reverse complement strand
GAATTCATTCGCGAGAGGGCGGCACAGCCGACGCCGATGTGTCGCCCGAACGACCGCATCGCGAATGAATTCGCTCCCACAGGTGCTATGTCCATTAAGCCCTCAGCGACCGTCGGGAGGGCATGTCCAAATCCGAGCGTTGATCTCAGCGCTTATGCACCAAAACTCCCGCCGAATACGTCTCGCTGACCGTCCTGTCATCCCCCAGCGTCATCAACACGAACAACCGTTCTTCAATGCTGCTCGCCTGTTTCATGCGATAGGACAGCAGCGGCGTGGCGTTGAAATCCAGCACCACGAAGTCCGCCTCGGTACCTTGATGCAGGTTGCCCACTTTGTCCTCCAGACGCAGTGCCCGCGCTCCACCCAGGGTTGCCAGGTACAGCGACTTGAACGGGCTGAGCTTGGCGCCTTGCAGCTGCATTACCTTGTACGCTTCGTTCAGCGTCTGCAGCAGCGAGAAGCTGGTGCCGCCGCCGACATCAGTACCCAGTCCTACGTTGACCTTGTGCTTTTCCGCCATCGGCAGGTTGAACAGACCGCTGCCGAGGAAGAAGTTGGACGTAGGGCAGAAGGCGATGGCTGAACCGGTTTCCGACAGGCGCTCACACTCCTGATCGCATAGATGCACGCCGTGGGCGAATACCGAGCGTTCGCTCAGCAGCTTGAAGTGATCGTAGACATCCAGATAGTTCTTGCGCTCCGGGAACAGCGCCTTGACCCATTCGACTTCCTTCAGGTTTTCGCTGATGTGGGTCTGCATGTACAGATCCGGGTATTCGGTCAGCAATTGGCCGGCGAGGGCGAGTTGCTGCGGGGTGCTGGTCGGCGCGAAGCGAGGCGTGACTGCGTAATGCAGGCGACCCCTGCCGTGCCAGCGCTCGATAAGCGCCTTGCTGTCGATGTAGCTCGACTCGGCGGTGTCCACCAGGTAATCGGGGGCGTTGCGGTCCATCATCACCTTGCCGGCGATCATGCGCAGGTTGAGCTTCTCGGCGGCACTGAAGAACGCCTCCACCGACTCCTTGTGGCGACTGCCGAATACCAACGCGGTGGTGGTGCCGTTGCGCAGCAGTTCCTTGATGAAGATGTCGGACACTTCTGCGGCATGGGCCGGATCGGCGAACTGACGCTCGACAGGAAAGACATAGGTATTGAGCCAGTCGAGTAGCTGCTCGCCGTAGGAACCGACCATACCGGTCTGTGGCAAATGGATATGAGTATCGATGAAACCGGCGGTGATCAGAGCGTCGGTGTAGGTCACCACTTCAACATCGCTGGCCAGCGTGCCCAGCAAGTCCCTGGCATGGCCGACAGCGGAGATCTTGCCGTTTTCCACAACCATCAGGCCGTCTTCGAAATACTCATACGACGCTTCGACCACCACTTCGGCAGGGTCGGCGATGCTGTGGACGATGGCGGCGCGGTAAGCTTTCTTTTCAGTGGTCATTTTCGCAATTCGTTCTTTTAGGGTTCATTGAGCCTGGCTGCGGCGCGAAACCGGCAGCAGCTTGGCCACGGGTTCGGACGTCGAACTCTGTTCACCAAAGTTCGCGTTATAGGTGGCGATCACCTCGGCGGCGACCGACACGGCGATTTCAATCGGCAGCTTGCCCTTCACTTCGGACAGGCCCATGGGGCAGCGCATCCGCTGTACCAATGCCGGGTCAAAACCACGGTCGCGCAGGCGGTGTTCGAACTTCACGCGTTTGGTCTTCGAGCCGATCAGACCGAACCAGGTGAAGTCGCCGCGCTTGAGGATCGCTGCGGTCAGCTCCAGATCCAGCTGGTGATTATGGGTCATGACGATGCAATAACTGCCTGCGGGCAGGTTATCCACTTCATCGATGACCTCATCGTTGACGATTTGAGTCACGCCTTCCGGGATGTGCGCCGGGAATTCCGCTTCCCGCGAGTCTATCCAGCGTACCCGGCACGGCAAACTGGCCAGCAGCGGCACCAGCGCGCGACCGACATGGCCGGCGCCGAACACCGCGATTTGCGCCTGGGGCTGGCCCATCGGCTCGAAGAGCAGCACATTGACGCCACCGCAGCACTGACCCAGGCTGGCGCCGAGGCTGAAGCGTTCAAGGCGGGTCTGCTGGCTGCCGCTGGCGAGCATCTCGCGGGCGATTTCCATGGCCTTGTATTCCAGATGGCCGCCGCCAATGGTGTCGTAGATCCGCTCGGCGCTGACCACCATCTTCGAGCCTGCATTGCGCGGCGTCGAGCCACGCTCCTCGATGATGGTCACCAGCACGCAGGCTTCACCCTGGGTTTGCAACTCGGCGAGGGCGCTGATCCAGTTGTTCATGTGTTTCTCCTGATCACCTAGATGGCGGATCAAAAATCTTCGTCGTCCATTCAGCCTATTCATGAGCAAGCCGATTCCCACAGAATCGATGGCCATGCAGCAGGTCGGGCCTGGTGCCTTCCCACCCTGCGGGGGCGAATTCATTCGCGAGAGGCCGGTACATCCGACGCATTTCCGTCGTCTGATCGATTGCATCGCGAATGAATTCGCTCCTACAGTTTTCGGCCATCTATCCCTTTTAAACCGGCGAAACCGTCAGCTCATGGGCAACGCCAGCGGCCTCTGAACTGGCGACCTTCAACTTGCGCATCTGCTCGCAACCCCACAGCACGCGCTCCGGTGTCGCGGGCGCGTCGATTTTCGGCTGATGTTTGTAATCGCCCAGGCTCGCCACTGCATCCTTGATCGCGCACCAGGCGGCGATCCCCAGCATGAACGGCGGTTCACCCACGGCCTTGGAATGGAACACCGTGTCTTCCGGGTTCTTGCGGTTTTCCACCAGCTTGACCCGCAGGTCCGCTGGCATGTCCGCCACCGCCGGGATCTTGTAGCCGGCCGGGCCGTTGGTCATCAGCTTGCCTTTTGCGTTCCACACCAGCTCTTCGGTGGTCAGCCAGCCCATGCCCTGAATATAGCCGCCCTCGACCTGGCCGATATCGATAGCCGGGTTCAGCGAGGCACCGACGTCATGCAGGATGTCGGTGCGCAGCATCTTGTATTCGCCGGTCAGGGTGTCGACGATCACTTCAGTGCAGGCCGCGCCGAACGCGAAGTAGTAGAACGGCCGACCCCGTGCCTGGCTGCGGTCGTAGTAGATCTTCGGCGTCTTGTAGTAGCCGGTGCTCGACAGCGACACCTGACCCATCCACGCCTGTTGCGCCAGGGTGTCGAAGCTGATGACCTGCTCGCCGACGCGCACGTGACCGTTGCGGAATTCGACCTGCGACTCTTCGCACTTGTAATGCCGGGCGGCGAACTCGATCAGCCGCTGCTTGATGGTTTCCGCCGCGTTCTGCGCCGCCTTGCCGTTCAAGTCCGCGCCGCTGGAGGCTGCGGTCGGCGAGGTATTGGGCACTTTGTCGGTGTTGGTCGCGGTGATCTGCACGCGGTCGATGCCCACCTGAAACACTTCGGCAACGACCTGCGCGACCTTGATGTTCAGACCCTGGCCCATCTCGGTGCCGCCATGGTTCAGATGGATGCTGCCGTCGGTGTAGATATGAATTAGCGCACCGGCCTGATTGAGGAAACTGGCGGTGAAGGAAATACCGAATTTCACCGGCGTCAACGCCAGGCCCTTCTTCAGAATCGGGCTGTTGGCGTTGTAGGCCGCGATCGCTTTGCGCCGTTCGTAATACTGGCTGCTTTCTTCCAGTTCGGCGGTCATTTCCTCGAGCATGTTGTGCTCGACTTCCTGGTAATAGTGAGTGACGTTGCGCTCGGTCTTGCCGTAGTAGTTGGCCTTGCGCACCGCCAACGGGTCCTTGCCCAGATGTCGGGCAATGGCGTCCATCACTTCCTCGATGGCGACCATGCCTTGCGGGCCGCCGAAACCACGATAGGCGGTGTTCGATGCGGTGTTGGTCTTGCAGCGATGGCCGTTGATGGTCGCATCGCCCAAGTAATACGAGTTATCGGCGTGGAACATTGCGCGGTCGACAATCGAGGCCGAAAGGTCCGGCGAACAGCCGCAGTTACCGGCCAGTTCCAGCTGAATCCCGTGCAGGCGACCGTCGTTGTCGAAGCCCACGTCGTATTCGACATAGAAGGGGTGGCGCTTGCCGGTCATGAGCATGTCCTCGACGCGGGGCAAGCGCATCTTGGTCGGCTGACCGGTGAGGCGTGCGACCACCGCGCACAAGCAGGCGGGGCTGGCGGCCTGGGTTTCCTTGCCGCCAAAACCACCGCCCATGCGGCGCATGTCGACCACCACCTTGTTCATCGACACGTCCAGCACTTCGGCGACCAGCTTCTGCACTTCGGTCGGGTTCTGGGTCGAGCAATAGACAATCATGCCGCCGTCTTCGGTGGGCATGACTGAAGAGATCTGCGTCTCCAGATAAAAGTGCTCCTGCCCGCCAATGTGCAGCGTGCCCTGGATGCGGTTGGGCGCCGAATCCAGCGCGGTGGCCGAGTCGCCGCGTTTGTGGGTATGGCTGTCGAGCACGAAATGCTTGTTGCGGTAGGCCTCGACCACGTCCAGCACCGGTTCCAGATCTTCATATTCGATGATCGCAGCCATCGCGGCCTTGCGCGCGGTTTCCAGGTCGCGGGCGGCCACGGCAATCACCGGCTGACCGACGAACTCGACCTTGTCGATGGCCAGCAGCGGATCGCCCGGCAGCAGCGGGCCGATGTCCTTGAGGCCCGGAATGTCTTCATGGGTAATGGCGATCCGCACGCCTTCAAAGTCGTAGCAGGGCGACACGTCGACACTGACGATCCGCGCATGGGCACGATCTGACATGCGCGCATACACATGCAGCTGATTGGGGAATTCCAGACGATCATCGATGTAGATCGCCTCGCCCGACACATGTTTGTCGGCGCTGTCATGCTTGACGCTGCGGCCGACGCCAGTGGTGAGGTCTTGCTGGAACAGGGCGACCAGTTCTTCTTGAGTTTTCTGCGGAGCATGATTAGACATAAGCGGTCACCCGTGTCTCGATGTGTGGCGTTTGCAGCTCGATGAAGTATTTGCGCAACAGGTTCTGCGCGCTGAGCAGGCGATATTCCTTGCTGGCGCGGAAGTCCGACAGCGGGGTGAAGTCCTGTTCAAGGGCTACGCAGGCGCGCTCGACCGTCGCTGAGGTCCAGGGCTGGCCGATCAGGGCCTGCTCGCAGTTGGCAGCACGTTTTGGAATCGCGGCCATGCCACCGAACGCCGCGCGGGCGTCGACGATGGCGCCGTTTTCCACCTGCAGTCGGAACGCGGCGCAGACTGCCGAGATGTCGTCGTCCAGGCGCTTGGATACCTTATAGGCGCGGAACACCTGTTTGGCGTTGGCCTTGGGCACGATGATCTTCTCGATGAACTCGCTTTCCTGACGCGCGGTGACACGGTAGTCGATGAAGTAATCCTCCAGCGCCAGCGTGCGAGTTTTCTCGCCTTTGCGCAGGACAATCTTCGCCCCCAGCGCAATCAACAGGGGCGGCGAGTCGCCAATCGGTGAGGCATTGCCGATATTGCCTCCCAGCGTGCCCTGATTGCGGATCTGCAATGACGCAAAACGGTGCAGCAGCTCGCCGAAATCCGGGTATTGGTTGCTCAGTGCTTCATAACAGTCGGTCAGCGCAGTCGCCGCGCCGATCTCGATGCGGTCGTCGAAGTGCTCGATTTTCTTCATGTCGGCGACGTTGCCGACGTAGATCATCACCGGCAGCGTGCGATGGAACTGAGTGACTTCCAGCGCCAGATCGGTGCCGCCCGCCAGCAGGCGAGCTTGCGGGTATGAGTCGTAGAGGTCGGCCAGATCCGCCACGGTCAATGGCACCAGGCAGCGTTTGTCGCCGCTGTTCAGCTCGGCGGTTTCCGCGGGTTTGATGGCTTTGAGGCGGGCGATGGTCTGCGACTTGCAAGCGTCGAACTGGTCGGGTTGGCGCTGTTGACCGCAGGCCTGTTCAGCGGCGGCGAGGATTGGGCGGTAACCGGTGCAGCGGCACAGGTTGCCTGCCAGCGCTTCGTGAGCCAGCGCGTGCTTGACGCGAGATGAGTCGGTTTCGTTGCTGTTCTTCTGCAGCGCGAACAGCGACATCACAAAGCCCGGTGTGCAGAAACCGCACTGCGAGCCGTGGCATTCGACCATGGCCTTTTGCACGCTGTGCAACTGGCCCTGGTGCTTGAGGTCTTCAACGCTGATCAGCTGCTTGCCGTGCAGGGAGGCGACGAAGGTCAGGCAGGAGTTCAGGCTGCGATAGCTCAGGTTATCCTGGCCATCGGCATCGGTACTCAACTCGCCGACCACCACCGTGCAAGCGCCGCAGTCGCCGCTGGCGCAGCCTTCCTTGGTGCCGGATTTGTGCAAATGCTCACGCAGATAGTTGAGCACCGTCATGTTGGGGTCCAGAGCATGCTCGGTTTTAAGCTCTTGGTTCAGTAGAAACTGGATCACCGGTTGCGCCTCGTTTTTCTTTTAATAGAAGTGGTCATCGAACCTGTCGATGAATCTATCAGTTCTGACTATTGGGTCAACGAAAATCTGACCTTTAAGTCAAGAAATTGAGTTTTGCCGGAAATTGCCGATTAACGGCAGCATGACGTTGCAATAAAACGCTGCGGAGTCGCTCAAAGTTTTGCTTATTTCGTGCCAGTTTGCGTGACATGGCCCTGCGCCACGGGTATCCAGTGCGATACACTTCGCCGCTTGTGTGCAGCTATCGGTTTAAAGGAAAGAAATGACGTTCAAGGCACCGGACAGCCTCGCTGAGCAGATCGCTCATCATCTCGCCGAGCGGATCATTCGCGGCGAGCTCAAGCCAGGGGAGCGGATTCAAGAGCAGAAGGTCACCCAGGCGCTCAATGTCAGCCGCGGGTCGGTTCGTGAAGCACTGTTGATCCTTGAGCGACGCCATCTGATCGTGATCCTGCCGCGCCGTGGTGCGCAGGTGAGTGTTCTCACTGCGCACAATATTCAGAGCTTGTGTGCCCTGATGAGCGAGTTGTACATCCTCTTGGGCCTTGCGGTGGCCAGAAGCTGGCAGGATGAACTCGACCTGGCGCCATTCCTGCAGATCCAGCAGCGTCTGATTGCCAGTTGTGAGCGCGGTGATGTGAAAAGCTTCGTCGAAGACAGCTTCAACGTGATGCGCACGGCGTATCCATTCGCCAACAACCCTTACCTGGAAGAGACCGTCGAGAACCTGCAGCCATCCATGAGCCGCTTCTACTACCTGGCGCTGGAGCAGCGTCAGGCCGAGATGAGCGAGTACCTGACCCTGTTCGGGCAACTGCTCGAAGCAGTGGTCGCCCGTGATCTGACGCGCATTCGCGCGGTCCTGACCCGCTACGCCGAGCGCAGCTGCCAGTCGATCCTGTCTGCACTGGCGGCCAACTGATCCATGCGCCTCAAATGCATCAGGCTGGCCGGGTTCAAGTCGTTCGTCGATCCGACGACGGTGAACTTCCCCAGCAACATGGCGGCCGTGGTTGGCCCCAATGGATGCGGCAAATCCAACATCATCGATGCGGTGCGCTGGGTCATGGGCGAAAGCTCGGCCAAGAACCTGCGCGGCGAGTCGATGACCGACGTCATCTTCAACGGCTCCACCAGCCGCAAACCGGTGAGCCAGGCCAGCATCGAACTGGTCTTCGATAACTCCGACAGCACCCTGGTTGGCGAATACGCCAGCTATGCGGAAATTTCCATACGCCGCAAAGTCACGCGCGACAGCCAAAACAGCTATTACCTGAACGGCACCAAATGCCGTCGTCGCGACATCACCGATATCTTTCTCGGCACCGGTCTTGGCCCGCGCAGCTACTCGATCATCGAACAGGGCATGATCTCCAAGCTGATCGAGGCCAAGCCTGAAGATCTGCGCAACTTCATCGAGGAAGCTGCGGGCATCTCCAAGTACAAGGAGCGCCGGCGCGAAACCGAAAACCGCATTCGTCGTACCCACGAAAACCTCGCGCGCCTCACCGACCTGCGCGAAGAACTGGAGCGGCAGCTGGAGCGTCTGCATCGTCAGGCCCAGGCTGCCGAGAAGTATCAGGAATACAAGGCCGAAGAACGCCAGCTCAAGGCGCAACTGTCGGCGCTGCGCTGGCAGGCGTTGAACGATCAGGTGGCGCAGCGCGAGTCGATCATCGGCACCCAGGAAGTCAGCTTCGAGGCGCTGGTCGCCGATCAGCGCAGTGCCGACGCTGCCATCGAACGCCTGCGCGACGGGCATCACGATCTGTCCGAGCGCTTCAATCTGGTGCAGGGCCGCTTCTATTCGGTGGGCGGCGATATTGCGCGCAATGAACAAAGCATTCAGCACGGCCAGCAGCGTCTGCGTCAGTTGCAGGACGATCTGCGTGAAGCCGAGCGCGCCCGGCAGGAAACCGAATCTCATCTGGGCCACGACCGCACCTTGCTCGCCACACTCGGCGAAGAGCTCGAAACACTCGAGCCCGAGCAGGAAATGACTCTGGCTGCTGCCGAAGAGTCCGCCGCCGCGCTGGAAGAAGCCGAAGCCGCGATGCACGGCTGGCAGGAGCAGTGGGACGCCTTCAACCTGGCTTCGGCCGAACCGCGTCGCCAGGCCGAAGTTCAGCAATCGCGCATCCAACAGCTGGAAACCAGCATGGAGCGTCTGGCCGAGCGTCAGCGCCGACTAGGCGAAGAGCGTCAGCTGTTGGCGGCCGATCCCGAGGACGCGGCAATTCTGGATCTGAGCGAAGACCTCGCTGCCCGCGAAATGGCCTTCGAAGAACTGACCGCCGAAGAAGAACAGCTCATCGAGCGCCTTGAACAGTTGCGCCTCGAACTGCAACACGCCACGCAATCCCAGCAGCAGGCGCAGGGCGATCTGCAGCGCCTGAACGGTCGCATCGCATCGCTGGAAGCCTTGCAGCAGGCTGCGCTCGATCCCGGCACCGGCACCGCCCAATGGCTGCGCGATCAGCAGTTGAGCGAGCGTCCGCGTCTGGCCGAAGGCTTGCGCGTCGAAGCCGGCTGGGAGCTGGCGGTGGAGACCGTGCTGGGCGCTGATCTGAACGCGGTATTGGTCGACGATTTCGCAGGTCTTGATCTGATCGGTTTCAGCCAGGGCGATCTGCGGCTGGTCAGCCCTGCCACCGACATGGCGCGCATTGCCGGCAGCCTGCTGGACAAGGTCGAAACCCATGTCGATCTGAGCGGTTGGCTGGGGCAGGTCAAACCGGTGGAGACGCTCGACGATGCACTGTCGCTCAGGGCCCAATTGAGCACCGGACAAAGCCTGATCAGCCGCGATGGTTACTGGGTCGGTCGCGACTTCCTGCGCGTGCGCCGCGCCAGCGAAGCCGAAAGCGGCGTGCTGGCCCGTGGTCAGGAATTGCAGCGTCTGGAGGCAGAACGCGAAGAGCGCGAAGCGACGCTTGCCGCGCTGGAAGATCAACTGCTGAGCCAACGCGAGCAGCAGCGCTTGCAGGAAGACAGTCGCGAGCAACTGCGTCGCCGTCTGCAGGACGAGGCCCGCCAGCAAAGCGAGCTCAAGGCGCAGTTGTCAGCGGCCAAGGCCAAGGTCGAGCAGCTGACACTGCGTCGCACGCGTCTGGACGAAGAATTGACCGAACTGGCCGAGCAGCGTGCCCTGGAGCAGGAAAGCGTGGGCGAATCACGCCTGCAATTGCAGGACGCTCTGGACGGCATGGCGCTGGACACCGAACAGCGCGAATTGCTGCTGGCTCAGCGTGACAGCCTGCGTGAACGACTGGACCGGGTGCGCCAGGAAGCGCGCCAACACAAGGACCACGGCAACCAGTTGGCGGTGCGTTTGAGTTCGTTGCGGGCACAGCACGATTCGACACGTCAGGCACTGGAGCGTCTGGAGATGCAATCCGAACGCCTCACCGAGAAACGCGAGCAATTGAACCTCGGGCTGGAGGAGGGCGCCGCGCCGCTGGAAGAGCTGCGTCTGAAGCTCGAAGAGTTGTTGGAAAAACGCATGGTCGTCGATGACGAAATGCGCACCGCGAAAAATGCTCTGGAAGACGCCGACCGTGAGCTGCGCGAAGCCGAAAAACGCCGGACCCAGGCCGAGCAACAATCGCAGTTACTGCGCGGGCAACTCGAGCAACAGCGCCTTGAAATGCAATCGCTGACCGTGCGCCGCAAGACCTTGCAGGAGCAATTGCACGAAGACGGCTACGATCTTAATGGTGTGCTCGCGACACTGAGACCTGAGGCCAACGAGAAAGACGCCGAAGAAGAGCTGGGTCGCATCGATGCTCGTATCCAGCGTCTGGGCGCGATCAACCTCGCCGCCATCGACGAGTACCAGCAGCAGTCCGAGCGCAAACGCTATCTGGATGCCCAGGATGCTGATCTCGTGGAGGCGCTGGATACGCTGGAAAACGTGATCCGCAAGATCGACAAGGAAACGCGCAATCGATTCAAAGAGACCTTTGATCAGATAAACAGCGGAATTCAGGCACTTTTTCCAAAAGTTTTCGGTGGTGGCAGCGCTTACTTGGAACTGACGGGCGAAGATTTACTCGATACAGGGGTGACGATCATGGCGCGTCCTCCCGGAAAGAAAAACAGCACGATCCATTTGCTGTCCGGCGGCGAAAAAGCCCTGACCGCACTGGCTCTGGTTTTTGCCATTTTCAAACTCAACCCGGCGCCGTTCTGCATGCTCGACGAAGTCGACGCACCGCTGGACGATGCCAACGTGGGCCGTTATGCCCGACTGGTCAAGGAGATGTCGCAAACCGTGCAGTTCATCTACATCACCCACAACAAGATTGCCATGGAAATGGCCGACCAGTTGATGGGCGTCACCATGCATGAGCCAGGGTGTTCGCGCCTTGTGGCAGTGGACGTTGAGGAGGCAATGGCGCTGGTGGATGCATAGCGGATCGCCATGCGGTGGAACGGATCGAGCAGGAAAAGTGACGCTGGGGTAGCGCGGCACGGGAATAACGACCGCAGCCATACAGATGCTCGCGACATGGCAGATGTAACAGACGGTGTAAAGTTACCTTTGGTCGTGCTAGCTTAATGTCCACTTTTTCATTTTGCGTGGGTAAAAGGCCATTCAGAACATAGAGTTGGCTCCACGTTTTAAAGGGGTTTACGCCCTTAATTTTCAGAATTTTCATTAGAGGCACGGGATTACATGGAAATCGGTCTGCGAGAGTGGCTGATCGTCATCGGCATTATTGTCATTGCCGGTATTCTTTTTGACGGCTGGCGCCGGATGCGCGGCGGCAAAGGCAAGCTGAAATTCAGGCTGGACCGCAGCTTCTCCAACCTGCCGGACGACGATGAAGCCTCGTCCGCCGAGGTGCTTGGCCCTGCGCGTGTCCTCGATACCCCCACAGAACCCCGGCTCGACGAGCAGGACCTGCCGACCATGAGCGCTGCCCGCGATCGGCCTGAGCGTCCCGAGCGTGAAAGCAAACGCAACAAGCGCAAGGACGAGCCACAGCAGGGCGACCTGAATCTGGATATGGATGGCCCGAGTGCGTTCAGCGCCCGTGATGACGATTTCCCGGACGACAAGGCGCCGCAGCGCATTACCGAAGACAAGGATCTTGCGCCGGTCGAGGAAGTGCTGGTGATTAGCGTGATCTCCCGCGACGAGAGCGGCTTCAAAGGCCCGGCGTTGCTGCAGAACATTTTGGAAAGCGGGCTGCGTTTCGGCGAAATGGATATTTTCCATCGCCATGAAAGCATGGCGGGTAATGGCGAAGTGCTGTTTTCCATGGCGAACGCGGTCAAGCCAGGTGTGTTCGATCTGGACGACATCGACCACTTCAGCACCCGTGCCGTGAGCTTCTTCCTCGGCCTGCCGGGTCCGCGTCATCCGAAACAGGCTTTTGACGTGATGGTGGCCGCAGCACGCAAACTGGCGCATGAGCTGAATGGCGAACTGAAAGATGACCAGCGCAGCGTCATGACCGCGCAGACCATCGAACACTACCGCCAGCGCATCGTCGAATTCGAACGCCGCGCGCTGACTCAGCGTCGTTGATTGAACCCCCGGCCCCTGTGGGAGCGAAGTCATTCGCGATACGGTGGGTCGGCGATGAACATGTGTCGCCTGGCCCGATTTCGCGAATGAATTC
>NZ_JBOICF010000113.1:0-10274 GCF_050739935.1 Pseudomonas sp. | reverse complement strand
CTACAGAATGGGGGCCATCGAACAAGCCGGGGCGGCTAATCGCTCGGCAAGCCTTTCGCCTTCAGATGCTCGATCAGCTGCTCGCGGAGTCGATTCAGAAGAGGCGCCTGACATCCGTGACGCGCAGCGGCGATGCACAGATAACCCAGCAAATAGCTGATCTCTGTTCTGCGCCTCTGCACCACGTCCTGATACATCGACGAATAATTGGCCGCCGTGGCTTCGATCACCCGGTTCACTTCCTCATGCAGGCCAACAGCCGCCTGCGGCTGGCCACAGCGTTCCAGCACGGTGACCAGCTCGTCGCACAACGCAGTGACCTCATCCGCATGGGCCTGCAACTCGCCATTTCGGCAACCGTGCAGCACGGTCAGCGGATTGATCGCACAGTTCAGCGCCAGTTTGCGCCACAAACGGTCGAGGATATCCGCAGTCCATTGATGCGGGATACCGGCCAGGACAAGGTCATAGAGCCAGGCCGGGGCAGGGCGTTGCTGTGCATCTCCCATCCAGTTGGTGCCTTGCCCGGCGAACACCACGCTGAAGTCCTCATCCCGAAACGCGCCTTCGGTACTGGAAACGAAAATGCAGCGAGCTTGTGGGAGTAGAGCGGCAACCGCTTGCTGACTGCCGAGGCCGTTCTGCAGCAGCAGTACTTCGGCACCGGGAACGAGCCGTGAAGCGATGCTGGTGACTGCGCGTTCGGCGTCGTAGGCCTTGCAGGCGACCAGCAGTCGCGCGATGGGCTGCGGGTCGTCGAGGGTTTGCGCTGGAATATCCAGACTCTGACGCTGGCCTTGCTCGCTCAGGGTCAAGCCGCCCTTCGCGTTGTAAGCCTTCAGGCGTGCTTCATTACGCAGAATCAACCGCACCGGCAAACCTGCCCGCGCCAGCCTTGTCGCCCACAGACTACCCAAGCTGCCCGCGCCGAGAACGTGCCATAGGCTCGCTTTCAAAGGAAGTTACGCCGCAACTCGGAGAACCGCGGTGAAAAGGAAAACGAAAACGACATCGCAGGCTCACATGAACAGGGGGAAAGTCTCGTTATAATGACCGCGCTTTCATACCGTCAAGTCAGGCGTGCTCCATCTACATGTCGAGCTGCGCCGTTCAATTGGAGAATCCACATGCCATCGTTCGACGTAGTGTCCGAACTGGATAAACACGAAGTCACGAATGCCGTCGACAACGCGATCAAAGAGCTGGATCGCCGCTATGACCTCAAAGGCAAAGGCAGCTTCGAGTTCAAGGAAAAGGAACTCACCGTCAACCTGACCGCTGAAGCGGACTTCCAGCTTGAAGCGATGATCGAAATCCTCAAGTTGGCCCTGGTCAAGCGCAAGATCGATGTGCAGTGCCTGGAAGTGAAGGACGCCTATGCATCCGGCAAGCTGATGAAACAGGAAGCCGTGCTCAAAGAAGGCATCGACAAGGAGCTGGCGAAGAAAATCGTTGCTCACATCAAGGAAGCCAAACTCAAGGTTCAGGCCGCCATTCAGGGCGAGCAGGTGCGCGTGACCGGCAAGAAGCGTGACGATCTGCAGGAAGCCATCGCAGTGCTGCGTGGCCACGAATTCGGCATGCCATTGCAGTTCAACAACTTCCGCGACTGACCACCTGCGCAACCTGTCTCAGCATTTGTGAATGCATTTATGCCGGCATTCCACGTCTGAACGGGAACCTGAAGGGTTTGTATGCGTCCGAATGCAGGTCCCGTTGAAGCGATGGCGCCCTGAGGTGTCATCGCTTCAGTCTTTCGTTTCGCGACCACAAGGAGCAATCAATGGATCTGGATCTGAACGGCCAGGTAGATCATCTGGTCAAGGCTTCCCAAGCCTGGATTCCCATGGTCATGCAGTACGGCAGCCGTGTGCTGCTGGCCGTTATCGTATTGCTGGTGGGTTGGTGGCTGATCAACAGGCTGACGTCCAAGGTCGGCGCGTTGTTGGCACTGCGTCACGTGGATCTGGCACTGCAAGGCTTCATCAGCAGTCTGGCCAACATCATTCTGAAGATTCTGCTGATCGTCAGCGTCGCTTCGATGATTGGCGTCGAGACCACTTCTTTCGTCGCAGCCATCGGTGCGGCCGGTCTGGCCATCGGTCTGGCTTTGCAGGGCAGCCTCGCCAACTTTGCCGGTGGGGTGCTGATTCTGCTGTTTCGTCCGTTCCGCATTGGCGACTGGATCGAAGCGCAAGGCGTGGCAGGTACTGTTGACAGCATTCAGATCTTCCACACGATCATCCGCACTGGCGACAACAAGACCGTGATCCTGCCCAACGGCAACTTGTCGAACGGCATCATCACCAACACTAACCGTCAGCCTACCCGCAAGATCACCTTCGACGTGGGCATCGACTACGACGCCGACCTCAAGCAGGCGCTTGGCGTGTTGACGGAAATGGCTGACGATCCGCGCGTGCTGCAAGATCCGGCACCGCAAGCGGTGGTAGCGGCATTGGGCGACAGCTCGATCACCGTATCGCTGCGCGTCTGGACCAAGACTGGCGACTTCGGTGACGTATCCAACCGCTTCAACGCCGAGATCCGCGATCGTCTGCGTGCCGCCAACATTGACATCCCGTTCCCGCAGCGGGTGGTGCGTGTGGTGCAGCAGCAGCAGCAGGAAGCGGCGCCTCAGCGTTAATCCTGCGTGCTGAAATGACAAAAGCCCCGACTCGCGAGAGAGAGATCGGGGCTTTTTGTTGTCTTTCAGGATTGCTGAATCTGTAGGAACCGGCTTGTTGGCGAAAGCAATGTGTCAGTCAAATCATTCGTAACTGACCCACCGCATTCGCCAGCAAGCCGACTCCCGCAATTGGCGCCCGCCGTTCAGGTCATCAAGGCTGTTCGGTCGCCGGTGTCTCGGCTGGCTTCTGATCCTCGGCCGACCCTTCCTTGCGCAGCTCCTGCGCCCAATGCAGGGCGATCATGAACAGGGTGGGTACGCCCATCAACGCCGTTACCAGGAAGAAGTTGTGATAGCCCAGCTTTTCCACCATCACCCCTGAATACCCGCCGATCAGACGCGGCAACAGCAGCATGATCGAGCTGAGCAGCGCGTACTGGGTGGCGGAAAACTTGAGGTTGGTCAGGCTCGAGAGGTACGCCACGAACGCCGAAGTTGCCAAACCGGAACTGAAGTTGTCCAGGGAGATCGTGACGATCAGCATCTTCAGATTCGGCCCCATGTCGGCCAGCATCAGGAACAACAGGTTGGTCGCCGCCGAAGTAGCGCCGCCGATGAACAGGATCGGCAAGATACCGAAGCGCACGATCGCCAGGCCCCCGAATGCCGCGCCCAACAACGTCATTACCAGGCCGAAGATCTTGCTGACGCTGGCGATCTGGTCCTTGGTGAAACCCTGATCGATGTAGAACACATTGGCCATCACGCCCATGACCGTGTCGGACATGCGGTAGGTTGCGATCAGGCCGAGCAACAGGAACGCCTGCCAGCGATAACGCAGAATGAAATCGTTGATCGGCGTCAGCACCGGCGCCAGTCCGCGTCGACCCATGGACGACAGGCAGGCCGCAGTCAGCACGGTATAGAGAATGGCGCGCAGGAAGGCGCGGTCTTCCATCAAAAGGCTTTTCCAGGTGGTGCCCTGGAACAGCACGCTGGCGAAATCGGTGTTGTACAACTGGGTGAACATCGCCGGAACGGAAACCAGCAGGATGATCAGCACGAACACCGACGCCAGTTGATGCGCGAAGCCGTAGCGGGCCGCCGATAGCTGTGTGCGCAGCGGCACGGCGGGTTCGCGCATGATCAGCGTGGTCACCAGCGCCGGCAGCATCAGTAGGCCGAACAGCACATAGGTGCCGGCCCAGGCCGAGTGCTTGTAGGCAAAACCGGTCGAGCCGAAGCCCTCGGCGAAATACAGTGCGCCTGCGGTGGCCAGCAGGGCGGCAACGCGATAACCCGCCATGTAGCTGGCGGCGAGGGTGGCCTGTTGGCTGTCGGAAGCAATCTCCAGACGGTAAGCGTCGATGGCGATGTCCTGAGTCGCGGAGGAGAAAGCCACGAGTACGGCGATCGCGATCAGCCATGACAGATGCTGTTGCGGATCGCAGAAGCCCATGCCGATCAGGCCCAGCGTCACCAGCGATTGCGAAAGCACCAGCCAGGAGCGACGACGCCCGAGTTTGCCGAGCAGCGGCAGGCGCCATTGGTCCAGCAGTGGCGACCAGACCCATTTGAAGGCGTAAGCCAGGCCGATAAGGCTGGCGTAGCCAATGGTTTCACGGGCGACGCCGGCTTCACGCAGCCACACCGAGAGGGTGGAGAACACCAGCATATAGGGCATGCCCGCAGCGAAGCCGAGCAACAACAGCACGAACGTAGAGGGGCTGGCATATGCGGCGAGCGCGGCGCGCCAGGTTTTGCGGGGCATGGGCTGAAGTCTGCCTCAGGTTACGTGAACAAAGCGCGCACTCTAACCGTTGTGCTCTGTCGGACGCCAGCCATGACGCTGCATATCCACACGATTGTTACGGATGGTCACGCCTTCGGCGCGCAAACGCGCGCGCTGTTCCTCACCTGAAACCGTTCCGGCGGCCAGGCTGATTCGGCCTCCGGCGCCTAAAACGCGATGCCAGGGCAGGGAACTGCCTTCAGGTAACTGGCTCAAGGTTCGGCCCACGAAACGCGCCGCTCGTCCTAAACCGGCCAGTTCTGCCAACTGACCGTAGCTGACCACCTTGCCCTCAGGCACCTGATGCAATGTCAGGTAAAGCGCCGTGCGCCGGGCCTCTGCGGGGGACAGCCCAGTCGGGTCATCGATGAGGGAAGTGTGTTCGGTCACGCATTCGTTCCTGTTTAAACGGCTAGCGGGAATTTTCGATAAGGAACTAGGGAAATTTCCTACGGTCAGTGATACCTGTGCTGGCGGTCCCTGGATTGCCTCGACGTTGTCCTGCAGGATAATGCCCTATTTACCTCCCTAGAGCCCTGTCGTCGCTTATGTTGTCCAGAACCCTGTTGTGCCTCGCCATTACCAGCGCCTCCACTCCCTTGCTCGCCGATACCGTCTGGTTGAAGAACGGTGACAAGCTGACCGGGACCATCAAGGTCTTCGACGGTGGCAAGCTGCTGCTCAACACCAAATATGCAGGCGATATTCCGCTGGACTGGAAAGAAATCAAGACGCTGGAAAGCGATCAGCACCTGTTGGTCAAGCAGGACGCTTATACCGGCGAGATTTCCAAGTCGCTGCACGCAGCCGACGACGGTAAGGTCACCCTTGCCAACGGCGATGCGCCAAAGACTGTCGAACTGGCCAGCATCCAGCAAATCATGAAGCCCAAGCCCGTGGTTACCGACCTGGTCTGGAAGGGCAATATCGACGCTGCCCTGGACTTCCAGCGTGCGGAAAACGACACCGACGATTACAACATTGCTTTCAAGACCTCGGCCACCCATGGCAGATGGCGGCATAACGCCAAGGGCGAGTACAACCGCGAATCGCAGGACGACCTGACCACCATCAACAACTGGAGCGCGGAGTACTCGGTCGACCGTTTCTTCACGGACAAGTGGTTCTGGGACGGCCGTCTAACCTATAAGCGTGACACCATCGAAGACCTGGACCGTCAGCGCACGGTCGGTACCGGTCCGGGCTACCAGTTCTGGGATGACGAGTTGGGAGCCTTCAAGGTCGGGGCACTGCTCAACCGCACTGACTTTGAATACTCGAACAACGAGAAAGATCACTTCTATTCGGTCTCAGGCACTTGGGACTACAACCGTTTCCTGATCGGCAAGAAGGTCGAGTTCTTCACTAACGGCGAAGTGGGTAAACCGATCAGTGGCGTCGCCGATTACAGCCTCGATGCTGAAGTGGGTCTGCGTTACAAGGTCACCGAATGGGCCTCGCTCAACGTCAAGGCTGAAAAAGACAACATCAGTGGCTCGGACAACGGCGACCTGGACAAGACCCGCTATACCGCCGGTTTCGGTGTGTCCTGGTAGGTTTTCTTTATATAGATGACCGGACGCGCCTCCCGGGTTCTCTGGCAGGCGCTGTATTTGTGGGACTGTGGGCTGGCGGGCACTGTACTTGTGGGACTGTGGGACTGTGGGACTGGGACTGTGACTGTGACTGTGACTGTGGGAGCGAATTCATTCGCGAGACGGCGGCACAGGCGACAGCTCTGTATCGCATGAACGCTTTTCGCGAATGAATTCGCCCCACAGTGACCGCGTACAGTCAGCCCGCCCGAAAAATTTTACGCAAACCCCCTGCAAAATCGTCACGCTCCCTGAATCTGGCACCCTTTCGCGATAACGATTATCGTGTGGCCTCACATGCCATACGCTGCTGCGCGTCTCTCGTATTTGTCGATTTCATTTGTTCAGGAGCCACATCATGAGCGCCAAAGCCAACCGGCAAGCCCGAGCACTGCTGCTCAAGGAGTACCGCGGCGTGCTGTCGACCCACTCCAAGTCGATGCCCGGTTATCCGTTCGGCTCCGTGGTGCCGTATTGCCTGGATGATCAAGGCCGCGCGCTGATCCTGATCAGCCGTATCGCCCAGCACACCCATAATCTTCAGCTGGACGCCAAATGCTCGTTGATCGTAGGCGAGCGCGAAGCGCAAGACGTCCAGGCGGTTGGCCGTATCACGGTGATGGCCGAAGCGCGGAAACTCATGGACGAAGCCGCGATAGAAGCCGCTGCGCAACGCTACTACCGCTATTTCCCGGAATCGCAGAGCTACCACAGCGCTCACGATTTCGACTTCTGGGTACTGGTTCCGGTGCGCTACCGCTATATCGGCGGCTTCGGCGCGATTCACTGGCTGGATGATGTGGCGCTGGCCAACCCGTTCGCCGGTGCCGCCGAGACCAGCATGGTCGCGCATATGAATGAAGATCACACCAAGGCCATTGCGCATTACGTCGAACTTGCCGGATTGCCGCAGACAGAGCCTGCGGTTCTGGTCGGCATCGACAGCGAAGGCATGCACCTGCGTATCGGGCAAAGCCTGTATTGGCTGGCCTTCGCCGAGCCTTGTAACACGCCGACACAAGTCCGCCAGGCCCTGGTTCAGCTGGCTCACGCGGAAAAATGGCCGACCGCTGAAGCAACCGAAGCTTGAATTAACGACTTTGCGACTTCACCTAGTGTCTACTGGAAGCCTTCTTCCGTTGAGGAAACTATTTGATGCGCGCTTTTCTACTGCTTTTATTGCTTTTTCCGGTGCTCGAGCTGTTCGTGCTGGTGAAAGTCGGGATGTCGATCGGCTTTCTGCCGACCTTCCTGCTGGTTGTCGGCGGATCGATGCTCGGGATTTTCGTCGTACGAGTCGCAGGGCTTGCGACCGCCATGAGTGCTCGCCAGAGTCTGGCGCGGGGCGAATTGCCCGCACAGCAGATGATGGACGGCCTGATGATGACGGTCGGTGGCGGACTGCTCGTATTGCCCGGCTTCATCAGTGACGTGCTGGGCCTGATCTGTCTGATGCCGTTTACCCGCCGCGTCCTGGTGAGCAAGGTGCGCCAGCGCGCCGAGGCCGCAGCCAGTCGCCAGCGTGCATTCGCTGACGATCTGCGCTCGGCGGGGTCAACGAATCCCGGCGCAGGTCGACCGGGCGCCCGTCAGCCCGATGTGATCGAAGGCGAAGTCATCGAGGGCGAATACGAGCCCGTCGATAAGAAGTGAATACTGCTCGACGTACAGCACGGCACCTGAGGGTGCCGTGCGCATTTTCGCGCCCCGTCACCATTAAAAAATTTCTTCATCGAGCCTTGTAATCAGCTTGCTCGCCCTTATGTATGGGTCACCGCAAGGTTTCTGGCGCATTTCGTCAGACCGTATTCTGCGGTTCGCTCGCGAACCGTAACCGGCAAGCCCGGATGTTCTACCCGCCGGTGCCAACACCGGGCGTTCAAAAACCATAATTAGGAGATCGACAATGAAGCTTCGTCCTCTGCATGACCGCGTCGTAATCCGTCGCAGCGAAGAAGAAACCAAGACTGCTGGCGGTATCGTGCTGCCAGGTTCGGCTGCTGAGAAACCAAACCGTGGCGAAATCATCGCCGTCGGTGCCGGTCGCATCCTGGACAACGGTGAAGTACGTGCGCTGGCCGTGAAAGTGGGAGACAAAGTGGTGTTCGGCCCTTACTCCGGCAGCAACACCGTGAAAGTAGATGGCGAAGACCTGCTGGTGATGAGCGAGAACGAAATTCTCGCGGTCGTCGAAGGCTGAGTTGATAACCCTCATTTTCCCGTTACTACAAAGTATTTAAGGAATATCGATCATGGCTGCTAAAGAAGTTAAATTCGGCGACGTTGGCCGTAAGAAAATGCTCGCCGGTGTAAACGTCCTGGCTGACGCGGTAAAAGCAACTCTGGGCCCTAAAGGCCGTAACGTCATCATCGAGAAAAGCTTCGGCGCTCCGCTGATCACCAAAGACGGTGTGTCGGTTGCCAAAGAAATCGAACTCAAAGACCGCTTTGAAAACATGGGCGCGCAACTGGTCAAAGACGTTGCTTCCCGTGCCAACGACGACGCTGGTGACGGTACCACCACCGCTACCGTTCTGGCTCAAGCCATCGTCAACGAAGGCCTGAAAGCCGTCGCTGCCGGCATGAACCCAATGGACCTCAAGCGCGGCATCGACAAGGCAACCATCGCCATCGTTGCTCAGCTGAAATCGCTGTCCAAGCCTTGCACCGACACCAAGGCAATCGCTCAGGTTGGTACCATCTCGGCCAACTCCGACAGCTCCATCGGCGACATCATTGCCGAAGCCATGGAAAAAGTGACCAAAGACGGCGTTATCACCGTTGAAGAAGGTTCGGGTCTGGAAAACGAACTGTCGGTCGTGGAAGGCATGCAGTTCGACCGTGGCTACCTGTCCCCGTACTTCATCAACAAGCCGGACACCATGGTTGCCGAGCTGGAAAGCCCGCTGCTGCTGCTGGTTGACAAGAAGATCTCCAACATTCGCGAAATGCTGCCAGTGCTGGAAGCCGTTGCCAAAGCCGGCCGTCCTCTGCTGATCGTTGCTGAAGACGTCGAAGGCGAAGCCCTGGCGACTCTGGTCGTGAACAACATGCGCGGCATCGTTAAAGTCGCAGCCGTCAAGGCTCCTGGTTTCGGCGACCGTCGCAAAGCCATGCTGCAGGACATCGCTGTCCTGACTGGCGGTACCGTTATCTCCGAAGAGATCGGCCTGAGCCTGGAAAGCACTACCCTGGAGCACCTGGGTAACGCCAAGCGCGTCGTGCTGAACAAGGAAAACACCACCATCATCGACGGCGCCGGCGTTCGTGCCGACATCGATGGTCGTATCGCTCAGATCCGTCAGCAGATCGGTGACACTTCGTCCGACTACGACAAAGAGAAACTGCAAGAGCGCCTGGCCAAGCTGTCTGGCGGCGTTGCGGTAATCAAGGTCGGTGCTGGTTCCGAAGTTGAAATGAAAGAGAAGAAAGCCCGCGTTGAAGACGCCCTGCACGCAACCCGCGCAGCCGTTGAGGAAGGCGTGGTACCTGGCGGTGGCGTGGCGCTGGTTCGCTCGCTGCAGGCTATCTCCGAGCTGAAAGGCGACAACGCCGATCAGAACGTCGGTATCGCTCTGCTGCGTCGTGCTGTCGAAGCACCTCTGCGTCAGATCGTTGCCAACTCGGGCGACGAGCCAAGCGTTGTAGTCGACAAGGTCAAGCAGGGTTCGGGTAACTTCGGTTACAACGCTGCTAGCGGCGAATACGGCGACATGATCGAAATGGGTATCCTGGACCCGGCGAAAGTGACTCGTTCTGCTCTGCAGGCGGCGTCCTCGATTGCCAGTCTGATGATCACCACCGAGGCGATGATTGCTGACGTGGCAGAAGACAAGCCTGCAGCTGGCGGCATGCCAGATATGGGCGGCATGGGTGGCATGGGCGGCATGATGTAAGCCAGCCTTGCGCTGATGCATAAAAAACCCCGCTTCGGCGGGGTTTTTTTATGGGTGCTTGTTGGCGTTGGGATTGTGTGTATTCGTTATGTCGGGTAGCGCTGATTTCGCTTCGTCGTAACGTCCGAATTGTTTCGCCGTCGGCGAGCTACCTGGAAAAGCCCCGTTCTCTATTTCCAAAGGTAGCCAAGGGCGCTTGCCCTTGGTTTGGCCGACCTCTTGCTACGCACTGGAATTTTGTGATCGATCCCACGCTCCGCGCGAGACGCCGGCCGGGACGCTCTGCTGCACTCTGATGCCGAACACAACTCTTCGCCGACCCCCAATTCATTGTAGGAGCCGGCTTGCTGGCGAACGCGGAG
>NZ_JBOICF010000112.1:0-104383 GCF_050739935.1 Pseudomonas sp. | reverse complement strand
ATGTACCCTCGTCTCGCGAATGAATTCGCTCCCACAGGGGGGTCATGCATCTGTCGACCTTCATGTGTCTGATCCGCCGGTTTGCAAGCCGGCTCCTGCAATAGACCGCGGCTGTACGCCAAATCCCGGCGCTCTGCAGAACCGGTAGAAGAGGTCGGAGGTTACGACGGCGTGGGCCGCATCCCGATTACCTTGTAGGAGCCGGCTTGCTGGCGAAGGCACTGTGTCGAACACGGAAATGTCAACTGAACCACCGCGTCGCCAGCATATCGGTTCCTACAACTCTGCATCAGCCGCAAGTTCATGCAGTTGAGTTACGCTGCTCTCAGGTTATTTTGTTCGATACTTAGTTCCGCACACGGATTCGAGCCCCTGAATACAGGCCAACCGGCCCCGTGCAGCAGAAAATCAGTAAAGACTTTGTAAGGTTGGCCCTGCTTATTTCATAATGCGCAGCCAGCACGTTTAGCTGGACGGGCATGCCCGCACCTTTTTCAGAGGTAAGTCGACTTCCATGAATCGCACCGGCCGCACCCTTGCATTGGGCTGCCTGTTGCTTCTTCATCCCCTGCTGGCGAATGCAGGTGGCAACTCGTTGTTAATACCAGCGGTGGGTCGCTGCACCCTGAATACCCAGCCAGACAACCTGCCAGCCGCATTGTCGGCCTGTCAGCAGGCGGCTCAAGGCGGGGATGCGCAGGCACAGTACGAGTTGGGGCAGTTCTATTACGACGGCAAGAATGCGCCGCGTGATCTCACCCAGGCGCTCAACTACTTCGAACAGGCCTCATTGCAGGGCCATGCGCAGGCACAGTATCAACTGGGTCTGATGTTCTTCCGTGGTGAAGGCGTGCAAGCCAATAACATTCAGGCTTATATCGTGCTGAAGATGGCGGCGGTCAATGGCTCGGAAGACGCCCTGGATCAGGCCGACGAAGTTTCCGCGCAGATGAAGAAGGAAGACCTGGAAGTCGCCACCCAGGTGCTGGGGCAAATTTTCCGTAAATACCTGCTGGAACTGCAGACTGCCGAAGGGCGCACGCCTTTCGCGCCCTTCCCCAATACCGGCAAGCCCTGATCGCAGGGCCTGTTTGACGGCCTTACTTGTCCGGCATCGGCATCGGAAACGGCATCACGTTACCGGTCTGACGCGCTTCGCTGATCTTCGCTGTGCCCATACGCTCGACTTCATCGATACGCACGATCGAATGCATCGGCACGAAGCTGCGCACCACGCCATCGAACTGCGCCTTGAGCTTCTCTTCGCTGGGATCTACCACCACGGTCGTACGCTCGCCGAAGACGAATTCCTCCACTTCAAGGAATCCCCACAGATCGCTCTGATAGATCTGTTTGGCGTACATCTCGTACACCTGTCCCTGGTTGAGAAAAATCACCTTGTAGATTGGAGCTTCGCGTTTGGTCATAACAGGCAGGCAATGATCGGTGTTTTGAAAAGGGCGCGAACTATAGCATGCCGCTGGTTAGGCAACGCTAGGAAGCTGAGGCCATGGTCCCTATAATGCGCGGTTCTTCGAATCACCTGATGAATCCGAACCCGCATGGCCAAGAAGCTTTACATCGAAACCCACGGCTGCCAGATGAATGAGTACGACAGCTCGCGTATGGTCGACCTGCTGGGCGAACATCAAGCACTGGAAGTCACCGCCCGCGCGGAAGACGCCGATGTCATCCTGCTCAACACCTGTTCGATTCGCGAGCGGGCGCAGGATCGTGTCTACTCCCAGCTTGGCCGATGGCGTGAACTGAAGCTGGCGAACCCGGAAATGGTGATCGCCGTCGGTGGCTGTGTGGCCAGTCAGGAAGGCGCGGCGATTCGTGATCGCGCGCCTTACGTCGATGTGGTGTTCGGGCCGCAGACCCTGCATCGCCTGCCGGAGATGATCGATGCCGCGCGCGTCACTCGCCTGCCGCAGGTCGACGTCTCGTTCCCGGAAATCGAAAAATTCGACCACTTGCCCGAGCCCCGTGTCGATGGCCCGAGCGCCTATGTCTCGGTGATGGAAGGCTGCAGCAAATACTGCACGTTCTGCGTGGTCCCTTACACCCGAGGCGAGGAAGTCAGCCGTCCGTTCGACGACGTGATCACCGAAGTTTTCCACCTGGCCGAGAACGGCGTGCGCGAAGTGACGCTGCTCGGACAGAACGTCAATGGTTATCGCGGCACGACCCACGACGGCCGCGTGGCGGACCTTGCCGAGCTGATCCGCGTCGTGGCGGCCATCGATGGCATCGACCGAATTCGCTACACCACCTCGCACCCGCTGGAGTTTTCGGACAGCCTGATCCAGGCTCACGCCGAAGTGCCGGAACTGGTCAAACACCTGCATTTGCCGGTGCAATCGGGTTCGGACCGGATTCTGGCGGCGATGAAACGCAATCACACCGTGCTCGAATACAAATCGCGCCTACGCAAACTGCGCGCGGCAGTGCCGGATATCTGCATCAGTTCGGACTTTATCGTAGGGTTCCCCGGTGAAACCGAGAAAGACCATCTGCAGACGATGAAGCTGGTGGAAGACGTCGGCATGGACTTCTCCTACTCCTTCGTCTACAGCTCACGCCCGGGCACCCCGGCGGCGGACCTTGCCGACGACACATCGGAAGAAACCAAGAAAGAGCGCCTCAAGCAGCTGCAGGATCTGATCAACCGGCAGGGTTACGAGATCAGCCGCAAGATGGCGGGCACCGTGCAGCGCATTCTGGTGACCGATTACTCGAAGAAAGACCCTGGCGAACTGCAGGGCCGCACCGAGAACAACCGCATCGTCAACTTCCGCTGCGACAACCCCAAGCTCATCGGACAGTTCGCCGACGTGTACATCGACAGCGCCCAACCGCATTCGCTGCGTGGGTCTTTGTTGCAATAAGCTGTGGCCACGCATGACCTGTGGGGGCGAATTCATTCGCGAGACGGCGGCATGGACGACACATTTGTGCCGAATGTACCCGCGTCTCGCGAATGAATTCGCTCCCACAGGGGATCATGCGTCAGTCCACATTCATGTGTCTGATCACCGGTTTGCCGAGCCGGCTTCTACAATGGACCGCGGCTTTACGCGAAATCCCGGCGATCCGTCGAAGGTTACGACGGTATGGCCCGCATCTCGATTACCTGGTAGGAGCCGGCCTGCTGGAGAAGGCACTGTGTCAGACACGCAAATATCAACTGACCCACCGCGTTCACCAGCAGGCCGGCTATTGGACTACGGGGATGGACCCGCGGTATTGCGAGAGGACCAAGACCTGTGGGAGCGAATCCATTCGCGATTGGTCGGTACATCCGACCCATCTCTGTCGGACTTACCGACCTCTCGCGAATGAATTCGCTCCCACATGGGTCTGCGTAGGGCCTGGCGCCGCAGGCGAATCCTGCCGCTGTTCAACCATTAGTAAGTGGGCCCTTTCGGACACTGCCCACAGGGGTTATCCTTCATTTCACCTTTATTGCCGGCGGGCGGCCAAAAACGACCTTGAACGCACCTATCGAACCACATCGCTTCAGCCTTGAACCTATCGAGGCACATCGCTTCGCCAATCTGTGTGGGCAATTCGACGAGCACTTGCGCTTGATCGAACAGCGCCTGGACATCGAGATCCGCAATCGCGGAGGCCAGTTCGAGATGATTGGCGAGCGCAAACAAACCAATTCGGCAGAAAACCTTCTGCGCCGACTGTATCGGGAAACCAAGAGTACCGAGCTGTCGCCAGACATGGTTCACCTGTTCCTGCAGGAATCCGGTGTCGAAGAACTGGACAACCACCCTGCCGCCGAAGTCGGCGTGGCCCTGCGTACCAAAAAAGGCATGATTCGCCCACGCGGCCTGAATCAGCAGCGGTACGTGAAGGAAATCCTCGCCAACGACATCAACTTCGGTATCGGTCCGGCCGGTACCGGCAAGACCTACCTTGCTGTGGCCGCTGCGGTCGATGCGCTGGAGCGCGAGCAGATCCGCCGCATCCTGCTGGTTCGCCCGGCGGTCGAAGCAGGCGAAAAACTCGGTTTCCTGCCGGGCGACCTGGCCCAGAAGATCGACCCGTACCTGCGACCGCTCTACGACGCGCTATACGAGATGCTGGGTTTCGAGTATGTGGCCAAGCTGATCGAGAAACAGGTGATCGAAGTCGCGCCTCTGGCCTACATGCGCGGTCGCACCCTTAATAACAGCTTCATCATTCTCGACGAGAGTCAGAACACTACCGTCGAGCAAATGAAGATGTTCCTGACCCGTATCGGCTTCGGCTCCACCGCCGTGATCACCGGTGACATCACCCAGATCGACCTGCCCAAAGGCACCAAATCCGGGCTGACTCATGTCATCGAAGTGCTCAAGGATGTGCCGGGCATCAGTTTCACCCACTTCAAGCCCAAGGACGTCGTGCGCCATCCGCTGGTGCAGCGCATCGTCGAAGCCTACGAGCGCTTCGAGGAACGCAACGATCAGACCGGTTCACGGGACAATCGTCGTGATGCTTGAGCTGGATCTGCAAGTCGCTTCTCAAGCCAGCGCTCCGAGCGCAGCCCAGTTCCGCCTCTGGTGTGAAATGGGCCTGCGCCAGCGCTCGACGGATTCGGAAATGACCATTCGCCTGGTCGACGAAGTCGAAGGCCGAGAGCTGAATCACACCTGGCGGCACAAAGACTACGCCACCAACGTGCTGTCGTTTCCTGCCGATGTGCCCGACGAACTACTCGATATCCCGCTGCTGGGCGATCTGGTGATCTGCGTGCCTGTCGTGGCCCGCGAGGCTGCCGAGCAGGGCAAGGCGCTGGACGCACACTGGGCGCATCTCGTGATTCACGGCTGCCTGCATTTGTTGGGCTACGATCACATCGACGATGACGAAGCCGAAGAGATGGAAGCACTGGAACGAGAGTTGCTTGCAGAGTTGGGCTACCCCGACCCCTACGCCGACGATGAAATTGTCGACACACCACCTACGGAAACACCAGGCAAGGACCACGAGTAAGGGCTATGAGCGAAGACCGATCGAGCAGCGGGCAAAAGTCATGGTTGGGCAAACTGACCCAGGCATTTGCCCATGAGCCGAAAAACCGCCAGGAGCTGCTTGAGCTGCTGCGCGAAGCCCATCAGAACAAGCTGCTGGACAGCGAAGCGCTGGCCATCGTCGAAGGCGCCATTCAGGTCGCAGACCTGCAGGTGCGCGACATCATGGTGCCGCGCTCGCAGATGATCAGCATCAAGGCCAGCCAGAGCCCTCGTGAATTCCTGCCGTCGGTGATCGAATCGGCACACTCACGTTACCCGGTGATTGGCGAAAGCCATGACGACGTGCTCGGCGTGCTGCTGGCCAAGGACCTGTTGCCCTTGATTCTCAAGGAAAACGGCGGGGCCGACGACGTCAAGAACCTGCTGCGTCCGGCAACCTTCGTGCCCGAATCCAAGCGCCTGAACGTGTTGCTGCGTGAATTCCGCGCCAATCACAACCACATGGCTATCGTCATCGACGAATACGGCGGTGTGGCGGGTCTGGTGACGATCGAAGACGTGCTGGAGCAGATCGTCGGCGATATCGAAGACGAACACGACGTCGAGGAAGACAGCTACATCAAACCGCTGCCAAGCGGCGACTTCCTGGTCAAGGCGCTGACGCCGATCGACAGCTTCAACGAGTTCTTCGACAGCGAATTCTCCGATGACGAATTCGACACCGTCGGCGGTCTGGTGATGAATGCGTTCGGGCACCTGCCCAAGCGTAATGAAATCACCGAAATCGGCGCGTATCGTTTCCGCATCCTGAACGCCGACAGCCGTCGTATTCACCTGTTGCGTCTGAGCCCGATCTCCCGCTCGTAACGTTGTGCCCCCGTAATAAGGAATGTAAATGCGCTGGATCACCCGCCCCGGCTGGCCCGGTAACCTGCTGGCCATGGTGGCTGGCGCGCTGATCACCCTGGCCTTGGCGCCATTCGATATCTGGCCACTGGCGATTGTCGCGCTGGTGGTCTTCTATCTTGGACTTCGTGATCTGAAACCCCGACAGGCCTTGTGGCGCGGTTGGTTTTACGGTTTCGGTCTGTTCGGTGGTGGCACCAGCTGGATCTACGTCAGCATTCACACCTATGGCGAAGCACCGGTCTGGCTCGCTGGCTTCCTGATGGTGCTGTTCTGCGCCTGCGTGGCCTTCTTCTTCGCCCTGCCCGCGTGGCTCTGGGCGCGATGGATCCGTCGCAACGAAGCGCCGCTGGCCGATGCGCTGGCGTTCGCCGCGCTGTGGTTCGGTCAGGAAATGTTTCGCGGCTGGTTCCTGACCGGCTTTCCCTGGCTTTATTCCGGTTACAGCCAGCTCGACGGCCCGCTCAAAGGTCTGGCCCCGCTGGGTGGCATGTGGCTGATTTCGTTCAGCCTGGCATTGACCGCCGCGCTGCTGTGTAACCTGCCCCGCCTGCGCACACGCAAGAGCTTTCTGGCAGTGGGCATTGTGCTGTTGCTGGCGCCTTGGGTTGCTGGTCTGGCGTTCAAGAGCCACGCTTGGACCGAAGCTTCCGGCGCGCCACTGAAAGTCGCCGCTATTCAGGGCAACGTCGAGCAAAGCATGAAGTGGGACCCGACCGCGCTTAACGCGCAATTGGCCTTGTACCGCGACATGACTTTTACCTCGCAAAAGGCCGATCTGATCATCTGGCCGGAAACCGCCGTGCCTGTGCTCAAGGAGTCTGTCGAGGGTTATCTGTCGATGATGGGCAAATTCGCTGCTGATCGCGGTTCGGCGCTGATCACCGGTGTGCCGCTGCGCCAGAAAGGCGGCCATGGTGAGTACCGTTATTACAACGCTATTACCGTGACCGGCGAAGGCGATGGCACTTACCTGAAACAGAAGCTGGTGCCTTTCGGCGAGTACGTGCCCTTGCAGGACCTGCTGCGTGGGGTAATCACGTTCTTCGATCTGCCGATGTCGGACTTCGCCCGCGGCCCGGCCGAACAGCCTCTGCTGCAAGCCAAGGGTTACCAGATCGCCCCCTTCATCTGTTACGAAGTGGTGTACCCGGAATTCGCCGCCGGTTTGTCTGCGCAGAGTGATCTGCTGTTGACGGTGAGCAACGACACCTGGTTCGGCACCTCCATCGGCCCGCTGCAGCACCTGCAGATGGCGCAGATGCGCGCACTGGAAGCCGGTCGCTGGATGATCCGCGCCACCAACAACGGCGTCAGCGCACTGATCGATCCGTTCGGCAAGATAACAGCCACCGTGCCGCAGTTTGAACGTGCAGTGATGTACGGCGAAGTCACGCCCATGCGCAACCTCACGCCGTATCTGCACTGGCGTTCGTGGCCGCTGATCATTCTGTCGCTGATGTTGATTGGATGGGCGCTGTTGGCGAGCCGGATTTCCAAGGCGGTTTGACGCAGAGGCTGGCCGCGATACAAATCCTCTGTAGGCGCGAATTCATTCGCAACGCGGTGTTTCGGCCCACAGAGATGTATTGGCGGCACTGACGTCTCGCGAATGAATTCGCTCCCACAGGGATCCGCGCAGGTCAATGGAATCATCGATAGAACAGCCGATACCCCACCCACCCCGCCGCCTCATTCAGCAATTGCCCCATCTGCCAGACGGCCCTGGACTCCGGGATCCAGCCACCGAAAGGCCTGGCGTTGTCGGTGCTCAGAAATCCAACGGGCGCGGGCACGACGCTGAAACCCGCCTTCTCGAAACTCCACACCGAACGCGGCATGTGCCAGGCCTGAGTCACCACCACCACGCGCTTGATACCCAGCGGCTGCAGCATCGCAGCGGTCATGGTGGCGTTTTCCCATGTGGTGCGGCTCTGCCCTTCCTGCCAACGCACGGTCACACCGAAGTCATCGCGCAAGGAATCAGCCATGATTGCCGCCTCACTGGGCGGCTCGCCGTAATGCAGACCGCCAGTGGTCAGGATCGGAAGACCTGAGGCCTTGGACAGACGTGCCGCGTAGCGCATGCGCTCCAGGGCCACACCGGTGGGAACGTCGCTGCCCCAGCTCGGCTCGTTGCGCTCGCGCCCCGAACCCAGGACCACTATGGCATCGGCCCGCTGCGCCAACGTCGACCACTCGCCCTGAGCCAATGGCGGAATGCTTTCGATCCCTCTGGCCGACCACTCCACCATCACCGGCAAACTCATCAGCCACATGCCGCCCAGCCCGACCACGAACAGCGCACGCGCCAGCCGAGGCCTGGCGTTTCTCAACCACCAGGCAAACAGAAGAAGCAGCAGAAAAAGGCCGGGCGGCAGGAGCAGGTTCTTGATGAAATAGCGAAAAGGCATCGAGCATCTCCAGAAGATGCCCGAAGCCTAAAAGGATTGACGCTAAGCAACAATGCTTAATCAGACGGGATCAAGACCCGTAAAAGTTACCGCTTAAAATGTTTGCTGGAACTGTAGCGACTCAACTTTGCCGACGCCTTGGCGCGACGCTGATCCTTCAGCCAGATGACATTGGCCGAGGGATGCGGGCCGCGGGGCGGCTCCGAAGGCTCCCGAGAAGTGCTGGAACTGCTCTTCTTTATGCTTGATGAATCCTCAATCACGACGACTTCTTGTCTATCGTTTCTACCCAGATACGCCTCGATGAGCTGAAACTCGGCGTGACTCAATCCACGCAGTTCCAGTTCGGCGGGGTATTCATTGCGAAGCCGGACTGCTGTTTTCGCCACGTCCAGAGCAAGCCCCAGACGATCGATCAAACGGTCATACAGATCAGGTTTCTTTTTTACTTGGTGCCGCAGCTCTGCCATCCGTTCACCTCACTGAAGATAAAGACATACCCTCGTCAATGAGCTTAGCGGCACTGCGAAAACCGGCGCGATGCCGCGACCAACGGCGGCCAGGCCATTTGTCGTACCAGGCCTGCGCAATCAGGGTTTCCCTCGGAACTCTGCCCTCATGTATGCTACGGCGCTTCCTGTAATTCCACTTCCGCTCAACCGGGCTCGAACCCGTCGCGTTGCCAAAGGCACAGCCTGACAAGCGACGGCCATCAGGTCCGGGACTGTAGCGAAGAGGTCAAGGGTCACCAATCTCTAGTCAAAAGTAGCCATGCACGAACTCTATCAGCCCCGCGAAATCGAAGCCGCCGCCCAGACCTTCTGGGAAGAGCAAAAGTCTTTTGAAGTCAGTGAACAGCCAGGCAAGGACACCTACTACTGCCTGTCGATGTTCCCTTACCCCAGCGGCAAGCTACACATGGGTCACGTGCGTAACTACACCATCGGCGACGTGATCGCGCGCTACCAGCGCATGCAGGGCAAGAATGTCTTGCAGCCGATGGGCTGGGACGCTTTCGGCATGCCGGCGGAAAACGCCGCGATGAAGAACAACGTCGCGCCCGCCAAGTGGACCTACGAAAACATCGCCTATATGAAGACCCAGCTCAAGAGCTTGGGCCTTGCGATCGACTGGTCGCGCGAAGTCACCACCTGCAAGCCGGACTACTATCGCTGGGAACAGTGGTTGTTCACTCGCCTGTTCGAGAAAGGCGTGATCTACCGCAAGAACGGCACCGTGAACTGGGACCCGGTCGACCAGACCGTTCTGGCCAACGAGCAAGTGATCGACGGTCGTGGCTGGCGTTCGGGCGCGGTAATCGAAAAACGCGAAATCCCGATGTACTACTTCAAGATCACGGCCTACGCCGATGAGCTGTTGGAGAGCCTCGACGAGTTGCCGGGCTGGCCTGAACAGGTCAAGACCATGCAACGCAACTGGATTGGCAAATCCCGTGGCATGGAAGTGCAGTTCCCTTACGACCAAGCGTCGATCGGCGAAGCCGGCGCGTTGAAAGTCTTCACCACCCGTCCAGACACGCTGATGGGCGCGACTTACGTGGCCGTTGCCGCCGAGCACCCGCTGGCGACCCTGGCAGCGCAGAACAATCCAGAGCTGCAAGCCTTCATCAATGAATGCAAGAGCGGCAGCGTCGCAGAAGCCGACGTCGCCACTCAGGAAAAGAAAGGCCTGCCGACGCCGCTGTTCGTCGAACACCCACTGACCGGCGAAAAACTGCCAGTGTGGGTCGCCAACTACGTACTGATGCACTACGGCGACGGCGCCGTGATGGCAGTACCGGCTCATGACGAGCGCGATTTCGAATTCGCTATCAAGTACAACCTGCCGGTCAAACCAGTGGTGCGCACCAGCGCGGGCGATGAAACGCCAGCCCCATGGCAGGATGCGTACAACGAGCACGGCCAGCTGATCAACTCCGGCGAGTTCGACGGCCTGGACTTCGCCGGTGCCTTCGACGCCATCGAAGTGGCTCTGACCAAGAAAGAGCTCGGCAAGTCGCGCACTCAGTTTCGTCTGCGCGACTGGGGCATCAGCCGTCAGCGCTACTGGGGCTGCCCGATCCCGATCATCCACTGCGACGCATGCGGCGACGTGCCTGTCCCTGAAGACCAGTTGCCAGTGAAGCTGCCGGAGGACGTCGTTCCGGACGGCGCCGGTTCGCCACTGGCGCGCATGCCCGAGTTCTACGAGTGCAGCTGCCCGAAATGCGGCGCACCGGCCAAACGCGAAACCGACACCATGGACACCTTCGTGGAGTCCTCGTGGTACTTCGCCCGCTACGCCTCGCCTCACTATGAAGGCGGCATGGTCGACCCGAAAGCCGCCAACCACTGGCTGCCGGTCGATCAGTACATCGGCGGTATCGAACACGCGATCCTGCACCTGCTTTACGCGCGCTTCTTCCACAAGCTGATGCGCGACGAAGGTCTGGTCAGCTCCAACGAGCCGTTCAAGAACCTGCTGACTCAGGGCATGGTGGTCGCCGAGACCTTCTATCGCCTGGAGGCCAACGGCAGCAAGACCTGGTTCAACCCGGCCGATGTCGAATTCGAACGCGACAGCAAGGCCAAGATCGTCGGTGCCAAGCTGATTGCCGACGGCCTTCCGGTGGAAATCGGCGGCATCGAGAAGATGGCCAAGTCGAAGAACAACGGCGTGGACCCACAATCGATGATTGATCAGTACGGTGCCGACACCTGCCGCCTGTTCATGATGTTCGCCTCGCCGCCCGACATGAGCCTGGAATGGTCCGATTCCGGCGTCGAAGGTTCGCACCGCTTCCTCAAGCGCGTATGGCGTCTGGCTCAGGCCCACGTCAACGCTGGCTTGCCGGGCGCTCTGGACAAGACCGCGCTGAGCGACGAGCAGAAAGCCGTGCGCCGTGCGACGCATCTGGCCATCAGACAAGCTGGTCAGGATGTCGGTCAGCATCACAAATTCAACACCGCCATCGCCCAAGTGATGACCCTGATGAACGTGCTGGAAAAAGCACCACAGGCGTCGGAGCAGGATCGCGCGCTGTTACAGGAGGGTCTGGAAACCGTCGCCCTGCTGCTGGCCCCGATTACTCCGCACATCAGTCATGAACTGTGGACTGCACTGGGCCACGCAGACCCGGTGATCGACGCTGGGTGGCCGGTGGTCGATGAGTCCGCACTGGTACAGGACACGCTGCAACTGGTGGTACAGGTCAACGGCAAGCTGCGCGGCCAGATCGAAATGCCCGCCAGCGCCAGTCGCGAGGAAGTCGAAGCCGCCGCACGGACCAACGAAAATGTCCTGCGCTTCATCGACGGCCTGACGATCCGCAAAGTGATCGTGGTGCCCGGCAAACTTGTGAATATCGTCGCTAGCTGAATGGATCAGGCGCCTGGCACTGCCAGGCGCTGAAAACACTTCCAGAGCCCGCACTTCGGGCTCAAACGGATTCAAGGGGAACAACAAGATGATCAAACGCAATCTGCTGGTAATGGGCCTCGCGGTGTTGCTGAGCGCCTGCGGTTTCCAGCTGCGCGGCACTGGCACCAATGCCTTGTCGATCAAGGAACTGGACGTCAGCGCTCGTGATGCCTACGGCGACGTTGTCACTCAATTGCGTCAGACCCTGACCAACAGTGGCGTTCACGTCTATACCGGGGCCCAGTACAAGCTGTTCCTGGCCCGCGAAGATGAAAGCCAGCGCACCGCCAGCTACGCAGGTTCCGGCCGCTCGGCTGAGTATGAGCTGACCACCGTCTTGAGATACGAGATCCACGGCTCCAAGGACGTCCTGCTGCTGGACGACAACGTGCAATCGACAAAAGTCTTCGTGCATGACGGCAACAACCTGATCGGTTCGGACCAGGAAGCCGAGCAGATCCGCAAGGAAATGCGCAGTGATCTGGTACAGAAAATGGTCGCCCGCCTGCAACAGCTGAGCCCGGAACGCCTGGACGAGCTGCAAGCCAAGGCTGACGACGCTGCCCGTGCGCAGGCCGATGCAGAAGCCGCTGCTCAACGTGTTCGCGACGAGACGCCACAGCAGTCTCCGATCGAAATCCCGTCCAAGTGATGGCATCGGGGCCGGTTCGCCGGCCCTGATCTTTTCTGACCGATGAAACTCGCTCCTGCCCAACTCTCCAAACACCTTCAAGGTGCGTTGTCGCCTGTCTACATCGTCAGTGGCGATGATCCACTGCAATGCCAGGAAGCCTGCGATGCCATTCGTGCGGCGGCCCGGCAGCAGGGTTTCGACGAACGCCAGGTGTTCAGTGCCGACGCAAGTTTCGATTGGGGCTCCCTGCTGCAGGCCGGCGCCAGCATGTCGTTGTTCGCCGAACGCCGCCTACTGGAATTACGCCTTCCGTCGGGCAAGCCTGGAGATAAGGGCGCTGCCGCGCTGCTCGAATATTGCAGCCGCCCAGCCGAAGACACCTTATTGCTGATCAGCCTGCCCAAGCTCGACGGCGCTGCGCAGAAGACCAAGTGGGGCAAGGCGCTGGTCGAGGGTGCACAAACGCAGTTCGTGCAGATCTGGCCCGTAGATGCCAGTCAACTGCCGCAATGGATTCGTCAGCGCCTGGCGCAATCAGGGCTTGCAGCCAGCCCTGATGCCGTCGAACTGATCGCCGCTCGTGTGGAGGGCAACTTGCTCGCCGCCGCTCAGGAAATCGAAAAGCTCAAGCTGATGGCCGAACAGGGGCAGATCACGGTCGAAACCGTGCAGGCGGCCGTGGCCGACAGCGCGCGCTTCGATGTCTTCGGTCTGACCGACGCCATCCTCAACGGCGAAGCCTCCCACGCATTGCGCATGCTCGAAGGCCTGCGCGGCGAAGGTGTCGAGCCGCCTGTGATCCTCTGGGCACTGTCACGAGAGTTGCGCGTGCTGGCCAACCTGGCATTGCAATACAGCCAGGGCGTGCCGCTGGACAAAGCGTTCAGCCAAGCCCGCCCGCCGATATGGGACAAGCGCAAACCGCTGATGAGTAAAGCCCTGCAACGGCATTCCGCCCGCCGCTGGGGCCAATTGCTTATGGATGCTCAACACATCGACGCGCAGATCAAGGGTCAGGCCGAAGGCTCGGTCTGGAACAGCCTGAGCCGGTTGTCCCTGCTGATGGCGGGACAGCGACTCGCGTTGCCGTCGGAATAATTTCAAACGAAGGCATTTAATGCGGGAAAGCCTTTCAGTCGAAGTCTGAAAGGCGCTCGTGTTATGCCCGCTTGAATTCCCGCCCCCCTAAGGAACCGTAATTGCCTGATCGGCAGGCAGGTACTGAAATGTCGCAGTACCTGTGACGACCGTCGGTAATTGCACGGAAATGACAGGCAGGGGAATCCGAGTCAGCTCATAGAAACGCTTCTGATCATATTGAGCGCCGGCACGCCCCCCCGACTGGGTATAGAAGAAAGCCTCGATAGGCAGCTGGGCCGGGATGTTCTGAGGCCACACTGCGTGCTTCAAGTCATTGGGTATTTCGAACGAATAGGGAGCCACCATACGTCCCCCTCGCATCCCCTGATAAAAGGCGGGACCTGCAGCATTGTTGGCAGAGTCCTGGACATTAAAACCACACCGCCACTCGTAGCTATCCGGACGCCTGTTGAAATGGTCGCGGTATTGCTCACCTGTGGTAATTCCTTGGCGGTCGCAGGGCTGACTTTCTACTGGATAAACCGTGTTAGGCCCGCAACCGAAATCCGAGCGATTATCCGAAGCCCCATCCACAGGAAAGAAACACAGCACTTGCATGTGGTACTTCTCTGGAGCTGCGCTCAAGAACGGCGTGAGAATAAAACCATTGTTATATGTGAAAGCCAAACGCCTGAAATTATAATCCGAGCGTAAATACGAGAACGACACGCCGCCCACTCTGACTGCGGTGGGGCTTGGGTTCCAGGCATCATATTCGGTCGATGGGCGTGTCCCTCGCAGGATGATGCCGGAACAAAGGAACGCTGGCATCGAGTCCTTCCCGCAATTCATTCGTCTATCGGCATAACGTGCCTCCAATGCCCGCGCTACGGCTGGGCCAGAGCTCGACGCTGCCTGGGGCATAGCGGACGCAGCAACGGCCGGGGGGTGGGATTCGGTAACCTGGACGTCATCGTGACTGCAGCCCAGCAGCGAAAGAACGAGCATGATCCCTAGCATTTTTTGAGTGTTCATTTAGCCTCCATTGCTTTAAATGATGTTGTACATATCCATCAGTTTTACAGACCGAACAAGTGCGATCCGGCGTGAGCTCCGGGGCCGAGCAATCGGCTACAAAGACCTGCGATAGCAGGGATCAATTAGACGTACGCGCTCATCTGCCCGATCATTCCAGCCGCTTTACAACCAACCGAGAGAAACTGCCATGAGCAAAGCCCAAAAGCGGCCGAACAAGGCCAAATCCATCGTCGCCCAGCCACTGTTCCGCAGCCGTCAGGAACAACCCGCCAAGGGCAAAGGCAGCTACCGCCGCGAAGCCTTCCAGTCGAAAAACTGGGAGGCTTCTTCCGTTATGGCGGCATGAAACTTTTCACGGGCAGTTATCCGATAGGTACGTTGTTCCGCTCACGCCTGTCACAGAGTTTGATCTTCGGGTTTGTAGGTAAACGTGGCCGACTGTTCCAACGTTTGAGGCAGCGGAATATAAATGATCGGAATGGTTGTGCCGGTCAGTTGCCGGAAGCGCCGCTGATACAACTGGGCGCCCGCAAGCCCCGTCGACTTGGTATAGAAAAATGCTTCTATCGGCAGCCGTTCCGGGATGTTCTGAGCCCAGGCTTTTAGCTTCATGTCGTTAGGGGTGTTGAAGGCATCAGGGGAAATCAAGCGCCCACCGCGCATGCCCTCCAGAAATCGTCCGGCGGCAGCGTTGTTTACGGAATCCCGGACATTGAATGAGCACATTGCCTCGGCCCTACTTCTACCGGCCGCTCCGTCCGCGCGATATTTGGCGACCCATTTCGCCGCGGTGTCGATGACCGGGCTCTGCAGTTCGCAGCTTTTGCTGATTACCGGATAATTTGGGTGCTCATCACAGCCGCCGTTAGGCCGCGCATTGGAAGATCCGTCCACGGGAAAGAAACACAGTATCTCGATAAGCTCTTTTCCCTGCGGAGTGCTGAGGATTGGATAAAAGATGAAACCGCTATCGTAGGTATATGCCAGCCGTTTCATCTTGTAATCCGAACGCACGAAGGAAAACGAGACGCCTCCGTTTTTCTGCGATATGGGACTCGGGTTCCAGATATCGAACTCGGTAGAAGGCATTCCTCCGCGAAGAATCAGACCGCTGCACAAAAATGCCGGCTTGGAAGCTGCTCCGCAGTCATTCCGAGTATCGCGATATCGCTTCTCCAGATTGCTCGCAACTTGATCTCCCGTATCAACCGCAGCAGTGGAAACTCCGCTCGTTGTCGATATGGAGTTATCCACATTCACATTTTTCGGCCCTGTAGAACTGCTGGATGAGCAGCCAGCCAGAAACCCCATGACGAGCGCTATGAGTAGCTTTTTCATTTGAAACCTCTTCCCTGAAGGATCGTTCGCAGCCCCGGTTAATGTGTCGCCGCCGGCCCAGTGGCACAACTGTCAGAAATGACAGTAGGTGAGAACGTTTGGCGATAAATCGGCGCTGTTTAATTCTCGGGGAGCAATTTCCAGTTACCTCCGTTGCAGCCTTCGCGGCTCATCGCATGTTAAGGTCTGCACCTTACGATTTATCCCTGTGGACCCCAGAATGCCCTTTAGCTTTCCCCGTGGCCGGCACGTCCGCCAGCTGATCGCCACCTCCAGCCTGTTCGCTCTGGTTGCCTGTGCGGAGCAACCTACCGCCGCCATCGCCACTCCGCTCCAAGCCGCCCCTCTGAATGTCGCGAAAGCCGCGCCGGCACCGTCCAGCGCTGTCGCCGAGCCCGACGATTCCAACTTCGAAATCCAGCCGGCGATGACGTTTGCCGAATGGCAGACCATGTTCCGCGCGCAAGCGCTGAGCGCAGGTATTCGCCCTGATGTCTTCGACACGGCCTTTGCAGGCGTGACGCCGGACATGAGTGTGGTCAAGGCCGACCGTAGCCAACCCGAATTCACCCGTCCGGTCTGGGAATACCTCGACAGCGCGATGTCCGCCGTGCGCGTTCGCAAGGGTCAGGCATTGCTGGCGCAATATGCCGATACGCTGACCCAGATCGAGCAACGCTACGGGGTTGATCGTCAGGCGTTGATTGCCGTATGGGGCATGGAGAGCAGCTTCGGTCAGTTCCAGGGCACGCAGTCGGTCATTCGCTCGCTCGCGACGCTGGCGTATGAAGGCCGCCGCCCTCAGTTCGCGCAGGATCAACTGATCGCCGCGCTGCAGATCATTCAGCATGGCGATATAGACGCGCCGAGCATGTTGGGCTCGTGGGCCGGGGCAATGGGACAGACGCAATTCATTCCCACCACTTACAACACCCATGCCGTGGACTTCGACGGGGATGGCCGCCGCGATATCTGGAACTCGCCACTCGATGCCTTGGCCTCGACCGCGCATTACCTGCAAAGCTCGGGCTGGCAGAAAGGCCAGCCTTGGGGCTTTGAGGTGCAATTGCGCCAGGGCTTCGATTACGCAATGGCCGATTCCTCGACGCGCAAGACTATTGCCGAATGGCAGCAACTAGGCCTGAGTTTGCCCAATGGCTCAGCGCTCCCAGCCAATCTGCTGCAACAGCAGGCGGCGCTGTTGTTGCCAGCGGGTTACAAAGGCCCGGCGTTTCTGGTGATGGATAACTTCCGGGCAATCCTGAAGTACAACAACTCGTCGTCTTACGCGCTGGGCATTGGCTTGCTGTCGGAGCGCTTCACGGGCGGTGGCTATGTGCTTGGCCAGTGGCCACGCGGTGACCTCCCTCTGAGCCGCTCTGAGCGTGTTGAATTGCAGACGCTGCTCTCGGCCCGTCAATACGACGCCGGCGCGCCGGACGGGATCATCGGCGCTAATACGCGCAAGGCCATTCGCAGCGCACAGCAATCGCTCGGTTGGCCAGCAGATGGTTATCCGACGCAGGAGTTGTTGGAGAGTTTGCGTAAGCCGTAGCCAATGGCCTGCCCATTTCTTTGTAGGAGTCCGCTTGCTGGCAAAAGCGGTGGTCAGTGACCGATCAGTGGTCTGATACAACGCCTTCGCCAGCAAGCCGGCTCCTACAACAATGCGCCAAGCGGATACCCAATAAAAAAGGCCGGATAGCGATATCCGGCCCTTTTACTGCGTGCAATACGGCGAAAAATCAGCCCGTAGTCAACAACGACTTGGTCAGCTTGGCCTGTTCGTCGGCGTGGTACGAGGAACGCACCAGCGGGCCCGACGCGACGTTCTTGAAGCCCATCTTGTAACCTTCCTCGGCGAACCAGGCGAAGGTGTCAGGATGCACGAAGCGCTGAACCGGCAAGTGGCTGCGGGAAGGTTGCAGGTACTGGCCCAGAGTCAGCATGTCGATGTTGTGCTCGCGCATGCGCTGCATTACCTCGATGACTTCCTCGTCGGTCTCGCCCAGACCCAGCATCAGGCCGGATTTGGTCGGCACGTGAGGCACCATTTCCTTGAAGCGCTGCAGCAGGGTCAGTGACCACTGGTAATCGGAGCCAGGACGCGCGGCCTTATACAGGCGCGGCACGGTTTCCAGGTTGTGGTTGAACACATCCGGTGGCGTGGCAGCAGTAATTTCCAGCGCAATGTCCATGCGGCCACGGTAGTCCGGGACCAGCGTCTCCAACTGCACATTCGGCGACAGCGCGCGGATTTCGCGGATGCAGTCGGCGAAATGCTGAGCACCGCCGTCGCGCAGGTCATCGCGGTCAACCGAAGTGATCACCACATACTTGAGCTTGAGGTCAGCGATGGCGACGGCCAGGTTCTTCGGCTCGTCCACATCCAGCGCTTTCGGACGGCCATGACCAACGTCGCAGAATGGGCAACGGCGGGTACAGATGTCGCCCATGATCATGAAGGTCGCGGTGCCACCGGAGAAGCATTCGCCCAGGTTCGGGCAGGACGCTTCTTCGCAGACGCTGTGCAGCTTGTGCTTGCGCAGCAGGGCTTTGATGCGGTCGACCTCGGGCGAAACCGGGATACGGACGCGAATCCAGTCCGGCTTCTTCGGCAGTTCCACCGTTGGGATTATTTTTACCGGGATGCGCGCAACTTTTTCCGCGCCGCGCAGCTTCACGCCGGCCTCTACTTTTGGACGCGCCGCACGCTCGGGTGTGACAACGTTCACTGTCGGGATCAGGGTTTGCACGGCGTCTGCCGTCTCATGCGCAGTAGTCATATCAGTCGATTCCGCCCGTTAGGGTCGTCTGCTCAGCGTAGTCGAGGTGTTTGACGAGCTGCGCACGCAGCCGGGCACTTACCTCGGCAAATTCAATCGGGCCTGCCTGTTCACGCAGCTGGGTCATTGCCAGCCCCGCATACCCGCAGGGATTAATCCGTTTAAACGGGTCCAGATCCATGTCGACGTTCAGCGCCAGTCCATGAAACGAACAGCCGTGGCGGATACGAAGGCCCAGAGAAGCGATCTTCGCGCCCTCGACATAGACCCCCGGCGCTTCAGGTTTGGCGGCTGCCGTCACACCGTAACTGGCCAGCAGATCGATCAGGCTGTGCTCGATCCGGGTCACCAGTTCGCGCACGCCGAAACCCAGGCGACGCACGTCCAGCAGCAGATACGCCACCAGTTGACCGGGGCCATGATAAGTCACTTGGCCACCGCGATCGACCTGTACCACCGGAATATCACCCGGAAGTAGCAGATGTTCGGGTTTTCCGGACTGCCCCTGGGTAAAAACCGCAGGGTGCTGGACCAGCCACACCTCATCGGGCGTGTCACGGCCGCGGCCGTCCGTGAAGCGTTGCATGGCCTGCCAGGTGGGCTGGTAATCGATCAATCCGAGATCGCGAAAGCCCAGACGCTCGCCCATCACAGCACCATGTGCACTTTGCCCGTGGCGCGCAGCTCGCTGTTGATGTCGTAAAGCTGGTCTTGCCCGGTGGCGACGATATGCAGCTGCAACGTGGTGTACTTGCCGTTGCTGCTCTGGCGCTCAGCCTGCTTCTCAGGAAGGATCGTCGCGTGTTTCTTGACGATCTCAATGACTGTGTCTGTAAAGCCCACGCCGGTGTCGCCGATGATCTTGATCGGGTAGTCGGCGCAAGGGAATTCGATTTTTGGTGCTTTAACTTCGGAATCTGTCATGGCAGTAACGGCCTCGTAAGCCGGAAAACGGACAGTCCCCCACCGCGATCAGCGGCGGGGGCGTACGGAGCAACAGTCAGTCAGTGATCAATATGTGATCAGTTGAACAGACTGTAGAAGAACATGCGAACGCTGTCCCACAGGCGGCGGAAGATACCACCTTCTTCAACGGCGTCCATGGCGATGAGATTAGCGGTGCGCACGACTTTGTCGTCCAACTTCACGTCAACCTGACCGATCACGTCGCCCTTGGCGATTGGCGCAACCAGTTTCGGGTTGATGGTCATGCTGGCGGTGAGCTTCTTGATCTCGCCTTTAGGCATGGTCATGGACAGGTCCTCGGCCAGACCGGCCTTGACCTGACGCTCGGTGCCTTTCCAGACAGGCGCTTGGGCCAGTTCAGTGCCCTTCTGATAGAAGGTCTGAGTCTCAAAGAAACGGAAACCATAGGTCAGCAGTTTCTGGGTCTCGGCGGCGCGGGCCTGCTCGCTGTTAGTACCGAATACCACGGCGATCAGACGCATGCCATCACGAACGGCCGAGGACACCATGCAGTAGCCGGCTTCTTCGGTGTGACCGGTTTTCAGACCGTCGACGGTCTTGTCGCGCCACAGCAGCAGGTTACGGTTAGGTTGCTTGATGCCGTTCCAGAAGAATTCTTTCTGCGAATAGATCGCGTAGTGAGCCGGGTCTTCGTGGATGATCGCGCGCGCCAGAATCGCCATGTCGTGGGCGGTGGCATAGTGATCAGGGTTCGGCAGACCGGTGGGGTTCATGAAGTGGCTGTTGACCATGCCCAGGTCGCCAGCGGTCTTGTTCATCATGTCTGCGAATGCGTCTTCGCTGCCGGCAATGTGCTCGGAAAGCGCAACGCTGGCGTCGTTACCCGACTGAATGATGATGCCGTGCAGCAGATCGCTGACGGTCACCTGGCTGCCGACCTTGATGAACATCCGCGAGCCGCCGGTGCGCCAGGCATTCTCACTGACGGTCACCGGATCGTTCTCGCCGATCTGACCACGACGGATTTCCAGAGTGGCGATGTAAGCCGTCATCAGCTTGGTCAGACTGGCCGGAGGCAAGCGCTGGTCACCGTTGTTTTCGACCAGAACGTTGCCGCTGTTGGCGTCCATCAGCACGTAAGCCTTGGCAGCCAATTGCGGTGGCGATGGCGTCATCTGTTCTGCCGCGAACACGGCAGGCGCGGTGAATAGCGGGATAAGCAGGCAAAGGCGTTTTGCAAAGGTGGTGATGTTCATCCGTCTCTCGAAAATGCTAATGGGCAAACATGCCCTCGCGGGCAAAGCGGTAATGCCAGGCTACCCTGGCGAACGGGGTCACATTCTACAGATGCCCCCGAGAAAAGCTGCTGCCAACGCTTGCTCTGGTGGCAAGTCGTCTGCCAGGCAAATTCGATTCGACCTCGCTGACGAAGTTCGAACCATTAATTGGGTACTGATCGGACTTTATTGATCCGATGTAACGACGCTTGGCGACCCCAGATTGGCCGACCTTACGCTGTTCTGCAGTTGCTGGGCTTCACCCGGCGTGTCGACCGGCCCCAGTCGCACGCGATAGAGCGTCTGTTGATTGCGCGCTATCGAACTGACGAAAACCGGTGCCCGAACCATCCCGCTCAGTTTCGACCTCAGGAGTTCCGCAGCGTCCGGGTTGGCGAAGGCTCCCACCTGGAGAAACAGCCCAGACACTTGTCCGGAAGCGTTTTTTTTTGCGTCGATCGGAACCGGCGAAACCGGCGCGGCGTGTTGTTGCGGTGGCGGCGTCCATTGCTCGATGGTGCCTGCCGACGCCGTGATCACCGGCGCTGCCGCAACCGGCTGACGAGGCGGCGGGTTACTGGCCACTTGCGGCTGATCGAGCATCAACGGCGCCGGCTTGCCGCGTTGCGCCCAGTATTGCGCAGGGTCGATGCCCTCGACCTTCACCCGCGCAGTGCCCGTTTCGGCATATCCGAGCTTTTTCGCGGCCGCGTAGGACAAATCGATGATGCGATCGGAATAGAACGGCCCGCGGTCGTTGACCCGCAGGATCACGGTGCGGTTGTTGTCCAGGTTGGTCACCCGTACGTAACTCGGCAGCGGCAGCGTCTTGTGCGCCGCGCTCATGCCGTACAGGTCATATACTTCGCCGTTGGCGGTGTTCTGACCGTGAAACTTGGTGCCGTACCAGGATGCCGTGCCCGTCTGAACGTAGCTGCTGGAATCGCTGAGCGGGAAGTAGGTCTTGCCCAACACGGTGTACGGGTTGGCCTTGTAAGGGCCGGTATGCAGAGTTGGGACCGCATCGGGGATGCGCGAGACGTCGACGTCCCACCACGGCGCGCCATCTTTATGCGCCCGATTGATGTCCAGCCCCGGTTGCGCGCGGATGATGTTGCCCTGCTGCGTCGGTCGACTGGTGGAGCAACTGACGACCAGCAATGTCAGCGCGGCGAAGGCCATCAGCTTCAATGGTTGTTTGATCGGCAATGACCGCATTACTTGACGCCCCGAGCTTGAACAAGCAGTTCAGACAGCTGATGCACGGCCATGGCGTACATCACGCTGCGGTTGTAACGCGTGATTGCGTAAAAATTCTTCAAACCCATCCAGTATTCAGGGCCATTGTCGCCTTCCAGACGAAAAGCCGTGACCGGCATATCATCGCGCAGCGCATCATGACTCGCCCACCCCAAGGCTCGCAACTCCCCGACGGTCTTCACCGGCTCGATTCCCGGGCTCAAACCACCTTCGAAAAGGTCGCCACGCACGCTTGCCCGGCTGACCACAGGCTCACCCGCGACCCAGCCATGACGCTTGAAATAGCTGGCAACGCTGCCGATCGCATCATCCGGGTCGTTCCAGATGTTGATGTGACCGTCACCGTCGAAATCCACTGCATAGTTGCGAAAGCTGCTCGGCATGAACTGCGGCAACCCCATCGCCCCGGCATACGAGCCTTTGAGCGTCAGCGGGTCGACCTGCTCTTCACGGGCAAGCAACAAAAACTCGCGCAGTTCCTTGCGGAAGAAATCCGCGCGCGGAGGATAATCGAAACTCAGCGTCGATAACGCATCGATTACCCGATAATTTCCGGTATTACGACCAAAAAATGTTTCCACACCAATGATCGCGACGATCACTTGCGCGGGCACACCATACTCTTGTTCGGCGCGAGCCAGCGCTGTTTCGTGCTGTCGCCAGAAATCCACACCCCTCGCGATCCGCGCATCGGTGAGGAACATCGGGCGGTAATCCTTCCATGGTTTCACCCGTTCGGCGGGCCGGGATATCGCATCCAGAATCGACTGTTTGCGTTCAACATTGCGAAAGACCTCTATCAGTTGTTCGCCTGCAAACCCGTAGTCACGGGTCATGTCACTGACGAACTGGGCAACCTGAGGCGAGCCTTCATAGTCACCGGCAAGCGACTCCTGCACTGAGCCGAGGATGCCCATCAGACCGACCAGCGGCGCATATCGAGCAGCCCAGCCACGCACTACTTGCATTGAGTTCCTGACCTTAAAACCTGACCGGTTATTCACTGTAATCAAACCTGAGCGATCCACTTGCGATGGGTATGGATCGACATCAAAACCCCAAACGCTGACAGCAGCGTAACCAGCGAAGTTCCGCCGTAGCTAATGAAGGGCAAGGGCACCCCCACCACCGGCAGCAGCCCGCTGACCATACCGATATTGACGAAAACATAAACAAAAAACGTCATGGTCAGGCTGCCGGCGAGGAGCTTGCCGTACAGCGTCTGCGCCTGAGCGGTGATCATCAGCCCGCGACCGATCAGCAGCAGATAAATCAGCAACAGCGCGCAAATCCCTACCAGACCGAACTCTTCGCCGAGTACCGCAATGATGAAGTCGGTATGGCTCTCTGGCAGAAAGTCCAGGTGCGACTGTGTGCCCAGCAGCCAGCCCTTGCCGAAGACGCCGCCAGAACCGATCGCAGCCTTGGACTGGATGATGTTCCAGCCAGTGCCCAGCGGGTCGCTTTCCGGGTCGAGGAAGGTCAGGATTCGCTGCTTCTGATAGTCGTGCATGAAGAAGAACCACATCCCCACCGCGACCGGCACCGCCGCCGCGATGACGCCGATGATCCAGCGCCAGCGCAGGCCAGCCATGAACAGCACGAAGGTCCCGGAAGCGAGAATCAGCAGCGAGGTGCCGAGGTCGGGTTGGCGCACGATCAGAATGAACGGCAGACCGATCAGTCCGAGACTCACTGCCACATGCTTCAGGTGCGGCGGCAGTGTGCGCTTGGACAGATACCAGGCGATGGTCGCCGGCATGATGATCTTCATGAATTCCGAAGGCTGGAAGCGGATAACCCCCGGAATGTTGATCCAGCGCGTCGCCCCCATGGCGTTGTGGCCCATGACGTCCACCGCCACCAGCAACAGCACGCCGAGGACGTAGGCAATCGGCACCCAGCGCGCCATGAAGCGTGGCTCCAGCTGGGCAATGACGAACATCGATACCAACCCGATCCCAAACGAGGTGGCCTGTTTGATCAGCAGATCCCAGCTCTTGCCGCTGGCCGAATAAAGAACGAACAGGCTGCCTGCGGCCAAGGTCAGCAGCAGGATCAGCAGAGGACCGTCAACATGGATTTTCTGCAGGAAAGTGGCGCGACGGCGCATCACATCTTCGCTGGAGAGAATGCGGTCGAAATTACTCTTCACGGGCCGCGGTCTCCGGAGGCAGTGTATTGCTGGCGTATTCGGGTTTCAAACGACCCTGAGGGTCCAGTAGCCAGGCATCCATGACCTGACGCACGACAGGCGCCGCGGCACCGGAACCGGATTCACCGTTTTCGATCATCACCGCAACGACGATCTTGGGGCTGTCGGCCGGCGCGAAGCCCACGAACAAGGCGTGGTCGCGGTGGCGTTCCTGCACTTTCGAGCGATCGTATTTTTCGCCCTGGCGAATGGCGACGACTTGCGCGGTACCACTCTTGCCCGCGATGCGGTATTGAGCGCCGATCGCCGCCTTGCGCGCAGTGCCGCGGGCACCATGCATGACCTGTTGCATGCCATGGTTGACCTTGGCCCAGTCAGACGGGTCGCGCAGGACAATATCGGGCATGGGGTTTTCATCCACGGGTTTCTGGCCCTCTACCGTCCTGGCCAGATGTGGACGGTTCCATTTGCCCTTGTTGGCCACAAGCGCCGTGGCCTGAGCCAGTTGCAGCGGAGTGGCCTGCATGTAGCCCTGGCCGATCCCGAGGATCAATGTCTCGCCCGGGAACCAGGCCTGACGGCGGGTGATGCGTTTCCAGTCGCGAGACGGCATCAGGCCCGGCGACTCTTCGAACATGTCCAGCGAGACCTTCTGCCCGATACCGAACTTGTTCAGATAAGAAGACAGCCGATCGATACCCACCTTGTGCGCCAGATCGTAGAAATAAGTGTCGTTGGAACGCATGATCGCCGTGTCCAGGTCCACCCAGCCGTCGCCGGTGCGGTTCCAGTTACGGTATTTGTGATCGTAGTTCGGCAGCATGTAGTAGCCGGGATCGAACACCCGGGTACTGGCGGTCACTACGCCCGAATCAAGGCCCGCGATGGCCACGGCCGGCTTGATGGTCGAGCCCGGCGGATACAGGCCGCGCAGAATACGATTGAACAGCGGCCGGTCCACCGAATCACGCAGCTCGGAATACGCCTTGAAGCTGATGCCGGTGACGAACAGATTCGGGTCGAAGCTTGGCTGACTGACCATCGCCAGCACTTCGCCGGTGTTCGGGTCCAGCGCCACGACCGCGCCACGACGCCCGGCGAGCGCAGCTTCGGCAGCTTCCTGCAGTTGGATGTCCAAGCTCAGGACGATGTCCTTGCCTGGCACTGGATCGGTACGTTTCAGAACCCGCAGCACCCGGCCACGGGCATTGGTTTCGACCTCTTCATAGCCAACCTGACCGTGCAGCTCTGGCTCGTAGAAGCGTTCGATGCCGGTCTTGCCCATGTGATGGGTGCCGCTGTAATTGACCGAGTCCAGGCTTTTGAGCTCTTTCTCGTTGATCCGTCCCATGTAGCCGACCGAGTGAGCGAAGTGCTCGCCCTGCGGATAGTGACGAACCAGTTGCGCGACCACTTCGACGCCCGGCAGGCGGAACTGGTTGACCGCGATGCGAGCGATCTGCTCTTCGTTCAACTCGAACAGGATCGGTACCGGCTCGAACGGCCGGCGTCCCTGCTTCATGCGTTTTTCGAAGATGATCCGGTCATCCGGGGTCAGCTCCAGCACCTCAACGATGGTGTCGAGCACCTGCGCCCAATCGCCGGAACGCTCGCGGGTCATACTCAGGCTGAAACTCGGACGGTTGTCGGCGATCACTACGCCATTGCGGTCGAAAATCAGCCCGCGACTCGGCGGAATCGGCTGCACATGCACCCGATTATTTTCCGACAGAGTCGAGTGATAGTCGTACTGGATGACCTGAAGGAAGTAGAGCCGCGCCACCAGCACGCAGATCAGCACGATGACTGCCACAGCGCCGACCACGACTCGGCTGCGCACCAGGCGTGCGTCCTTTTCGTGATCTTTCAGGCGAATCGGCTGAGACATTTAGGGCGTGTTCACAGTGAAGGCAGCGGCGCTACTTGTGATAAGGGTGACCGGACAACACTGTCCAGGCACGATAAATCTGTTCACCGATGAGGATGCGCACCAGCGGGTGCGGCAACGTCAGCGGCGACAACGACCACCGTTGCTCGGCACGAGCACAGACCTCTGGCGCCAGCCCTTCCGGACCGCCAACCATCAGGTTCACGGTGCGCGAATCAAGGCGCCAGCGATCGAGCTCTCCCGCCAGTTGCTCGGTGCTCCACGGCTTGCCATGAACTTCGAGGGTGACGATCCGCTCGCCCGGCTGCACTTTGGCCAGCATGGCCTCGCCTTCCTGACGGATCAGGCGCGCCACGTCGGCGTTCTTGCCACGGGTGTTGAGCGGAATCTCTACCAGTTCAAGCGCCAGCTCGGATGGCAGACGCTTGGCATACTCATGCCAACCCTCTTCCACCCACTTGGGCATGCGTGAACCGACAGCAATCAGACGCAGACGCACAGTGAGCCCTTATTCGTTGCCCGGCGTATGGTGCGCGCCGCTGGCAGCACGGCTCTGCTCGGCGCCTTGCCACAAACGCTCAAGGTCGTAGAACTGGCGGGCAGCGGCGGTCATCATGTGCACGATCACATCGCCCAGATCCAGCAGTACCCAGTCGCTTTCGCCTTTGCCTTCTTCGCCCAGGGGTTGCGCGCCCTTGGCTTTGACGTTCTCGCGAACCTTGTCGAGCATGGCGTTGATCTGACGGTTCGAGGTACCGGTGGCGATCACCATGTAGTCGGTCAGGCTGTGCTTGTCTTTCACGTCGATGACCAGGATATCCTGGGCCTTCACGTCTTCCAGCGCGGCCTTGGTCAGTTCAACCAGCTCTTCGCCGGATACGGTGTTTTTTTGCTTTGTCATATAAAACTCATTCAGTTCAATTGGGCGCACGGTACAGCCCGTGCGCCTCGATATAGGCCAGTACTGCGTCTGGCACCAGAAAACGTACCGACTTCCCGCTGGCCAGCAGTTGGCGGATCTGGGTGGCAGACACCGAAAGCGGCGTCTGCCAGACGAATGTAATGTGTCCGCCAGGGCCCTTGAGGGCCTTCGGATCGCTGACCGCGCGCGCCGCCAGCAGGTTACGCATGGCGTCCGGCGACTCGCTGTCGGCGTCCGGGCGTTGCAGCACCACGATATGGCAGTGCTCCAGCAACTCTTCCCAACGATGCCAAGTGGGCAGCCCGCAAAAGGCGTCCCATCCCAGCAACAAAAACAGCTGGTCATCGGCGGCGAGTTCGGCGCGCATCGATACCAGCGTGTCGATGGTGTACGACGGCTTGTCGCGCAACAACTCGCGATCATCCACCGTCAATGGCGACACCCCTTGCACGGCACAGCGGACCATCGCCAGACGGTCCTGCGCCGAAACACTGGGTGTGTCGCGATGAGGCGGCCTAGCGCTGGGCGTCAGGCGCAACTCATCGAGTTCAAGCAATGCGGCGACTTCCAGCGCGCCGCGCAAATGGCCAATGTGCACGGGATCGAACGTCCCGCCCAGCATGCCTATACGTTTTGCCGCGCGCGGGACAGAAGCCACGTCCCCGGCAGGCTCGGCTACCGCTTTCGCATCACTGTCTGCGTGCTGCCGAATGTCGGCCAAGTCAGGCTGGCCCCTGCCCGCGCAGTTGGTGTCCGTCACCCACGACGATGTACTTCTCGCAGGTCAGGCCTTCAAGTCCTACCGGGCCACGGGCGTGGATCTTATCTGTGGAAATGCCGATTTCCGCACCCAGACCGTATTCGAAACCGTCCGCGAAACTGGTCGGTGCGTTGATCATCACCGAGCTGGAGTCGACTTCAGCCATGAAGCGGCGAGTCTGAGACTGGGAATCGGAGATGATGGCGTCGCTGTGATGCGAGCCGTAATGGTTGATGTGCTCGATGGCCTGATCCAGACCGGTGACAATTCGGATCGAGAGGATCGGCGCCAGGTATTCGGTGTGCCAGTCTTCTTCGGTCGCAGGGATCGCATCGATCAGCTCGCGGGTACGCTCGCAACCACGCAGCTCAACGCCTTTTTCGCGGAGCTGGGCAGCCATTTGCGGCAGGAAGTCGATAGCGATCGCCTGATCCACCAGCAGCGTTTCCATGGCGCCACAGATACCGTAGCGATAAGTCTTGGCGTTAAAGGCGATGCGTTGCGCCGCAGCCAAATCGGCGTGGGCACTGACATAGACGTGGCAGATACCGTCCAGATGCTTGATGACCGGCACCCTGGCGTCGCGACTCACACGCTCGATCAGACCTTTGCCGCCGCGCGGAACGATGACGTCAACGTACTCGGGCATGGTGATCAGCGCGCCAACGGCGGCACGGTCAGTGGTTTCGACTACTTGCACCACGGCAGCAGGCAGACCGGCCTCGTCCAGCCCACGCTGGATGCAGGCGGCGATGGCACGGTTGGAGTGAATGGCCTCGGAACCACCGCGCAGGATGGTCGCGTTACCGGATTTCAGGCACAGACTGGCGGCATCGATGGTCACGTTCGGACGCGACTCGTAGATGATGCCGACCACGCCCAACGGCACACGCATCTTGCCGACCTGAATGCCGGAAGGCTGGAAATTCATGTCACGGATAGTGCCGATAGGGTCCGCAAGACTGGCGACCTGACGCAAACCGGCGATCATGCTGTCGATGCGAGCCGGGGTCAGGGCCAGACGTTCGAGCAAGGCAGGTTCGAGGCCATTGGCGCGGCCAGCGGCCAGGTCCTGCTCGTTGGCAGCTGTCAGCTCGTCGCGGGCAGCGTCCAGCGCATTGGCGGTGGCCGTCAGCGCGCGGTTTTTCTGCGCGGTACTGGCGCGGCCGATCACGCGCGAAGCTTCGCGGGCGGCACGACCCAGGCGGGTCATATAGTCAAGAACGGACTCAGTCATGGTCTCAGAGGTCTTGGCAGAGAGGAAAGCGGCCGATTATAGCTGTCGGGCGGGCCGAACGACAGCGGCGACAGGCGGATGGTCGATATAAGCAGGATTTGTTGGGTGAAACCCTAATTCAAACCCTCGAAACAACTGTAGGAGCCGGCTTGCTGACGAATGCGGAGGGTCGCACATGTTGATGGCGGCTGACACAACCGGTTCGCCAGCAAGCCGGCTCCTGCAGTCGGTGTGTGATCGTTCAAGCCATTCAGCTGCAATTAAGCCCGACATTGCTATCATCGCCTGCCACCTCACCATGTTGCCTATTTATGCCCGATCACGCCCACCGCGCCCTGCCCGACAGTTTCTTCAATCGCGACGCTCAGACGCTTGCCCGTGATCTGCTGGGAAAGGTGGTGCGTCACAAGGTCGGCGAGTTGTGGTTGTCGGCGCGCATCATAGAGACAGAAGCGTATTACCTCGAGGAAAAAGGCAGCCACGCCTCCTTGGGCTATACAGAAAAACGTAAGGCTTTGTTTCTGGATGGCGGTCACATTTATATGTATTACGCCCGAGGCGGTGACTCGCTGAATTTCAGCGCAGGTGGGCCGGGCAACGCCGTGCTGATCAAATCGGCGTATCCGTGGGTCGATGCAACCTCGGGCGAGAACAGCCTGGCACAGATGCTGCTCAACAACCCCGACGCCAGCGGCAATATCCGCCCACCCGAACGGCTATGCGCCGGCCAGACGCTGCTGTGCAAGGCGCTGGGCCTGAAGGTGCCAATGTGGGACGCCAAGCGCTTCGACCACGAGCAGATCTTTGTCGACGACGTGGGCCAGCGTCCCGCGCAGATCATCCAGACCACCCGCCTGGGCATCCCCGCCGGACGCGACGAAGAGCTGATGTACCGCTTCGTCGATGCAGCCTATGCGCGGTACTGCACGCGGAACCCGATCAGACGCGGGCAAGCCGAAGGCCGCGATTATTTCATCATCGAGCAGGGAAATTGACCCATGGGCTCATGGCTCGAAAGCATCACCGCATGGCTGAGTGCCAACCCCTCATGGCTGGGCGCGGCGGTTTTTCTGGTTTCATTCGTCGAATGCCTGGCCATTGCGGGCATCATCGTTCCCGGTACGGTCGCGTTGTTCGCCATTGCCGCGCTGGCAGGCAGCGGGATTCTGCCGCTGAGTGAGGCCTTGCTGCTGGGTTTCGTCGGCGGATTACTGGGGGATTTCGTTTCCTACTTCCTCGGTCGACGATTCCACCAGAATATTCGTCGGCTTCCGGGCCTTCGCCATCATCCGGAGTGGATAGCCGGTGCCGAAACGTATTTCCAGCGTTACGGCATCGCCAGCCTTCTGGTAGGTCGCTTCATCGGCCCCTTGCGCCCGATGCTGCCGATGGTGGCCGGGATGTTCGACATGCCTTTCGTGCGATTCGCTGCGGTGAGCGTTGTTGCAGCGGCCGGTTGGTCGGTGGCGTACATTCTGCCGGGCTGGGCGACAGGGGCGGCAATTCGTCTGCCATTGCCGGAAGGTTTCTGGCCGGAGGCTGCGGCGGTAGGCGCGGGGCTGGCGATATTGTTGGGCGTGGCGATTCAGAGCAGCGTGCGGGCCAAGCGTTACGCCACCAAGCTGATCGCGCTGACCAGCCTGGTCATGTTAATTGCGGTGTTTCTGGGCTGGCCATACCTGGCGCATCTGGATCAGGGTGTGATGACGCTGGTGCAGGAGCATCGCAGCGCAGCCGCGGAAAATTTCGTGGTACTGGTCACCGGGCTGGGGGATTTCAGAACGCAATTCTGCGCGGCCGCCGTACTGTTGATCATGCTGATCATCACCCGCCAATGGCGCCATGCGATCTTTGCCTGCTCGACCACCCTGGGCTCGGCGATCATTAACCAGAGCATGAAGCACACCTTCGCCCGCGCTCGCCCCGAAGTGCTGGCCGAGCCGCTGACGACCTACAGCATGCCCAGTGGACACGCGTCAGCATCGTTCGCACTGTTCATGACGCTGGCGGTGCTCGCAGGCCGCGGGCAGCCCGTTCGTCTGCGCTTGACCTGGCTGCTGTTGGGGGTGATTCCTGCGGCATCGATCTGCGTATCGCGGGTGTATCTGGGCGTGCACTGGCCGACCGATGTGCTGGCCGGGATGCTGCTGGCGTTCTTCGCCTGCGCCACGAGCCTGGCGTTCGTGCAGAACAAGCAGCCTATGCCTGCCCTGCCATTACGCGTGTGGTGGCTACTGTTACCGGCGATCATCGCGGTGCTGATCGGGTTCGCGGTTCATTCGCTGACTCATGGGTTGATTCGGTATGAGTATTGATGAGAGCGTTTCACGGAGCGCGCCTGAAGAAACCGGACACCGTGGGATCGAATTCATTCGCGAGGCGTCTGTACAGTCGACAGATTTGTGTCGTCAGTAAGACCCTCTCGCGAATGAATTCGCTCCCACACTGAAAAGGCGACGACACTAAGCCTGCATATCCCCTTGCATCTCATCGAGCAGGTCCTGAATCGCGTCGAGCCGTTCTTCGGCGTCGTCGATTTCCAGCAACTCAATCTTGTCTTCTTCGGCAAACGGCAGCAGGTATGCCAGTTGATTGGCCAGTGACTGCTGCCCGCTCGCTGTCAGCCCCATGTTCAGCGCAGCGACCATCGGGTGTTCGGCCAGTGCAGCCAGTAATGCCACCAGGTCGTCGTCCTCTTCCTGCAACGGCTTTTCCTGGGGTTCTTCCAGCCACTCCACTTCGGCGATCAACAGGTTGTCACGCTGAGCTTCGGCGCCGATCACGCGGAAACGCCGACCGCCGACCACGCGAATGCCCAGCAGGCCGTTGTCCTGCTGCTGGAAGTCGGTGACCAGCGCTTCGCAACCGATCTGCGAAAAACCTTCAGGCACATCACCGACTTCACTGCCTTCGGTAATGCACACCACGCCAAAGCCTTCGCCCTGTTTCATGCAGCGGCCAATCATGTCCAGGTAGCGCGCCTCGAATATCTGCAGATCGAGCACACACCCCGGGAACAGCACAGCGTTTAGCGGAAACAACGGCAACGACATAGACACACCCTCAAGCAACCAGAGACACCGCCAACGGCAAGAACAATGCCGTGGCGACCCCCATCAGACTCATGGCGAGCGCCGCAAAGGCACCGCACTCTTCACCTTCCTGCAAGGCCGCCGAGGTCCCCACCGCGTGCGCAGTCAGGCCCAGCGCCATGCCTCGGGCTTCCGGGCTTTGCACGCCCGCCAGGGTCAACAGACCGGGGCCGAATATGCCGCCAATGACGCCGGTGATCAACACGAAAACCGCTGCCAATGCCGCCACACCGCCGATCTGCTCGGCCACCAGCATGGCAATCGGCGATGTGACCGACTTCGGCGCCATGGTCATCAGGATCATGTGATCGGCGCCCAGCACCCAGCCCAGCCCCACGCAAAGCCCGGTCGCCAACACGCCGCCAACCACCAGCGTAGTCAAGACCGGCCAGAACAACTGCCGAATACGCCGCAGATTCAAATAAAGCGGCACTGCCAACGCAACCGTTGCGGGGCCGAGCAGGATGCTGAGTATTTCAGTGCTCTTGCGGTACTCGGCATATTCCAGCCCGCAACTGACCAGCACGCCGATCACCACCAGCATCGACACCAGCACCGGCTGCAGAAACACCCAGCGGGTTTTCTCGTACCCGGCCAATACCACCTGATAAGCGCCCAACGTGATGGCGATGCCAAACAGCGGGTGATGGATGACGGCCAGCCAGGCTCCATGCCAATCCAGGCTCATGATGGCTCCCGGCGACTGGCCTGGCGATCGATGAGTTTTTGCATCAACCAGCCGGCAAACGTGAGCGAGATCATCAACGACAAAACCAGAGAACCTACAATGGCCCAGAAATCGTCGGCGATCTGACCGGCATAGACCATTACACCCACGGCAGGCGGCACCAGTAACAGCGGCAGATATCGCAGCAGACTGCTGGCCGCCAGGCTGATGGGTTGACTCACCTCGCCGCGGACCATCAGGTAGATCATCAACAACACCAGGCCAATGATCGGCCCCGGCAGTATCGACAGGAATAAATGATTCAGCGCCGTTCCCACCAGTTGGAACAGCACCAGCCACGTCAGGCCTCTTAGCAACATAAAAAACTCCAGCGAATTGGCGGCGACATTATAAGCACGCAGCCCGTCGGCCTATGAGGCGGTATTCGCAAGCCGGGGGATTGTTGACCGGGCTTACAGGGCGTGCTGATCTCTAGGTCCGACAGCGGCAACGGTAAATACGCTGTTGCCGGTGGCGTTCTTCCAAGCGGCGCCTGACGCTGTAGAAGCCGGGCCTGCGGGTGAACGCCGTATATCGGTCAAATCTACAATGCCTGACACAGCCGGTTCGCCAGCAAGCCGGCTCCTACAGGTATGCGGCGCTATACCGCACCAAGCAATAACAGCGCCCGAGACGCCAGACCACTGAAAAAACATAGTTGATCCACAAGGAGAGTACCGATGCCCTATGTACCTGTTGCAGAACTCAAGCGTTATGAAGGCAAGGAACTGGGAAGTTCCGAGTGGTTGTTGATCGACCAGGCGCGTATCAATCTGTTCGCTGAAGCGACGGGCGATTTCCAGTTCATTCACGTCGACCCGGTCAAAGCTGCGCAGACCCCGTTCGGCTCGACTATCGCCCACGGTTTCCTGTCGCTGTCGCTGATTCCCAAACTGATGGAGTCGCTTCTCGTCGTACCCGAGGGCATGAAAATGGCGATCAACTATGGGCTGGACAGCGTGCGTTTTATCCAGCCGGTCAAAGTCGACTCGCGCGTTCGTCTAAAAGTTACCCTTGCCGAAGTGACCGAGAAGAAGCCCGGCCAATGGCTGCTAAAAGCCACTGCAACGCTTGAAATCGAGGGTCAGGACAAGCCTGGGTTTATCGCTGAACCACTTTCCCTCTGCTTCGTGTAACGCCCCTAAAACATGAAACAGTCGTAACAGACTGTTTCATGACGCTTCCCGGCTGCGGCATACTCGGCGCGGCTGTGTGAGCGACTCGATACAAGTACGCGATCTGATCACGCCGAAACACCTCTTTTTCGGGATTTACCATGCGCGCGCTTGCTCCTCTGGCCCTTACCCTTCTGATTACCGCGTGCGGTGACGGCGAGTCGCTGTTGCCACCGGACGCACGCCTGCCCGATGGCGGTCGCTATCGTGGTGACGTGGTCAATGGCGTCCTGCAAGGCAAGGGCCGCATCGATTATCCCAACGGCAGTTGGTACGCCGGGGAGTTCAGGAACGGTCAATGGAACGGCCAGGGCGAATGGCACGCCAGCAACGGCGACGTCTATAAAGGCGGCTTTCAGGACGGACTATTCCAAGGCCAGGGTCAGCTGACCACCAGCGCCGGCAGCTATGTGGGCGGCTACAAACTGGGGCGGCGCGATGGCGAAGGCTCGCTCAAAGAGCATGGCATGAGCTATCGCGGCGAGTTCAAGGCCGACCTGTACGACGGTCTGGGCCACCTGGAGTTGGAAGACGGCAGCGAATATCAGGGCCAGTTCGCCCATGGCAAACCTAACGGCGAAGGACAGCGCAGCGATGCCGCGGGCAATCAGTTCAGCGGTAAGTTCGTCGATGGCCAGCTGCAAGGCGTTGGCAACTTCAACAGCGCCGATGGCGATCAGTACGTCGGCGGCTTTCATGACAACCAGCTCAACGGCCGCGGACGCTATGAAAACGCTGATGGCGACGTATGGTCCGGTCAGTTCAAGGATGGCGCGTTCACCGGTAAGGGCGAGCTGATCGGCTCCGACGGCACCCACTATCAAGGGCAGTTTCGCAACTGGCGTTTCGCGGGCGAAGGGCGTTTGAAACTGGCGGACGGCAGCGTTTACGTCGGTCACTTCGACAATGACAACTATCAGGGTCAGGGCGTTCTGACATCTGCCGATGGCAGCGTGCAGAGCGGCATCTGGTCCAACGGCCAGCGCGTGCGCGATGCGACGGGCAAACTGCTGCCCGATTCGCTGGAGATGGGACTGCTTGCGCAAGGTCCGCTTCTGGACAAGGCGCTGGCGGCGGTTCCTGCGTCCACTTCGGCTATCGAGCTGTACAGCTTGGTGGTCGGCGGCGACGGCAAGCAGAGCGTGTTCCTGCGCGAGGCCGACTACGTCAACAATCTGCTGGCGACCCGCTTCGGCGCGTTCGGTCAGATTTCGCTGGTTAACCATCGCGACCACATGGCCGATCGTCCGCTGGCGACCCGCGAAAACATCAACCGCGCCGTGCAGACCCTGGCTCAACGCAGCGGTCCGGAAGACCTGATCTTCATTTACCTCACCAGCCACGGTACCCATGACCATGAGTTGGTGCTGGATCAGCCGCGCCTTGAACTGTCGGACCTGCCCGCCAACGAGATGGCCAGCGTGCTCGCCCCTCTGAAGAACCGCGACAAGATCGTGGTGATTTCCGCCTGTTATTCCGGTGGCTTCATCCCGGCGATCAAGGACGAAAAAACCATGGTCATCACGGCATCCCGCGAGGATCGCGTTTCGTTCGGCTGCTCGGAAGAAGCGGACTTCACCTATTTCGGCGAAGCCCTGTTCGGCAAGGCGCTGGTGGCCACCGACGACCTGCAACAGGCCTTCAACGACGCCAGGACCATCGTCGCGCAGCGGGAAATCGAGGAAAGCTTCGAAGCCTCCGACCCCCAGATGTGGGCCCCCAAAGGCGTCATCGCGCATTGGCAGAAGCTGCGCAAAAGCCAAGCGGAACGGGCGTTGAATACTGTTTCGATCGGCATGACTGCCAAGGCCGTCGGTAGTCATTGAATCACCGCTGACGGATCTGGCAACGCGCATTCAATGCTTTTGACTCTTTCGAAGGCGTACACACGCTTGTCTCGCCTGCGATCTGCTACGTAGCCGTAGTAAATCCATTCAATCTCGTCGCATCAGACAAGCCGAGGCGTTCGGGTTTGCTGCCGCTTCGCACCAGATCGCGAGCAAGCTTGCTCCTGCGGCCTTCCGGCCAGAATCAAAAGCAGCCAGCGCGATATCGTCATATGCCCTGTGCATATCTGTGGAGATAGACACGGCATAGATGAATATTTAACGCTTTTGTGAAACCAGCCCGCTCGGCGCGCAGTCTGTTGCGTTAGAACGCCTATGCTTGTGGCGTATCAAGGGAGAAAGACTATGTACTTGACGCCGCAACACATTCTGCTTGCCGGAGCGACCGGTCTGACTGGCGAGCATCTGCTCGATCGCCTGCTCAACGAACCCACTGTCAGCCGCGTCCTGGCCCCGAGCCGCAGACCGCTGGCTGAACACCCGCACCTTGAAAACCCGGTGGGTGAATTCACTTCGCTGCTGCCCGAACTGAACGGCCAGGTCGATATCGCCTTTTGTTGTCTGGGCAGCACGATCAAGCAGGCTGGATCCCAGGACGCCTTCCGCGCAGTGGACAAGGACATGGTCGTGGCCTTTGGCAAACGCGCTCGGGAGCTGGGAGCCAGGCACTTGCTAGTGATCAGCGCAGTGAGCGCCGACCCTGAATCGAGCATTTTCTACAGCCGCGTGAAAGGCGAAATGGAAGAGGCGCTCAAGGACCAGAATTGGCCGCAACTGACCATCGCCCGCCCTTCCCTGTTGATTGGCGAGCGGGAGGATCAGCGCTTGGTCGAGCAACTGGCCGCACCCATCGCCAAGTTGATCCCCGGCAAATACGGCGGCATCGAAGCCTGCCAACTGGCCCGCGCGCTGTGGCGTCTGGCGCTGGAGGAGCAGGATGGGGTGAGGATTGTAGAGTCCGATGAGTTGCGGCGGTTGGGTAAGTAATTTCTGTCACACGCACACCCCCCTGTGGGAGCAAATTCATTCGCGATGCGGTGGTACATCCCACATAAATGGGTCGAATGTACCGCCGTCTCGCGAACGGATTCGCTCCCACAGGTTAAAACCCCGGCCCATATACCTTGGCTACATCCCGCCCGACGCCTGAAACCCCACGCCCAATACCGTCAAAACCGACAGCGGCAACAACACCGTATCGAGCAATGCGCTGCCCGGCAGATCGAGCATCGGGTATTTTGGCGCCTCGGCACCGAAGCGATCCTTCTCGCAGCACCCGCCCTGTATCGCATACAGATCAAGGCGCGTGCCGGAATACACCACCGGCGCGCCCGGCTGATTGGCATCCAGCGTGCGCACGGTGGAACAGCCGGTCGCCAGCACCAGCCCAAGTGTCAGCACAAACAGTTTTTTATTCATCGGCGCCAAAATGATGCTCGCCCCAGCGCGGCAGCATGTCCTGAGGGATGTTCAACAGATTGAGGATCCGCGCCACGACAAAATCGACCAGATCATCGATGGTCTGCGGCTGGTTATAAAAACCTGGAGACGCCGGAAGGATCACCGCACCCAGATTCGACAGCTTGAGCATGTTCTCCAGATGAATGCTGGAAAACGGCGCTTCGCGAGGCACCAGAATCAACTGCCGCCGCTCTTTGAGGGTCACGTCCGCGGCGCGCTCGATCAGGTTGTTGCAGGCGCCGGTCGCAATGGCCGACAAGGTGCCTGTCGAGCAAGGCACAACGACCATCGCACTCGGCGCCCCGGAGCCGGACGCCACTGGCGACATCCAGTCTTCTTTGCCATAGACCCGAATCTGCCCGGCTTCGGCGCCGGTGTACTCGGTCAGAAACGCCTGCATCATCTGTGGCTTTGGCGGCAACGTGACGTCGGTTTCAGTGGCCATGACCAACTGCGCGGCCTTCGATATCAGGAAGTGCACTTCGCGATCTTCGCGCACCAGGCAGTCCAGCAGGCGCAGGCCGTATTGCGCGCCAGACGCGCCGGTCATTGCCAGGGTGATGCGTTCCGGCCCGCTCATTGCAGCGCCTCGGCCAGTTTGCCGTGCAGGCCGCCGAAACCGCCGTTGCTCATGATCACCACGTGCGTACCGCGCTGGGCCTGACTTTTCACGCGTTCGATGATGGCCTCCAACGAATCGCACACCTCCGAAGGCACGGTGCACAGCGCGGCGGTTGCGCCCAGGTCCCAACCCAGATTGGCCGGCGCGTACCAGACCACCTGATCGGCCTGATCGACGCTTTCCGGCAGGCCTTCACGGTGCGCGCCCAGCTTCATGGAGTTGGAGCGCGGCTCGACGATGGCAATGATCGGCGAGTCGCCGACTTTTTTTCGCAGACCGTCCAGCGTGGTGGCGATGGCGGTCGGGTGGTGCGCGAAGTCGTCGTAGATGGTGATGCCGCGCACTTCGGCGACCTTCTCCATCCGGCGCTTGACGCTCTTGAACGCGCTCAAGGCTTCGATACCCTGCTCTGGCACGACACCGACATGCCGAGCTGCTGCCAGCGTTGCCAATGCGTTGGCCACGTTGTGCTGACCGGTCATGCCCCAGTCCACCACGCCTTGCGCGACGCCGTCGAAACTCACTTCGAACTTCGAGCCGTCCTCGCTGAGCAATTTCGCCTGCCACTGACCGCCCTGCCCGGTGGTTTGCACCGGCGTCCAGCAGCCCATCCTGATCACCCGCTCAAGAGCCGGCTCGGTGGTTGGATGAATCACCAGACCTTCGCTCGGAATCGTACGCACCAAGTGGTGGAATTGCCGCTCGATGGCGGGTAGGTCCGGGAAGATATCGGCGTGATCGAATTCAAGGTTGTTGAGGATCGCGGTACGCGGGCCGTAGTGGACGAATTTCGAACGCTTGTCGAAGAACGCGCTGTCGTATTCGTCGGCCTCGACCACGAAAAACGGCGTGTCGCCCAGCCGCGCGGACACTGCGAAGTTCTGAGGCACTCCACCGATGAGAAAGCCCGGCGCCATGCCCGCGTGCTCCAGCACCCAGGCCAGCATGCTGCTGGTGGTGGTCTTGCCATGAGTTCCCGCCACAGCCAATACCCAGCGCCCACGCAGGACGTGATCAGCCAGCCACTGCGGACCGGAAACGTATGGCAGGCCTTTGTTCAAAACGTATTCGACAGCCGGGTTGCCTCGCGACATGGCATTGCCGACCACCACCAGATCCGGCGCCGGCTCCAGGTGCGATGGGTCATAACCTTGCATCAGCTCGATGCCCTGCGCCTGGAGCTGCGTGCTCATCGGCGGGTAGACGTTGGCGTCGGAGCCGGTGACTTTATGGCCCAAATCCTTGGCGAGAACCGCCAGCGACCCCATGAACGTGCCGCAAATACCCAGAATATGAATGTGCATGACCAACCTCTTAAAACATGGGCGCAGGTTAGCTTAGAAGGTGGGCAATGCGCACGGGGCAATTGAATGGAGCGACAGTTGTCGTTGAATACCGAACGGTGGGAGCGAATTCATTCGCGAGACCTCAGTACATACGACAAAAATCCGTTGCCTGACAGACCGCATCGCGAATGAATTCGCTCCCACAGAAGATGACCGCGCTACCCACTCGCTATCGCGCGATGCCATGCTTGCGCAGTACGGTCTCAGGTATAAGCAGCGTATGAAATCCTTTGTGGGAGCCGGCTTGCTGGCGAATGCGGTGTGTCCGTCGACAGATAAGTGCCTGAACCGGCATGTTCGCCAGCAAGCCGGCTCCTACAGTCGGGGGCGAGGCCGATCTATCGAGCGATGCAATGCAATGCGAGGATGACCGCTCTCACTCGCTATCGCGCGATGCCATGCTTGCGCAGCTTTCTATATAAAGTATTGCGGCTCACCCCCAGCTCCCGCGCCGCGTGGGTCATGTGCCAGCGTTGGGCTTCGAGGGTGGTGATCAGCGCTGAACGCTCGGCATCGTCCAGCGGCGAGTCACTCGGTTCAGGCGCAGCGGCCTTTTCAACAGTGCCCTGACGAATCACCTGGGGCAAGTCGTCAAAACAGATCAGACCCTCCTCGCACAACGCCGCTAATGTCCTGAGCACATTACGCATCTGCCGCACGTTGCCCGGCCAATTGAAGGCCAGAAGCGCATGCCTCGCCTGGGCATCTATCGTTACCGGATGGCCGCCCGCTTCTTCCTCCAGCAGAAAGTCCAGCAACTGCGGTCTATCCGTTCGTTCACGCAACGCCAGCAGGGCGATTTCCAGGCCGTTGAGCCGATAGTAGAGGTCCTCGCGGAAGCTCCCATCCTCCAAACACCCTGGAAGATTGCGGTGCGTCGCGCTAATGATTCTTACATCCACCGACTGCGGCTCGCCGCCAATCGGCACTACCAGACGATCTTCCAACACCCGCAACAGACGCGTCTGCAAGGCCACCGGCATGTCGCCGATTTCATCCAAAAACAGCGTGCCTCCGTCGGCCTGCTGCAGCTTGCCGCGCATGCCTTCCTTGCGGGCGCCGGTGAAACTGCCGCCGCGATAGCCGAATAGCTCACTCTCGATCAGGCTTTCGGGAATGGCCGCGCAGTTCAACGCCACGAACGGCCTGCCCGCGCGTTGACTCGCCTGATGCACGGCCTTGGCAAATGCCTCTTTGCCCGAGCCGGTTTCACCATTGATCAGCAAAGGCACATCACGCTCGAAAACCTTTAAAGCGCGGCGGAAATCGTTCTGCAGCGCAGGATCGCCCAGGCAAATCCCGCTCAGGGCAGGTGACGAAACAGACTTGACTACAAACGGCGCGGAAAAGGCTTTTAGTACGGGCCGCGACTGCCCCCGCAGTACCGCGAAAAAACCTCGCCCGTCGCGGGTACGCAGCGGCCAGCTCGTTGCAGCATCAGGTGCCGCGCGGCTCATCAGTTCGTCCAGCGAGCAATCGAACAATGATTCAACCGGCTGACCGATCAGATCAGCGCGGCCCAGGCTCAGCAGATTCAAGGCGCTCTGGTTAAGCGCACTGACGTGTCCTTCGCTGTCGAACGCGAGCAATCCTTCGCTGAACAGCCCCACTGACCCGGCCTGCAGATGAAAGCGCAGCAGCCATTGGTCCTCGAAGTGGCGCAGGAAATAGCTGCTTTCAATCACCTTCGCCGACAGATTGACCAGCGCCATGGTGTGAAATTGGCTCTGCCGCGACACATCGTGCCGCGCAGAAGAGACATCGAGTACAGCCAACAGATCGCCGTGGGGATCGAACACCGGGGCGGCGGAGCAGGTAAGCCCGGTGTGCCGGCCACGAAAATGTTCGTCGCGATGGATAGTCACCGATTGCCGCTCGACCAGACAGGTGCCGATGCCGTTGGTGCCCTCCCGCGCCTCGCTCCAGTCGGCGCCGAGCCAGAGACCTGCGCGCTCGAAAATCTTCCGTTCGCCGGGTTCGGTCACGCAGTTGAGGATCACCCCGCGAGCATCGGTCAGCAACACGGCGTTACCACCCGAAAGCTGCCGATGCAGGCTGTTCATCTCGCCACCAGCAATGGTCAGCACCTGCTGCAGGCGTTCGCGACTTTCGAGCACGCGAGCATGTTCCAGCACGGTCGGCGCCATGGGCTGTGCGGGATCCAGGTGATAGTCCTCAAGGCAGCGCACCCAGGAGCGAGCAATCGACGGATCAGCGCCTGGGCCATATCGATGTGCTGACTTGCCTTGGGCGACGGTGAGGACTTGCTGCGCATGTCTGGCGAAGTGATTGCTGTGCATTTTTATTGTTCTTCCTAGGTGCTCCCGGGGAGTTGCGAACCAGCATCCTCCTAGCCTCTCTGCATTGCAATGCCTCCAAAGACACAAGCAGGCGTGCTGTCTCACATTCGATACAAAGTGTCACGCTGGCCGTTTCGCAACTGGCACACAGCCACTCACCAAGCGTCTGATTTTTCGGCCAAACCCTTATAAACCGGGCATTGAACGGCAGTGGCCCGCGCTTTGCTCTACGCTTTGATCAAGCGCAGCTATACCACGTGAAGCAGTGCGTTATCCCCACACAATCACAAGAGCAAGGAGATATTCACCATGCGTTATGCCCATCCCGGAACTGAAGGCTCGATCGTTACCTTCAAGACCCAGTACGGCAATTACATCGGTGGCGAATTCGTGCCGCCGGTCAAAGGCCAGTATTTTGAAAACACCTCGCCGATTACCGGCAAGCTGATCGCCGAATTCCCTCGCTCGACTGCCGAAGACATCGACAAAGCCCTGGACGCTGCCCACGCTGCTGCCGATGCGTGGGGCAAGACCTCCGTTCAGGAACGCTCGCTGACCCTGCTGAAAATCGCCGACCGTATCGAGCAGAACCTCGAACTGCTTGCCATCACCGAAACCTGGGATAACGGCAAGGCCGTGCGCGAAACCCTCAACGCCGATATTCCCCTGGCGGTCGATCACTTCCGCTATTTCGCAGGCGTGTTGCGTGCCCAGGAAGGCAGCGCTGCAGAGATCGACGGCAATACCGTTGCGTACCACATTCATGAGCCGCTGGGCGTGGTCGGGCAGATCATCCCGTGGAACTTCCCGATCCTGATGGCCGCCTGGAAACTCGCGCCAGCACTGGCGGCAGGTAATTGCATCGTCCTCAAGCCCGCCGAGCAAACACCGCTGGGCATTACCGTGCTGTTGGAGCTGATTGGCGATCTGCTGCCAAAAGGCGTGCTCAACGTGGTGCAGGGCTATGGCCGCGAGGCTGGCGAAGCTTTGGCCAGCAGCAAGCGCATCGCCAAAATCGCCTTCACAGGCTCCACGCCTGTGGGCTCGCACATCATGAAACTGGCGGCCGACAGCATCATCCCGTCCACTGTCGAGCTGGGCGGCAAGTCGCCGAACATCTACTTCGAAGACGTGATGAGCGCCGAACCGGAATTCATCGACAAAGCCGCAGAAGGCGTGGTGCTGGCGTTTTTCAACCAGGGCGAAGTCTGCACCTGCCCTTCGCGCTGCCTGGTTCAGGAATCGATCTACCCGCAGTTCATGGAAGCGGTGATGAAAAAGGTCCTGAAGATCAAGCGCGGCGACCCACTGGACACCGAGACCATGGTTGGTGCCCAGGCGTCGCAGCAGCAGTTCGACAAAATCCTTTCCTATCTCGACATCGCTCAGGGCGAAGGCGCCGAGCTGTTGACTGGCGGCAAGGTTGAAAAGCTGGAAGGCTCGCTCGCGACTGGCTACTACATCCAGCCGACGCTGCTGCGAGGCAACAACAAGATGCGTGTGTTCCAGGAAGAAATCTTTGGCCCGGTGGTCAGCGTCACTACCTTCAAAGATGAAGCCGAAGCTATCGCTATTGCCAACGACACCGAGTTCGGCCTCGGCGCCGGCGTGTGGACCCGCGACATCAACCGTGCCTACCGCGTCGGTCGCGCCATCAAGGCCGGTCGTGTGTGGACCAACTGCTATCACCTGTACCCGGCCCACGCCGCGTTCGGTGGTTACAAAAAATCCGGCGTTGGCCGCGAAACCCACAAAGTCGCGCTCGAACACTACCAACAGACCAAAAACCTGCTGGTGAGCTATGACATCAATCCGCTGGGTTTCTTTTGATCCGGTAATTGCCTGTTAAAGAACGGCCTCCTCGGAGGCCGTTTTTGATTCATCACTCTCCGCGCACCTCTGTGGGAGCGAATTCATTCGCGATACGGCGGTACAGTCGATACATCTGCTTCGGCCGACCCATTTTTCGCAAATGAATTCGCTCCCACGGTCCTGCCCAGCCTGACTACCCCCCGACTTTGGATTGCGCTTTCTAAACCGCTTAGGCACAGTCAAATCCGTCTGCCCCAGTGCCAGGCGCGTCCTCCCCCTTTCATGAATTGCACAATGAAGTTGAGGCCCAACCATGCGGATCATCCAAGCCACTCTGGAGCACCTGGACCTATTGGCCCCCCTGTTCGTCAAATACCGCGAGTTCTACGGCGAACATCCCTTCCCTGATTCCTCCCGCGACTTTCTGGAAAAACGCCTGCGCCGCGAAGAATCGGTCATTTACCTGGCCCTGCACGATGAAGATGACAACAAGCTGCTGGGTTTCTGCCAGCTGTATCCCAGCTATTCCTCGTTATCGCTCAAGCGCGTGTGGATTCTTAACGACATCTACGTCGCCGAAGACGCCCGGCGCCAACTGGTCGCCGATCACCTGATCCAGAAGGCCAAGAAAATGGCCCGGGAAACCCACGCCGTGCGCATGCGTGTGTCGACCAGCGCCAACAACGACGTTGCGCAAAAGGTGTACGAGTCGATTGGGTTTCGCGAAGATACCCAGTTCAGGAATTACGTTCTGCCGATCAACTGACCGGCCGCTTTCATTGGCTGAAAACTTACTGTGGGAGTGAGCCTGCTCACGAATGCTGCCCATCAGCCGCCAGAGACGTAACGGATGCTCCGGCTCTTCGTGAGCAAGCTCACGCAGGTTCGCTGGTGTCACCCCCATCACTACCAAATGTTTCAATCGGGATATCGCACCCAGCAACATCGCGTTTCTTCCCTCTATAATGCGCCCCACATCAGCAGTCATCATCGACCCGCACAGGGCTCGGCCAAGGCTTTTCAATCAGGTGCCGTACATGGATTTCAACCCGCTCGACCTCATCCTTCACCTCGACGTCTACCTCGACCTGCTGGTGACCAACTACGGCACCTGGGTCTACGCCATCCTGTTCCTGGTGATCTTTTGTGAGACGGGCCTGGTCGTAACGCCGTTCCTGCCAGGTGATTCCCTGCTGTTCATCGCAGGGGCCGTCGCGGCCGGTGGTGGCATGGATCCGGTGTTGCTGGCCTGTCTGCTAATGGCGGCAGCGATTCTGGGCGACAGCACCAACTACGTGATCGGCCGCACGCTTGGCGACAGGCTGTTTAAAAATCCCGATTCGAAGATCTTTCGTCGCGACTATCTGACCAAGACCCACGAGTTCTACGAACACCACGGCGGTAAAACCGTGACTCTGGCTCGCTTCCTGCCGATCATCCGCACCTTCGCCCCCTTCGTCGCGGGGCTGGGCAAGATGCATTACCTGCGTTTCCTCGGTTTCAGCGTGCTGGGTTCGATCCTGTGGGTCGGCGGCCTGGTCACCCTCGGTTACTTCTTCGGCAACATCCCGTTCATCAAGAAAAACCTCACCCTGCTGGTGCTGGCGATCATCGTGCTTTCGTTGCTGCCGATGATCATCGGTCTGGTCCGCAGCCGCATGGGCCGTTCTGCTACAGCGCGCTGAATCATGTGGTCGCTCGGGCGCTGGCTGAAACGCCGCACGCTGGCGCGCAACCCGATCGACCCGCAGCTTTGGGATCGGGTGCGCCGGCGCTTGCCGATTCTCGACGGACTGACTGCCGAAGAGGATCGCTACCTGCTCGACAGCTGCGTGCTGTTCCTGCATGGCAAACACCTGACCGCACTGGAAGGCGTCGAGATGGACGACGAATCGCGCCTGTTCCTCGCCGCGCAAGCGCAATTGCCGCTGCTGGCTCTGGGCGATCTGAACTGGTATCAGGGGTTTCACGAAATCATTCTCTACGGCGACGATTTCATAAGCCCGCAACGGCATCGCGACGCCAGTGGCATCGAACACGAATGGGATGGCGAGCACAGCGGCGAAGCCTGGTCGCAAGGCCCGGTCATTCTGGCGTGGCCGGGAGTGCTGTCCAGCGGCGGGTGGGAGGCCTACAACCTGGTGATCCACGAATTGGCGCACAAGCTCGACATGCTCAACGGCGATGCCAACGGCCACCCGCCACTGCACAACGACATGCGCATCGCCGATTGGGCCAGCGCCATGCAGGGCGCGTTCGATGACATGAATCGCCAACTGGACGCCGATCCCGACGCCGAAACCGCGATCGATCCTTATGCCGCGGAGAACCCCGCGGAGTTTTTCGCCGTCACCAGCGAATACTTCTTCAGTGCCCCGGATTTGCTGGTCGAAGCGTATCCGCAGGTCTACGAACAACTCAAAGCCTTCTATCGACAGGACCCTCTTGCTCGCCTGACGGCACTTCAAGCCGGCACTTAAGCCTGAAACGCCGGTCTATCAGGCTCGACATGACGCTTAGAAGACGCTCGCCACGCATGGCAACGCTTCTCGAATATGCCTATAATCCGGGCCACTTTTTGGCGTTGCACGCCAGATTCTGAATGGTCAACCAAGGGGGCAAAGCCCAATGAGCTACAGCAAGATTCCGGCCGGTAAAGACCTGCCGAATGACATCTACGTCGCAATCGAGATCCCGGCCAACCACGCGCCGATCAAGTACGAAATCGACAAAGAAAGCGACGCCCTGTTCGTTGATCGTTTCATGGCCACCCCAATGTTCTACCCGGCCAACTACGGTTTCATTCCCAATACCCTGGCTGACGACGGCGACCCCCTCGATGTGCTGGTCGTGACGCCTTACCCGGTTGCCCCTGGCTCGGTGATCCGCGCCCGCCCAGTCGGCGTGCTGAACATGACCGACGATGGCGGCGGCGATGCCAAAGTCATCGCAGTGCCACACGACAAGCTGTCCCAGCTGTACGTCGACGTGAAGGAATACACCGACCTGCCACCACTGCTGATCCAGCAGATCGAGCACTTCTTCGCCAACTACAAAGACCTCGAAAAAGGCAAGTGGGTGAAGATCGAAGGCTGGGCCGGCGCCGACGCCGCTCGCGAAGCCATCACCAAATCGGTCGCTGCCTACAAGGGTTGATCCGATTCGCTACCTCCGAAGCGTTCGTCGCTTCGGAGGGGCAACTACGCAATTACTGCGCCGAAGACGAATTGCTTCTGTTGAAAGCGTAGAAGTCCGACTGCTGACGATCGGCTGCAAGGCAGCCGCAAACCGTCCCCCTCTGTCCATTTAGAAACACCCTCCCTTCTCCCGTTCTCCGCAGATTTTTTCACTCTATTTCTCTGAGCAAATGTTTAAATCTGCGCCACTCCAAACACTTCGTTTACCGCGATAAGCCCCTTCGCCCCTGCGCACAACAATGAAACAAGCGACGTCATCGATTACCGCTCTACCTCGCGTCAATTGCCGAAACAGCCGTCTGGCAAGCAGTTGCGCCACTGTTTACCTGAATCAAAACAATCAAAGAATCGCCCTACAGAAACCGTCAAAAGTTGTAATCCCTACAATCACATGCAACTTTGACTGCCCACTCATTTGAACACTTCGTTCATTTAAACGAACTTGAACCGCACGTAAACTTCGATCCATGAATACATCAGGTGATCGACTACGCGTCCTTCTGCGAGAGTGCCATCTCTCCGCCACAGACTTCGCCGCCAACCGCAAGGTAACGCCGCAACACGTGAACAACTGGTTCAAACGCGGCATCCCCATGGCGCGCATGGAAGAAGTCGCCGAACTGCTGAGCGTCAACGTACGCTGGCTGCGCACCGGCGACGGGCCGAAGCATCCAGGAGAAGGCCGTGACAAACGCGGTCTGAACGGCATCGCGAAACCACGCGCCGAGCGCATCAGCCTGCGCGAAGAACTGGAGATACCTTTCTATACCGAGCTCCAGACCCAGAACTGCGGCCAGGCAACGGTCAGCGAAGTGCCCAGCCACAAAGTCCGCCTTGCAAGACACATCCTCGAAGCCATGGACGTCGAACAACACAACGCCATCTGCGTCGCCATGGTCGGCAACAGCATGGCCGACAAAATACAGGACGGCTCGCTCATCGGCGTAGACCGCGGCCGCACCAACGTCATCGACGGCGAAATGTACGCCCTCGAACACGACGGCATGCTCCGCGTGAAATACCTCTACCGCCTCCCCGGCGGCGGACTGCGTCTGCGCAGCCACAACGCGAGCGAATACCCCGACGAAATCTTCAGCGCCGAACAGATCCAGGCGCAACACATCCACGTCCTCGGCTGGATCTTCTGGTGGTCCACCCTCAACAACCGCCGCCACCCCGCGACCCAGCCCTGACTTACAAATGAAATCGCAGCTGGAAAGACAAATGGCAGCGGATCAAGACTGGGCAGACGCAGCCAGAGTGAGTATCCTGCACGCCTTCGTTTCAACACCCGTCGGCTACCCGCTGGTGGGTGATCGGCCAGGTAAAGTGCTTGCCGCCTACCTCGCCCATCTACAAGCGCCTCCTCGCAGTGCGCACTTTTGCGGACGAGTGCGGTTAGCCAAAAACTAACCAAACCCGTCACCGAGAAGCCGGCCACAAGCCGGCTTTTTAATTGCCCGAAATAATTCCTCTCTCGTCCGTTGGGTATCCTTAAACCTGGCTATCGCAATTCTGCCGATCAAGATCGACGAACCGGCGCCCCTGCGGCATCGCCGCCAAAGTCGGCGCTGCGCTAACCCAACCGAAGGTGTGGAGAATGGCGATAAAACCTGTGCATGAGGCTTCCAGGTTGGTTTCCATGAAGACGCCTGACTTTATTTTGATCCGGGCGCCAAGGGATCGGCAGGTAGATCATCCCCTTGGCGCCGGGCCGCAGTACTGCTCAATCAGCGATTGATCAGTTCAATCACTGCATCGGTGACTTGGCGAGTGGTCGCGTTGCCGCCCAGATCGGGGGTTTGTAGACCGCTCTCCGTCACGGCTTCGATAGCCGATATCAAATGCTTGGCCGCCGCAGGCTCACCCAGGTGCTCCAGCATCATGGCAGCGGTCCAGAACGTCGCGATCGGGTTGGCGACGCCTTTGCCGGTGATATCGAAGGCCGAGCCGTGGATCGGTTCGAACATAGAAGGGAATTTGCGCGACGGATTCAGGTTCGCCGTTGGAGCAATGCCCAGGCTGCCAGACAAGGCCGCGGCGAGGTCAGACAGGATGTCGGCATGCAAGTTGGTCGCGACGATAACGTCCAGCGTCGAGGGTTTGAGCACCATTCTCGTGGTGACCGCATCGACCAGTTCCTTGTCGATTCTGACGTCTGGGAAATCCTTGGCGACTTCGTAGAAAATTTCATCCCACAAGACCATTCCGTGCCGTTGGGCATTGGATTTGGTGACCATTGTCAGGTGTTTGCGTGGACGACTACGCGCCAGTTCGAAGGCGAAGCGGTGAATTCGCTGAACGCCGGCCCGTGTAAAAACGGAGACTTCCGTAGCCACCTCCTCAGGTAAACCCCGGTGTACACGACCGCCGTTGCCGGAGTATTCGCCTTCCGAGTTTTCTCGCACTACAACCCAGTCGATCTGATCGCCTTGAAACAGTGGGCTTTTTACGCCGGGAAGCACACGGGCGGGACGCACGTTGGCGTACTGATCGAATCCCTGGCAGATAGGCAATCGCAGGCCCCACAGCGAGATATGATCCGGAACGTTTAGCGCACCGACGGCACCGAAGAAGATTGCATCGAAAGTTTTCAGTTCTTCCAGACCGCCTTCAGGAATGTAGTAGCCATTTTTCAGGTAGTTGTCCGAGTTCCAGTCGAAGTCCTTAAAGGACATTTCGAAACCGGATTTTTTCGCTAGAACTTTGAGTACCTCAACACCTGCCGCGATTACCTCGATGCCGATACCGTCACCAGGAATCGCTGCAATTCTGTATGCGCTCATCTTCAATACCTTCGTCGTTTTTTATCTTGTCCGGTGAACCGACCTGTTCAAGCGGGGTGCCACGAGAGTATATGTATTGAACACATGCGCTATAAGTCACAAAAAATCACTACATCCATAACTTTGAGTTACGAATGAATCAGACAGTGGATTTATCTTTTTTCTACCTGCTCGCCAACCAAGGCAGTCTTGCGGCAACCGCCCGCGAACTCGGTGTGACTCCTCCGGCAGTGAGTAAACGCCTGACTGCGCTGGAAGCCCGCCTAGGTATCCGTCTTGTACATCGCACCACGCGCTCGATGAGTCTGACCCCAGAAGGCGAGATCTATTTTTCGCATGCCGCGCGGATTCTGGCGCAGATAGACGAAGTCGAACAATTGGTCAGCAGTAGCCGCGCAACGCCCAAAGGGCTGATTCGAGTCAACGCATCGCTCGGATTTGGTCGTCAATACATTGGTCCTGCTTTGGCGGCGTTTTTCACCAAATACCCGGAAGTGGAAATACAGCTGGAAATAAGTGACCACCCGCTGGACCTCGCGACCCACGGTTTCGATCTGGGTATCCGCTTCGGAACCCTGCCGGATGCGGCCTTCCACGCGCGCAAAATCGCCTCCAACCGACGCTTGTTATGCGCGTCTCCGCTCTACCTGGAAAAACACGGAGTGCCTGAACGGCTTTCTGATTTGCAGCGCCACAACTGCATATTCTTGAGGCAAAACGAAACGCCATATGGCGTTTGGAGTTTCACCGTAGGCAGCGGTACGCAGAACATCAAGGTGCGCGGCCCCCTGGGCTGCAATGACGGGGCAGTGGCTTTGAACTGGGCATTGGAAGGCCACGGCATCCTGCTTCGAGCCGAATGGGACATCGCCCGCTATGTACGTAGTGGCCGTCTGCGCGTGCTGCTGGAGGATCAGACTCCAGTTCGCGCGGATGTATATGCAGTCTATCCACAGCAACTGCATCTTCCAGCGCGCGTACGCAGTTTGATCGACTTTCTGGTGGAGCGATTCAAGCACATCGACAACCTGGACGATCCTGAATCTAACGCCAGCTAAAGCTGCAAGCCGGGAGCTGAGGCCTGCATGCGGAGCGAGTTGTCAGGGGGTCGCAAAGGGGCGTTGTTCAGCCAATGCCTGGGCGAGGTAGCGAGCAAAGACCGAGATACGCTGCGGGATATGTTGGCGATGCCGGTATAGCGCATAAATATCGGCTCGCGGGGCTTCATAATCCGCCAGCAAAGCAACCAGACGCCCATTGACCAAGTGCTCTTGCACGTCCCAGTAGGAACGCAGAATTATCCCGCGCCCTTCCAAGGCAAAGTTGACCGCAACCTCACCATGATTGGTAGTCAGATTCCCTCTGACCTTCTGAGTGTAGGTACGGCCTTCTTTTTGAAAGCGCCACAGCGCGTAATCATTTCCGAATTGACGCAATACGATGCAGTTATGCACCGCTAAGTCCTCAACGCTATGGGGCTCACCCTCGCGCTCGATATAAGAAGGCGCTGCGCAAAGGATCCGCGGGTTGTGCTGCAAATACACCGCTATCGCCCTTGAATCGGTGGGTTCCCCCAAACATACGGTCACGTCGAAATCATCATCGAGAAGGCTGGGCGCTTGACTGGTTAGTTCCAACGAAATTTCCAGCTCCGGGTGCAACAGGGCGAAGCGCGAAACCAGAGGCGCAAGATGCTTGCGCCCGAAACCGAGCGTGCCATTGATCCTAAGGCGCCCCCTCAGGATCGACTGGCGATTGCTTAACGCGCCTTCCAGCTCCGCAAGTTGTTGAAGGATGGGCAGGCCGCCCTCGATATACATCGAACCTTCAGTGGTCAAGGTCATTCGCCGAGTGGTGCGCTGCACCAACTGCACGCCCAAACGATGCTCCAACTGGGTCAGGCGCTTACTTACAGCGGGCAACGACAAGCCTAACTCACGCGCAACAGCAGTAAGGCTGCTTCGGGTGGCTATGTGCTGGAAAAAGACCAAATCATCCGTGGGTGACATGAATGTTTCCAAAAATTCAATAATGGCTTGCCTTGTTGAGCAATTGTAAGTGCCCGGCAATTAAATACACTGGCTTGGCTTTTCATACAACTATAAGGAATTCTCAAATGACCCACGCCAGCTACAGAATCGCCGTCATTCCCGGGGATGGGATCGGCAAAGAAGTTATGCCTGAGGGCGTACGCGTGCTTAATGCAGCCGCCAAAAAATACGGTATCGACTTGAAATGCGAGTGGTTTGACTTCGCGAGCGCGGACTATTATCTCGCGCATGGGCAAATGATGCCGGACGATTGGTTCGATATCTTGAAGGGCTTCGATGCCATCTATTTTGGCGCGGTGGGCTGGCCGGACGTGGTACCTGACCATGTATCGCTCTGGGGGTCTCTGCTGCAGTTTCGCCGTGAATTTGACCAGTACGTTAACCTCCGCCCCTGTCGACTTATGCCCGGGGTGAAATCACCGCTGGCAAACCGCAGCCCGGGCGATATCGATTTCTATGTTGTACGAGAAAATACCGAAGGCGAGTATTCCAGCATCGGCGGGAAGATGTTTCCTGGGACTGAGCGCGAGATCGTCCTGCAGGAAACGGTCATGACCCGTATCGGCGTGGATCGTATCCTCAAGTTTGCTTTCGACCTGGCGCAGACACGCCCGAAAAAGCATCTTACTTCCGCCACCAAATCCAATGGTATTGCTATCACCATGCCCTACTGGGATGAGCGCGTAATCGAAACAGGCAAACGGTATCCGGACGTAAAGGTGGACAAGTTCCACATCGATATTCTCACCGCCAACTTCGTTCTGCACCCCGATTGGTTCGACGTAGTCGTGGCGAGCAATTTATTCGGCGATATTCTTTCGGATCTGGGGCCGGCCTGCACCGGCACGATAGGCATCGCTCCGTCGGCCAATATTAATCCGGAGCGCAATTTCCCGAGCCTGTTCGAACCGGTCCACGGCTCCGCGCCCGACATCGCCGGGAAAGGTATCGCCAACCCGATTGGCCAGATCTGGTGCGGTGCAATGATGATGGAACATCTAGGCCATGCCGATGCAGGTGCGGCGATACTCAATGCGATAGAAACCGTTTTGGCTATGGGACCTGACAAAGCCCCTCTCACCGCCGATATAGGCGGTACCGGTAATACCGAAGCATTAGGCCAGGCAATCGCCGCGATCTTGTCATGACCCCGAGAGAGTCGTGGCCTGCATGCTTCTCCAACACTCTTCGGACCTAGCACGCCCGACTCTCTCTCGCAGGATTAGCCCTTTTAATGTTTTTGATCAGGCAGTTGTGCAGCGACTGCCGCTCACTCGCCGTAACACCCGGCAATCAGTAACGAGACGGGCTTGAGGGCAGGCTCGATGTTCGCTTGGGCACCGGCGCCAACCGGCGATGAGCATGACAGCTGAAGGTCGGCTAACCCACACCCAAAGTTTCGTTTTAATGCAGATCGAAGAAGTGATGTCTATGGGGCGCCCTCACACCGATCACATCTTTCGGCGAGCGTCCGAAGGCTGAGTTATTGATCAGCGCTTCAGACATCTCGAAAGTTTGGGACACAATGCCATTCATACCGGACTTAGAGTTTTACGAGAGCGGTACGCGGGCGCCGAGCCGGGCGGCAAGAACAATCGCGGCTTCCAGTGCGCCGGTGTTGGCAATGCCTTTGCCGACAATATCGAAAGCTGTACCGTGCGCAGGTGTGGTGAGCACCGTATCGAGACCTGCCGTGATAGTGACGCCCCGGTTGAATCCCTGCATTTTGGTCGCGATCTGGCCTTGGTCGTGATACATGGAAAGCACCCCGTCGTATTCCCCTGCGAAGGCTTTCAGATACACGGTGTCTGAAGGAAACGGCCCTTTGCAGTCGATTCCCGTAGCGGCCATTGCGGCAACTGCCGGGCCGATAATGTCAATTTCATCACGACCGAAAAGACCGCCTTCGCCGCCATGAGGATTAAGAGCCGCGACAGCCAGCCTTGGTGCGGGAATGCCAGCTTTTTTCATCATTGTCGACGACAGCTGGATCGCTTCTTCGATTGCTTGCCGATTGATCTGATCCAATGCCTCTCGCAATGAGATATGCGAGGTCACACGCGACATCCAATGATTACCCAGCACATTCATCTCGCCAAAATAGCCGCGGTGCCCCAGAAGATTCGCGAACATCTTGTGCTCATCGGGAAACTTCCAGCCGCCGTCATACATCGCACGCTTATTCAGCGGTGCAAAACTGATGGCGTCGACATCACCAGCCTTCGCGTATTCGATCGCCTGCGCCAGCGTCTCGCCAGTGAGACGGCCGGACTCGGCGCTGCCAATCCCAGGGGCATAGTTGGCCGGGTCAGTATTTGCCAGGTCGATAAGAGGCACGCAAGGATCCGACCAGTCGACCGCCTTGGGACTGTCGTATCGCCGGTACTCAAAAGAAACGCCAGCCTGACGCATCCCTAGGTCTAGAACTCTTGCGTCACCGACTACCGCTATTCTGGCGGTCTGGGCCATTCGCCGATCATGAAGTATGCGAGCAAGCTGCTCAGGCCCGATGCCTGTGCAGTCGCCGGGTGTCAAGGCAACGATGGGGAGCGATTGACTCATGGTGATAATCCTTCACGAAGTTGATGTGACAACGAATGCGGCAATGCCCGCTACGGTGTTCTAACCAGCTACATCGTTACAGACGGTCCGCAAAAATTAGTTTCAATGTGAAATCGTCAGCTACAATCTGTCGACAATTTACAATATAACAACCACAACGCCGTGTACAGGGAGAGAGCAATGACCCCAAAAACAAACAGCCCTACTGCCGAGATGGCTCCGCTACTGGACTCCAGTTCAGACCTGATGAGTAATTTTCGTTATGAGAGGATTCAAACCGACGGAGCGCAAATCAACGTAGCGATTGGCGGAGACGGACCCCCTCTTCTGCTGTTGCATGGCAATCCGTTGACCCACGTGAGCTGGCATAAAGTCGCGCCGACCCTGGCGAAAAGCTTTACGGTCGTCGCTCCAGACCTGAGGGGCTACGGCGACAGCTCCAAACCGGATGGGGGCCCGGACCATAGCGCCTACTCATTTCGCGCCATGGCCCAAGACAATGCAGCCGTGATGTCGCATTTGGGTTTCGAGCGATTTCAGGTTGCCGGTCATGATCGAGGAGCTCGAGTCGCATTCCGTATGGCACTGGATTTCCCCGAGCGGATTGAGCGCATGGCCGCGCTTGACATCGTTCCGACCCACCATGTGTTGAACAACGTCACGCTGGGTTGGGGCCTGGAAGCCTACCACTGGTTTTTTATGGCGCAGAAAGCACCGTTTCCCGAAAAACTGCTGACCGCCGATCTGGACTACTACATCAACTATAAGCTGAACAAAAAAGGCGTCGGGCTGGAGGTTTTCAGCAAAGAAGCGATGGCCGAGTACAAGCGCTGTACCACTCCAGAACAGATCCATGCCGTCTGTGAGGATTACCGTGCGACCGTCACCATCGACCTGGCGATGGATACAGAAGACTTCGCAAAAAGAACGATTGGTTGCCCCGTGCTGATCTTATGGGGCTCAAATAGCCATTGCGGACGGCATTTCCAGCCGATGGAAGCCTGGAAGCCTTGGGCACCCGACTTGCGTGGGTGGTCGATTCCAACAGGCCATTATCCTGCGGAACAAAGGCCAGACATCGTCTACGAGAGCTTATGGAAATTCTTCAACGGCCAGGAGCCAGCGGCGATCATTGACTGATCGCCGCACTGTGACTCAAGGTATCGTTTGTATAGCGCGGACGATACCGCGCGTCATGTCTGCTGTATCGCCGGTGCCCCTGATATCCGGGGTGCGACTGGAAGGACTTGCCAGCGCAGTGGTCAGGGCGGCTTCTATCAAAGCGGCTGCCCTGATCGCCTCATCAATTTTGCGGTTATGACCAAGCCATTCGATCATCATTCTGGCGGATTCGATCATCGCAAACGGATTGGCAATACCCTTCCCTGCAATATCCGGAGCCGAACCGTGAGTCGCCTGAGCCATCGCCAGGCTGCCCTCCCCGATACACAGGCCTGGCGCCATGCCAAGTCCTCCCACCAGACCCGCTGCTTCGTCGGTAAGAATGTCGCCAAACATATTGGTCGTCACGATGACATCGAACGTTTGAGGATCCCTGACCAGACGCATAGCCATGGTGTCTACAATGACCTCATCCACGGTCACGTCCGGAAATTCCTTGGCGATTCTCAGGCATTCCTCCACGAACATGCCGCAGCCAAGCTTGAAGACGGTATTTTTATGCACGATCGTCAGACGCTTGCGTGGGCGCTGTTGCGCAATCTCGAAGGCGGCTCGTGCGACGCGGGAGGAGCCTATCCGAGTGATAACCCGTACCGAGATGGTTACATCTTCGGTGGGCCTGAACTCTCCGGAGCCGGCGACCACATTACGATCTGGCTGGAAGCCTTCGTTGTTTTCACGCACGATCACCAAGTCAATGTTTTCATAAAGCGCACCGAGTCCCGGATAAGAGCGGGTTGGGCGGATATTGGCAAACAAGTTCAAGCGTTTACGAAGAATGGGATGAGGATTGATCGCACCGGGCACCTTGGGATAGGCCTGATGTCCGATCGGTCCGAGAATAAATCCGTCCATCTCGGACAGCGCTTCCATCGTCCCATCCGGAAACGTTGAGCCATGCGTCTCAAGCGCCGTGCGGCCTATGGGTAACGCACGCCAATCGATGTGCAGCCCGGTGTGTTCAGCGGCGGCGCGGATCACCTCGACCGCTGCTGGGACAATTTCAAGCCCGATGTCGTCCCCGTTCAAGATTCCGATCACTAAAGGTTTGTGCATGGCAGTACTCCTTAGAAAGTTGGATTTATAACCACCGCTTGCCGATCAGATCGGAGCCGATGTCGGTTTCAAATGCCACGCATAGGATGACTACCCCAAGGTGGCGTTTTCAGAGATCAACTTTTCGGTTGCTCAAGAGCTTGCTTGTAGTTGCTTCATTCAAAGTGCTCGCCCAAAGACGCAGGTGATCGAAGTAGATGCCGCGTCGATCTTCATTCAATTTCCAGGGCTTTTTGCTCGTAGCTTCTCGTGACGCCGCAATAAGAAAAAATTGTAAATTGTTGACAATTATTCGGAAACTGCTCCCTACATATTGAAAGGCAATGTGAACTCTACGGTGCCAACGCGCCTGTCTGACAAGCGCGCTTATCCAACAATTGGGTAGCCCTGCGGCGTCAGGCCGATGGGTGTACCGCTTTGTGAGTACGCACGATGCCGTTGAGGATGTGACTGCGAGCCGCTACTAATGCCCGGACTGGATCGCGGGCTTCGAGCGCATCAACTATTTCTCGATGTTCTGCATTAGATATCGGCAGGACGTCTGGACTTGAAAGCGCGCGATAACGCTGAATATGAAGCTCGCGCACAAAGCTCTGATAAACAGCATTCAAACGGCTATTGCCGGCCATCAAAGCGATCTGCTTGTGGAATTCCAGGTTAACCGGGTAATACACTTTGGCATCACCCAGCACCACGATTTCATCCATGCGCTGAAGCAACTTCCTCAATATGGCTATTTGCTCATCTGTCACATGCTCGGCGAGCATCATTACCATGCAGGCGAAAACACCAGCGCGTGCTACCGAAAGATCCTTGGCCTCGTCATCCGATAGCGCGCGGATAAAAAATCCACGATTGGGAATAATTTCGATCAGCCCCATCGCCGCCAACGCGCTACAGGCCTCGCGGATAGGACCGCGGCTGATACCTATACGTTGGGACAGTCCGTTTTCATTAACCCGCTCGTTCGGCTTGAGTTCACCCTCGGTGATCATGCGCTCAATTTCAATTTGCACGACATTGGCAAGTGACTGAGTGCGGAGGATCTCAAGCGCGGATAAGTTGGAGGGTGGATTCGATGTTCCCGACATATTGCAACCATTATGAGTTTAAACGACGGCTATATCATGAAGTACATTGCCCTGTGCGCCCAGCCCCATTTCATTAAGCAGGGAGCCGGACGTCAGAAGCTTGTTGGCGTCCATCCGGCACGCCATGCCAGCAACCGGTCAGTTGCTGGCCTTGGCCTTGGACACTCCTAATACAGGGATCATATTCGCAACGGACACCACGCCGAACGAGGCGACAAGCAGGATGATGCCCAGTACACAGATGGCGCCGATATCGCCACTTTCATTGAGATCGTAGATGATCACCGACACCAGTTTGGTATTGGCTGTCGTCAGAAGAATAGTCGCCGAGAGTTCGCGGATGGTGCCTACGAAAACGAAGCACCAGGCCGTTACGACGCTGGTTCGCAAAAGTGGCGCCGTTATTTCCCATAAGGCTCTCAGCCGCGACGCCCCCAAGATGCGGCTGGCCTCTTCCAGTTCCGGATGGATACCCAGAAATGCCGCAGAGATTTGCTGGTAGCCGGCGGGCATTTCTATCGTGACAAAGGCGATGAGCAGAATCCAGATCGTGCCATAAAGCCGAAAAGTCGGGTTGGCATAGCTGAGGAAAAGCCCCACACCCAACACGATACCCGGTATCGCTACGGGCGCGGTGGCGAGTAAACCGAGTAGCCCCGATCCCCAGACCGCTTTGCGGGTGACGAGATGAGATACCACCAAAGCGATACCGGTTACCACCGTTGCACTCAGCAGACCCAGGACGAACGTATTGCGCAAGGCGAGTTGCGTTGCGGAAAACTCGAATAGCACGAAGCGCCAATGACGCAGCGTAAGCGTGCTGAGGTTGATTGGATCACCAACCGTTTCGGTAAAGGCGGTCTTTATGATTGCTGCGTAGGGGAAAAAGATCGTCAAGCAGAGGACGGTAGCGACGAAGGTAATCGCCAACCATTTCCAGCGTCCAAGTGACGTTATAACTGGGGTTCCACTCTTGCCACCCAGTACGGTATAGCCCCGCTTTCCGAGAATCGATTTCTGCGCGCGCAGCAACATTACCGTTATAAATAGAAGAGGTAGCGCTGATGCGGCCGCCAGACCGAGTCGCGGTGGAAACTGGAAAAAACTCCAGATTTTGGTGGTGATTACATGAAAGCCGGCGGGAAGTGCCAGGATCGCTGGCGAGCCGAACATTGTCAACGCCTGCAAGGTAGCGATCAACATGCCTGCGAGCATCGCAGGTAATACCAGTGGGAAGGTAACCTTGCGCAACGTCGTCATTGGTTTTCCGCCCAGAATGGCGGATGCATCCTCGAGGTCGGAGGGCACCTTGTCCAAGGCATTGGCGACCAACGTGAACACATAGGGGAACGTAAAACAGGCAATGGCGAAAACAAGCCCGGAAAACGTATAGATGTTAACCAGGTTCTCGCCTCGCTCCAGACCGAACACGGCACGATAGGCAATGTTCACGATACCGCTGTTGGGTGCGGCGAGAATTTCATAAGCGATCGCTCCCAGAAAGGGCGGCGTTACGAAAGATGCCGTCACCAACATGCGAATGTAACGCCTACCTGGAAGATCAGTCCGCGCTACCAGCCATGCCATGGGCGTTGCAACCACACCGGCAATGACGCCCACGCCGAGCGCCATCCCGATAGTAAGCAAGTAAGCCCGAATCAGGCTGGCGTCGGTGACCAGAGCGGCGAGATTGTCGAGCGTCGCCCCACCGCCAGTGTCACTACGAAAGCTGTAATAGACGAGCCAGAACAGCGGAAGAAGGACCAGGATGCCTAATACAATCGCCAATAAAGCAAAAGTGGGCACGGAAAGATCCATGCGACGGCGAAGCGTTAAACCAGCCGTTGAGTTATTCAAACTAGCAGTCGAATTTCCGATCATCATTCAATCCCACCAGAACGCGTTCACAGTGGCTCTGATTGTCCAGAGCGCCTACGACTTTCGTAGCGAACCTTCAGCAGAAACAATCAGGTACCGAAGTTTTTCTCGTAGTTCGATTTTATAGTTGGAACTAGAGATTCCAGTTTTTCAGGATCGGAATGTAGCAACTTGATCTGCGAAAGCGGGGTACGACCGGCCTTTTCTTTGATATCGGGATGGAACGACCTCAAACCGCCAAAATCACTATTTAGCTGTTGCGCATCGAGGGAAAAGAGGTAGGCGTAGAACAGTTTGGCGGCATTCGGATGCGGCGCGTCTTTGAGTACGCCCGCGTTACCAACGGCTAAAGGTGTACCTTCAGCGGGATAAACGATCTTGAGCGGCACTCCTTCGTCCTGCAGACGGAAGATGTTGTACTCATTCCCATCGACCTGGACCGCACGCTCTTTCTGAGCCAGCTTCTTCGGCGGTTCTGTAGACGACTGGACCTGCATGACATCCTGTTTACCAAGCTTTTCAAAATAATCCCAACCCAGCAGATCGCTCAGTACATGGGTGGCGGTCATTACAGTGCCGCTATAGCCAGGATGGCCTTTGACCATCTTGCCTTTGAAACGTGGGTCAAGCAGGTCCTTCCAGGTTTTCGGAGCATCCGATTCCTTCAAAAGATCCGTGTTGTAGGCCATGACCGACAGGTGCGCGCGATAGGCCGCAAAAAGACCATCGGGGTCCCGCTCATCAGCAGGCCACCGCTCGGCAACGATCTTCGGAACCATCGGGGTAAGCCACCCCTGACGCTTCATATAAACAAAGTGAACTGCATCGGAGGTCTCGATGACATCGGCGGTATGGATTCCGGTTGATTCTTCCTGCCCGATTCGCTGAAACACGCGCTCCGAACCGGCGCGTTCAACCTGAACAGAGATGCCTGGATATTTATCCTGGAACGACTTCGCCAATTTCTCAGCTACCGCCACGTCTGTCGCAGAGTAGAAGACCACGGATTTTTCAGCTTTGGCGGCGGTTATCAATTCGGGCGTTACATCATAAGGCGCCGGAGCTTGTGCCATGGCGGTGGTCGCGCCGCTCATTACAACGGCCAAAAAAAGCGCACTTGTTATCTTATTTTTATTGTTCCACATGTTCGTTTTCTCCGTTATTGGGCCAGAGCCCGGCAACTTTCGGGTGCAAAATACAGCCAAACTTCTTTGCCTACGGGAATCGCAACAGTGGACGGCACAACGGCTCGAATTGTCTGTCCACCTCTGAGTGTTACGTGATAATCCCGATGAGAACCGAGATATACCTGGCGATCTACGATGCCAGGAGCCCAATTGATGGAACCATCCTCGGGTTTCTTTTCGAAGAGCTGAATATCGTGATGGCGTATCGACACGGCGGTCTGCCCACTTTCCGGGAAACTGCCGCTGGCACAGTGCAGAACGAGGCCGCCCTCGCACTGGACGGTCTTATCGGGACCTTTTCCACCCTTCAGTACGTTTGTTCCGCCGATGAAGCGGGCCACGAATTCGGTCTGCGGCCGTTCATAAATATCTTCGGGGGATCCCGCCTGCTCTATACGTCCACCATTCATGACGACAATCAGGTCCGCCGTCGTCATCGCCTCGACCTGGTCGTGCGTGACATACACGGTGGTATAGCGAAACTCGTCGTGTAGACGGCGTATTTCGAAGCGCATCTCCTCACGCAGGTTTGCGTCGAGATTGGATAGCGGCTCGTCGAGGAGAAGAATCCCGGGTTCGATGACCAACGCCCGGGCCAATGAAACACGTTGCTGCTGGCCTCCGGAAAGCTCTCCTGGATAACGATTTTCCAGAGCCGAGAGTTGCGTGGACTCCAGGATGGCTCGGGTTCTGGAAGTGATTTCCTTGGCCGTTAAATGACGAAGCTTCAAGCCATACGCGACATTCTGAAATACCGTCATATGTGGCCAAAGCGCATAGCTTTGGAAAATCATCGACATGTTCCGGGATTCCGGTGGCACGGTCGCTTTCGCGGATGAAACCGTCTTTCCGTTTACCCGAATCTCACCTCCATCGGCCTTGGCGAAGCCAGCGATCAGGCGCAAGGTGGTGGTCTTCCCGCACCCTGATGGGCCCAGCAAACATACAAGCTTTCCTTTTTCGACAGAGAGATCCAGGTTCTTCACAACTGTGAAAGAACCATAGTTTTTGACTAGCCCATCCAATTGTAGGAATGACACTTAAGACCTCCTATGTGACGGATTATTGTTGTTACCCAGCCGCCTTCATTAGAACGTAGACCCAAATTGTAAATTGTCAACAGAATGCAATAAAATCATTCTGGCTGCTTCGGACTCCCTCCCAGTGGATGGATACGCATGCACTGCGGCTAACCACTGTGGAAACGGGCCGCTGCGCCGAACCCCTTGCGTTTACCTGCGCTCAGGTTTGCTGGCGAAGGGTCCCTGACGACGCCACTGCTGAGTCATACATGCGCTCTGAGGCTAATTGGCGCCTATTGGGCTTCGCTGATGAGCCCGATGTTCTTTGTTTATCCCTCGATGCGAGGAACGATGCCTGGCGACGTAGTGAAAGCAAAAAACGTCCGAAGATAACCCTCGCACATAGATACAACTTCGTCGCCAGGATCAGTCCCATGAAACCGTGCCCCCTCTATTGCCGCTATTTCGGCAATGAGACGGACCGGCGAAGGGAGCATCATTCACTCAGATTGGCCATCAACGCCTTGATATTCTCAATATGCTCAAGCGAGCGAACCTGCTCGATAATCGCTTCGGCTTTGGTCATGTTCCATTTCGCGAAGCTTGCGCAACCAAGGAATTTTTCGGCTGCTTCGTCGTAAGTCATTGGGTTGGCCGGGCTGCCCTTGCCGAAATCGGCCCGCCCCTGAATGCTTTGCCCATTACGAAGTTTCACCGTAATGATTGTGGTCATCTTGTCGTAGCCCGCAGCTTCTGCTTCCGGGTGCACGCCAAAATGGACGCGCTTGATCATTTCCACGACATCCGGGCGCGTCACTACCTCATCGGTGAACTCTTCCAGCCCGGCGCGGCGCTCAAGCAGCAGGATTGCCATACAGAATTCCATCGAAAACTTGGCTTGCAGTTCATTGCGTGGCTGGTGATGGATCAACGCATTAGGCATATTCTGGTTAGTGCCAACGTCGACGCGCTCGACCTGCTCCGGCTTGATGTCGTGCTCACGAATCATTTTGAGCATTTCAGTCATACCCGGATGAGTCAGCGAGCCGGACGGATGAGGTTTGATGGACACACCGGGGCTTACGAATGTCCAGGGAGCGCCCAGCTTGTCGATGATTGCAGTCGAGTCGAACCCGCCGCCAGCGGCACGGAAGAAACCACGCGGCGCTTCGAGCAATTTCTCGGTGGTTGTCCAGCCCATCTCGGCGAAATCGGCGGCCACCACGCCACTCTCGGAAGAACGGCCGGCATGGAAAGGCTTCATCATCGTACCGAAGTTCTCGCGCAGCCCCGCCGACTGGCTACCCGCGCAACCGAAGGCACGAATCAAGGTGTCTAGATCAAAATGGCGAAGCTTGGACACCGCAGCGGCGGCAGCGAAAGTGCCGCAGGTGCCGGTCGCATGGAAACCGTGCTGGTAATGCCGCGGATCGATGGCCTCGGCAATCTTGCACTCGACTTCCACTCCAAGGTGATAAGCCAGCATCAACTCGCGACCTGAAGCGCCACGTGCTTCAGCGGCTGCCAGCGCGGCTGGCAACGCTGGAGCGGTGGGATGGGTCAACAGGCCATATACACGGTCCTTGCCTACCGCAAGCTGGGTATCGTCGTAATCGTCGGCATGAATTCCCACGCCGTTGGCGAATGCGGCAAAGCGCGGCTGCACCTTGAGCGACGAACCGATCACCGTCGCCGGACCGTTAGCGCCCTGGCCATTCAAATACTGGCGTACCAATTCCCCAGATTTGGCGACAGACCCCGCAAGCGCCAGGCCTAAGCCGTCGAGTATGGACTTCTTACCGAGCTCAAGAAGCTCTTCGGAAAGATCCTCATATCGCGCATCCGTCACGAATTGCGCGACATGACGTGTGAGACCTTCTACTTCCTCGAAAGCATTACGATTCTGGATATCGGCAGCTGCCATCTTGTTCTTCCTTATCGTGGTTTTGAGTATTTTTCCAAACGCTTGCTACTTGGGTTTGGCGTCAGCCAGCGAAGTAAGCAATCGTTGCCTACCCGCCAGGACATGGCGCTCGGCAATGTGGCCAGCCTCTGCCCCATCACCATTTTTCAATGCCTGCAGTAATGCTCGGTGTTCGTTGTTCGAGGCGCGCATGGCGCCAGGTCGAATGAGCGCTTTCTGACGAAACAGGTGCAGCTGTCGTTCCAACTGCTGCATTAGCTCCACGATTCGCGGGTTATCCGCATAGGCTTCAATTTCATCGTGAAAGGCACGGTTGAGCGGGTAAAAATCTTCGATCGAATCAGCTTCGGCGGCGGCGTCCATACGCTCGACCAGCTCCTGCAATGCGCTGATGCGCTTGTTACTCATGTGCTGCGCGGCAAGGCGCGCCGCGAGCCCGAACAGGGCAATCCGAATGTCGTAAATATCCAACGCATCCTTGGCTGATATCTCGCTAACGAACAGGCCGCGATTCAGCACAGCCTTGACCAGCCCGGTCCGCACCAGCATTCGTGAAGCCTCGCGAATCGGACCGCGGCTCAAACCCAGCCGCTCGGCAAGAGAACTCTCATTGATCCTTTCACCGGGAGCCAGATCGCCAGCGAGAATCAGACGCTCTATCTCCATCTGGACCATCGCCACGCTCGATTCCGTTCGAGCCTTGCGACGGGGGCGCTCCAGTTCATCACTCATTCTTTTGCTCCGACTTTGATTGAAGACAATATAGTTCCAAAAATTGTTAACTGTAAACAGTTTGGTCGGAATTTATAGATTTAGTAGGCGATTTGACCAAGCACATCCTGAGCGACTTTCGTCGCCTTGATGTTCGGCGTAACGACAGATGCTGGTAAACGACCGGTCGGACAGTTTCGGGCTGAGTGGATCAGGGTAATGACGCACGTCGCCTCCGAATCCGCGGCGAGCGGGTGCGCTGCCCTGTGGCAGCTGGACCCGCGTCTCAGTGGGCAGCCGAGCATGAATGTGGGCCGGGCTGTCGGCGGGCGTTCACGGATTGCGGCCTGACCGCCGACAGTGGTTGCCGGCGCATCAGAGCCTATGACGCCCCAATTGGGGCAGCAAACTAAAGGCAGGGCAGCCCGCAATAGATAACCGGCAAAGGTTGAGCTGGAATCACACCGCTGAAGTGACCATTGCGTCGCACTCTAGGATGTAGCTGTGGCAGCTTTGGCAATCTCGGCGGCGGACTCCAGCTTTTCCACATCCCAGCAGAGGCTGAGCAACTTCCGGGCTTGCTCGTCCGACAGGATTCCCTTTGCCAGGTCGAGGAATTTCGCCTCCAACTGCTGATCGGTCATCGGCACCTCCACGCTGCCGATCGCATGCTCGATGAATTTATGAAGCGTGCGTCCATCATTGAGCAGGATGGTCATATCGACCTGCTCGGGCTTGACTGCAGGATCTACGGTGGCCACTACCCGCTCACGCAATTTCAGCACGACGGGATCGAGAACCGCTTGGTCGCTGTATTGCCTTTCGCCTGCTGCGCCCTCAACGATGGCAACGGCCACGGAGTGATAAATGCTGAACTTCCCCTCCAGCCCGATCCTGGGTGTTTTCTTTCCCGTGAGCTCCAATACCAACGGATGAACCTTCAACTCCACCTTGGCAATCTGGTCGGCGGTCAGCTGGTATTCATTGCGCATCTGAATGGCCGCATCAAGCGCGGGATGGATGACAATTCCGCAAGCAAAAGGCTTATAGGTGTTCAGTGCAGCCTCGTAGTGGCTGCCCAGGTTTTCGGTGATCTGGCTGAAATCCTGCTTGGTACTGATAGTGTGCGCCCAGCCACGCTTGGCTTCGATCATCGCATCGGAACTGGTGTAATTCTCTGCGGCCAGCAAAGCCGCGAACAATCCGTTGCTCGCAGCCCGGCCCGGGTTGAAGCTTTTGTTCATTGAGCCGAAGGATTCCCGTAGGCCCACGGGTTGCGAGGCAGCCAGGCCAAGTGCCCAGACCATCTGCTGCTCATTGAGTCCCAGTAACTTGCCCGCCGCCGCCGCTGCGCCGAACACCCCGGCCGTACCGGTAATATGCCAACCCACATCGTAGTGGTCCGGGTAAACGGAATTGCCAATCCGGCACTCCGTTTCGACCCCCAGGATCAACGCATTGAGGAAATCCTTACCGGACACCGGGCGATATTCCGCGAGCGCCAATATCGCCGACATGACCGGCCCTGCCGGATGGATGATGGTTTTAAGATGCGTGTCGTCGAAGTCGAATACGTGGCTGGACACCCCGTTCAGAAAGGCCGCATTCATGATGTCGAAGCGTTCCGAGCGGCCGAGCAGACTAGCCTGGTCCAACGCGGAAAAGGGTTTGAGTGCTGCGATGGCACGCTGGACGGTTTCGTGATGCGCGCCCCCCACGGCGACGCCGACCCAGTTCAGTAGCGTGCGACAGCCCTCTTTGCGAACCTCTGCGGGTAGGTCCTCATAACGCGCTTGAACAAGGTAGGTAGCCAAGATCCGCGTTACGCCCTCAATGCCCTGGAATGAATTCATGGGTGCTCCGGTGGTTGTATTTTTGTCTGGATGCCCGCGCTCATACGCACGTCGTAATCATGGAGCAAAGCCCGTGCTATGTTAATTGCAATAATGTTGGGAATTAATGCGTGGGAAACATGAATGTAGAGATGGGTGACTTGCGTGCGTTAGTCGCCGTTGCGGAGTTGGGGAGTTTCAGCGCCGCGGCTAAAGAGCTGCACCTGTCACAGCCGGCGTTGTCGCGGCGAATCTCAAAACTTGAAGCGAGCCTTGGCGTAAGGCTGTTGGAACGAACGACCCGGCGCGTAGAGCTGACCGCGATGGGTCGCGACTTCTCGCGAAAGGCGCGACAGGTCGTGAACACGTTCGAAGAGTCGTTGTTAGGTATCAGTGAAAGCGCCGGCAAAATTCGTGGTGAAGTGACCGTGGCATGCGTGCCGACAGCGGTTAACCATTGCCTGCTCCAGGTATTGAAGGAATATCACCGCCTGTATCCGCGCATCCTGGTGCGCATTCTGGACGAGGGTGCCGGCGACGTGCTGTCAACCGTGGTGCGAAATGAAGCGGATTTTGGCATCAACTATATTGGCGCGCAGGAGGCGAACGTCGAGTTCATACCGATTTTCAAGGAAAGTTTCGTGGCCATCTGCGGCCGTGATCATGCGCTGGCTTCGCGGGAATCTGTCACTTGGGCGGAGCTGGCCAAGCATGACTATATTGCGGTCACCAAGGCGAGCGGCAACCGCTTGTTGCTGGATCTTGCCTTGGCAAATGAGCCGGATTTGCCCGAGCCATTCTGTGAAGCCAGGCACGTCAGTACCGTTGTGGAGATGGTTGTCGCCGGACTGGGGGTTGCGGTCGTACCTCAATTAGCTGTGCCCGCCAACGTCACCCAACCGGCGTTACGAGCTGTTCCGCTGACCGGACCTACAGTCAGTCGCACGCTCGGACTACTCAGACATAGAGGGCGCGTGCTTTCTCCGGCCGCCGAACGGTTGTATCAGATGATCATGGCCCCGGCCGCTGACGAAATCCGCCCATAACGTAAATGCCGAGCTTGTTATGCCAGTTAACTAATTGACGTTGGGACATCAGGAGTATCAGACCCGCCAAGGCATTGTGAGAGTCACCGAAGGCGGGAATTTTCTCCTGAGCCTGTCACTGGATATCAGGCCGCGCGGGCTGAATCCCGATCGGCATCCGCTGCGCTGCGACGTGGGCAGGTCAACTTCAAAAGGCAGCACGTCGACCGCCGGGCATCGATCAACCTGACTGGTTATCCGAATGTGCGGTACGAGGCGCGTCATATCTGGAACCGAGCCCGCCAAGGTGTGCCAATCGCTCGAAATAACCATTGGCACGCCATGGATATAAATCCACGGCTCCAGGTTTAGCGCTTACCGCGCGGTCGCATCGGTCAACATGTATCCGATCCTTGTATGCAGGGGTTCACCCGTCGTTGTCGGGATGCTGCGGTACGACGATAATTTTTCCGAAGTGCTGGTTCGCGCGCATGCGGACAAACGCGTCGCCCAGCTGTGCCAAGCCGAACACGCTGTCGATCGGCAGCGACAGTTCGCCGCGCTGCAGGGCTGGCGCCAGATCGGCCATCGCGCGCGCCGTGATTTCGCGCACTTGCTCCACCGTGCGGGTGCGAAAGGTCACGCCGATGTAGCTAATGCGTTTCAGCGAGTGCAGGTCGAAATCGAAGTCACCCTGCTTTCCGGCCATGCGCCCGACATTGACGATGCGGCCCAGCACTGCCGCCGCGGCCAGGTTCTGGTTGACCAGCGGACCGGCCAGTTGGTCGACGATCAGGTCCATGCCTTCGCCGCCATTGGCCACGACCGCAAGTTCCGGCCAGCACGGGTCGGCGCTGTCGAGCGCAATGCTGGCGCCGAATTCGACCAGGCGATCCCTGCGTGCGCTATCAGTCGAGGTGCCGATGACGGTCCTCGCGCCCGACAGCTTCGCAATCTGCAGACCCATCAGGCCAACGCCGGACGAGGCGCCCTGGATCAGCACCGCGTCGCCTTGGCGCATGCGGCCATTGGTGACGATTGCGTCGTGCATGGTCTGCAGCGCCAACGGCAGACCGGCGGCCTGTTCGTACGTCATGTCATCCATCGGCAGGTGCATGGCGCGGCCCCAGTCGGCTACTGCGTACTCGGCGAAACCGGCGGCGCCGGAGCACATGACCCGGTCGCCGACTCGGAAGCGGGTGACGTCGGCGCCCGTTTCGACGACCTCGCCAGCGCATTCCATGCCCAGCACGCGCGCCTCGCCAGCCAGCGCTCCGAGGTCGGCGCGGTTCAGCGCAGCTGCCCTGACACGTACCAGGATTTGCGCCGGCCCTGGCCGCGGGCGCGCCACGACGGCGAATTCGAAACCGGCAGGGCCGGAGACAGCGGCCTTCATGCTAGTCATGGTCGACCTTCAGCGCTTCGAGGAAGCGCGACACCAGGTTGTAGGCAGCGATGGTGGCGGTCAGCTCGACCAGTTCGCGTTCGTTGAAGTGGTCGCGCAGAGCGTCGAACACCGCCTCCGGCACCTGCACGTTACGGGTCATCGCCTCGCTGTAGTCGAGCGCCGCGCGCTCGGCGCCATCGAAACTGTCAAAACTGCCCTCGCACATGGCGTCGATCTGCGCCTGGCTGAAGCCTTCCTTAAGCGCGAATGGCATGTGCGCGCGAAATTCGTAGTCGGCGGCATTGATGACCGCGACGCGCATGATCACCAGCTCTCGGATGCGACCGGACAGGTCGCACTGCTGGCGGATGGCGGTCAGGAACGCCAGCCAGCCGGCGGCGACTGGAGGACTGTGCAGCAGCATCTCGTACAGCTTGAGAACGCTGCCGCGCTCGGCGACGATTCGATCGACCACTGGCGCGATTGCGCCGTTGTGAAGGTCCGGATAGGGTATGCGTGCCATTGAATGTGCTCCTGGTGAGTGGTTACCGGCCGGTCGCGGCGGTAAGGCCGCCGTCGACTACAATCTGCTGCGCGGTGATATAGCGGCTCTCGTCGCTGGCGAGAAACAAGACGGCATTGGCGACGTCCCACGCGTCACCCATCCGGCCCATCGGAACCTGCTTGTGGCGGTGCGCGACGAAGCCGTCGAAGTCGCCGTTGGCGTATTTGTCGGCCAGCCGCTGCACCAGCGGCGTGAACATCAGGCCCGGCACTACGCAGTTCAGGCGTATTCCGCGCGCGGCGTACATCACCGCGGTGGTTTGCGTCAGCTGCATCAGCGCGGCCTTGCTGGCGGCGTAGGCCACTTGCGGCTTGCCAGCGTAGCGCAGGCCGGCTACCGACGAGATATTCACCACCGATCCGCCGCCCTGCCCCTCCATGATGGGCAGGACCGATTTACACGTGAGGAAAGCGGACTTCACGTTCACGTCCATCTGGTCGTCCCAGGTCTCCTCGGTCATGTCCACCGGGCCGCCCGGTTCGGAGCGGCCGACGTTGTTGACCAGGATGTCGATGCGGCCGAAGCGGTCCATGCAGGCCTCAACCATCGCTCTAACCTGCGTAGCGCTGGTGACATCGGCCACGTGCAGGTGCGCCGTGCCACCTTCTTCGCGGATCCGGCTGCAGGTGGTTTCGGCCGCATCGTGCGTCAGGTCGACGCCAAACACGTTGGCGCCTTGCCGCGCCAGCAGGACCGAAATCGCCTGGCCGTTGCCCCAGCCGGGGCCGATCCCGCCGCAACCTGTTACCAGCGCGACTTTGCCGTCAAGTCTATGCATGGCGATTACCTCGCATTTGCGTCGTCTTCGTCGCGCAGGATCTGCATCGCCTTCTTCAGCGCCGCCTGGTAGCGCGCCTGTTCGCGTTCGATACCGGCCTCGTCCCAATCGTAGAAGCCTTTGCGGCTGGCGCTCTTGACGCCGAAGTCGCCATTCTCGACGAGGTTCTGCATCAGCGGACTCGGTTCGGTGTTGTTGCTTAGGTATGGATAGATGCCTGCCGCCGCAGCGCAGTGGATGTCGACACCGGCCAGGTCCTTTTGCAGCAGCGGGCCGGCGGCGATGTAGCGGAAGCCGAAACCGTAGCGCACCGCCAGGTCGACGTCTTCGGCACTGGCGAAGCCCTCGTCGACCAGCGCAATCGCTTCACGCATCATGGCGTGCTGGATGCGGTTGGCCAGGAAGCCGGGCACGTCGCGCTTGACCTGCACAGGCTTCTTGCGCACCGAGCGCATGATCGCGCTCACTTCCTGCGCCACCGCTTCGTCGGAGAATTCGCTGCGCACCACCTCGACCGCTGGCACCCAGTGCGCCGGCATGAAAAAGTGCAGCCCGAGCATGCGCCCGCGGGTAGCGCATTGTTCGCCGATCTTGCTGATCGGGATGCCGGACGAATTACTCGTCAGCGGCACGTGCTTCGGCGCCGCCGTGTCGAGCTCGCGGAAGATCGCCTGCTTGATCTTCAGGTTCTCCGGCGCGCACTCGATCACGATACCGACGTCCGACCAGTCGATGTCGGCGATCGTCGCGCGAGCATCGACGCTGCCGCCTGCGCCGAACACGCCGATCGAGTCCGCCGCTGCTGCGACGTTTTGCGCCAGGCGCCCGCGCACTTCCGAGGACGGCTCGACCACCTGCGCATTCCAGCCGCCGGCGTAAAAAATCGCAGCGACGTCGCTGCCCATGGTGCCGCCGCCAATGACGACGACCGATTGTTGTGTGCTCATCGTGCTTCCTGTCTCAATCAGATTGATTGGCGCGGGCTACAGGCCCGGCATCGAAAATTCCCTGGCGCGCAAAGCGGCCAGCAAGTCGGTATTTTGCTGGCTGTCCAGGCGCATCAACGGCGGACGCACCGCGGCATAGCCGGCGTCGCCGGAGAACATCGCGACGGCAGCCTTGAGCGCCGGGATCATCGGGAACTTCATGAACGTGGCGCGCAGCGCGTCGAGTTCGGCTTGCTGCGCGTCCGCATCCGGCTGCTGCCATGTGCGGTAGAGGCGCGCGATTGCGCCAGGGTTGACGTTGCCGGTGGCGGTGATGCAGCCGACGCCACCCGCGCGCATGGTTGCCAGCAGGTAGGTTTCGCTGCCGGCGAACACGTCGAAGCCCTGCGGCTGGAAGCGTTCGAGCATGGCGCTGGTATTGGCCCAGTCACCCGAGCTGTCCTTGATGCCGGCGATGACGCCGGGATAAGCCGCCAGCAGCCGTTCGATCAGCGCGAGGCTGATCGGCACCTGCGACACTTGCGGAATGTGGTACAGGTAGATGCGCAAGCGCGGATCGGCAACCCGCTCGATCACCTCGGCGTAGCTGGCGAACAGGCCGTCATCGGACACACCCTTATAAAAGAACGGCGGCAACATCAGCACACCGCCGACGCCATGAGCGACCGCATGGCGGGTCAGCTCGACGCTGTCGGCCAAGGCACAGCACCCGGTGCCAGGCATCATGCGATCGCCCGGCACGCCGGCCTCAAACAGCGCGTCAAGCAGGTGCATGCGTTCGGCCACCGCCAGCGAATTGGCTTCGGAGTTGGTGCCGAAGACGGCAAGGCCGACATCCTGGCCGAGCAGCCAGCGGCTGTGCCGCACCAGCATCGCGGCAGTCTGGCGCCGGTCATCGGTGTACGGAGTGATCACGGGAGAGAATACGCCGCTCAGGCGCGGGTTAGTGTTCATGGTCATGCCCACTTGTCGACGGCGTAGCGTTCAACGGCCTGCTCGTCGAAGCCGAAGCCGAGGCCCGGCGTGGCCGGCACCACCAGATTACCGTCGGCGAACTGCAGCTGGGTGTCGACCAGTCGCCGGAAGTTGAGCACCTGGTCGTCCGAGAAGTACTCGACGAAGCGGGCGTTCGGCGTGGCTGCGACCAGGTGCACGTGCAGGTCGTGGAACCAGTGCGGGCAGACCGTGACACCGAAGCCAGCGGCCATCGCGGCAATGCGGCGCCATTCGCTGATGCCGCCGCACACGGCCGCATCGGTCTGCAGGATCATGGCGGCGCGCTTTTCGAGTAGTTCCTGGAACCGCCAGCGACCGGCCTCGATCTCGCCGGTGGCGACCGGAATCGGCGTGCGTGCGGCCAGCAGCGCGTGGTTGGCAATGTCGTCGGGGCTGAATGGCTCTTCGATCCAGTAAGGGTTGTGCTGTTCGAAGCGCTGGACGTAGCTCAATGCGGTCGGCAGGTCGCTCCAGGCATTATTCGCGTCGAGCATGAGCAGTACGTCGTCGCCGATCGCCGCACGCGCCGCCTTGACGCGCGCTTCCTCTTCCTTCGCCGTAAAGCGGCCGACCTTCATCTTGACCGCCTTGAAGCCGAGATCGACGTAGCCGGCCATTTCCTCACCCAGCTTTTCGGGCGTCTTACCTTCAAGGTAATAGCCACCGCTGGCGTACGCCGGCACTGTGGTCTTGGCCGAGGCGCCGAGGTACTGCGCCAGTGGCAGGCCGGCGGCGCGGGCATTGCGGTCCCACAGCGCGATGTCGAGGATCGACAAGGCGCGCATGGTGGAGCCGGCACGGCCGTGCAGCAGCGAGTCTTGGTACATCTCCTGCCACAGCCCTTCGACGCGCAGCGCGCTCTGGCCGACCAGGGTCTGTTTGAACAGTTCGCGCACCGCGTGCGTGACTAGCACGCCGCCGCGGCTGCCGCTGTAGCAGAAGCCGATGCCCTGGTGGCCGTCGGCGGTGCGCACGCGCACCACTGTGTAGTCGCGAGCGAGCACCTGGCGGGTCGAGAACGAAGTCGGATTGTCGAGCGGAACACTGATGGTACGGGCTTCGACCGCGACGATGCGTGCGTCGTTGCTGTAATCGCTGGTTTGCGAGTGCATAGTTTTTCCTTTTTTTGACAATATTATTGATAACTTAAACAGGCAAAAAAATTTGCCGATGTTTAGCTCATGATGCCGATCTGCCAAGGGACGAACTCGTTGTCGCCAAGGCCCAGCAGCTCGCTCTTGGAACGTTCGCCCGAGGCGGTGGCTAGCATCAAATCGAAGATGCGCTGGCCCATTTCCAGCAGCGTGCAGGTGCCGTCGAGGATCTCTCCGCAGTTGATGTCCATGTCTTCTTCGAGGCGGGTGAACATCGGCGTGTTGGTGGCCAGCTTGATCGACGGTACCGGTTTGGCGCCGAACATCGAACCGCGCCCGGTAGTAAAGGCGATCAGGTTGGCGCCGCCGGCGATCTGGCCGGTGGCTGACACCGGGTCGAAGCCTGGCGTGTCCATGAACACGAAGCCCGTTGCTTTGACCGGCTCGGCGTATTTATAGACTTCCATCAGCGGCCCGGTGCCGCCCTTCATTGAAGAGCCAAGCGACTTTTCGAAAATGTTGGCGAGGCCGCCGACCTGGTTGCCGGGGCTGACGTTGCCGTTGATCTGGACATCGCGTCCGACCGAATACTCTTCCTTCCACCAGCGCACCCGCGCCACCAGTTTTTCGCCGACGTCGCGCGAGACCGCGCGCCGCGTCAGGGTGTGTTCGACGCCGTAGATCTCGGGTGTCTCCGACAGTATCGCGGTGCCGCCGTGGCGCACCAGCAGGTCGACCGCGGCGCCCAGCGCGGGATTGGCGGTGATCGATGAAAAGCCGTCGGAGCCGCCGCACTGCAGGCCAACTATCAGGTGGCTGGCGCTGACCGTGGTGCGCTCGACATTGTTCACGTCCGGCAGCATGTCCATCACTGCGGCGACGCCAGCCTCTATGGTCTTGCGGGTGCCGCCGGTTTCCTGCATCACGAAGGTGCGCAGGGTCGGGCCGGTACGCAGCTGCTCGTCTTCCATCAGGCCGCTCAACTGGTTGCGCTCGCAGCCGAGGCCCACCACCAGCACACCGGCCAGATTGGGATGGCGCGAGTAGCCAGCCATCGTGCGCCGCAGCAGTGCCATCGGTTCGCCGGTCATCTCCATACCGCAGCCGATCGAATGACTGAAGGCGACCACGCCGTCCACATTCGGATACGCCGCCAGGCGCTCGGGCGTGAACCAGTCGGCAATCCGGCGAACCACTGTCGCGGAGCAGTTGACGGTGGCGAGGATGCCGATGAAGTTGCGCGTCGCTACCCTGCCGTCGGCACGGACGATACCCTGGAAGGTAGCGCGCTGCGATTCTTCAATCATGTCGACGTCGCGGTACTCGCTGGCATAGGCGTAGTCGCGGGCGAAATCGCGGAAGTCCATGTTGTGGTTATGGACCATGGTGCCGGCCTCGATATCGGCGGCTGCGAAGCCGATCACGACGTTATACTTGCGCACCGGCTCGCCCTTGAGGATCCGGACGCTGGCGATCTTGTAGCCGGCCGGGACCTGGCTGCGCGAGACGATGCCCTCGCCGTCGATTCGGGCGCCGATGCCGACGTCGACCCGTGCGATGACGATGTTGTCGCTCGAATGCAGGCGGATGATCGGGCCGGTGACACGCTTTTCTGATGTCTCTATCATTATTATTCTCGTGTGAAGTGAAATCAGACCGGCGTGAGCGCTGTGCCGTCCTCGAAGAACCTGTGCAGATTGTCGAGGGTCAGGCGCGCCATCGCCATGCGCGTTTCGTTGGTGGCGCTGCCCACGTGCGGCAAGAGCACCACGTTATCGAGTTCGAAAAAGCGCGGATCGATATCCGGTTCGGCGTCGAACACGTCGAGCGCCGCGCCAGCGATCGCGCCACGCGACAGCGCATCGATCAGGTCCTCTTCTTTGACCACTGATCCACGTGCGATATTTAACAAATAGCCTTGCGGGCCGAGCGCGTCGAGTACCGCGGCGTCGATCATGTGCTCGGTTGCTCGGCCGCCCGGCGAGGTCAGAATCAGGATGTCGCTGTCGCGCGCCAGTTGGTGTAGATCGGGCTCGAAGCGCAAGTCGAGGCGCTGGTCGGTGCGGCCGTAGTACGACAGCGTGACGCCGAACGGCATCATGCGCTTGGCGATCTCTTTGCCGATGCGGCCCAGGCCGACGATGCCGACCTTCTTGCCGGCCAGGCTAACGCCGAGCGGGAACGCGTTGGTGCGCCAGGCGCCGGAACGGGTGAAGCGGTCGGCCTGCGGAATCCGACGCAGCAGCGCGAACAGCAGGCCAACGCACAGTTCGGCGACGGCGTCGTTCAGTACGTCGGGCGTGTTCGAGACGATGACGTTGCACCTTGCGGCGACATCGACCGGGATCAGGTCGTAGCCGACGCCGCAAGTGGCGATGATGCCCAGATTCGGCAGCCACTCGATGACATCGGCCGGCACCGCGCAGTTGCTGCGGGTGATGATGCCGCGCACCGACGTACGCAGCGCCTCGTCGTGCTCCAGCGCTGCCAGGCTGTGGCAGCGGAATTCGCTGTCGATGAGTTCTTGGGCGAGCGGGGGGAATTGGCCGATCAGCAGAAGGTCTTGCATCAGGATGTCGCTTTCTTCAGGTTGACCATCGATGCGCGCTCGGACAGGTGCGCCATGCGCTGCTGCTGTTCTATGTAGGCGTTACGCGACGGCAGCAAGTGGTCGCGGCAAAGCGCCACCAGGCGCTCCTGGTCGCACTGGCGCAACGCGTCAATCATCTCGCGATGGTCTCGCCGCGCTTTTTCGAGATACTGCGGCACCACCATCGACAGCGAGCGAATCACGTGTGCACGCTGCGCCGCCAGTTCGATCATCTCGGTCAGTGCGGCGTTGTCGGATAGGGCGAAGAGCGCCTTGTGGAAGGCGATATTCATGCGGAAGGCAACGTGCAGGTTCGAGTCGCGTACGGCATCGTCGTGGCGTTGCTGGATGGCATCTAGTTCGTCCAGCTTTTCCGGCGATACGGGCAACGCGATGCTGCGCGCGCAACTGGTCTCGAGGATGTCGCGCACGGCGTACAGGTCGACCACGTCCTTGACGCTGTATGACTTGACCAAGGCGCCGATGTTCTTCTTGCGCTCGACCAGTCCCATTTTCTCCAGTTCGGCCAGCACTTGGCGCACGACGTGGCGCTTGAGGCCAAAGCGAGCGCGAAGTTCGTCCTCGACCAAGCGCTCGCGCGGGTGCATGTAGCCGAACGCGATGTCTTCCTCGAGCGTTTCGACGGTCATGCGCACTTGTGCGTTATTGTCGACGTCGAGCGCGGTGGATTCAGGTTGGCGTGTGTTGTTCATGCGTGTCCAATATTACAGTTGATGATCACAGGCCGCCGCGGCGGCCTGCATTGGCAATGCTAGTTGCCGTTCAGATTATGAGCCTCAGGAAAGAACATTTCCTTCCAGTCGGTCGGGGCACGCTGGATATAACCGGCGTGGGCGAAATAGTTAGCCATTTGCATGGTATTCGACGGCGTTTTGGAGAAAACCATATCCGGGCCGTTGAGCATTTCCACCAGGTCCGGCAAGGCGGTCTTTTCCTTGGTGTTGGCCAGGTAGACGGCTGCGGCGGCGGGCTTATCCTTGGCGATCAGGTCAAGCGCTTCGTCGAGCGCGGCGTTCATTGCCAGCACCACTTTGGGGTTCTCGTCATGAAACTTGACCGAGCCAAAGATGATCGCGATTGACATCGGGCCGCCCAGCACGTCGTTCGAGGTGAGAATCTTGCGCGTGCCTGGCTGCTTAAGCTCCATTTCGGCGTATGGCGACATGGTGAAGTGGCTGGTGATCTGAGCGCTCTTGTTCAGCATCGCGATCACACCGTCGGGATGGCCCATCGACACCGTCAGCGCGTTGATCTTGGCGCGACCCGGCAGGCCCAATTCCTTCTCGGCCGCCATCTGCAGCACGATGGCCTGGCTCGACAGCTTCACGGTCGGCACCGCGATGCGGTCGTCGCCGCCGAAGTCGGCCACGGTCTTGACGTTCGGGTTACGCGTCACCAGCACTAGCGGGATGGCGCCGACGCTGGCATAGCCTTTCATCGCGCCGTTGGTCTTCGACCACAGCAGGATCAGGTTGGTGGTGCCCGCCACCGCCATGTCGATGTTGCCCGAAATGAGGGAGTCGTTGAAGCTGGCACCGGAGTTGAACATGCGCCAGGAAACGTTCAGGTCCTTGATACCCATGGCGGCTGCATGCTTTTCGATCAGCTTGTTCTCCTCCATGATAATGGTCGGCAGGTAGGTCAGGCCCGGCTGCTTGGCGATGCGCAGGTCGACTGCGTGCGCTGGCAGCGCCGCCACGAAGGTCAGGGCGAGCAACGCCTTGACGAGCTTGCTGGTATATCCATTCATTTGTCAGTTTCCTACGGCGCTTTGTGCGCCTGTTTTATTGGAAGGTGCCGATTGGGCATGCCGCTTAATTCACCATTCCCCACTTACGCAAGGTGTGCGTTTCGATCGTGCGGAAGATCAGGTTCTCGACGATCAGTCCGATAAAGATCACCGCGAACAGGCCGGCGAATACATTCGGGATATCCATCAGGTTCTTGTTCTCATAGATGAACCAGCCAAGGCCGCCCTGCCCTGAGCTGACGCCGAAGATCAGTTCAGCGGCGATCAGCGTGCGCCATGCGAACGCCCAGCCCACCTTCAGGCCGATCAGGATGCTCGGGAACGCGGCCGGGATCAGGATTCTGCCGACGTAGCCGAAGCCGCGCAGGCCGTAGTTGCGCCCGACCATGCGCAGCGTGTTCGACACCGACGTGAAGCCGGTGTGGGTATTGAGCGCCACTGCCCACAGCACCGAGTGGATCAACACGAACACCAGGCTTTGCGTGCCCAGGCCGAACCAGACCATCGCCATCGGCAGAATCGCGATCGACGGCAGCGGGTTGAACATGGCGGTGAGCGTTTCGAGCAGGTCGGTGCCGATGCGCGAGTTGATGGCGATGACGGTGAACACGCCGGCGATCGCGATGCCGGCCGCGTAGCCCATCAACAGCACTTCAATCGAGGTCCAGGCCTTGACGATCAGGCTGCCCGATAGGATGCCGTTGCCGAAGGCCTGCATCGTCGAGGAGAAGGTCGGGAACATCAGCTCGTTGTTGACCGAGCGCGCATAGACCTCCCAGATCACTGCCAGCACGATCAGGATCGCGCCCTTGCGCACTGCGCTGACCTGATAGATGGCCTCCCATGGAGAAAGCTTTTTCTGGATGACGCCAAACTCGGACGACGAGACGATTTCGTGGATCACTTCCTTGCTGCGCCCGGAAGATGGCTGCGACTGCGGCGTGACGGCGTTAAACATGGGACACCTCGGCTTCGGCTTCGGGCGTGAATAACATGTCGTGGATGCGACTCTCGAGCGCGCGCGCCTCGTCCGTCTGCAGGCGGTCGCGCGGCACGCTTGCCAGCTCGGCGCGGACCTGGCCCGGATGCGGCGTCAGCAGCAGGATCTGGTTGCCTACCTTGATTGCTTCCTCGATAGAGTGGGTGACGAACAGCACGGTAAACTTGGTGTCGTCCCACAAATCGAGCAGCTCGTCCTGCATCTTGCGGCGGGTCAGCGCGTCGAGTGCGGCGAACGGCTCGTCCATCAGCAGGATGTCCGGCTCCATCGCCATGCCGCGTGCGATCGCCACGCGCTGCTTCATGCCACCCGACAGCGTGTGCGGGTAGTTGTTGGCGAAGTTGGCCAGGTTGACCTTCTCGATGTACTGCATCGCCTTGTCTTCGGCTGCCTTGCCTTTGTGCTTGCCCGACGTTTCGAGCGCGAACATGACGTTTTCCTTGACCGTCTTCCATGGCAGCAGCTGGTCGAATTCCTGGAACACCATCATGCGGTCCGGGCCGGGGCCGCGTACCGGCGTGCCCTTCAGGCGGATCTCCCCTTCGGTCGGCGCGATGTAGCCGCCAACCGCTTTGAGCAGGGTCGACTTGCCACAGCCGGAGGAACCGAGCAGCACGAAGCGGTCTGACGTGAGAACCTTGAAATTGACGCGGTAGGTGGCGGTGATGAGGTGATCGCTGGTCTTGTACTGCAGCGTCACGCCGTGTACATCAAGCAAGGGAATCGAAGGATCCTCGATCATGCTGTCTCCTCTTTATTGTTTTTTTATGGTTCAAAAGTAGACCGAAAAAAAAGGCTTGTCACTTATTATTGATAATAATATTGGCTATCTTTTTTGGGGCAAAAAAACTCCCTGTTCGCAGACAGCCGAAAGGTCAGAACTGGGCTCTTCTCCCGGCGGGCTGACCTCGGTTGAGTTGATGCTCGAACACCGGCAAACCGATCACAGCGCGCTATTCATGTTGGCTTGACAGGGTTGGGTTGCGCATCTTCGGATGTGTCACCGACCGGAGCGCGCAGGAAGTCGAAATCTACGCCTTGGTCCGCCTGAGTCACGGTTTTGAGGAATAACTGGCGATAGCCGCGCTGCGCGGTCGGTCGCGTCACCGGCCGATCGAGCGCACGCTGCGCCAGCTCGGCGTCGGACACCAACAGGCTGATTTCACGCGCCTGGACCGATAGGCGGATGCGGTCGCCATTGCGCACGTAGGCCAGCGGGCCGCCGATCGCCGACTCCGGCGTCACGTGCAGCACGATGGTCCCGCCAGCGGTGCCGCTCATGCGCCCGTCCGACACGCGCACCATGTCCTTGACGCCAGCGCGCGCCAGTTTTTTTGGAATCGGGATGTACCCCGCTTCCGGCATGCTGGCGCCAGTCGGGCCGATGTGCTTCAGTACGAGAATGTCGTCCGCGGTGACGTCGAGCGCGTCGTCGTCGATGCGCAGCACCAGATCTTCGATGTTCTCGAACACCACCGCGCGACCCTCATGCTCCATCAGTGCCGGGTCGGCTGCGGACTGCTTGATGATGGCGCCGCCCGGCGCCAGGTTGCCGTGCAGGACAGCGATGCCGCCTTGCGGGTAAATCGGGTTCGACATCGGTCGCACAACTGACTGCGCGAAGCCCGGGCCGGCCGCATCAAGCTCTTCGCCGAGCGTGCGGCCGGTCACGGTCATCGCGTCAAGATGCAGCAGCGGCCGCAGTTCGCGCAGCAGCGCGTGCAGGCCGCCGGCGTCGTGGAAGTCTTCCATGTAGTACTGGCCGGACGGCTTCAGGTCGATCAGCACCGGCGTCTCGCGGCCGAGCGCGTCGAGCCGCTCGAGCGACAGGTCAATGCCGAGCCGGCCAGCGACAGCGGTCAGATGGATGATGCCGTTGGTCGAGCCGCCGATCGCCAGCAGCACGCGCAGCGCGTTCTCGAAGGCCTTGACCGTCATGATCTTGTCCGGCGTGAGGCCACTCTTGGCCATCGCCACCGCAGTCGCGCCGGTGCGTTCGGCGATCCGGATGCGGTCGGCGGTAACGGCCGGCGGCGAGGCGCCGCCAGGCACCATCATGCCCAGCGCTTCGGCCACGCAGGCCATCGTGCTGGCCGTGCCCATGACCGAGCAGGTGCCGACGCTGGCCACCAGCGCGTTGTTCACTTCGGAGATTTCGTCGCCGTCGATCTCGTCGGCGCGGTACTTGCCCCAGAAGCGGCGGCAGTCGGTGCAGGCGCCGACCCGCTCAGCGCGATGCGAGCCGGTCAGCATCGAGCCAGTAACCAGTTGGATCGCCGGAATGCCAGCCGAGGCGGCGCCCATCAGCTGCGCTGGCACCGTCTTGTCGCAACCGCCGATCAGGATCACCGCGTCCATCGGCTGGGCGCGGATCATCTCCTCGGTATCCATCGACATCAGGTTGCGCAGGTACATCGAAGTCGGCGAGGCGAAGCTTTCGTGGATCGAGATGGTCGGGAAATCCATCGGCAGGCCGCCCGCCAGCATCACCCCGCGCTTTACCGCCTCGATCAGCTGCGGCATGTTGCCGTGGCACGGGTTGAAGGCGCTGCCAGTGTTGGCGATGCCGATCACTGGACGGTCTAGCGCGCTGTCGCTGTAACCTGCGCCCTTGATGAACGCCTTGCGCAGAAACAGCGAAAAACCGCTGTCGCCATAGCTGGTGAGGCCCTTGCGCAAACCGCTCGCGTCGGATTTTTTCTTATTGTCATCGTCGCTAGAATTGGTCATTCCGTCGCCCGCGAATTATTATTGATAATTTGTTCAATAACCGTAGTCCGCTTGTCGCTACGATGCAAGAGAATTTTGAAGTTGTATTTCGCACCCTGAAAACAGCGCGGATGGCCTTACAGGGACGACACCGTGCCTTGCAGTTGATGCTGTGCTCGGGGATTAAAACGACAGACTTGCGTAACAACCAAAAATAACGAGAGGTGAGGGATAGCCCTCAAACCGTCAAAACATCTATGGTCGCGCACGATGTATTTTTGACGCCCTTTAAAATCATATAGTTAAAATAATAATTAAGCCGCTCATCAATAATTCGCCAAGGCTATGACTAAATAATTTGACAAGTTGGGCTATCGCGTCGATACATAGGAGTCAGACGATTCGCCATGCAAGCAGCAGGACCAAAGAGTCCCGCGCGCGTCCGTCGAAATGACAAGCGTCCGGCCTGCCAACACGACATTACCGGCACTATGCAGTTCGTGCATCAAGGCGGTCTTGGAGGAGGAGCGCTTATCCTTATTTAGCAACCCGAGTACCGCGCCATGACTGCCATCTCATCAAACACTGCCACTGAGCATGTATCCCAGCATCCGCTTTTGAGCATTGTCTGCCCGACCTACAACCACGAAACCTTCCTTGCTCAAACGCTCGATGGGTTTCTGTCACAAGAGACGACCTTCCCGTTCGAGATCTTGGTTAATGACGATGCATCCACGGACGGCACTGCGCGAGTACTCGCCAGCTATGTCGAACGTTATCCGCAAATCATCCGGCCCATATACCACCAGGTGAATCAGTTCCAGCAGGGTAAGCCTTGCACCCCTGGGCTGTTCAAAGAGGCGCGCGGGCGTTACATCGCTTTTTGCGAAGGCGATGACTACTGGACCGATCCCCATAAATTGCAAATCCAGGTGGATTTCCTCGAAAACCATCATGACTACGTGATGACCTACCATGACGCGATGACCTTTGACCTGCACGGTGAAAGGGGCATCCAGTTGCAAGGAAAGTGGCGCCGCGATGCCAGCGCTCTGGAACTGCAAAAGGGGCGGCCCATCTCTACGCTGACCGTATGTTTTCGCAACGTCTTTCATGAATTACCGCAGGAGTTGGTTCACGCTCCGCTCGGTGACATGTGCTGGTGGTCGCTGCTCGGCGCCCATGGCAAAGGCAAGTTTCTGGGACAGATAAAGCCTGCCGCATATCGGGTTCATCCGGGTGGGATCTTTTCAATGCGTACGAATAAACGCAAATTGCATATGAGCCTGCAAACTTGCTCAGCCCTGGCCAACTATTATCACCGCCTGGGTAATCAGCCGCTATATGAGTACTTTCTAATCCAGGTATTCGGCTTGTCGCTATCGGCTATATCGCCATTGCACAAGCTACAGGCGCTGGTGCTGGTCGCCCGAAACATCAGCATTAATCTTTGCAAACGGCTAATGTCCTCCGCCAGTCGAGGTCATGCTCAATAACGCGTATTCAATAACGAGCCGGTGATATCGCTTGTTGGTACGCATTCGTCTGAGATATCGATGCGGGGCAAACCAAATAGCCCACTGGCGTATATATAAGTGCAAATTTTTTCTGGTGAACTGCGGCAGGCCGCGATAGCCACGTAAGACTTTGCACCCATGAACAAAGCGAAAGCCCGACTGGGACGTAAAGGGCACCCCAATAATAAAAATCGTATGGAGAAATGAAATGGTCAAAACAATTGCAATGATGCAACCATACCTGTTTCCCTATTTGGGTTACTTCCAATTGATCGCCGCTGCCGATGTGTTCATCCTTGGTGACGACCTGCAATACATCAGGTCAGGCTGGGTCAACCGCAACAGAATCCTTGATAAGAACGAAGCCAGGATGATCACCTTCCCCTTGAAACGGGACCGATACGAGTTGGGTATCAATCAGCGCTGGCTGTGCGATAACTTCAAGGATGAAGCAGAGCGCCTGATAAAAGTAATCGTGCATAACTACTCCAAAGCGCCCTACTACGCTCAGGTCATGCCGTTGCTGGAGCGACTGATTCGTTTTCCACACCACAATCTGGCGTTGTACATCGAGCATTCGATCAAAGAGCTGTGTGCTTATCTGCACATTGACACCCAGATTCATCGCGCTTCCGACTTGAATATGGCGGGCCCGCTCGATAAACAGGATCGAGTCATACAAACCGCGAAAATCTTTGGTGCAACCCTCTACATCAACCCGATGGGCGGAACTGCACTCTATGATCAGGAGTACTTTGCCCAACATGGCTTGACATTGAGATTCATCAAAATGAACGACATTGCCTATCGCCAATACCGCAGACCGTTCGTGGACAATCTGTCGATCATCGATGTGCTGATGTTCAACAGTGTCGAAAAGATCCAGGAATTGCTGCCCTGCTATTCGCTAGAAACCGGCGCTACTCCCGACCGATCGGTGCTGGAAGCTCATCCCACGTCGCCCCACACCACATCGCTACTACGGCCAGAGACCTCCATCGCCGCCCCCTGAAGAACCATTTAACCCTCCAGATATGGATATGATGGGCATCGGCAGTCTCAACGAGGCGACGGACGCCATTCTCAAGATGGGCTCCGTCATGCGTTGATTGTAACCGATGCTGGGGTTGGCCAAAGCGGGGGATTGCCGCGAAGGTGGCTGATCTGCTGTAGAAACAGGATCAATGCCACCATTTCGACGGTGCCCATCCAACCCGGCTGTCAGCAGTCGTGGAAATAGGCAAATGAAGATCCGACACTGAAACTCTACGTTTGCCCCTTTGGAGATGTATGGGAAAAAGCTGCGCGGGGATGAGGTAGATGTAGGGTTCAGTTACCGGATACTCTCCTAACCCACAGTTGCCAATGCTACCCAGACACTTCGGGATTGCGCTCTTGGTTGTCTCGAAAAGCCTTCGAGACGGTTTGCCGCAGTTGGTCGTCGTCCCATGGCTTCGTCAGGAATTTGTAGATTGCCCCTTGGTTGATGGCATCGGTTACGGACTTTAGGTCGGTATAACCGGACAAGACGATTCTTATCGTGTTGGGGTAGAGGACTTTGACCCGACTCAAGAACTCCGTCCCATTCATTTCCGGCATGCGCTGGTCCGAAAGGATGACTTGTACATCGTTTTTAGCTAACAGTTCGAACGCGTCTTGGGCGCGCGAAGCCATGAGAATCTTGTAGCCGTCGCGCCGTAAAACGCGCGCGAGCGCCCGTAGGATATTCTCTTCATCGTCCAGCAGGAGCACCGTTTGCGATTGTTCCTCGCTCTTGTCTTGTCCCCACAGGGCCTGGGCCTGGGTTTGCATGTGCTGGTTGAGAAAGCTTTTGATTTCCTGAAAGGGCATGGGCTTCGCAAAATAGAAGCCTTGGAATTCGTCGCAATGGCTTTTCTTAAGGAATGCCAGCTGAGGCTCTGTCTCGACTCCCTCTGCAACGACCTTTAATTGCAAAAGGTGGGCGATAGATATAATGCCCTGCGTGATCGCGGCGTCGTGGCGGTCGCTGATGACTTCCTTGACGAACGAGCGATCTATCTTGACCTTGTCGATGGGCAGGCGCTTGAGATAGTTCAAGCTGGAGAAGCCTGTGCCGAAATCGTCGATAGCCAGACGTACACCCAGTTTCTTGAGCTGATGCAAAGTCTCGATGGCGCGGTTGGCGTTGTCCAGAAGAACGGTTTCGGTAATTTCCAATTCCAACAACTTTGCGCTCAGGCCATGCTTGGCCAAGACCTGTTGTACGCTTTCGACGAAATTGCTTTTCTGAAAGTGAACAGAGGAAATATTCACTGCGACCACGACGGCATTGATACCCTGCCCATTCAGTTTGCCGATGTGCTCACATGCAGTGTTCAGTACCCACATGCTCAGCGGAATGATCTGCCCCGTGTCTTCGGCAACGGGAATGAATGAAGCCGGCGAGATGAATCCCCGCTCCGGATGTTTCCAGCGCAGCAATGCCTCCAGACCTACAATTTTCCCACTGCGTCCTTCTATTTGCGGCTGGTAATAAAGTTCGAAAGCTTCCGACTCTATTGCCTTTTGTATCTCATTGCGCAAATTGACGCGCTCGCTCACCCTGAGGTCAAGGTCTTTGGTGTACCACTGGAAGTTATTACGCCCCTCCTGTTTGGCCTTATACATGGCCATATCGGCTTGCTGAATAAGCTGCGTAGGCTGCGCCACATGACCATCGCTCAAGGTTATGCCAATGCTCGCGGTGACATGCAATTCGATGCTCTGTATCCGATACGGACGGGAAATGCTGTTGATGAGCCGCTCCGCGATGGGCACGACATCCTCGCTCCGGGCAAGGTCTGGCAAGAGCACGATGAACTCATCACCCCCCATGCGCGCAACGGTATCGCCCGGGCGCACTTGCTCGCTCATGCGCTTGGCTACTTCGACCAGGACGAGGTCACCAAACTGATGGCCGATGGTTTCGTTGATCGGCTTGAAGCCGTCCAGATCGATGAACATGACTGCCAAGCTGCGCTGGTAGCGCACGGCAAACTTGCAGCCTTGGCCAAGCCGATCTTCTAGGAGGGCGCGGTTCGGCAAACCGGTCAGTACATCGTGGCTTGCGTTGTAGCTCAGTTCATTTTCGTAACGTCTTTGCTCGGTGATGTCGTTCTGTATGCCAACGAAATGCGTGATCACGCCTTGCTCGTTGATAATCGGTGAGATAAACAACTCGTTCCAGAACAAAGTCCCATCTTTGCGGAAATTGCGTACGACAGTGCGCACATCGCGAGCCTGGGCCAACCCCCGGCGAATGTCTTCAACCTGTAGCGGGTCGCGCTCTTCGCCTTGAAGGAAACGGCAGTTACGGCCGAGCACTTCTTCTGCTCGATAACCCGTAATGCGTTCGAATGAGGGGCTCACATAAATGATCGGAAAATCGACTGCGCGCGCGTCGACAATGATCACCCCGTTGTAGCTGGCCTCCAGGCTGCGCTTGAGCAAGCGCAGTTGTTTCTGGGACTCCTTGCGGTCGGCGATATCGCGCAGCGATAGAAGGCGCGCACGCGCACCTTCCCAGTCAGTCTCTGAACTGTGAACTTCCACTTCGAACTGGCCTGTAGGCATCGTCAGGCTCCATTCGAAAAGCGTCTCCTGTTGTTCGCCCAACTCAAAGCTATGCCCCAGGAGCTGCTCTTGTGAAAGCCTGAACAGTTGTTGCGCCGCACGATTGGCGAAGCACACCCTGCCGTCGGCGGCGATAACCAGCAAGGCATCGCGGGTATCGCTGAGCAGCTTGCGAAACGCTTGCTCTCGCTGCCTGGCTTCTTCGCGAGCCTTGCGCTTTTCGGTGACGTCTATCGCCAATACCAGATAACAACTCTGGTTGGCGAATTCGAAGTCATGTACCACTACCTTGGCATAGACCTGATTTCCGTTCTTGTGGCTGAACGTGGCCACACCCACGTCGGAACTGTTGAAAAAAGGAGGTACGAAGTGCAGCGCGCTGCCTTGCGCATCGCAATAGATATCCGCCCCTCTCAGGGCCAAAAACTCATCCTGCTCATAACCGAACAGTTGCAAGGCAGCTCTGTTCACCGCCAGAAAGCGCGGGATTTGCTTGGCAACGACCCACATGGGTTCGGGATTGGAATCAAAGAGCAGACGATATCGGGTTTCGCTTTCGGCAAGCCTGGAGATAGCCAGCCCACGGTCAATGGCATAACGAATGCTTCGTTGCAGCTGATGGCTATCGAACTGCCCCTTGACCAGATAATCAGCCGCCCCGTATTCGATCGCATTGGCGTCGAGCTGGGCATCGCCCTGGCCAGTCAGGAGAATGATCGGCGTGGTGACGCCCGCCGTCATCGCCTCTTTAATCAAGGTCAAGCCTGACTCCGAGCCAAGGCGATAATCGACCAGGCAAAGATCGTGCTCCTGCCCAAGCAAGGCTTGCATCCCTTGTGCGTAACTATTGCACCACTGCAACACGCTCTGGTGGTTGGCTTGTCGGAGCAAATCCTTGACGATAATGAAGTCATCTTCGTCATCATCGATCAACAGCAGACGCCAGCCATTGCCAAATTCTTTCATTTCTTGCTCCCGCCTATTGGAGGCTGACCACCGTCCAACCAGTAGTGATCGAGCGAACCCACCATACTTACCAGTTTGTTGAAGCTGGCCGGTTTGGTGATGAATTCGCTGGCACCAATCGCACGGCTTCTGTCAATTTCTTCCTTCGCGGATGAAGTGCTCAGGACAACAACGGGTATGCCACTCAATGCCGCATCGGCTTTGATGAGCGCCAACGCTTCGCGCCCGTCCATAAGAGGCATATTCAGGTCCAGCAACATGAGGCTTGGCATGGGACAGGTCACATGCCTGTCAAACGGACACAGATTTCTGAGGTAACTGAGCAATGACTCACCGTCATGGACAAAGTGGAGCTGGATCATCTCGCGCTCTTTGAAAGCTTCCTTGAACGCCTCTTTGATCATCAGGCAATCATCTTGATCATCATCGGCAATAAGAATTCGAATTGGCTCGAGACTACTCATCTACAGCTCCTGTCCATGCAGGGAAGTTGATCCGGAACAAGCTTCCCTTACCGGGGGCGCTGCTAGCTGTAATGCGAGCTCCGTGGCTTTGAATTATCTTCTTGACGATGGCGAGCCCGATCCCGGTTCCCGCATAAGACTGGCGACCATGCAACCGCTGGAACGGGTTAAAGATCCTGTCGAGGTATTTTTCATCAAAACCGATGCCGTTATCGGCGATGCACAACGTCCAAGTGAAATCATCCTCCGGCATGGCATATACCCGGATGAGCGGTTTGTTTCCCGGTTTCTGAAATTTAACCGCATTGCTGATCAGATTCTGTAATACCTGACGCATTTGGCTGGCATCGCCCAGTATCGCCGGCAACGGTACCCGCTCTACTTCAGCTTCGGTTTCCTCCAGACTGGCTTCTATGTCCACCAGCACCTCGCTGAGCACTTGGTCCAGCTCGACTTTACACAAGGGGATGCCCCGGATGCTGACGCGCGAATAGTTCAGCAAGTCGATGATCAATGCCTGCATGCGTGCGGCGGCGGAGGTCATTCGTTTCAGATAATCTCGTCCCTCCTCGTCAAGATCGGCGGAACGTGTGGACAGGCGCTCCGAAAAGGCCTGAATCTTGCGCAACGGCTCCTGCAAGTCATGGGAAGCCACGAAAGCGAAAGCCTGAAGTTCCTCATTGCTTCTTTCAAGCTCAAGCAATGTGGCCTGCAACTCATGCTCGGTGCTCTTGCGTTCTGAAATGTCTCGAAAGTAAACCGCCAGCCCCTCCTCGGAGGGATAAGCATGTACTTCCCACCAGATCCCAAGTGGTTCAAAGAAGGTTTCAAAATGGGCAGCCTGGTTTTGCGACAAGGCTTCCAGGTAGCGATGGCCTATCACGCTTTCGCGAAACCCCGGAAACGCCGCCCACAATCCTTTACCTGTCAGGTCCGCTACTTCGACGCCGAGCTGCCGCGCTGCCTCTCCGTTTACGTAGTTGAACTTCCAGTTGTTATCCAAGGTATAAAACGCATCGGTGATGCTTTCCAGCGTGGTTCCCAGACGCGTCGCTAAGCGCTGCACTTCGCGCTGTGCTTCCTTACGTTCACTTATGTCCTGAAATGCTCCGGAAATGCGGACGATGCGGCCGGTTTCGTCACGCACCGCCTGGGCCGCCAGGCGTGCGAAAATCAGATTTCCGGTCGCAATCTGGATTTCCACGTCCAGGTTGAAACTGCTGCCTTGCTCCATGCAGTCCTGGAGTGCCTGCTGTGCGGCCGCCCGATGGTGCGGGAGCAGAAAGGCCAATACTTCTTGCAGGCCAGGCTGGCGCTCCTTGGGAAAACGCAACAGTTCAAACATCTCTTCGGACCACACCACCTGCATGCTCGGCATCTCGATGGACCACCCTCCCAGCTTGGCAATTCGTCCCGCCATCTTGAGCAGAACATTGTGCCGGTAGATCTGCTCTTCGATGGCACGTCGTCGGGTTATATCCCTCGCTGAACAACAGATGACATTACCGTCGAGTGCCGCGCTGAGTTGCAACCAGTGCAATTGCCGCTCGCTGTCCCACACTCGAATGATCAGATCGTGAATGCGGTGCCCCTGCTGCAACTGATGAATAGCCTGCTCGACAATGAGCCGATCATCCAGATGCACCAGTTCCATATAAGGCTGGCCAGTCAAGCTGGCTGTGGGATAGCGCAAGATCTCCGCAAAGGCCGGGTTGACCTGGATGAAACTGCCTTCCAGATTGACCAGACAAAACATTTCCAGCGATAAGTTGAAGAACAGGTCTCGCTCTCGCAGCGCCTGGTCAGCCAGCCGCTGAGCGGTCATATCGCGCAGCACAAGCACCCAGCCGGTATTGCCTCCCTGACCTGACATTGGGCGGACGTCGTAGATGAGGTCGCGACGACTGCCAGCAAGCAACGAAAAGGCGCCGCGCAGGCTGGCGGGGTCAGCTGTTCGCCAAGCTGTCGGATCAAGCGGCAGTACGTCGCTGAGCAGGCGCCCTTGCAACGGCTGCTGATCAATTTGCAGCAGATTCTGCGCAGCGGGGTTGGTGAAGGTCAGGCGTCCAACATCATCTATCGCCAGCAGGCCTTCTCCCATACTGTCGGTAATGGCCGAGGTGTAATCCAGTTGGGCTTTCAATCGCTGTTCGGCGGCCATGTTCTCTCTGAACAGGCGATTGTTGTCCAGCACCGACACGGCCATTTGGACGAATTGGTGAGCAATGGCCAAGTCATCGGAGTCGAAGTCGCCCCTTTCCTTGTCCGACAGCTGCAGCACACCAAGGTGAGTGCCATCTTTGCCTGACAAAGGCACCGCAAGTAGCCCCCTTATGGGTAGCTCATGCGCGCCCTGATTGACGAACCTCTGCCATTGGGGATGATCCTCCAACTCGTTCTGGTTCAAGATCAATGGTTGGGTAGTGTCGTAGGCCAGCGTATGAAGGGCATTGCCGAGTAAATCGCTGCTGAAGCCAGGCTGAGCTGCGTACTTATTCGAGAGCGATATGCCAAGGATCGGTTCTCCGCGCTTTTCGTTTCGCCTTAAGCTCAACACCGACTGGTGTGCGCCAATGACCAGCCGGGCATGTTCAACCATGTAATCGATCAATGCCTGATGGTCCATCAACTTGGCGCTGGCGATAGCAGCTGTACCCAAGTCGCGAAGTTGCTCGGCCTTACGCTCGGCACGGATGAGCGCTTGATTCAAGGCCTCAGTCATTCGTTCATGATCGGTGATGTCTTTTGCGATGCCGAATACACCGACGATCTGCCCGTCCACCATAATCGGCAGGTTGGTCACATCCAGCGTAAGGACCTCACCGGCATGCCCCAGTACCTTGGTTTTATAGCGTTGCGCGAAGCCGGCGCAAGCCAATGCGAAGCGATGCAGAGTTTGCGGAAGCTCTTCCTCAGTTATGAGATGGCGAAAATGCATGCCGATGATTTCATTTTCAGGCAAGCCAGTCAGCTGCGAACCGGCATCATTCATGTTGACGAACTTGCCAGACAGGCAGAAGGTAAAAACCGGGTCGGTGTTATAGGTGAAGAGTGAACGAAAATGCTGTTCTCTTTCCTCAAGGTTGCGTCGGTCGTGGCTTCGGGTGATAGCCAGGGCCGCCAGGTGCGCTGCCGTTGAGACGTGCTGAACCTGCTCATCCGAGGGCTGGTATGGCACGCGGTGGTACGTCGCGAAGGTCCCCAATATGCGGCCATCGTTGGATAGCAACGGCAGCGACCAGCACGACTTCAGGCCGTGCTCCGCGGCGAGCCCGACGTAGTCGCGCCAGAGAGGATCGTTGCCGATGTCCTGTGTCACTACCAGCTCGCCACGATATACCGCCGTCCCGCAGCATCCCGAGCCAGGCCCCACAACCAAGCCATCGAGGGCCTGGTTGTATTCGACGGGCAAGCTAGGCGCGGCCCCCAAATGAAGATGCAACCCTTCGGTATCCAGCAACAGCACGGAACATAGCGAGCCAACATCCTGCGCCTCGGCCATGCGGCAGATGGTCTCCAGGATGGAAAGCAGAGGCCGGTCCGTGGATATCATGTTAAGGATTTCGCGCTGGGCCTCGGCGTAAGCCTCGTTCTGCACCAGTTGGGTGATATCGTGCGCTACGGCAAACAAAGTCTGTCCATTCTCGTCCTTGTCTGCGGACCATAGGATATGCAACAGCAAACCATTGCGGTGCACATAGCGGTTACGGAAGCTTTGCGTGCGTTGCCCAGCCCGTATTTCAAGTTCCTCGCACGCAGTCTTCTTACGGTCTTCCGGCAGCACGAAATCCATATAATGGCGACCGATTAGCTCTTCCTGGCTGTAGCCCAAAAGCCTCATGCACGATGGGCTAACGTCCAGGAAGCGCCCCTGTTCGTCGATCGAACACAGCATATCGTGGGTGAATTGCATGATTCGCTGGTTCAGGCTTCGCACATGCAGTTGGCTGGCCAGGCTGGCTTGCAACTCGTCGTTGGCTAGCTCCAAATGCTTGGCGCGGACTTTGGCGTCCCCTGCCAAGCGCTGGCTTAGCATGAAGAAGAAGCTCAGCGTAAGGCCGAACACCATGATCAGCAGAGGAAACGCCTCGCGCGCGCGTTGTACTCTTGCTTCATCGACGAAGCAGACCGCACGCCAGTCGAACTCATGGTGGAGCGCGATGCGCAACTCACCGAGCGGGGACTGAAGCCGCGCTGGAATTTGATTGCTGGAGTCATAGAGCAGCGTCTGCCGTTCATATATGCGCACGAACAATCCGTCGGGCACCATGCCCAACAAATCTTTTATCGAACTCTGAATATCTACAATGGCAACGATCAGCCGAGTGCGTTGCCCGGGAATACGAAGCGGCACTGCAATCAACGCGTTGAGCCCCGTTACGCCGCTGCCGCGCAAGACATGGCTGATTTGAGCCGCATCTTGTGCCGTGACGCTTATCAACCATTCCCGGCCTTGCGGTTCTTCGGCAAACTCGCGCAGCCAGGTGCTGAAGTCAGTGTCTCGCTCTTTCAGCCAAAGCGGCTCGAATTCACCATCCAGCAGCGCGACCGCCTGCAGGTCCGGGAAGTCTCGCAGATAGCTTGCCAGCTCCTTATCGCGCATTTGAGGAGAAGGTATCTCACCCGCCACGTGCCAACGCTCGGCCAGACGGAGCAGCAGCGACAGCCGATTCTGTACTTGTCTTTCAGCATTATTTTGAACCTTGGATAACAGCTCCGTGCTTTCGCGGCTCAAGATTTCAATCGCTTGAAGACTGAGTACATACCAGGCACAACACGTGAGGATGGTACCCAGCAAGCCCGCCGTAGCCGGCCAACGAGCTGAGCAGAACAACTGGGCGGACGTTTGATGGCCAAGTTGTACTAGTGCTATGCCTAAGAACAGCGTGAAGAGATTGGCAACGAGCATCGAGGAATATCTGAACCCCGGATTGAGCAACGCCGTTCCGGGGTGAGTGTCTGAAAACTGCAAGTAAAGGGCGGAGGCGATCACGGCGTATCCGATTAGCGATGCCAATCGCTTGGCCCTGGCATTGCCTGAACTCAAGCAGAGTCCAAGCGTGAGCATCAACGAGCTAAGCGCCAGGCTACTCCGCACTCGTAGAAGCCCGCTGACAATCGAATTGCCTTCATCCGGGCCGTCACCCCAGTAGTCACTCAATAGGCTGAAGGTTGCCAACAACACGATTAGGACCACAATCGCATTTCGTACGCCAGGGTTGGACAGCACGATGGCTAAAATCAACCCTCCCATCAATGCCCATAAAATGGCACTGTCAACCAACAGAACCGGGGAGTGAGCGGTAGGGTCTACCTTTCCCAGAAAACCAACCAGCCCTAACCCTCCAATACTCAGCAGGGCGAAGGCCAACACATATAGGTAAGACTGGACAACGAACAGGCGGACATTCATGAAAAGTCTTCCATGTCCTGGGGGCCTAGCAAACGAAGCACCTCGTCTATCGTCGTTAACCCCAGAGCAACCTTCTCACGCGCGTCGTCGAGCAATGTGATCATCCCCTGCTCGCGCGCCAAGGTCTGCAACTGCATGACCCCCATGCCTTCGGAGATTGCGGTACGCAGCCTATCGTTGACCACCATGATTTCAAGCAGAGCGATACGGCCCTTGTAACCGTTGTTACATTGATTACAGCCTCGCCCCTGAAAGAACCCCATGCCCTGCTCCAGAAATGGCGCGCCCAAACTGCGTCGCTGCGCCATCGAGGGCTCGGCAGGCTGCCGACATAGCGGGCAAATACGCCGCACCAACCGTTGCGCAATGATTGCCTCGAGCGCCGAGGCGAGCACAAAAGGCTTGATCCCCAGATCGAATAACCGGATTACAGTGGCGGCGGCCGAGTTGGTATGCAGGGTGGAAAACACCAAATGTCCGGTCAGCGCCGCATTAAAGGCTACATCGGCCGTTTCCTCGTCGCGGATTTCACCGAGCAGGATCACGTCCGGGTCCTGGCGCATAATCGCGCGCAGTACACCGGCAAAACCCAAGCCTATCCGCTCACGCACGGGAACCTGACTGGCCAGATCCACCTGAAACTCCACCGGATCTTCAATGGTGACGTAGTTTTTTTCCGCCGACGCCTCGTGTAGCAGCATCGCAAACAGAGTCGTAGTTTTGCCGCTGCCGGTCGGTCCCGTGGCCAAAATCATGCCCTGCGGCTTCTTCACTACATGCAAAAGGCGCTGCAGGTTGTACGCCGACAGCCCCAGCTCTTCCAACGACTGTGCCGCCGCCTGACGCTCCAGGACACGCATCACGACCTTCTCACCATTGATCGTGGGCAAGGTCGAGATGCGCAGGTCAGCAATGCGCATCGGCGTTTTTACTGTGATCCGGCCATCTTGCGGACGCCTGCGCTCAGTGATGTCCAGCTCAGCCATCACCTTGATGCGCGACACCAGCGACATGAGCGATGTACTGGGAATCTGGATTTTATCCTGCAAAACTCCATCGATCCGATAACGCACCACTATGTGCTTGGTGCGTGGCTGGATATGAATGTCACTGGCGCCTCGGCGCAACGCCTCCAGAATGATCGCGTTAACCAGGCGAATGGCTGGTGGGTCTTCAGAGGATCCCAGCAAGGCCTCGATACTTTGGTCATCGCCCTCGTCATCCAGGACGATTTCGATACTTTCATAAGGATCGGCGTTGCCGACGACGGCCGCGAGGTCTTCGACACGGTTATCGGGCTGCCCGAAGACTTCGACGAGCTTGGCTTGCAACTGGTCCAAGCGGCAAAGCAAAGGGTGCATGCTGTAGCCGGTTATAAAACCCAATTCCTCGATGAGGCCTTGGTCCATCGGGTCGGCCATGGCCAGACGCAGGCGCTTGTCCGCTACCCGCAATGGCAGGACCAGTTGCCGCGTGCAAACGGCTTGGGGAATGAGGTCAAGCAAATGCAGGTCGACCTTGAATTCGCGCAGGTCGATTTCTTCAAACATCAGATCCTTGCGCAACACCTCATACAGCCTGTTGCTCTCGATCCAGTCATGCTGCATTAACTGGCGCATCACGGGAGTTTTGTGGGTTTGCATTTCCTTATGCAACTGCTGGATCTGCTGTGCGTTGAGCAGGCCCTTCTTGTGCAGCATGATGGCCAGTTGACTGCGGTTGGTGACACTGAGTTTCGCCAGAGTTTCCAGATCGCGATGCTGTCTATGGTTTTCCTTTTCGAGCGCGCGGTTGCGCTGCTGCAAATCATATTGTTCCAACGCCAAGGCGATGGTAAGCCTCAGATCATCGGCGTCCCAGGGTTTGAGGATAAAGCGATAGACCGCACCCTCCTTGACCGACCCCATTACCGCCTCGGTATTAGCATGTCCAGTTAGCATGATGCGGATGGTCTGCGGCCAGCGTTCGCGCACCTGGGCAAGTAATTCGCTGCCGTTCATGTGCGGCATCATGAAATCGCTGATGATCAGGTGAATCTGCTGGTCCGCGAGAACCTTCAGCGCTTCGGTGCCAGTACCGGCAAAGTGCAAATGATAGTTTTCATATTGAAAGACCCGCCGCAGTGCAGCCAGTATTTGCGGCTCATCATCGACCATCAGCAGGTGGTAGGGCGCGTTGGAGCTCTGATCTGTCTCTTCGCCGCCCGAATCCTGGCCGACAAACAACGATGCATAACGTTTAGACACTGCGCCTCCTCAACGACATAAAAAGCGCAGTGTTACCTGAGTGCCCGAGCCAACCTGACTGCGTACACTGATTGCGCCCTGATGAGCGACCATGATATTGCGCGCCACGCTCAGCCCCAGGCCCGTTCCCGAGCCTACAGGGCGCGTGGTGAAGAAGGGGTCGAATAACTGCTCCAGGTCTTTTTCGGCGATGCCGCAGCCATTGTCCTCAACCACTACATGCAGTTCGTCATGCGCTGTCTGGAAGCTTGTGACCCTGACATTGCCAGAGTCACCCAGCGACTTCACTGCATTGTCCAGGACGTTGTACAGAGCCTGGGAGATTTTCGCGGGATAGCAGGCCAGTTGTGGCATTTCGCCCAGGGTCTGTTCGATGGTCCAAACATGCCTGTTTTCGGCTTCCAGCAGGTGACAGGTCGACGCGATAAGGGCATTGAGATCGCAGGGGACAAAGTCATTTTGGTCAATGTTGGTAAAGGTCTTGAGATCCGTAACGATTGTGGCGATGCGCCGAGCGCCGCTGATCGACTCCTCCAGCAGCGCGCGGAAGTCTGTCATGACCAGCTCGGTATCCGCGTCACTCGACAGTTTGACGCAGAGTGCGTCCAGGTATTCGCTACCCACTCGCAGGTTGCTGCTGATAAAGCCGATAGGATTATTGATTTCATGGGCAACCCCCGCAGCCAATTGGCCGATGGCCCTTAGGCGAGCGCTTTCATAGAGCTGCTGCTGCGCGAGCTCTATCACCTTGACTTGTTCGTTGACCCGCCTTTGCAGCTGTTCGGAAAGATTTCTGTACCGCGCCTCAGATGCTTGAAGTGCCGCGTGCTGGCGTTGCAGATCGACATAGTTGGCCTGCATGGTGTCGTGGTGCAGGCTGGCTGCCAATCGATATTTGCCCACGTAATACAGTACAAATTCCAGCAGGCGCGCCGCCGGAAACTGCAATGCACCGGCTCGATCGTCGCTTAGCCAACCAACAGTCTCCAGATTGAATTCAACCGGTTCGGCGCCAGTGCTGGCTTTCGCTTGCAGCGTAAACGTGCAGCCCGCCAGTGCGCTCAACAGCCCCGAAAGCTGCGCCTGCCGCTCGGGACTGAGCAGCTCATCCAGCGTTGGATCATCCTCGAATCTAAGCATTATATTCCCCATCGAGAATACTGAGCTGGCGCACGAATTCCTCGCGCGTCAGGCCCTCGTTCGCGGCCAACCCATAGTGGGTATCCAGTTGCGCGTAGAGCCGCTGGAGTACCAGACGAAAGCTTTCCACCACCCCCTGGCCGTTCAAGGCCGAGGCCATGAGGACAGGCGCCCAGCGGGTTTTTGACCAACGGGCCTGCAACTCGCTTTGCGCTATCGCATTAGGCATGTCGCGCTTGTTGAACTGGACCACCAGAGCAACGCTTTCGATGTCCATGCCTAACTTTTGTAGGTTATCGGCCAGGTTCTCGAATGAGCTGGCATTATTGTCCTGTTGCTGGGGTTGTGAATCGGCAACGAAGATCACGCCATCGGCGCGTGATAGAACCGCCTTGCGCGTGCTGTCATGTTGAACCTGACCGGGCACGGTATAGATTTTCAGCCGTAGGTCCAGGCCGGACGAGGTGCGAAGCCCAACAGGCAGTACATCGAAGAACAATGTACGGTCGTCGCGGGTTTCAAGAACCATGAGTTGGCCCTTTCGCTGTGGACGCAATAAAGTATGCAACTGCATCAAGTTAGTGGTCTTGCCACTTAATGCCGGGCCGTAGTACACCACTTTGAGGGTAAGCTTTCGCTCAAGGGGGGCATATTCAGCCATTCCCAGCGTCGCCCCGTTCGTGCGGCGCACAGCTGCCCGCACCTGTAATCGCTTGCTTCATTGACTGAACCTCAAAATGGCCCTGCACCGCCCGAATGCTCACGGCTTTCGTACGAACAGAGTATATCGCGCCTCTTCAGAGGCCTCGAACGCTATCAATTTATCGATCAATGCGCGGCTCAGCTGTTTGCCTTCGTTAAGCAACAACATGCCACTCTTGGCATGGAGGCTACGCGCCAGCACCATATCGGGCTCCAAACGGCGTGTCTCCATTGCCAGGATGGTGTCATCGGCAATGGCGAGGTCGGGCGCCAGGGTGGTGCACAGGTGAATGAAACGCTCGCAAAGCTGGGGATCATAAAATTTGCCGCTGTATTGCTTGATGAGCAGCAAGGCTTCATCTCGGCTGAGGCTGCGCTCCAAGATTAGGCCGCGCTGGAGCTCAACGAAGTCCACTGCCAGCTTGAGCAGTCGCGAGCCGAATGGAATTTTTTCAGCGGCCAAGCGGTCCGGGAAGCCCTTGCCGTCCCACCGTTCCTGATGATGGCGTATCAAGCGGGCGGCGTCCTGCACAGGCTCCAAGGCCATGAGCAGGCTTTCGCCGACAACGGGATAATTCTGGTAACTGTCGCGTTCTTCCTTGTAAAGGCGGTCGGTCGATCGACCAAGCAACTGATCGCTCCAAGCCAGCTTGCCGATATTGTAAAGAGCGCCTGCCATGGCCAGGTTGCTGCAGGTTAGTTCATCCAGTTGATGAGATTCGGCATACGCTTTTACCAGCGCTATGACTTGCGTATTGGTATGTCGCTCCTTGCTTAAACGTTGAGCCACCGCGCTGGCGAACACCTCGGTGGCCGTGACGTAGCTCTTGCGCAGCTCGGAATAGGCTAGGTCAAGCATGTCGGCAGTCTGTTGTAACTCCGCGGTGCGGTCTTTGACTCGCCGCTCCAACGTGGCATTCAGCTCCTGAAGTTGCTGGTTCTGTTGGTGCGTAACCTGCTCCAGGCGCTTGCGCTCACTCTCGGAATGCTGAAACGCCAACGCCTGCCTAATAATCACGCGCAGCTCTTCGGCATCCCAAGGCTTGCTGATGTAACGGTAAATCTGCCCTTCGTTAATCGCTTTGATCGTTATCGTCAGGTCGGCATAACCCGTCAGTAAAATTCGCAGGCATTCGGGCCAGCCCTGTTGGACTTTGGACAGCAACGTGGCGCCGTTCATGCCTGGCATCCGAGCGTCGGATATAACCATGTTGACTTCCTGCCGCCTCAAGATATCCAACGCCGCTTCGCCGCTACTGGCCGTCAGCACCGTATAAGGCTCGCTACGCAGAACCCGGCGCAGGCTATGGAGAATGTTTTCTTCGTCGTCGACCAAAAGCAACGTAATGGCGGCATCAAGCTCAACGTTGTTCATTATTTCGGGGTACCTGGAAGTGGCTTTTTAGAAGGTTGGAAGATAGGCAAATAGACTCGAAAGGTAGCGCCCGCCCCGGCTTCACTGCGCACCTCGATTCGACCATTGTGTTTTTGAACGATGTTGTATGACAGCGCTAATCCCAAGCCTGTGCCTTTTCCCACGGGCTTGGTCGTGAAAAACGGTTCGAAAATGCGATTGAGTACTTTGGGATCAATACCCGCACCCGAGTCCTCGACTTCAAACCACACATAAGTCTGATCGCAGCCGGTGCGCAGCGTGATACGGCCGAACTGTTCGATGGCATGTGCGGCATTGACCAAAAGGTTCATGACGACCTGGTTGACCTGGGAAAGAATGCATTCGAGCTCTGGAAGCTCACCGTACTCCTTGACGACCTCAGCCTTGTATTTCAACTCGTTGTTGACCACGTTGAGGGTGGTCTCCAGACCTCGATGCAGGTCAGCAGGGCGAAATTCTTCCTCATCGATATAAGAAAAGTCCTTGAGCGCGCCGATAATTCGCTTGACCCTATCCAGACCATCTTCTGATTCGCTGATCAGCTCCCCCACGTCGCTCCGAATATAGTCGTACTCAAGGCTGCGTTTGATCTGGCGCAACTCATCCAAGCTACCCACCTCATCGACGGCATCGATAATTTTCAGTAAATCATTGACATACCCGCTGAGCGAGTTGAGGTTAGAAAATACATAACCGATAGGGTTATTGATTTCATGCGCGACCCCGGCCGCCAGTTGACCAATCGCCGCCAGCTTTTCCGACTGCAGCAGTTGCGAACTCGCGGTTTCCAACTGGTGTAGCAATTGAGTCTGTTCATGCTGTTCATTGGCTAGCGCTGTCAGGGCGGCATCCAGGTACTTGTTCGATTGTGCAACAGTGCTCGTGTCATACATTACCAAGCCATAAGAGCGCTGCCCTGAAGACTCTTCGAAGGGAAAAAACAAGGTACTTTGTAGTGGCTGTTTATCGCCTTCTTCCTTGGGGTTCAGGCGAACGAGCGGAGCGCGTTGCAGCCAGTGGTTATAAATATGCTTGCCCCGCTTACGCGCCATATCAACCATACCCGCAAAGGATTCGGAATCAGTGCTTGGAAAAACCTCAATGAACGGACGACCGATCGCTCCTTCCAAATCGCTCCCGCTGCGCTGGCTGATGTAGTCATTCCAGCCTTGAATGCAAAGATCGGCATCCAATACCACTATTCCCATCTCGATTTGATCGACGAGGGCGCTGAAAAGCTTTGCGGGGTAACTGTCCATGGCACTCCAATATCGCAGCTCAGTGGATAATTTTAAAAACTTGGCAGGAACGACAAAAAAAAGGCGTCAATAATTAGACCGATGATAGCACGACGCCATATAGGCACACATAAATCAGCGGACAAAAGGCCTGTCCCGTGACTGTTGGTAGACGCCGTTTCAACTGCGCTACGATGGGCTTGCCGAAAGCGCTGCGGTGCCGATGCTGAGGTGTCGGGGTAGGTAAACTGATCGGTATTCCTGAGCACAATTGCCGTCAGATTAGCGCGGTGAGCTAACGGCACCAGACAGCCAGTTAGGATCCAAAGTTTCAACAATGGAAGTCACTGGGCATTCAACTGGCCCTTCGAACAGTGCCCACGCTTGGAAGAAGTAAGCAATGCGTCCCACTACGCTTGAGTGGCATTGTATTGACTGAGTCGCTTTTTACGGCTCCGACTTTCGAAGCCAAAGCCCTAAATAGACCGTCTTGTGGCCTTTCGCAGCGTTTTTAAGCCCCAACGCCCTCAACACCATAGGGCGGCGACCCTTGCTCATCGAGAGCAAAAAATATAACTACCCAATAGCCGGCAAATTATTCGCGTGCACGGAAGAGATTGCAGACCACCGGCATCAGAAACTTCCTGCATGTCGTTTTTTGCAGCCTGAAAGCATCACAAAGCAAGCAGTCATCCCGCCAGCAAATGCTCAAGAAACAGCCCTGCCGCCATGGACAACCCTTCCCGCGATCTCACGCAAACGCTGAGCTCGCGGCTGGCCCACGCTTCATTCAACTGCACCGCTTTGGCGCCCTTGAGCGTGTAAATCTCAACGCTTCCCTCGGGCATGATGCCGATGCCGACGCCGGCCTGAACCATCAGGCACAGGGCATCGTAGCTGGAGACTTGCATGCGGATTTTCAGGGAGCGGCCGAGGTCATTGGCGGCTTTGATCAGCTGGAAGTTGAGGTGGGTGCCGCTGCGCAGCGTCACGTAGGGGTGGTCGAGGGTTTCGTTGAAGGTGATGCTTTCGCGCTCGGCCAACGGGTGATCGTTAGGCACAAGCAACACCAGTCGATCGCTGCGGAACGGAAAGACTTCGATGTCGGCGCCGTGTGGCAGGCGGGTGAAGATGCCAATGTCGGCGCGGTTTTCGGCGACGGCTTTGGTGATTGCCAGGCTTTGTTGTTCTTCGAGACTGATGTTGATCAGCGGATATTGCGCGATGAATGAGGCGATCAGGCCGGGCATGAATTGGGTAATGGCCGAGATGTTGGCCAGAATGTTTACCGAACCCCGACGGCCGTGGGAGTAGTCGCGCATCTGCACGACGATTTCGTTGAGGTTGTTCAGTGCGCTGCGGGCCATGAACAGCAACGACAGCCCGGCATCGGTGGGCGTGATGCCTTTGTTGGTGCGGTTGAGCAACTTGGAGTCGAGCAGTTCTTCCAGCTCGCTGAGGCGCTTGCTCACCGCCGCCGCTGCGATGTGTTCACGTTTGGCGGCGGCGGCGATGGTGCCTTCTTCGACAACACTGACGAACAGGCGCAGCGAGACGGGGTCGAGCTTCATGTGAGGTACCGGGCTTTGGCCTGAGTGGCGGCCATAGTACCTCGTCACGGATGGGCTCAGAATGCGCCGGACAACAGATGACCGGCGTTTGGCACCTGGGCCTTGAGGCCGAGGGTTTTCAGCATCTGGTAGACCGTGGCGACGGACGCCGACAGCACCGGTTTGTCGAGGCGATCCTGTACGACCTGGATCGCAGGAAGCGAAGGCATTTGTACGCAGCACGACAGCACCACGCCATCGGCCTGCCCGATATTGAGCTTGTCGGCGTGGGCCACCAGATTCATCGGGTCCAGACGACCGACTTCGAGGTTGTCGGACACTTGCAGGCTGATCGAGTCGACGACTTCGATACCGGCCGCTTCGATATAGTCGATGACCTGTTGGGTCAGCGGCTTCATGTATGGGGTGATGATCGAGACTTTCTTGTAGTCGAGCATCTGCAGGCTGTCGATCAGCGCGCCGGCCGAGCTCAGCACCGGGGCGTTTGACTTGTTGCCGGCGACGGTGTTGCCTAGGCGCTCTTGGGAGATTTTGTGGTACCCCGCGCCTTGGCACATGATCGCCACCAGGCAGGCGTAAGCCATGACATCCACCCGCGCATCGCTCAGCTCCAGAGCGCAGCGGTCGCTGTCGATGTCCATCTTTTTCAGCTCCTCGGGGCTGACGTGCATCATGCGCATGCGCGAAGAGTGGAAAGTGAAATGCTCTTCGGGGAACAGCGAGTAACGTGAGGTCAGCATCGCCGGGATTTCGGTCTCCATGGTGGTGTTGGAGCTCGGGACGATCTGGCCGATTCGAAAGTTTTTCATGGGCTCTCCTTTCATTTCGCGGAAGCGACAGGGCATGTGCGGGCGATGTTAGGAGCGGTAATCGGGCGCGTATATCAGGCATTGGCGAGCCCGCCATCGCGGATGGCGATGGCAGCAGACCAAGGCTGATTCAAATTGGATCTGCGCTTTACGGCGGGCCCCGGTGGGGATGAGATTGTTCGCGAAAAGGTAAGTGCATCCGCCACATCTCCAGCGGTAGAAACTCAGCATTCGGGAGCACGCTCATTCCCAGTTCGAGACCAGACGGGGCTATGCGTTACGGGTTTGCTGCGCATTCGCCAGCAGTATCTCGGCAAACTCCGACGCCGCCCCCAGCAATGGCTCGCCTTTTCGGGTAAGGATTCCGTAATCCTGCGGCGCCAGTTTTAACGGGGTGTTGAGCACACTGAGCAGGCCGCTTTCCAGATGAGGCTGGGCCATCGAGGCGGGCAGCATGGCGATCATCGGGCCGGATTGCAGCACTTGCAGGAAGGTCTGCATCGAGATGGTGTCGATGGTGTTCGTCGGCGTGGAGATGCCCGCCATGGCGAAAGCCTGCTCCATGCGGGCGCGAATCGGGGTGCCCACCGGATAGAGAATCCACGGCCAGTTGCCCAGTTCCCGTAGTGGCGTTTCGTCAAGTTCGGTCAGCGGGTGGCGGCTATTGACCACCATGCAGAACGGCTCCGGCGCCAGCGCTTGAAAGTCATAGACCTTCTGCTGGTCTTCGTCGGTATAGCGGGCCACGGCCAGGTCGAGTTTCTTGTCGTCGAGCATTTTCATCAGGTGGTCGCTGGTCTGCTCGACAATCTCGATGGACAACAACGGCCAGCGCTTTTTCAGCTGCACGATTGCGTCCGGCAACACCACTGCCGTGGCCGCAAAGATCGCACCGACTTTGAGGAAACCATGGCCGCCTTCACGCAGGCTGCTGATCTGATCGACGAACTTGTTGGCGTCGTTCAAGGCAATTTGCGCATAGCGCACCACGTGCTCACCCAAGGCGGTCGGCGGCATGTTGCGCGGTAAACGCTCGAACAGATCGAAGCCTAGCAAGCGTTCGATCTCTCGCAGCATCTTGCTCACGGCCGGCTGACTAAGGTTCATGTGCAGCGCGGCAGCGTGCATGTTGCGGGTTCGCGACAGGGTATCGATGAGCACCAGATGTTTGAATTTGAGCCAGTTACAGACCGTCGAGAAGGAAATATCGGACATGGGGCAGCCTCAATTTTCGATAACTCAGTGTTATCGATAATTGAGCAGATGTCATTGGAGTTTATCGCCCTCGCTGATTAGGGTCGGTAGCAAAAGCACAAGAACCTTCGAGGACTGCCCCATGCCTATTCAACTTACCCCCGAAAACACCCTGCCCGCCGATGGCCTGAGCGGCACCTTGATTGGCCGCGCCTGGGTCCCCGGCAAAGTGGGTGGGCCATCGCCGGTGGTGCTGCGCAGCGACGGAGTGTTCGACCTTTCCGAGCGCTTTGCGACCCTGAGCGAACTGTTGGAATCCGAGTCGCCTCTACAGGCGGTGCGAGAAACTCAGGGCACATTGATTACTAGCGTCGAAGCGCTATTGGCCAACTCGAACGCCAGCCCCGACACCAGCAAAGCTTTCTTGCTGGCGCCTGCCGATCTGCAAGTGATCAAGGCAGCAGGTGTGACTTTCGCGGCGAGCATGATCGAGCGGGTGATTGAGGAACAAGCCGCAGGCGATCCCGCCAAGGCCGAAAGCGTGCGCGCCATCGTGCACAACGCCATCGGCGATAACCTGCGCAGCATCAAGCCAGGCTCCGAACAGGCGAGCAAACTCAAGGCGCTGCTGATCGAGCAGAAGATGTGGTCGCAATATCTGGAAGTCGGCATCGGCCCTGATGCCGAAATCTTCACCAAGGCGCCGGTACTTGCGGCGGTCGGCAGCGGCAGCCAGATCGGCATTCATCCGAAGTCGGAATGGAATAACCCCGAGCCGGAAGTGGTGCTGGCGGTCAACAGTCGCGGTCACATTCATGGCGCCACCTTGGGCAACGACGTCAACCTGCGTGACTTCGAAGGGCGCAGCGCGCTGCTATTGAGCAAGGCCAAGGACAACAACGCCTCGTGCGCGATAGGGCCGTTCATTCGGCTGTTCGACAAGACGTTTTCGATGGACGACGTGCGCAATTGTGTCGTCGATTTGCAGGTCAAAGGCAGCGACGGTTACGTGATGAAGGGCTCGAGCTCGATGTCGCAGATCAGTCGCGACCCGGAAGACATCGCCGCGCAGACGCTCAACGAGAACCATCAATACCCGGACGGTTTTTTGCTGTACCTGGGCACCCTCTTCGCCCCCACCGAAGACCGCGATCACGTTGGCGGCGGCTTTACGCACAAGCTGGGGGATGAGGTCAGCATCAGCAGTCGCCTGCTCGGCGGTTTGCACAATGAGGTGACCCACAGCAGCCAAGCGAAGCCGTGGACGTTTGGGGTGGGGGCGTTGTTTCGCAATCTGGCGGCGCGGGGGTTATCTAGCGCTCAACGATGACCTTCTGACAAACGCGATCAATCCTTCTGGCGAACGCTGCCATTGTAGGAGCCGGCTTGCTGGCG
>NZ_JBOICF010000111.1:0-89759 GCF_050739935.1 Pseudomonas sp. | reverse complement strand
ACTCAGCAGTGAAACGATGCATCGCCGATGGTAGTGTGGGGTTTCCCCATGTGAGAGTAGGTCATCGTCAAGATTAAATTCCAGAACCCCATTTGCGAAAGCAGATGGGGTTTTGTTTTTTGCCCCGAAAAAATTTCTCTGATTCGTTCTCGAGCTGTGGGAGCGAATCCATTCGCGATAGGCCCGTAAGGCAATAGAGATGTACAGCCTGAACCTCCCTCTCGGAATGAATTTGCTCCCACAAGTTGCCTGAGACCATCGCGCAGCAGCACGGCGTCGCCGACGCAGCCGCTTTTATAACGCCCAAAAAAAGGCCCCGCATCGCTGCAGGGCTCTTCTTTACGTTCAGTCCAGCTTACTCAGCAGCCACTTCCGCCACTTCAACCGCCTTCACTGTACTCACCTCGTCGCGACGACGAATGTACTTCCAGTCAGCCTCATCAATGTAGATGCCCGCAGGGCCGCTGCCGCCTTCCAGATCGATTGCGACATGCGCCGATACCTGAGGCTTGACGCTTGCCAGAATCGGTACGAAACCCAACTGCAGGCTCGTTTCAAGCAGCGCAGACTGATTGCGTTCATCGATGTCCGCCGCTTCGTCCAGGTAATACGGCAGGCGCACACGACCGGCCTGGTCACGATCCATCAAGTGCAGCAGCAGGTACATATTGGTCAGCGCCTTGATGGTCATGGTCGTACCGTTGGACGCTGCGCCATCAATGTCGGTGTGGATCACTGGCTGGCTGTTGACCTTGGTGATCTCGAACGCCAACTCGAACAGGTCCTTGAGGCCCAGCTGGTTGTGGTTGGCGGCCACCAGACGTGCCAAGTACTCCTTTGCCTCTTCGTTCTTGTTGTCCTGCTCCGCGCTCTGGCTAAGATCGAACACCGACAGCGTTTCACCTTCCTCGTACTGACCAGCGCTGTGGATAATCTGATCGATATGCTTGAGCGCTTCCTTGTTTGGTGCGAGCACGATACGGAAGCTTTCCAGGTTGGAAACCTGACGACGGTTGATCTCGCGGTTGAACAAAGCCAACTGGTGTTCGAGGCTATCGTAGTCGCTGCGGATGTTACGCAGCGTACGGGCGATGTCGGTCACTGCTGCGCGGCGGGCTTTGCCAAGCGTTAAAGCCTCATCGGTGCGGTGTGCATACGCGTTGATCAGCAGCTGCAGACGGCGCTCCATGTCGTCCTCGCTGTCGAACTTGGCGACACCTTTGAGGCGTACCTGAGCATACAGCGCTTCAATCTGACCATCGCAGCGCAGCAAACCTTGCCAGCTGTCCTGATAGTCATTGAGCAGTGGCAGCAGGTTTTCCAGTGAGTCATCCACCGGCTCCATGAACGGCGTGCCGAATGGCAAGTCCGCTGGCAACAACTGACGGCGACGCAGCGCGTCGTCCAATGTGCGTTGCTTGGATTCCAGATCGCCAATCTGGCGACCGACCAGCTGCAGTTTCGCCGACAGTTGCTGGACGCGCTCGGTGAACGCATCGCTGGAGCGCTTGAGTTCATCCTGTGCGGCTTCCATCTGCGCCAGTTGCTCAAGTTTTTCGGCTTCTTCGGCGCTCAGAGTCTGAGTGCGACGGAAATCTTCCAACGCCTTCTGTGCATCCAGCACTTGCTGATAAAGCGCTTCGGTCTGGGTCTTGCTCGCTGCCCGATCAGCGGCGACCGCTTGCTGGGTTTTCAGCTGCTTGAGTTCTTTCTCCAGGCGTTCTTTCTGATCACGAAGCGCCGCACGATCGGCCAATGCCTGCAATGCAGGTGGCTCGATATGCGACAGATTGATCGACAGCCCCGGCACTTCGAAGCGCTCGCCCTTGAAGCCATCCAGAATCGCTTCCAGAGATTTGACCCATGCCTCGCCGTCATCCAGAGCAATGCCTTGCTCACCTAAGGGCAGGCTAAACAGCGCGCTGTTGAACAGCCGCATTAAACGCTCGACATCCGGTTGCGAGAACTCTTCGCGCAGGCGGGCATAGCTGTTGTTGTCGGCATGATCGAGTTGCTGTTTGACCGACTTCAGACGTTTTTCCAGATCACGCAAACGCTCATCCAGATCCTCGGCGCTGAATTGACGAGACTGAGCCAACGCACCGGCCAGTTCGTCGTGAGCGTCCTTCGCCGCCAATAGTTGCTGCTCTAGAACGCGAACGTCGTCCACCAACGCGAAGCGGTTTTTCAACACGGCCAGTTCGCCTATCCAGCGTTGGATATTGCTGATCTCACGCTCCAGTCGCATTAGCTCCTGAGTGCCGCCGCGTTGATCGTTCTGCAGAGCGTCCTGTTCGCCACGGTAGTGTTCGGCCTGAATGACCAACTCTTCCTTGCGCGCGTTGGAGTAGTCCTGCCAAGTGCCAAGCAGCGAGTCGAGCAGCGGCGACAAGCGATGTAGCCTGCCGCGCAGGATGTCCCGTTGCTTGACACCGTTGGCCAAGGCTTCGACCAAGGGGCCTGCCAGAACCAGTGCGTTGTAGTCCTGCTCCATTCGGCGCACGTCGCGGAAGGCTTCTTCGCACGCGGCAATGTAATCGACGCTACCCGACCGCAGGCTGTGCTCGAAGGCATCGAGGAACAACTGCTTGAGTTTGGCGGCCGTGATTTCGCGCATGTGCAGCAGGTTGATGAACAGCGCACGGAAGGTTTTAAGGCTCTGTTCGCTGGTCGAACGTAACGGGATCAGCGTCAGATCCAGCGGAATCGACGTGTGCCCGCCGACCAGCAAGCGACGCAACTCATCGGGCTTGAGTTCGTAGGCTTTCAGGCCCTGGCTTTCCAGATTGGTGAACAGCTCTTTCTGACGCAGACAGGTGTCGTTCTTCTGATAGTGCGCCAGATCGAGTTTGCCCGCGTAGGCAAAGAACTGGTGGCCAAAGCCACCGCCGGGACCGCGACCGACCACGCCGATGACGTGAGGACCGTGGGGCAGGGACACTTCAACCAGGATGTAGCTGGTGTCAGACGCAAAGTAGAAACGGCGCGACTGATCGAGGCTGTATTTGCCGAAACTCATGTCCGACATGCGCGCCAGAATCGGGAATTGCAGCGCGTTGATCGACGCACTCTTGCCCAGGTTGTTGGCACCGTAAACCGACAGCGGATGTTCCAGCGGAAACAGCCCGAGGCTGTAACCGGCTGTGTTCAGCAGGGCGAAGCGGCGGATGCCGTAGCGTTCCTGGGTCATGCGTCAAGCTCCTGTTCTTCGGCGATCGCGCGGGCCAGGGCCTGCTCTTCGGTTTCTTCTGTTTCGTCAAATTCGGCGAGATCGAGCGGGTCGTCGGTCTGCAGCAGCTTTTCATCACTGTCGTCGTCGATCAGCACCGGCGTTGGCAACGGCAAATCGCTGTGCAGACTGGCGGCCAGATCGCGATCCTGCTGAACCGACAGGCAGACATCGAGGAAGCGATGCATCGGCGGCAGGAAACGGTAAATGCCCACTTCTTCGGAGGCGAAGCCGAGCTGGGTCATGCGGCGCATGATCTTTTCTTCCAGCTCTTCCTGTGTCTGTACTTCGGCCTGCAGAAACAGGTCGCGGTACTTCTCCAGCAACGATGGAAGCTCGTCGCGACCCAGGCTGCCGCCGTCGAGCACAGCAACCGGGTCGCGGCCCTGATCGGCCAGATGCTCGACGAGGATGAACGTAAACAGAGCCAGCCGTTGCGCGGTCTTGTTGACCTGCGCGGCCGCCAGATCAGGCACGAAGTAATAGAAGCCGCGAGTGTCGCAGATCAGCTCGAAACCCAGCGCCTTGAACAAAGTGCGGTACTGATCCTGGAAGTTGGACAGTTGAGCATACAGCTCAGGATCGCGGCGGCTGACGTGGTAACCCTTGAACAGCTCGCGAAAGATCGGCGCGAGCTGGGACAGTTCGGATAGATCAAGATGCATGGGCGGTGCCCTCGGAATTCTCTGGGGTGGCGTCTTTGCTTGAGAGCAGAGCGAAGGAGCGCAGGCTGACGCGGTGCTCCTGGGTCAGGTATTCGCGGCGATCGAGTCGCTCGCGCTTGAAGCGTTTTTCCCGCGACAGGCGCGAGAACCAGTACAGCAATTCGTCGGTCGCACCCGTCGGCTCCTGCTCCAGCAGCCAGACCATCAGATCCGGCATTGGCAGGGCCTCTTCGCAGCGCTCGACCATTTCCTTGACTGTGCGCGGCGCTCGGGCAGGCTCGCCCTTGCGGGTGATATTGGCCTTGGGGAAGCGCGCGGGTTTGGGCTCGAAGCGCGCCAGCGCGTAGACATAAGCCTCGACCTGGTTGGCACTCCCGAGAAACGTGCTTTGCGGGCGAGTGAACATCGGCATCGCTGCCTGGGGCACAGCGTCGATGCCTCTGCGGCGAATGGCCGACAGCGCCAGCGCGGCGCCACGGGTCACGGCGTTGTGGCGACGTGCTTCTTCGCGCAACGGCAGCAGCAGCTCGCGGGCATGACGCAGGGTCAGTTGCGCGCTGGTCTGCATTTCGAGGATACGCGCGTGAGTGCGCAGCAGCATGTCGTCGTCGACCAGATGCCCCAGGCGTTGCTGATCGGTGAGCATGCGCAGCAGCACGTTCTCCACCTTGCGCACGCCTTGCTCGAAAGCGCCATCGGCATTCACCAGTTGGATCATCGGCTCGACGTATTCGTCCCAGGTCGCCAGCACTTCGGCGTAGCGTTGACGCAACGGGATCTGCCGGTCGCTGGTCTTGGCACGTTCGGCAACGGAAACCAGCGCCTGCTCGTCGTTGGCGAGCTTTTTCAGCACATCGCGCACGCGCATGTCGAGCAGGCGAAGTTGCCGCGCGAGATCATTGGCATCGCGGGCTTCGAAGGCCTCCTGGATGTAACCTGCCAGCCGCTCCAGATGGCGCAGGTAGGCTTCGATTTCCAGGCACAGGCCCAGGCGGTGTTCGCGGCGCAGGTAGGACAGGAAGTCGTGAATCTGCGCATTCAGTTCGAAACGGTTCGGGCTTTTGGCCACGGGAACCAGAATGTCGAGACGAATCCACACGTCCAACAGGTTGGTGATGTCCTGGGGCGTGCTTTCCAGTTGCTGGGCGGCCAGTTGCAGGCGCAGTTCGCTCAGGCTCAGGGTGCCTTGGTCGAAGTGTTCGCACAGTGGCTCGAGGAGCGCCCAGTGTTCGGCAAGGGCGCGCAGGACGCGCTTAGGTTCGATCATTGGATGGCCGCTGGTTGGCAAATAAAAGCGGCAATTGTACTGCATCGCAGCCACTGGTTTTCACCCCCAGTCGATCAACTGCGGCGGGAATCGTCGAAGGTCTGTAGAATCCTCCTTCTGACTTTTTCCACAGGTGGCTGTCCCTTGCTCAATGAGCCTCGCCGCCGCGCTTATCTGACCGCCATGCAGGTGGTCAGCTGGCTGCCGCGCACCGAACTGCCCTTTGCCGCACCTTCGCGTCCGGAGCTGCTCGCGCCGTTGCCGGTGTTTGAGGACGAGGTCGTACAGACGCCGCAGTCGGCTGGCCCTGCGCAAGCGCGCACCGAGACTGTGGCCGCTGCGGCGCCAGTCGCTCGCACGGTGGAGCGGCCGAAGATCGAGGTTCCGCGTCCGGCTTCCGCTGTCAAATCGGCGGTCAAGCCTATCGAGGAGGAGCCCGTCGCGGAGGTGGCGAAGGCGCCCGCCGTTCCACCACCGCGCTTCGCCCTGCAATTGCTCCGTGCCGGCAGTTGCCTGCTGCTGGTCGAACTGGCGACTGGCGAGCCGTTCCAGAGTCGTGACCCTTCCTATCTGTTGCTCAAGGACATGCTGCGCGCCGCGGGTCTCCCCGACAGCCCACAGATCATCGGCGAGCCAGTGCGCTGGCCGTTGCTGGTACGCGGGCAGATGGACCAAGGGCCAGAAGCGGCGCGGGATTTCGTTCAGGGCTTTCTCTATGCTCGAATCGAGGAAGCACCTTGCACCTGTCTGTGGCTGACCGGGCTGCCCGCGCTGCGTTTTGCCGGTGAGGTTGACGCCGAGTCCTACAATCTAGAAATCCAGGTTGAAGGCCTGGGTTCGGCCTGGGCGCTGCCAGGTCTGGAATTATTGATGGACGAGCCTCAGCGCAAGGCCGATGTTTGGCGTGCCATGCGTCAATTGATGGGACGTTGGAAGAGCGTAAATGAGTGAAGCCGTAACGTTTCGCCGCATGACCGAAGCTGATCTGGATGCGGTACTGAAGATAGAATACGCAGCGTTCAGCCATCCGTGGACCCGCGGTATTTTTCTGGACGGCCTCAAGTCCTACGAAATCTGGCTGATGTTCGAAGGCAATCAGCAGGTCGGTCACGGTGTGATCAACGTGATCATCGACGAAGCGCACTTGCTCAACATTACAGTCAAGCCGGAAAGCCAGGGCCGTGGTCTGGGGCTGTTGCTGCTGGATCAGCTGATGAAGCGCGCTTATGAGTTGAACGGTCGCGAATGCTTTCTTGAGCTGCGAGCCAGCAACCAGTCGGCGTATCGGTTGTATGAGCGCTATGGGTTCAATGAGGTGGGTCGGCGTCGCGATTACTATCCGGCCGTAGGCGGGCGCGAGGATGCGCTGGTGATGGCTTGCACGTTGACTGATTAAGCCCCGACGCCGATCCTCTGTGGGAGCGAATTTATTCGCGAAACGGTATTACTGCCAACACTGATTGGCCAGTCATGCCTACGCCTTGCGAATAGGCTCGCTCCCAAAGGAATCCGCGTCCTGGGCGGCTTATGATCCAGGATCCCCGATCACACCCCAGGCTTGCCGTCCAGCGGATCGAGAATCGACATTTCCTCTTCATCCAGCCCGTTGCCCCCGCCAATATCGTCCTCATCGACCACGCTCAGATTGGAGTCAGCGGGACCGCCTTCGCCTGCCTCACGGGCAGACCGCGCGCCATCTTCGTCAATCAGGGTTTCTGGACTCATATCGTCGTCGGTCGGGTTGTGATCGTCGGTTGACGCGCCGGTCATCCCAGCCTCACGCACACGTTCGTCGGGAATGTAGTTTTCCAGCTCGTCTGCCGGGATGGTGTCCCCGATTCGCCCGCTGGGTTCGTTATTGTCATTAAAATTGAGCTCTTCCATCGAACCCATGCGGTCTTCATTATCGTCGATGGGTTCGGGCTGGGTGGCACCGAAAGGGCGGCGTGGATCGTTCATGGCAAATCCTCATTGTGAGCGGTCATAGTTGGGTGGACCGGACACCGCGACGAAGATTCACTCCGTTTCTCGACCGGTAATGGCAAAAGGGCGTGACCCGAAGCGCCGATAGCCAGTCATAGCTGGGCATCATTTCCGAGGCATCAACGTATGAACGAATTACAAGATCTGATCGATAACAACGAACGTTGGGCAGCAGCCATCAAGGAAGAAGACCCCGAATTCTTCGCCAAACTGGCCCGCCAGCAAACGCCTGAATACCTCTGGATCGGTTGTTCGGACGCTCGTGTCCCCGCCAATGAAATCGTCGGCATGTTGCCGGGCGATCTGTTCGTCCACCGCAATGTAGCCAACGTGGTGCTGCACACCGACCTGAACTGTCTGTCAGTGATTCAGTACGCAGTCGATGTACTCAAGGTCAAACACATCCTGGTCACCGGCCACTACGGCTGTGGCGGCGTGCGTGCTTCGATGCAAGATCGCCAGTTCGGCCTGATCGACGGCTGGCTGCGGACCATTCGTGACCTGTATTACGAGAACCGCGAACTGCTCAGCAAACTGCCGACCGAGGAAGAGCAGGTCGATCGTCTGTGCGAGCTGAACGTGATCCAACAAGTGGCCAACGTCGGACACACCAGCATCGTTCAGAACGCCTGGCATCGCGGGCAGAAGCTGTCGATTCACGGCTGCATCTATGGCATCAAGGACGGTCGCTGGAAAAGCCTGAACACCACCATCAGCGGTTTTGAGCAATTACCGCCGCAGTATCGGTTGCGCCCGCTGGGGGAATAATTGATTGAGCGCGACCGTGATCGTTAGGAGAAATTGACCGAATGTAGAAGCGCGCTTGCCCGCGACGGCGTTTTATCTGAAGCGTCATAGCGACGGGTGCACCGCAATCGCGGGTAAGCGCGCTCCTGCAGCAGAGTCAAAGCACGAACCGCTGCACCATCGAATTCAAATCCGTCGCCAGCATCGCCAGCGCGTTGCTTGCCACTGTGGTCTGCTGCGCGCCCGATGCCGATTGAGTCGACAGATCGCGAATGCTGCTCAGGTTGCGGTCCACCTCGTTGGCCACTTGAGCCTGTTGTTCGGCGGCACTGGCGATCAACATGTTGCGATCACTGATGGTGGAGGTCGAACTGATGATCACGGTCAGCGCCTGGCTGGTCGCCGCAGCCTGTTCCAGGGTCTGGTTGGCCTGGGCCGCCGTGATCCGCAGGGTTTCGGCGGTTTCCTGGGTGCTCTGTTGAACAGCGTTGATCAGGTTTTCTATCTCGGTGGTCGAGGCGCTGGTGCGTTGTGCAAGTGAGCGGACCTCGTCGGCGACGACAGCGAACCCGCGACCTGCCTCGCCTGCGCGCGCCGCTTCGATGGCCGCGTTCAGGGCCAGCAGATTGGTCTGGTTGGCGATGGCGCGAATCACTTCAAGAATCTTGCTGATGCTCAACGTACGCTCTACCAGACCATCGGCCTGATGCGAAGAGTCGAGGACGTTGTCGGTCAGCTCCTTGATTGAGTCGATGGTCCCGGTCAGGCGCATACGGCCTTCGGCGGCGGCTTCGTTCGAGGCTTTCGATTCGGTGGAGGTGCTGCTGGCATTGTCGGCGACTTCCACCGCGGCCTGGCTCATCTGATTAACGGCTACAGCGGCTTGTTCTATTTCATCGTTCTGCATCTGCAGATTTTTCGCGCTGGTTTCGGCAATCGCGCCCATTTCCTGCACCGACTGGCTCAACTGACCGGCTGCGGCATAAATCTGGTCAATGGTGCCATGCAGGTTGCTGCGCATCTGGCCCAGCATCTTCAACAACTGCGCGGCCTCGTCCTTCCCCTCCGGGATAGGTTGCGGGCTCAAGTCCCCCTCGGCGATGGTGCTGGCGATCTGCAAAGACTGGCGCAGCGGACGAATGATGCTCACGCTCAGGCGCCAGGCCAGCAGCAAGGTCAGGACCAGCGCAAGCACAATGGCGCTGATGGCGATGATGCGCGTCTGCTGAAAACGGTTGCCTGCGCCATCCACTGCTGCTGCGGCACTTTGTTTGTTCAGCTCACGCAGCAACTGCACCTGCATGTCCATCAAATCGCCCTGCATGCTCAGCGTGGTATTGAGCAGCATCCGTGCGTCGTCGAGTTTGCGTTGTTCAATCAGGCCGATTTCGTCGTGCAGTCCCGGCATGAAGGCGTTGTACGCCTCCTGAAGCGCCTTGATCGAGTCGCGTTCGGTGTTGTCGGTTGCATGGGCAAGGTAATCGCTGAAACCTTTTTCGACTTCGTTCTTCAACTGCTCGACGTTGATCTTGCTGTTGACCACCGCGCCCGGATCATCAGCGTTGGCAATCAGCCTGGCGCTTTCGCCGCGCAGCTTGATCAGATCAATGGCGATCGCGTCGGCCATGGCAATGCTCGGCAGCGAACCACTTTCCACTGCCTCGCCCTGATCGCGGATGCTCTGCATCTGTAGCAGACAAAACACGCCAAGCGCCACCAGCAACAACGCCGTTATCCCGAAGCACAGCACCAGACGCTGAGCAATCCGCAAGCGTCGCAAAAACGCTGGTCTGGACGAAGGACGAAACAACCCACGCATTAACCTCTCCACAGCACAAATCCCATCGACGAATACACCGGAGATTCGGTTATAAAGAGGTTCCGTGATGTCTTTATGACATCGAGCAGAAATATTTCAGATTTGTTGTGATTGCGTCGAGGGTCTGGGTCGTGTTCCGACGCGTGGGTAAATGCCTCAGCGTTCTATTTGTCCAATCTCATCCATAAACTCCAGCAAAAACCGCTCGGCCCGTTCATGCCTGACCTGCGCCATTTGCTTCCCGGTACTGGTCTGAAAGCCCTCTGCCAGGCTGAAGACCTTGGCTTTGAAATGATCGACCGCATAGCGTTTATCGTCCAGCGGGCGGTTTTGCGCGTGGGGGTCGGCCGGATCATAGAGGTAGCTGCCCATGCGTCCAGAGACATAGAACAGCCGGGCGACGCCGAGCATGCCGATGGCGTCGAGGCGGTCGGCGTCCTGGAGGATTTTTGCTTCGAGGGTGGTCGGGGTGATGTTCGCCGAGTAGCTATGAGCCTCGATGGCGTGGGCGACGGCCTGGATGCGTTCTTCATCCCAGCCCATTTCCGCCAGCAACTCGGTGGCTTTGGCGGCCGCGAGGCGTGACGCACTGGAGCGCAACGGCGAGTTCTTTTCCACCGATACGCAGTCGTGCAACAAGGTCGCCGCCAGCAGGATCTGATGATCGCCGCCTTCTTTGTTTCGAATCGCGCAGACATTGCTCCAGACCCGGTGCAGGTGCGAGATGTCATGAGAGCCATCAGCCCGTTCGGCGACAGTATGAGGGATCAGCTTGTCGGCCAGATCCTGGAAAGGCGCGAAACAGAGGTCGGTCATCGAATCTCCTTTCAATGCAAGCTGGCGATTGGGGGCCAGCATACAAGATTGACCTGCCGCTACGCGTCCTGTTCTTGGACGGGTATTTCGATCAAGCCTGAGCGCACTGCTCGATGCCTGCGAACGCTATCCCGAGATCGAACTGGATATGGATTTCGGCGATTGGATGGTCGATCTGATCGAGGAGAGCGTAGACGTCCCGCCGAACAAGTTGAATGGGCTTCTTAGACTACGCCCGTGGCGCATTGCCGCCTCGGCGCGGGCGAGTCTATCCAATTTCAGGTAGCGGAGAATTATTTGCCCTTCATTGCCGCGGTGATCTTGTCCACGTTGTACCGAAACATCTTCACGTAAGTCGCGGCGGGACCGTCGGCAGGCGACAGCGCTTCCACATACAACTCGCCGCCGGGATGCGCGTCGCTGGCGTTTGCGATCTGCTGCACCAGACGTGGATCGCTGGAGTTTTCGAAGAAGTAGGCGCTGACATGCTCCTGCTTGATCTGCGTGATCAGCTTGCCGACATCCGCGGCGGACGCTTCGGTCTCAGTGGAAAAGCCCAGCGGCGACAGGAAGGTCACGCCGTACGCATCGCCGAAATAGCCGAAGGCATCGTGGGAAGTCAGCACCTTGCGCTGTGCGGCCGGGATCGCAGCGATTTGTGCGCGAGCGTAGGCGTCCATATCCTGCAGTTGAACGATGTATTTCTCACCATTGGCCTTGTAGTCGGCGGCGTTGTCTGGGTCCGCCTTCTGTAGCGCTTTGATGATGTTTCTGACGTAGACGATGCCGTTTACCGCGCTGTTCCAGGCATGGGGGTCGGTAATTTTTTCACCGTCTTCTTCCATGCTGCGGGTCATGATGCCGCTGGATAGCACCACCGGCTCACCTTTGTAGCCTGATGCGGTGATCAGTCGGTCGAGCCAGCCTTCAAGGTGCAGGCCGCTGACGAACACCAGGTCGGCTTTCTTCAAGGCCTGGGCGTCGTTGGGCGTTGGCTCGTAAACGTGCGGGTCGCCATTGGGGCCGATCAACGAGGTGACATGCACGTGATCGCCTCCGACGTTATGCACCATGTCGGCGATGACGGTGAACGATGCCACGGTTTCCAGGGTTTTTGCCTGGGCGAAGTTGGCCAGGCCCGACAACGCCAGTGCGGCGGTCAGAAGCGTCAAACGTTTCATGATGTTTTCCTTGTGGTGAGAGGTCAATCAGCCGGACAGATGAACCCTCGGAAACAGACGTTGCAGGAAACCGCTGCGTCCAAAGAGCAGTGAGAACAAGTAGAAGGCGCTGGCGGTCAGAACGATGGCCGGGCCAGAGGCGACGCTGGCGTGGTAGGAAACGATCAGGCCGATAAAGCCAGACAGCGTTGCGACTACTGTGGAAATCACGATCATTCCGGTCAGAGAACTCGACCAGAAACGTGCGACGGTGGCGGGCAGCATCATCATGCCCACCGCCATGAGCGTACCAAGGGCCTGGAAACCGGCCACCAGATTGAGCACGACAAGCAGCAGAAACAGCACGTGATACAGCGAGCCACGCCCGCCGACGGCGCGCAGGAATCCGGGGTCGAAGCATTCCAGAATCAGCGGGCGGTAGATCAACGCCAGCAGAATCACCGTGAACGAGGCGATGGCGCCGACCATGAAGATCGCCTGATCGTCGATCGCCAGGATCGTGCCGAACAACACGTGCAGCAGATCGACGTTGGAGCCGTGCAGCGACACAATGAGTACGCCCGCGGCCAATGACGTCAGGTAGAAACTGGCAAAACTGGCGTCCTCTCGCAGTGTGGTAAAGCGGCTCACCAGTCCCGATAACAAGGCTACGGCGAGTCCGGCGATCAAGCCGCCAAACCCCATCGCTGGCAACGACAACCCCGCGAACAGAAAACCCACCGCCGCGCCCGGTAGGACGGCGTGGCTCATGGCGTCGCCCACCAGGCTCATGCGACGCAGCATCAGCAGCACACCGACAGGGCCTGAGCCGATGCCCAGCGCCAGGCACGCCACCAGTGCGCGGCGCATGAAGCCGAAGTCGACGAAGGGCTGAATCAACAAGCTGTAAAACGTCACAGAATCGACTCCTCATCGATTGCGCATGGCTGCGCATCCGGATTCCAGTGCTCGGCCATGTTCTTGGCGCGGCGCAGGTTATCGACGTGAAGGATATCGGCGGTGTTGCCCCAGGCGATCGTCTCTCTGGCCAGCAACAAGGTGCTGGGGAAATGCTGACGCACTTGTTCGATGTCGTGCAGAACAGCAATCACCGTGCGGCCCTGGCCGTGCCAGCGACTGATCAGCTTGAGCAGGTCGCGGGTAGTGCGGGCGTCGATGGCCGTGAAAGGCTCGTCCAGCAGAATTACCGAAGCGTCCTGCAATAGCAGGCGGGCGAACAGCACCCGTTGAAACTGCCCGGACGACAGCGAGCTGATGCTGCGTTGTTCAAAACCTTCCAGGCCCACTGCCAGCAGGGCCTCGCGCGCCTGTTCGGCATGCTTGCGCGTGACGCCGCGAAAGGCGCCGATGCTGCGCCAGGCGCCCATCATCACGGTATCGGCGACGCTCAGCGGGAAGCTGCGATCGATCTCCGCCGCCTGGGGCAAATAGCCGATGTGCCGCGTCGCCAGACTGCCGCGATCAACGCGCCCGAGCGCAGGCTTCAACGTACCGGCGATGGCTTTGATCAGTGTCGATTTGCCCGCGCCATTGGGCCCGACGATTGCCGTCAGGCTGCCCGCGGCAAAGCGCCCGCTGACGTGGTGCACGGCCGGGCGCCGTTCGTAGGTGACGGTCAGGTCATGCAGACCGATCGCCGCACTCATGGAATCGCCACCGCCCACGCAATGCCGATCCACAGCAGCGCGAGCAAAACCAATGAGACCAACATTCGCTTGCCTGCGGACTGAGCAAGCGCGGAAGTCGCAATATTCGGGGGGAGTCGAGGAACGGATTTCACGAAAAGAATGCCTGAAATGTTTTGTTATATTATTACATCACTATTTTCAGGCGTGAGGGAAGGGCTATTTTTTGCCGGTTCAGGATTGCGACAGTTTTAGCGATACCGAGAGCGGCAGCGCTTTACTGCAATGACAAACCCTGTAATTCCCTGACAAAGCCTCTTCTCTATCAGGATTTTTCTTAAGTCCGCCTTCCATCGTCGCTCATTCCCTCTCGCTAAATTCTATCGTTTACTCAACCATGGTCCGACTGTGTTGGTCAGCGCTTCCCACGACGGACAGCGCAATATCATGGCGGCGGCGTCGGCGATGCCACTGGATTTCGGCGCAACGATTCGCGCGCGTGGCAGGCTGCTCAGCCTCTTTTTAGCCCGAAAGGCTTCGCTTTAAAACTCAGCCTGTTGACCTTTCAATCAAGACGGGCCTGGGGTGTGATCTGCCGCGGGTCAACACGCAACTCGATCAGCGCCGCAACCCCTGCCCCTTGAGCGCGCTGAAAGGCTGCCGGGAAATCGTCGCTGTGTTCGACTCGCTCGGCATGTGCACCGAAGGATTTGGCCAGGGCGATGAAGTCCGGGTTGGCCAGCTCGGTGGCCGAAACACGCCCCGGATATTCGCGCTCCTGATGCATGCGAATCGTCGCAAGCATGCCGTTGTTCACCACAATGACCACAATCGGCGCGTTGTATTGCATTGCCGTGGCCAGTTCCTGAGGGTACATCATGAAACAGCCATCGCCGGCAAAGCAGACCACGGTTCTGCGTGGATCATGCAGTTTCGCGGCGATGGACGCGGGGAAGCCATAACCCATCGCTCCGTTGGTGGGTGCCAGTTCCGTGGCCGGTCGGCGATAGCGATAGAAACGGTGAACCCAAACCGTATAGTTGCCAGCGCCGTTAGTGATGATTGCGTCGTCCGGCAGCACTTCGTTCAGGTGCGCGACCACCGAGCCCATGTCCACGCCGACCGATTGCGGGTGTGGCAGCGGCGGGGTGGAGTGCTCCAGATAGTCGGCTCGGGCTGCATCGGTCCAGCTACTCCAGACGTCGCTGGCGACAGGCTCAAGGGCCGCGGCGGCGTGAGCAAAGCTGCGCAGCGATGACAGAATCGGCAGTCGGGGACGGTAAACCCGGTTCAATTCCTGTGGGTCAGGATGCACATGGATCATCGGCTGCTTCGGGGTCGGGCTTTCAATCAGCGTGTAGCTCTGGGACACCGTTTCGCTCAGTCGCGAGCCGATGACCAGCAGCAGATCACTATTCTTCACCCGCTCCAGTAGTTTCGGCGAAGTGCCCAGGCCCAGTTGCCCGACATAATGCGGATCGCGGTTGTCGAACAGATCCTGGCGACGGAACGATGCGGCCACTGGTAGATGGTTGGCGTGCACGAAGCGCTGCAGGGCTCTGGTCGAATCCGCATCCCAGCCTGTACCGCCGACGATCACCAGCGGTCGTTCCGCCGCTGCGAGCAGTTCGCGCAGTTCATTGAGGGCACTCGCGTCCGGCGCCGCAGGGATGATGCGGGCAGGTTGCACATCTTCCACCTCTGCCGTGCCGAACAGCACCTCTTCCGGCAGCGCGACCACTACAGGCCCCGGGCGACCTGACAGGGCAATGCTGAAGGCCTTGCTGATGATTTCCGGGATGCGCACGATGCTGTCGATTTCGGTCACCCACTTCGCCAGACCGCTGAACATCTGCACGTAGTCCACTTCCTGAAATGCTTCGCGGCCCTTGAAGCCGCTTTCGATCTGCCCGATGAACAGAATCATCGGGGTCGAATCCTGCCTGGCGGTGTGCACGCCGTTACTGGCGTGGGTCGCGCCGGGGCCGCGCGTCACGAAACAGATACCGGGCCGCCCCGTGAGCTTGCCGTAGGCATCCGCCATGTTCGAAGCCGCGCCCTCGTGGCGGATGACGATGGTGCGGATCGATCGGGCGTCGTGCAGCGCGTCGAGCACTGGCAAATAGCTTTCGCCAGGGACGCAGTAGAGAGTGTCGACGGCATTGCGGATCAACGCTTCGACGAGAATCTGGCCGCCACTGCGGGGGTGCTTGGAATCGGACATCGAGTTTGGGTTCCTTGTGAAGAGCGCCCAGGAGAAAGAGGATGACGTCGGGAGATTGCTAAGAATTCGCGATTAGAAGTGTAGGAAAGACGCTCAGCCCTGCAAAAAAGGATGTTGGAAATTTGATTCTCGGTTGGTATGCGCACGTCGACTGATTGTTAAGAGCGCTGAAAAAGACCAATATAGCGACCTGTTTTGAGGGCCATGAATATGCAAAACGTTTTAGCTGACATCGCAGTAAGCGTGTCCGAACTGAAGAAGAATCCATCTGCAGTTCTCAAGGGCGGGCATGGCCTACCCATCGCGGTGCTTAACCACAATAAAGTGATGGGCTATATGGTGCCGACCGAGGTCTTCGAGGCGATGATGGAGCGTCTGGATGACCTGGATCTGGCCGAGCTGATCAAATCTCGGGAGCATGAGGTGCCGGTGCCGGTGAGCATTGATGACCTTTAAGCTCGAATTCCTGCCGTCTGCTCTAAAAGAATGGGAAAAGCTTGGCTCGACATTGCGCGACCAGCTCAAGAAAAAACTGATCACACGGCTGGAGCTACCAAGAGTCGCCGCAGATGCTCTGCATGGCATGCCTGACCATTACAAAATCAAGCTGCGCAGCGCGGGGTATCGGTTGGTCTACCGCGTCGAAGATCAGCGTGTTGTAGTGACGGTTGTCGCTGTCGAAAAGCGGGAACGTGGGGATGTCTACGAGTCCGCGAAGAGACGCTGAGAGCTATGTCGCATAACTCTCAGCTTTCGAACGACTCCAGGCTCACTGCTGAATCGCGCTAAACCCTTCAAACGCACTCTGCTGCTGAATCGCCGCGATGATATTCTTGCGCGTGGCGGGCTGTTCGTTGCCGTCTTTATCGACAAACACTTCGCTCTGCAACTCGGCTTCATCGCCTTCGCCGACGAATGAGAATCCGAGGAATTCGAAGGCTTCACGGTCGGCGTTGGCTTTCGAGCGTGGCGTGCGCAGCGGCAGGGTAACGCTGGCGCCGTCTTTGCTGATGACAAACACCTCCGCTTCCTTCTTCGCCCGCGTGGCCTTGCTCTTGCCGCTGCCCGGATTGCTGACGGCCTGGTGCGTCTGGTTCAACACCTTCAATGCCAAGCTGTAGACCAGCTCCTGAAAGCTCGGATCATCCTTGTAACTGGACAGAATCCGGCTGATCGGGAATTTCGTGCTCAAGTCTTCCAATGCCGCCATGTCGGCGGCTTCGGCGTCTTTCAACTGTTTGAGCTGACCCATCAGTTCGTAGGCCTGGTCATCGTCGAAACGGTCATGCGCCTGACGGATGGCGGCGCGCAGTTCACGAATCTGATCGCTTTCCTTGGCGCTCTGAAAGGCGTCGAGGACCATTTCACTAATGGTTTTCGCCTGCGGCACATGTTGTGAAAGATTGATGGCGTCTTCGTAAGCCTGCTTGGAGGAAAGGGCAGGCACTGCTACGTCGGTATGGGAATCAGACATTGAACATCCATTGCTTCATTAACTGGAACCGCTACTGGGTTAGAAACGCGAAACGCACGGGTGGTGATGATTTGATGATGGATACCGCGTATCCCGAGCCTTTCGGTCGTTGGGCGCAGCGGCCCGGATAGCCAGAAACAACAAAGCCCGCACAAGGCGGGCTTTGTTGAGGTACTTGGTGGTACACAGTCAATTGAACCCGCAAGGTAATTTACTGATTTTATTGGATTTAACCAAATGACGTTTCGCTAGGGATACATATGGGGATACACGGTGCTTTTTGCTGGGCTGATTTTGACGCCCAATTGCCCGCATCGAAAGCGCGGATTCTACACTCTGACGAGCGGTCAGTCGTCCTATACCAGATTTCTTTAGGCATCGCGGTTCGCTTTATCTAGAGCAAGGCGGTTTGGGTCAGACATCCATTGACTGATCTCCGACTGACGCCAGGCGACAGAGTTAGGTCCGATCCTGATCTGTCTCGGGAATGTACCCTCCCTGATTCGTCTATAAACCGTGTTCCGGCCCAGGCCCGTAAGGTGAAGGACTTCTTCAAGCCGCAAGAAACGATCAATACCCCCCGCGTCTGCCATTTCATCCACCCTCGGCTGGCTTACGAGATTTGTCGACCTTGTGTCGACTCCACGTCAGCACCTCTGACTTCGCCCAAGCTACACCTTGTGCGCCGAGCTTCACCTGCTTCGGGAAATCACCGCTGTTCGCCGTTCGTTAGATCGTCGCGGTACTCAGGTCCGTGAGGCGTTTCACTTCGGGCAGGCGGATAAACTCGATCGGGATATCTTCAGATTCGGTCTTCATGTCCTGGGCCAGAGTGTTTGATTCAGCGCCTGCAGTTCGGTGCTCGTCCCATGAGTCGATCATGCTCCGCCTTCGCGGATCTGTGTCGAGCATCCAGATAATCGGCAAGGTCGTTTACGTGTATGCCTCGCGCGGACTTCTGACTGTGCTCCAGAGCGACGATCGGCAGATCAATCGCGCCGGCGAGAACTTTGCGCTTCAGCTTTTCGGGCGTCAGGTGAGTGAAGTAATCGGAGCAGATGCGCTCCAGAGGGATTATGACCTGGCCGTCGTATTGGGCCATGAGGAGGAATAGAGTTTTCACTTTTGGTACGAGCCTCTGACCGCTCTCAAACAAGCTTGTAGATCGGCTCACCAGAATGCCGCTTTCTCGCCGTGCGTGGCGGGACCGCAGACGCATTAGGTGAAATGTACGCGGGCCAGAGACTTTCGAGCCAGTCGTCGTATCGTTTCAGGCTGTACATGATCCTGCCTCCTACGCAGCACCAGACATCTTTGGGTATAACTTCCCTAGCCCGGCGCCCTTGAAGTGCTCGGTAGGTAATCCCGAGTAGCTCGGCCATCTGTTTTTCTTCGACTTTATCCCATGGATCTATTCGGGCAATATCTGCGCCTGGCATGTCACCCGGCTGAACAAGTTCTTTCTCCATTGCCAGTAAAAGAGCCTCTTTGGACACTTTTATCAGCCCATCGCCTCCCATGATGAACGGTATTGATTTGGAGCGAAGCCATTGCGATTGGGAAGCAGGCCGAGCCTGCCCGGTCAGATCATGCAGATCGGTCGCCGTGAGAAACATCGAAGCGCCTTTCATAAAGGTCCCCTTGCGCAATGATGAATTCAGAGTAGCGGACTTCCCCATACTTATAATCAACGCCCAAGATACGTACTCATATTCAGGCATGACCCAAATCTGGACCATCTGAAGCAGCCTGCGGACTGGCGCATCCGTGGTGACCAAGTCGGTGACCCCCATGGGCGACCACTCAATCCGCGTAACCTTCGTCCCCACAGGTTGCCAAAGTGTGGAAACCTCAGTGGCAACCTGGCACATGGAAACCTGAGCCGCGTTCATGCGTGGGAGTGTTAACAGTGTTAACCCCGCTATTACTCTGGCGCTCAAACCCGCGTAAAGCCTGCGTACCGCTCTGCTTACCAGTCGGTGCCGCTCTTGTCTCCAGTTGGGAAAAAGGCCATGCCTCTTGAAAGCTGGTAGGCCAACATAGGACACTCGCGGCCCCAAAACCGTTATCAACACATGGAGTGAGCATGGACGATAGTAATCAGTTCGCCGTGTACAGCGACTTTCGAGAAGGCTATCTGATCGACACCGGACCAAGTCTCTGGCACTACGATGCGGCATGCGCGATCAGGTTTGGGACGGAGAAGGAAGCACGCACGGCTGCGGCGCGCAGGCAGTCCGACCTCGCGATCGCTGTAAGACTGACGACAGTGGATGGCCGGGTAGATTATGAACCACTGCCAAAGCTGGAAAAGGCCCCGCTTGGGACTTGGGTAGTGACGATCAAGTATGCCAAAGCGCCTGGAAAACTGTTCTATCTCATCAGCGGCGGCAAAGCGATCAAGATGTCGTTGAACCCCGAAGATGCCAAAGGCTATAAATTCGAGCGCGATGCGAGAAAGGCAGTTGAGACGATGAACACCGGCGGGCACCTTCACGCAGAGGCGCATCAGAGGACAGCTCAATTATTGAGTTTTCCAGCAGCAGGCGCGCTGCCGTCGAATGCCTGAGCATTAAGCTTTATGGATGCCGTCAAGCTGGAAAAAGCTAACGGCCAGCCTGGCGCAGCGAGCGCCGTAAGTAATGGATACCAAGCTGACCTCCCGGACATTGGTCACGGTGCTTTAATCGTAGTCGAGAGTAAGGCCTGTCCCAAGTGAGGAGATGAAAGGCCCACGCGGCATTAGAGGTCGGATATGGATCAGGATCGCGTCCAGAGAGAAGCACTATACGCCGAGGTATGGGAAACCCCCATGCTCGCCTTGGCACCAAAATACGGTGTCTCTGCCGTATTCCTTCGACGTGTCTGCGTACGCTTGGGAATCCCGTGCCCGCCGCGAGGCTATTGGGCTAGAAAGCAGTCGGGACAGAATCCTAAAATTCCTCCCCTCCCGAAGCTCAAGCCGGGCCAGCGTTCGGATTGGAAAAAGGGAGATGTCCTAACTGGTCCGCAAATCACCTCAACCACCGACGCAACTCCCAAGGATGCTCGCGAGTACCGATCACTACTGCTGGGGTCGCTTTCCGCATTCACCAGCGGCAAGGTGGCAGGTGACGGGTATTTGAAACCTGCAAAGAGAAGCCTCGCTGATCTGATAGTTACTGAGCATACCCTCCGGAGGGCTGCGGCTTTCTTGGTGAAGCTTGCTAATAGCCTGCGCAAGGCGCGGTATCGGGTTTCAGTGGCACACAGCGACGGCAGTTACTCTCGCCAGCAACTCGGGGATGCCGACGGGCGTCTTAAGCGTTCTGTTCTCGAAGCAAATCTCTGGTATCCAGGCAGGCCGACTCTGGTCTTCATTGGAGGCACAGCCATCGGGCTGACTATCTTCGAGCAGACGGATTCAAAAGAGATGGTCTTTGTAGGTGGCCGGTATATTCCGGCAAGCGAAATAAACAAACCGAAGCGTGGTGGATGGGCGCAAACCTCTTCACATTATGTGAGCACCCATTATTCGGCGTCCGGAAAGCTCTGCTTGAAAGCTTACAGCCCATATCACCAAGCAGAATGGGCGCATACCTGGACGGAGGAGAAAGCCACGCTTTCTATGCAAATTACCGAAATCGTCGGCTCACTAACCAGAACAGCCAGAACATTGGCCCCGAAAATCATAGAGGCCAACCGAAAAGCGGACGAGGAGCATAAACGCTGGCAGGCAGAACAAGTGGTTTGGCGCGCCAAATATGAGCGTTCGCTGATTATCAAAGCTCGCGAAGATGCCCTGCAGAATCTTCTAGAAATCATCGGTAAATGGAGCGATGACAGGAAGCTGCAGGATTTCTTCGAGGACATCACATCCCGCTCTGCCGCCCTGAGCGACGAAGCGCGAACAGAGCTGCTGCAGAAAGTGCAAGAGGCGAAGAGTCTACTTGCGAGCACTGACAGCATCGGTACGCTGTTGGCGTGGGAGGCGCCGCCGCCGAAACCACCCGAGTAGTAGTCATGCATTTTCTGACGTGTGACACAGACCATATGATCTGAATCGGACTACGCTTCAATCTCTATCCAAGGAGGTAATCCGTCATATACGACGAAAGACTGAAGGCGCTTGAGCTAGCGCTGAAGACAGTTCTCAGTGAAGTACAGAAGCGAGGACTGGACGTCGATTCACTGTGCGAAGCCGCGATGCAATCAATCCTCAGCGGCCCCGCTCGCGAGCCAATGCTAGCGGCTGACGCAGTGCTGGCGATCGAGGTAGCGGCTGATGCGCTGGATTGGGCAGCGCCGACGGCCGCGGCGTAACGACCTTGCCCGGATCAGTGATCCGCCATCAACCGCGCCAACCGCTCCTCATACGGCTCCTCATGGTTTGAATCGTCAATCCCGTAAGCCTGGCGCTCGGCCTTGATCAGCTTGAGCTCAGCGTCAACGGCGACATTCAGTGATCGAGCGAATTCGGCTTGGTTGTCGGGCACGATTTCGGTTTCTCTGAGCGAATGCCTGAGCCGGCTGGCAATCTCGCCAAATTCTTCCAACCGACCGATTTGAGCAACGACGACGCCCGCGCGCTTGTCGGAGACATCTGCCACCACCTGGGCATCTTCACGCAGATCCGGCTCCGAGCGATCACTGCGTGAAGTTGTGCGTGAAATCTTCTGGCGGGTGGCTGTGCGCACCTGCTCAGTGAGGTCTCGCTGCCAGCCTTGAGTCTTGGCCCGACTGCGGATTGTGCCCTCTTTAGTACCGTGCGCCTGAGCGAGCGCGCGCAGCGACCCAGCGCCAGCCCGATACGCCCGCTCGATCGCTTCCCAGTCTGGGGCCGCCTTCTTCGTCATTACGCCGGCTTGCCCGTGGTGATGTGGGCTTCGAGCGTCCCAGCAGCACCGGCAGCACCATTCGCGATGCTGGCGAAGGCGTTCGCCGCCTTGGCGTGCGCCTTGCCGGTGGAGTTGGCCGCATAATTACTAATCCGGTTTTTATCAATTCCGCCGTCCACCCCAGCTTTCGTTTCCGCGGCCCGAAGCTTCAACTGCTCCATATTCACTTCGACGCTGTGATAGCTGGAGAGCGCGCTGTAAAAGCTTTGGTACGCTGATGCCTTGATCTGCGCGGACTGCGAATCCAGCTGGTACAGGGTGGTGTAGGCGCGGAACAGATCGGCGGCCGTATTCAGGATTCCCAGCTTCAACTGGGTAGAAAGTTGCACCGCCTGCTGCAGGATCTGATTCCGGATGTCAGCATTCTTGACCGCTTGCTCACGATTGACGTCGAGCACTGCGTTAACTACGCGAATCTCGGACTGGGCATCAATGGCCTGAAGTGCGCCAGCGGGCAGCGTAAAACCACGTGATGAAAACCCTGCAGACAAGGTAGCGCGCTCTGATCTGACAGTACGTTCAGCTCGACTCTGTGATTGTTGCCAAACCGAGTCGAAGATCGTCTGCTCTGCGCCAAATGGCTTCACACCACCGATAACGCTGACTAGGTAGTCTTCGGGTACATCTTTGAAGCTGCCGTTGATCGAAGGGAAGTAGGTTTCCAGCCAGGCCGCGACATCGCCGTTGACGCTGGCTATGTTCACCGCCGCATTGTCCGTGCCGCCGAACAAATCGCTGAACTTAGGCGGCTCCTGTAGCTTGAGGTTGCCTACTGTGTAGGAGAAAGGCGTCTCCTTAAGTGTAGGCTTTGCCGAAACGTTGATTCGTCCCGCACTGCCCGAGGCGTAACCTAGTGCCTGTTGTGCGAGAGAGAAAAGTTCGTTCGTGGTATCCGCGATGCTCACGTTTGGAATCTCCAGGTGCAAGCTGAGCACCGTACGTGTGGGATAGGTTAGTTGTGCATACGCCAGCGGGACATGAATGTGGTTTTACGCAGTTCTGGCTTCAGCGCCTCATGCCAGTCGGCGCCCCGCATCCTTCGCATCTTCACGGTCTGCCACTTCAGACCGCGCCGAGCTGCCCATACAACTGCAGGAAAGGTCTCACCATCAAGGGTGATCAACGTCGCGCCCGCACAGGTCGTGCTACGGATCGGCCTGCGCGGAATGACCACTGAGGAATAATCAGAGGTGAGGGCATGCATAGTCGGCCATCTCGGGTAATCCAGATGCGACCGAAGTTATGTGACTGGAACGGAATGTGACTGTCGAAGCAGGCCGCACTTTACAAGTGCTCGCAGACGCCTAGGTATATGGTCTCGCCGGACGCCACTACAAATGGCTTCTGGGCTGACTCGATAAACTCGGAAACCACCAGCGTCTCCAGAAACGTTCCAGGTCCGGGGCTCTGCTGAGGATTCATCGCAGTGACGACCTTGAACGAATTTTCTGACGAGCCGTAATCAATAATTATAGGCTGCGCCACTGGAGAGCTTCGTAACGCTCCACTCATGGCGCCGGTAAGTCGGTTGACTGTGAACGTCTTGCCGACATAGACCTTTTTATCGAGCTCATGCCGGTCGCCGGCTGCGTAAAGAGAGGACGTCACCCGCTGAATTGTGCACAGATAATCGCGCATATCCACCGGCTGCGCGGAGCCGAAGGCGAAACTCGATACGGCAGCGGTCAGCATGCCGATCAATATCAAAACGAGGCTAGCCATTGGCACATCCTTGTGATTTCTTATTTGTCAGGCTGGGCAAAGCCTTCAACGACCCAGACTGTTGCCGCACCGAGTAAGTAGAGCATGACAACGGGAATGAACGTGGTCATTAGCCCGCTTGCGTCAGGCACTCTGTTGCCGAAGTCGATTACTAAGCCGCCGTAACCGATAATCCAAAGCACTGACAACACCAGCCAAAGCCTTCTAAACCCAGCCTTGTATGCAAACTTGATCTTTACCCTGTCCATGGCGCCCCCCTGACTAATGAGCCATCGTAGTGCCATCCATGGCGCTCCAGCAATGGTTATTGGTCTGGCTCGGTCAGGTACACCAAAGGCCCAACAGTCGCGATTCGTGTCCGCGCAGATTTGCTCATGCTCTGCTCCCACTTGCGATACGCCATCGTTCGAACAAGCTGCTTCTGCCTGGCAACCACGTTAGGACGAAGCTCGCCGTTCGAGTTTGTGATTGCCCTGATCGCGTCCTGCAGCCTATGACCTGCGAAAAGCTGCATGGCGGCTTCTAGAGTCGGCGTTTTAGGCTTGCGCAGGACCGAGTACAGGGCGGCAGCGGTCCCAAGACCCGGAATGCCGGTGACGTGCCCAGCGGCTTCACCCAATGCGATTGGCTTTACGAGCCCGAGCACTCGGCCGATTACCGTGCGCTGCCCAGCAGTGTCCTGATCCTTGAAGGGATCTTTCGAAATGCCGGTACGCCTCACCTCGGCGTCAGCGGCAGCCATCGCCCGAGCAGACTTCACCACGTCCTCAAGCCGCTGTTGCGCACCTTCAGGCATGTACTTATAAAGCAGATCCAGCCCCGCCTTGTTCTTGAGCAGACCGTCATACCAGTCAACCAATCCCTTCGGCGTTACGTCTTCTGAGGTGCGCGAGCCTTTTGTGAAACCACTGCTCAGAGCTGTCATCGCAACTGACTGCTGCTGTTCCTTGGGGATCTTGCGCATCATTGCTTCAAATGCGGCCGTATTGCCGGTGCGCAACTGCTCGATAGCTGGCTTCATTTTTGAAGTGATAGAGCTTTCGAGCTTGCGGCCAAGCAGGTCGGTCAGGTTGTCCTGTGCATTTTTGCCTTTGAACTCCATGTAGCGCGCGGAGGCGAATGGAACTCCTACGCCATGAGCGTCTGCTACTTTCTGCTGGTCACTCAAAATGGCGTCGTGAAACCTCTGAAGCTCAATGTCTTCAGGATCAGCGAAATGGCCACTGTGCGCCCTTGCCTGGATCGAGCGGCGCAGGTCATCCAGCACCTTGAAGGTCGGCACGCGCAATGAATTGTCCTGGATCGACCCGTCGGCCAACCCTCTCAGATGGCTGGCGCTGGTATTGAGATCCCGCAACTGCTGAGCAGCATCAGGTGTAAGGTGCGACTCCAATCTCGCCAGTGCTGCCGGATTGCCTTGCAGCGACCGATACCAATCAGTCATCGCGGGAATGTTCATACCTCTACCCTTGCCACCCGAGAACGCATCGCCAATACCGGTGACAACCGCCTGAGACTTCATGCCTTCGAGGATGTTGGCCAACGTTCGGTCGAAGGCTTGAAAGTCTCCGGTCGAAAGCTTCTTAACGGCCGCTCCCACCGCGTTGCCGACCGAGCCTGACAGATCCTTGCCCAGCGTCGCTTTGAGGCCATCTTCAAGCTGCTTGCGTTGACCGACCAAACCTTTGGCCTGTGAAAACATTTCGCCGAACTGAGGCCCAGCGGCCTCGACTGCTCTCTGCTGATCCTGACTCAGCACTGCGTAAAGTCGGTCAAGGTCGTGGCTGTCGCTGTCCGCGAAGATCCCCCGCCCCTTGTAACCGTTAGCGACTTGCCGTCTCGCGGTGTCGAGCGCGGTGTACGTTGGCTCCACGACAGAGCCGTTTTCGAGCCTGGGCGACAGGGCATTTAGCGTCATGCGCTCTGCCGGAGACATCAGCTCTTCACGGCCACCGAGCTCGACAAGCTTGCCCGCGAGATAGGCCACTGTCGATTTGGCAGGTGCCGATGTGGTTTTGGGGATGGCCTGATTCAACTGCTGATACAGACCGTTGGACTGGGCCTCAAGCGCGTCGCGAGCAGCTACCCCCTGCTGTTTGAAGTCATCCGAAAAGCGCGCTTTATCCAGTGAACCGCCATTACGTGTCACGAAGTCGTCGGCAGCCTGGCTCACGCTCTTGGCCATGTCCACGTGGCGCGCCGCAAGATTGAGCCCCGCAACTGACTGGAGCGGCTTTCCAACGTCGGGATCAGCCGTCAGGACTTTGTAGGCTCGCTGCTGATAGTCCGGCAGCAGCGTAACGTCGCCGCCGACTTTGGCGAGATTGGCCTGAATGTGAGCCAAGGCACCGTCGGCTGCGGCGCGCGTGGATTCTGGCAGCGCGCTCGACACCTGATCGTATAGCCCCGACGCCTCTTTACGCAGACCATCGATGGCGGCAACACTTTTGTCGTGGAAGTCCATTGAGAACGCAGCTTTGTCGGTAGAACCGCCGTACTCGTTGATCAGATCGTCAGCTGCGTTCGCCAGTTGCTTGCGATTGATCGCTGCCTGGGCGGCGATGGGGGTACTCGGCTGAGCGGCGAGAGCGCCCTGAAGGCCCCGAAACTCGGCATTGCCCGTGATCTCACCCGGCGTCGGGTTATGAATGCCGAGTCGCGCCATTGCATCCACTACGTCCTTTTGGGGCGCAACGTAGTCGGCCAAATCAGCTACAGCAAAATCCTGTTTTTTGGCTGGGGCATTCACGGTGTCGTAAACGTGCTGGGCGGCACTTTTGCTAGTGTCGAGAGCGGCGCCCACTGGGCCGGTTGGCGGAGCGGCCGAACCCGCCGCAGGCGTTCCAGCCTGAGCCGCGGCCTGTATCTCATCCTCTGCTCCCTGTGCCACCGAGGTGCCTGCCTGACCTGGCAGCAGGCGCTGTGGCACTACCTTGCGAACCACGGCACCCAGGCCAGATATGGCAGCCGGAGCGACTGCGCCCACAGCACCGCCGATCAGCGCTCCCTCGCCAGCACCTGGCAAGCGGTCGATCACATCGCCTTCACCCGACCCAAACCCGTAAGCAGCTCCTTGAGCCGCGCCAATGCCCGCGCTTTTCAGAGCGGTGCGACCTAGCGTGGCTTTGCCAGCAGCAAGTGCGGCCGACTCTGGCAGCGATGCCCCCATAGTCGCAATCGCAGGCAAAATCGCACCAGCTACACCACCAATGGCTGAAGCTACTGGGTGCTGTTCCTGCCCGGTCTTGAGTTGTGCCCTCTGATTTGCAACGTTCTCGTCATAGCGCTGGCGCCAGGTGTCGGCAGACGAGCCATTTTCAGGAATTGGAATCAGTGGCTGAACTGCCGCATCAAGCCCCGCCAAAATTTCATCTTGGTGCCCAGACGTCAGCATGTCGCCAACGCTGCGAATGGCGGCGGTGCCCGCGCCGACGTTGCCTTTGCTGTCGCTGAAAATCCCGCCATCGGCTGGCTGCTCAGATGGCGCGCTCTGTGCTGACGGTTGTTGAACAATCAGTGGTGCCGACGCCCAGGCCAGCTGAGTTCCGGACTGCTGACTAAGATTTGCAGGCGCAGCGCTTGGCTGGTCGATCAGTGGTGCGCTTTCCCAGGCAGCCATTATGGCTTCCTCCGATGCATGCCTTGAGGATCGATGAACTGGGTACCGGAAGGCAGTTTGTTGTAGTCGTCGTCATTCTTGATCTGGGGAGTTGTCGGAGCTTGCGCACCTGCCCCCTGTCCCGCCTGCTGTGCGGGAGCCGCCGTACCACTTGACTGTTGAGGCTGAGCTGCCTGAGACGCTTGCGGCGAACCGCCTAGGATGTCCTCGATGTTCAGGGGAGCAACGCCCTGATTTTTGCGTCGGCTGTTGATCATGCCCAGTCGCACCTGAGCTGCTTTGTTGTTCATAGTCTGGATTTCTCCAAGACGCTGCTTGACGACCTTGGGATCGTTGACGTTGGCGAGCAGTTCGTTCCAGGCACGAACAGCATCACCCTCAGTCTGTGGCCCCTTGTTCAATCGGAGGCTGTCGTTACGGATCTTTTCCAGTGACGACATGAACGATGCGTAGTTCACGCTTTGCGGATTGCTTTGACCAGCAGCATTCAGCGCTGCGTTTTTTCGGTTCTCAAGCGGTCCGAGCACAAGACTGCCGTTATCGAGCTGGCCGAGGATATTGCCCATTTGGGTGTTGATGCTTTGAACATTGCTCACCGCATCGATATCGCCATCTTCAAGCTTCTGAAGGCCGACGGGGAGGTTTCCCGCCTTGTTGATGGAGTTGCGCTGTTTGTCTGCTGAAGCATTCGCTTCGTTGATCTTGGCCTGAGTGAGCTGTCGAGCGAGACCTTTCTCATTGGTCGGGTCGGTCAGGGTTTGATAGGCCTGTTTCTGCTCCGCAGTTGCGTTTGGCGCAGTGGCCATCATCAACGCATCCTCAAGCCGCTGAGCCTGTCGTAATTGCATGCCCGTTTGCTGGTTAGCCTGCTGATTACTCAAATAGCCCTGAGCTAGGTCGACGTTTCTCGCGGCACGATCTTTCATTCCCGCGTATTCAGCGTCAGTTTTTAACTCTCGTTGGGTGATTGGGCGACTACTGTCGTGAACGACGTTTGTGTGATCGGCCTGCCATTTCTCGCCCTGAGCCTTCTCCAGGCGGTCTTGTGCCCGGTACGCGCTACGCAGATCGGCAGCTTTCTGCCATCGCCCCATAGCCAATTGGGCATCGCCTGCCTCGGCTTGGCTGAACTGACCAATACCGTCATACATATTTTTGGCAGAACCCAATGAGGCGAAGCTCTGATTCAGATCTGATGGAGACGAGCCTCTAGCCTGATTCTGGTTTGCCGGTGCGGCGCCCGCAACAGCCGCGGCGTCATTCGTAAACATGGGCACGCCGTCGTCACCAATTTTCATGGCTATCTGGTTGCTGCCCGTACCCACACCGGTCTGCTGATAGCCGGAAGGCGCTGGCGTGGGTGCTTCCGGTTGCGTGGGGGCGGGCGCTGGTTGGTTTGCGGCCATTGATACCGCCTGTTGGCCGACAGGGTATTTGGGCGATGTCGCAGTGGGCAGCACTCCGACCGGTGCTGGCTGTGACGTCTGTTTAGGCGCGACAAGGCTTGCGGCCGCAAGCGAGCTTTGACTTACGGTCGCCTGGGCTTTAGCTGCGTCAGAGGCTTGCTGAGCCGCTAAACCACCTGGCTGCTGAGCGCGCGCGCTTTCAAGGCGAAGCAAAGCCGAGGGCGGCGTTGCCGATGCCGCTGGATCGGTAACTGGGCCACCAGGACGAGCATCAGTCAGGCTGGCGGGCTGACTAATCGGCTGCGCTGGCGCTGAGGCGGTACCGGGCATGATCTGATCAAGAGAGGTGAGCGCCTGTCCTGGCGTTGCGTTGAGGTTGGCATCAGCAAGAGATGGAGCAGGCTTCGGCGCAGCGGGCGCCGGTCGCCCACCCGGAGCGAGATCTTCAAGCGATGTCGGCGCTGGGCTGGCGGATTGCGCGGTTGGGCTCCACGCCTGCGCTAGTCCATTAGGCTGAGGCGCTGGAGGTTGGCCTGTCTGTGAACTCGAGGCTTGAAAGCTGGGGCTCAGCGATTCAAGCGAATTAGGGGCGCTGCTGAAGGATGGCTCGCCATGAGCGCCAACACTGGAGTAGATGGCGCTTTTACCGTTGGTGCCAGGCTGGTAAGCATCCCTCAGACTCTGCCCTGTCGCCGCGGGAGTGCTTTGCAGTTGCTGGCTGGCTCGCCCGATTGGGCCTCCTGGCGCAGCTTGCTCTAGGCTCTGTGTCTGATACTGCGCAGGCAGGTTGGTTTGGTCGAAAGAGGTCTGTTTCTTTTTTCCGCTCAAAGCATCAAGCGTTGATTGCATGTCGCCCGGGTTGTCGGTGCTCGCCATTGGTTTGGCTCCGTGTGGGAAGGTCGTCAGTCACAATTAGAAAATGTGACTGGCGCCCGCCATGCAACAACTGGCCGAGGCTGATCAGGCTACTTGCTTGGCCGGTGGGCGCCCTCTGCGAACCACACCGAAAACTTCATTCCAGCCAAGCCCGCGATACCGGCGCATTTTGAGTGTTTGCCACTTGATGCCGTGGATCAGCGCCCACTCCCGAGCAGGCTTGATCTGTCCGCCAACACACACGGGCATAGCGGCAGAGCAGACGTAATGGTTGTTGGTGATGTCGTACATGGTTGGCCCCTTGTGAAGTGATGGGCCTAGGTATATGTGACCGAGGGCGGATGGGAATCGGGCTGTGCGGACTGCTCGGTAAAGCTGTCGCACCTGAACAGACACCCCTCAAGGGAGACGGCGCCAGTGAGCGCGCTATCCTTGGAGGCGCCACCTAATGCTCAGGCTAGGCATGAATCAGCTTGCGACAATCAGAAACTACCCTTGGGCCACCAACTGAGGCAATGAGATGGCAGACATCGATTTTCTAACCCACGAGCAGGTCTGCGAGTTGACGGGTGCAAGCCGCAGGGCTGCGCAGATTGAGAACCTCAAGCTCAACAAAATTCGACACACTATCAAGGTCAACGGTTGGCCATGTGTGACTGCGGCCGCAGTCCTCGGAATCAAGGATTCGACCAAAGCTAATGTCGAGCCAGAGCCCCCTGTGTGGGTTCTAGACTTAAGCAGGGTGAAGTGAGCGCCTGCCAATCCGACACTGGAGACAAGGTGTCGACCATCTCCTGGAGTGTCGCCATATCCTTTAAAACAGGTATTTCGGACGTTTCACCTTCGCCCTCAAATTGAGGACGGATGCGTCCAAACTTGGACGTATTCCGGTGGGCGCGCGGCGCTCGAAGCTATCAAGATCAGTCGAGTCGATCGATATTGGTAGTTTCGACACCGCTAGGTATGGCCAACATCACCATCCCTTCCCCGATATGCCACAGAGAAAGGGCTTGGCGATTGACGGATGCCCTTTTGCGAGAAGTTTGTAAAACCCGGAGCTAATCGACTGGGCTTCTAGTGCGCTACTTGCCCTAGCGACCCCACCGGAAGCTAACCGGCTCTCAAAGTTTGGCTCCAAGGAATCAACGTTGTATAACGCTACGCCGGTGGCATAACGCCGCCATTCAGATAGGGAAATCCAAATGTTTAAAAAGATGGTAATTCTCCTCGCGCTTGGTGCGCTCATGACTGGGTGCGTATCCGCTCCACCTACCAATTTTTCAGTTCCCAATGTCCAGCAAGCCAAAGCGAAACAGGCTTTCGATCTCAGGGCTGTATCTATCTCATACGGCCTTCCAAACGAGATCAAGGGTGAGATCCCAACTTACGGAGAGGGCTTCCCAGTTTTGTGGGAAAAATCTTTGACGGAAGCGATCAACAAGGCTGGGATTTTTACTGATGACGCCGATGAGAAGGTCAACATTTTCGTGAAGATCTTGCAGCTCGATCCGCCCGCAGGCGGCATCACGATGCTCACGCCTTCAAGAGCTCGCTACTCAATCGTGAGTCGACGCACCGGCAAAACGCTGTTTGAGAAAGAGATCTATACCGAGGGATCGGTTTCAGGCGGCTACGCGTTCTCAGGGCTGGTGCGCGCCAAAGAAGCATTGAATCGATCCGTTCAGCAAAATATCGCTGAATTCATTGAATCGCTTTCGGCAGTGAAGTTATAGGTACCGAAACTCACAGATATCAACACAGGCCGTGGGTAGTTTCGAGGAGGAAATTAGATGTGAGCAAATTTGCTCACATCGTCCACGCCTCTAGTTTGGGGCGGGTTGGGCGGGTATCGGATAGTTGCGAAATACCCCCGCGCTGGGGTAATTTTCAAGTGTCTGCACCCTTAGGGGCAGTCGTTGGGCCATCTTCGCTGAGCGAGATGGTGCCGACCCGTCCAGTTACTGGCAGTCGGCTTCTGTTCAATTACAGGAGCGCCTATGGCCAGTACAGTCGCAAAAAATCGTTCTCACGCATTCCAAGCCCAAGCCCATCGCTGCTACTACTGCGGCTATCAGATGTGGCTGTCATCACCTGATGACTTCGCTCGCAGCCTAGGTATCACGATTCGCCAGGCACATTCGCTCCGATGTACGGCTGAGCATCTTCAAGCCCAATGCGATGGTGGTACAAATCGCCGGGAAAACATTGCCGCCGCCTGCGCTACCTGTAACCGCAGGCGCCACACCCGAAAGCTGCCGAGAGCGCCATTTGAATTTAAGGCGCTCGTGACTCGTCGCTTAAAAGCCGGCCGGTGGCACTCGTTTAAGCCCAATGCTTCGCAATGAGTGCGGGACGTCAGCTCTGTCGAGTGAGACGTTTCGGTCTCGGTGGGATGATTTGGTCCATCTCGCACTACCCCGGATCGGGGTGGTGGGAAATCTCGAGTTGTCACTTTCGCAATGATTGACTGGGTGCATGAGCGTCCAGAGGAAACGGCACGTCACAACTTCAATGAGAATCGGAAGCGCCTGATTCAAGGGCTGGACTATCTCAAGGTTTGTGCGAACGAAATTCGTATGCACAAAATTCTGGAACTCTCCCCCAAGGCCCATGAGGACGTTACGCTTTTCACCGAGCAAGGTTACATGATGCTAGTGAAGTCGCTGACTGACGACCTTCCACCGCTTGGGCACAGTTCGTTAACGCTTGGCCACGCGCCCTGCTCGCGTCGTCAACGGACGTTGAACGTCCGTTGGTATCGCCGTTTGAAGCGGCGATACCAAGCCCTGCCTGGGGAAGTGCCGGTAGCGCTATAGAACAATCTGAGCGTGGGCAGATGGCGGAAGTCCGATATTCACGCCTCCATCATCGACCCATAAATTTGGAACGGGGCCGCTTTAACAGGATTGCGAACGTGATCGCTTGCCGGGCAATATCAGCTCTCGCAAATAATTACCGCCGAGAAAGGGAGTTCACGATGACTAAGCTGTTTGGAAAAAGATTCTCCGAGCTGGAGACTCAAATTACGACCTTGGAATCCACTAAGGTTATGAAGTACAGCGAATTCAGTGGTTCATATCCGTCCATCGATGCCAACGCGCTGTTGGGCTGGGAGGTTAAGGCAAAATCGCTCATCTCCAACGTCTGCGGTGAAGAATCCCACCACATGCAGACGTTCGTTGAAGCGGAGAAGCCAAGATCGTTCTCAAACAGTTTTGAAGAGCTCCAGCGCGTCAAAGCCATATTCCTCGCCGCCAAAGAGGATTATGAGGGGGGATATCTGAATACTGTTCGTAACTTGGTTCAGGCCGAGGTTTTCGGTAGCGAACTCGAACAAGCCGGAGAACTGCTGTCTGCTGGATACGCTTCCGCAGCGGCAGTCATTGCTGGCGTCGTTCTCGAAACAAACGTCCGAAACCTTTGCACCGATCATGATATTGAGCACGGAAAGCTGGATAAGATGAACGCAGATCTAACCAAAGCTGGGGTTTACAATTCGATCCAGCAGAAGCGCATAACCGCGATGGCAGGCATCCGAAACGCTGCCGCACACGGAGACACGGAAAAATTCAATGCTGGAGACGTCAAAGGGATGATAGATGACGTCGAGCGCTTCCTTGCTTCGAACCTGCAGTGACGCTCCCTCACGCTTAGTACCCTCAGAGACGTGCTCTGATGTGAGCACATCTGCTCACATCTCACTGGCCCCAGATCTGGGGGCATTTCAGCAGAGTCGGAAATTTCGGTCGCGGTGGGACGATTCGACCGCCGTAGCCCCAACAACGATATTCATCATGAATACGGATGACTTCGGCACTGCTGCCGTTTGAAGCGCGGTCAGTGGATGAATCGCGAGTCGTTCCGATTTTCTCGGTACCGCGCCCGAATGTGTGGACAACGCCACAGTGTGTTGATTTCGACACACTGTGTGAAAATCAACACGGTCATCACCGCGCTCAACGAAACAGGCCAAACGATCCGAATCGGACCATATCATCGGCCTCGATCTGTCATGATCTTGGCTCACATTTGAAACGTCACGACGCACCGTCACGCGCCACGATTTGAGCATCTGGCGTTTTGTGGCGCACGGTCTGTAAAGCGCGGCTAATACTGCGCCGTGATCAGTCACCATTGCGCGGTGGGCGTTTAGGAAAATGAAGCAAAATACACCCACCTGCCAGCATACGGGTCTGAATATTCTTAGCCCTGATACGCTGCTGTTGGCTGTGTTGCTGGCCCAAAGCGGCGAACGCTTGCTCCCAAGATTTCATCTCATCACCTGCTTAAATCGGTTGTCGGATGGCGCTCATTCGACCTGCCATTACGTCCCTTTGATATTCCTTGATATCAACATTACTGCTCATTGATACCCATTGATTCGCTTTGAGATACCTTGAAGCTCTTTGATATCAACATCTAGGCCACACAGCTTCTGCACGCCAGCTACGAATTTTTCAGTCTGTGCCTTTTCGGTGGCGTACCAGACTGTGGTTTTGGCTGTCTTCGGTCTGTATTTCAACCGATAAACCCCGATCATAGTAGCGTCCTTCAGATCGCGGATTGCGAGGCCAACATCCGGGAGATAGGCGTCGAGGCTTCGAGCGAAACCCTGACCACCATTTTCGTTCAGGTGACAAGACAAACCAATCATTGCGGCACACGTCTCGTCGTTTACCTGATACAGAAATTCGGATTCGTAGTCGCTGGTTTCGGCCATGTAATCCACAGTTTCAAGCAGCCCCATTTCTTGAAGCGGCTTGAGAACAACCCACGCACCTCTGTTTTTATCTTCATCCTCCATCTGATGAAGAGTGCTTAACGGGCCTATCGCGTTGGACGTAGCAGGCTTTTTAGTAAACCCATACATGACAAAAATGCCGCAGGGGCCAAGAATTTTCCGCTCGTAGTCAACCCGAACGAGTGTCCTGGGTAGCCCACCGTCCGCAGTTAGGTCATGGATCGAATACAGCTCAATGAATTTCTGGAACAGGAGAGCGTTGCCGCGCTCTCGTAAACGACGCACTGGCGGTGTTTCGGCGCCAGCTCCCTCGATAATTTCTCTAGGGAGCCAAATGAAAGAATTCAGTTCGGAAGGCTTGGAAAGCTTGTACCGAGGTTTTTTTCCTCCCCGTATTACAGAGACCAGTTTCGCTTCAACAAGCTTGTCTATCGCCTCTGTCGCCCGCCTCCACGCCATGCCTGTATGGTTAAAGACGGCTTGGGCACTCCAAGACGTAGTGGCGTTGTCTTTCTGTGTGCCGCACGCCAGGACCAATAGCGCTACGGCGGGACGAATGCCGAGTTCGCATGCCTTCGCAAACTCATTGGCACCGACTGCAAAGAAATTTCCTTGGCTCACTTGATTGCCTTGTGTGATCAGTTGGCTATGGGAGGGCGCTCGATTGAGCCTGGCTCCATCATGACAGGCACCTTCAAACGTAACTAGAGGGAGCCTCCCGTTAGCTGATCAGGTTGCAGAGAATCGCCTCACTCTCCGCCATATCGTCACGCTCGCTGGCCATCAGATACCGGAACACCGCCAGCGCCTCCTGCTTGTCCCGAGGCCGTATATCTGCCAACAGGCCGAACACAAACCAATCCCTGGCACTGGCTTCCTCCGGGCCGTCGCTGGCATCCCGATCAACTGCGTTGCGGAGCAGATAAAGCTGGTTCCAATACTCCAGTTCGCGCAAGCAATCTGGCAGCGTATTTGGCATCAGTTCCGGATGATCTTTGAAACGCTCGCTCGCCTGGGCCTTGTCGTAACCGCCGAACTGTCCCTCTCTCGGTAGCCCGCGCAACGCCTCGATACAGAACCCTTCTGGCTCAGTGTCGAGCCAAATGTCACCGCCGAATCGCGCCACGGCCTCCGTCCGCCGCTGGTGCTCCGTCATCGATCGTTCAGCCAACCGCTCCAGATCGGAGAACCCAATCGATGCAAACGTAGCGAACGGGTTTCCCGGGTTGTTGATCCTCAGAAAGTCGGTGTACCGATCCTCCAGCGCTTTCAGCGGTGTCGTGATCCTCTTCGCCGCTTCCAGTGCTGTGGCGATCGGCCCTGCTTGCCCCGTGGCAATCACGCTGCGCAGCCAGAGCAAAGCATCGACCTCCTTGTCTCCCGTAACCCTCTGTTGCGGTGGCAGCTCTTGAACATCCGGAAGCTTCTGCTGGCTAATCTTGATCGGCGGCAGGGTGAACATCGCGCGATGGGCCTCGTTATCACGAAACGCTCCAGATCTGGACACGATCGCTTTGACGGTTCCGACCTTCAGGCCTGTCGCCTTGGCTACCTCCCTGAGCGAATGACGACGCCTCAGATCGATGACTTGCTGGCGCTGATCTGCTGTAACCCCCTGTTGCAGTGTTGGCACGTGTAACCCCCTGTTGCGCTTATGCGACCAATCCCCCGTCAGCTCAGATGCCCAGCTCTGACAGGTTGCGGAAAAACCCCAATCAAGGATGGGGAAAACCACCAAACTAGATTGCTACTGGCTGGTGCTGGTCAGTTGCTTGATTGTTGCCAGGCCTTCTGCCGCCGACCGACAGCCCTCTTGAGCTTTCACGGCAGCGCTGAGGAATGCCCCTACCACCTCGGGATCTTTCGACCGCTGCGCTTGTGAGAGCAGGTTGTAGAACAGCGCATCCAGCGCTTCAGCGTGCCCGGCCAGCATTGCCTGCGGCCGAGTCAGATCCCCGCCCAGCACCAACCCGATCTGGTGCTTCACATCCTCGATAATCTCTTGGCCGCTTCGGTCGGTGTAGGGTTTGATGACGCTGATGAACGTACCCGCCTTCATCTGCGGGGTTAGCTGTGCGAGAGGCAGCTCTTTGTTGCTGGTCGTTTCCGGTGAGTCTGTTGCGTCATGGTCAAGCTCCGAGTCTGAGGGGTGATTAGTGGATCATTACCAAGGCGGCGGAATAGACGGACAGAGGGCCAGCCTCCCCGGTACTAGGTGCCGCCTGAGACGCTTGGGGTGGCGTCTGTTGATATTGCATACCTCTGAGAGTCTTCTGCAGAAGCTCATCGCAATACGCTGCGTAGAACGCCTCGCAGAGCGGCCCGCCAGATGCCCAGTAGATATTTTTGATGTCAGCACTGTCCTCGACGCGCGCATCAAAGATCAGGTTTCGTAGCGTCTTGCGACGGAGCGGATGAATTGCGGCTCGCTCAACCGGATTCACGTTGAGGATGTCGCACAGTCGATCGAAGCCCAGGGATGCCGCAACACCACTCCCATCGTTGGCCATGGCGTAGCCGAATCTCACCAACGATGCCTGGGCTTCGTCCATCTCCTCCTTGCGATAGCTATATGCAAAGTCCTCAAGCAACTCCAAGTCCGACATTGCATAGGGCGGTGACCGGCGCATTTTTTCCGCTGCCCGTTGGTAGCCGCGCCGCTGGTGGCCGATTTCGTTGCGCACTGAAGTCCACGCGCGACAGATCCGGCGAGATGCGATCAGTTGAGAGCCTGCGCTGGCATTGGGCTTGGTCAAAATGGCGTAAAGGGCAGTGACTAGTTTCGGGATCATGTTCTGACTCCCCGAGCGCTCTTGATCAGGTTGGTAGAAAGGGTATGGGTATGGTTTAAGTAGGAGTGGTCCATATTTGGTACCTGTGGCATGTGAAAACACCCTCCACAGGTACTAAAAATGGTACCTGTGGACACGTTATAGGGCTCATATGGTCCATATTTAGTACCTGTGGCATGGTCACAGGTACCATTTATGGACCGGTAGAAATCGAAATTCGGGATCGTTCCCAGTCGTTAGTTGGAGCCTTTTGGTTCCAGCACGGCAGCCAAGTGAGTCGCCAGGTTCGGGTCTTGGATTGAGCTCTTGAGCAGAAAAGGCTTTCGTCGACCAGCACGATGAATCCACCCTCCGCCAACTCCTCAAAGATTCGCAGCGCGATAGTCCTTGAGCATGGAATCTCTGCCTGAGCCTGCCTTACCCCAAAGCCAACTGGCCCTGCTGGTGTCCAGTGACGCTGCATGAGCGTCATGAGCACCTTCGCCTGGGCAGACAGACCGAGATAAGCTGACGAGGACAGCATTCGACGCTGTATGGCGACGACCCCTCCGGCTTTATCGAACGGCAGGTGGCTCTTCTTTCCCATTCAGAATGCTCGACCACTGAGGGCTACGAACCGGGCACTCATGCCACGCCATCCGGCTCATACCGCGACAGAAGCGCGCCGAGCTGCTTAACGATGGCGTCGACATGTTTGCGGCTGTGGTCGTTGGAGGCGCTGTCACGTAGCTTCGCGAGAGCGCTGAAGGCGACAATCAGCATCATCTGGCCGTATGTATCGATGTGCGCCGGCACGTCGTCACGGATGACGCTGGTAAACGGGTCGAGCTGGATCACATCACCCATGGCGAGAACCTCGCTGATCCAGGCTGGACAACTAGTTTTCACGGAATCCAGGAGTCTCGCCGGTGAACGAAGATATCGTGGCTGTCAGATCCTCCCCGTCAACAGTGCCGTGCTCCTGAAGCAAATCACCGATTACGGTAATCGCCGCCCAGTAGCGGCGGACCAATCGACCAGATCGAAACAACGCACGGTCGTCTATGGCGTCCCGTGTCTCAAGTGGTAGTAGATCGAGCAGTGCGTCGACCTGAGCCAAGTCAGCTTCACCCGATGCCATAAGGACATTTCCGAATTTGGCGCGGCGGTAAGTAGCCTCGGCCATCGGACCGGCATAACAGTGAAGTAGGTCGCGCTCCACCATCTCGGTAAACATGGAGTGTGACGCTGCCTCTTCCTGCGTCCATACCGATGGGTTAATGAAGTCAGCAGCCTCCACCACACCAGCCACATCCATCGGATAGCCTTTGCGGCTAAGCATTGGCCCGGCGCGCATCTCAACAACGGTACGAGCGGTGGCGGTGTAAATGCCTTGACCGTTCCACCAATACGCCAGCGCATGACCGGCCTCATGGATCGCGATACGACGAGCAGGTTTTGTTTTACTCATTGCTTGTACCTCCGGCGAAGGTGCGGACGACGTCGCCATTGTTCTTGGCGTGCCACCAGGTGATGTGATCGACCTCGGTCTGGCTCGATGTAACTGTGGCGTCCTGGCTGCGCATCACCTGCCGTCCGCACTCCGCGTCAGCGGCAGTTAGAAATGGCCCGAGCAAGGGCTTTTCGCACTTCGGATGACTGACGAAATACAGTGTTTTGGCTTTCTCGGAGCAAGCCGAACTCGCCGGAGCAAGTGCTCCGTTTTTAATTTCATGACGTTAAACCTCTGTGTCGAACTAGTGCTTGGCCAGATTTGGCTAACTACGAAACTTTCGTTCTTTAAGTCAGCATCTCCTTGAGCCGAGGCGCTGCGGCTCTCGCGGTTGTCGTCGACTCGCGTACGTAATCGGTATCGAACAAAGCAAAGTTCACTGCGCTGGTCTTCTCACGCCACTGATCCATGTCAGGCTCATGCCCGACTGACAGATTCAATACCCAACCTGGCATTTGGTCGTTGCGGCGCAAGTCGTTGAGCGCCGTCCACCAACGAATGGCGAAAGTGCGTTCGGCCTCAATCACATCGATCACTGTCTGCCTATCGTGTTGAACGATTGAAATAGAATCGCCAGGCAGAACTAACGGGATACCGAAGATGGCCATATTGGTCGCACACTGCGCCGCGTGGTGACTATCGCCGTCCGCGGCAGTACCCACGTCTCGCGAGGCGATCCGTGGCGGCAGATCGCGTTTGATGCGCATCTCGTTGAGCGCCGCTCCCCAGATAGCGCTGTGCGCACGCTCCGCCAGTAGCAAGCTGACTAGATTGGTCATGCCGCACCTCCAGCGCGCAGTGCCTCGCGACACAGATGTTTCGCTTGATACGCTTTCGCCTCGTCAGGAAAACCATCCAGTTCGTTATCCATACATTCAGACCACTGGCAGACCTTGTTTGCCCAGGCCTCAATTTCAAGCAGCCCAAGCTCACCAAGAGCTGCTGTTGTGCTGTCAGCCGGAAAGGCTTTCACCATGACTTCAAAGATCGCTTGAAGGTTGCTAAATGCGTCTTGCACTTCATACAAGTCTTCAAGGCCGGTGGAAGCGATGTCGAACAAGTTGCGGCTCATTGCGCACCTCCGGCAGCTTCGATTGCCGCGTCGACTTCGGCGCAGGCATGGCCGATATCGGCTTGATTCCTATCTGCCAGATACTGCGCAAGTTCGATCAAGCCGGCGGCGTTGTGCCCTTTGTTGTGCTTTATATCGAGCTGAATGGCGTGGACAACTGAGGCAATCCAGTCGGCGAAAGACTTAGCGCACGCCAGTTGGAACGAGGCCTGCTCAGCCGTTTCTCCCATCGTTGGAGTTTTGACTTTCGCGCTCATTGCTCACCCCCAATTACGGAATTTTCCGCAGTCAGAAGATCGGCCCAGACCATTGCGGTGTACTGCGACATCGTTGCGACGATCCGCGCCTTCACTGGGTTTGTGCTGGGGCTAGCGATGACGGCTGAGGCAAAGGCCAAAACGAGCAGGGTCTCGCGAAGCTCGGCGAGCAGCTCGACCACCGCATCTTGTTGGGCGTGCAGATTCATTGCGCATCCTCCCCTGCCGCCGGTAGGTAGTCGTTCATCAGTTCGCAGAAGTCGTCGTAAGCCTGAGTGCTGATCAGCTCCACGGCACGCAACAGCGCATCGGAATCAAGAATGTCCAGTTGTGGTTCTGGGCGGCTTCCCTCCCTGGACAGGTTGTCGGTCAAAATCTTGGAGATACGGTTGATCACCAACACGCCACTTTCGAGGCGATTGGCGAGGACACTAAGGCGGCTCATTCCGACACCTCCAAAGCTTCCAGTTGCTCACGCCAGTGGCCAAGATCAGCTTCGACGAGGTCGCCGCGATCCAGCGCGACGTATGCGCCGATCGCTGCAAGGCGCCCGATCCGGGATTCGCCCAGTTCGGTTTTCAAGGTCCATAGAAGCGACTCCAACTGCCGCAATGTTTCGCGACACGCATCCAACTGATTGAAAGAGCCGTCGGCTATTTCCAAGAGGGTTTTGAGTTTCGCGCTCATGCCGCACCGCCTTGCGCTTCCAGGGCGCGGACGATGCTCATGTGATGGTTGAAGCGCTTCAAGCGAACGGAGAGGGATGAGTTTGCGCGGAGAGCACTCAGGGCCATGCGGCGATGAGCGTATGCGCGGATTTTGGACGGAATGATGCTGGTCATTGGTCGAGCTCCTTGATTAGAGAAGCTGCCACGATCCTTCCTACGGGATTGGGTGGCAGCCGTGCGCGGGGTAGGAATATCGGAAATCAAGGAATCCGACCAAGCCGAAGCTTGCCCACGCACGGCCGCCATAACACTGGATAGCGGGCACAAAAAAAGCGCCTGCAATCGTGATGGGGCGCCTGTGCGCCTTGATTTCTTCGGGTTCCTACGCCCGGTCGTTGGATTTACAACGACAGCGGCAAGGTAACCGAGAGAACGATTGCTTGCAACCACATATATCGGCCACTGGTCGGGGTTCTTTAGAGATGTCGCCACCATTACGCCACCCTCCCCAAGCTTTTAGCCCGTAACTGCTGGACATAGGCGTTCAGCTCGGTCCGGCGAGACGCGTAATCTTTGCCCTGGCCAATCAACAACACGTCTCGGCCTTCCACCAGCATGATCAGTTCCAGCTCAGCCTGGCTCAGTTGGTCGCGATCGCGCCCGGAGAAATTGCCGGTGATCACCTCGTTGATGAGACGGGCCTCGTTCATGAAAACGTGAGGCTTTGGAGACTTGCCCGCTGACTCGCGGGTGATCGACAACGCATCGCACAGACAGCGATAGCCCACGGCCGCCTGACGACGGGCGATGGCCTTGGTGTTTAGTTCGCCTCGGATCAGCTCGTCGATTCGCATGTCGCACCAGACGGCAAACCTCGGTTTGCACCAGCGAGCAAAGATGACGGCCAGCTTTGGATGAACCCAGGTGCCGCCAGCATTGCCACGACGTGTTTTCAAATACCCGGAATCCCGGGTATTTACGATTGCCGATTCCTGCCCGGTGATGAGCTCGTCCAAGGCCTTGATGTACTCGAAGGTGTCTTTGTTCTCCAGCCAGTGGTCAAGACGCTTGCCGAACCGCTCGGCTATCTCAGTGGCATTGATCCAGCCTTCAGCGTTGAACGCTACGGGCTGGCCTTCGAAGTCCATGCGGATGATCTTTGCTGTCATGCTGCTACCTCCGCGCCAGGCTCGGCGATCAGGGTGTACATAGCAACACGGGGGTGAGTACGGCCCCACTCATCAGTGAGGCTGACCAAGTTCGTCAGGATCTTGAAGCCGCGATTACGTAGGTCGCAAATGCGGGCGCCGGGGCGGCATATGTTCAGCTCGCGGGTGATGGTGAAGGTGTCAGACTGGCCAGCGCGTAGGCGCTCAACGAGCCGTGCCAGTTGAGCATTGATGCTGGTATTCTGAAGGGGAAATTCTTTGCGGCTGGCCTTATGGTTGGCCTTTTTTTTGTCCATTATGCGGCCACCTCACGCAGAGCAATTCGCTGGCGAACCCAGGCCTGAACCTCTGCCAGAACCCAGCCCACAGGAGCGCCGCGCGATTTGCTGTTGCTCAGCGGCACCGGCTTGGGGAATGTTGGATCGTCCTTGAGGCGCTTATAGACGGTAGGGCGCTTAATGCCGGTGATGGCCTCCAGCTCGTCCATTCGGATGATGGTGGTGGCCGGGTCATAAGTAGAGCGCGCGTCAGCGCTGGCCGGAGTTACGTGGATGATGTTGCTCATATCTGTTTCCCGATGTGGATGAAGACGGGAAGCAGGTTGGCAGTGGGTGACGGTTGGTAATCAACCCTGCTTGGGTGTGCAGTGCATGGCACACGACGGCGGGCTATATTGCCCGCCCAAGCCACTCTGTCGGGTGGGCACCATGGCTGGAACCCCCGGTTTTACTCGTTTTCTCGGGTGGGCGCTTTGCGATTTCTAAGATGTGCAGTCCGTAGGTTGAATGGCCGTAGGATGAGATCAACTGCCTCCGACATACGACCGGATGCTCCCTTGCTTGTTAGAAATTTGAGGATGTCTTCCTTTGATGGTGCGGTGCTAATGTCGTCCTCGTCATAGGTTGCCCAGAAGTGCTTGATGGTCTCCTGTACCAGATCCAAACCTTCTGACGAGTGACTGTATAAGGGCAAGGCTAGTGGAGCTGGTTGTGGCGCGGCTGACTCAATCACCTTGGCGATGGTTTGCACGGCTACGGTTTTAGTGATGGGTTTTGGAGGCTTTGTGAACTGAACCTTCTCGCTCTCGATCCAGGCAATAAGCGAAGCTCGCGTGATGATGGTATCCGGCATGCTTATCTCGGCATCACGATCCGACGCTCGAACTGTCTGCAGCACGCGCTCCATGAATTTGTTGCCGTTCCAGTCGCTCATTTCTTCTAGTTTGAATCCCTTACAAACAACTGGAGATATCAAGCCTTGGCGAATAGCTGAAACAATTCCAATAGCATGGCCCGCCGCATTCTTCCATCGCGGTACTCTAGAAGCTTTTGCCTTGAGCAAGCTTTCATAATCGAACGGATCAATCATTGCTAATAGAAGTGCAGCTTGCTCCACGCTGAACTCCATAGCTGACTTCCAATGTCCAAGGTCTGGCAAATCGTCGAAGTTATCAAAGTCGTCGAAGTTATCCATTTCAAGCGCTCCTGATTGCTACTACATTGCCCGCTGCTAACTTGTCCAGATGATCGGCATACCATTGCATCATGATCGTGCGCTGGGCCAGGTACTGGGCTTTGTTGTAAACGCCAGCAACCCCCGGTTTCTTGTGCGATAGCTGGGCCTCGATATGGTTTTCATCGAAACCGTTCTCGTTGAGCACCGTTGATGCGATGTGACGGAAGCCGTGGCCAGTCTGTCGACCTTCGTAGCCCATGCGCCTAAGCGCCATGAGAAAGACGGTGTCGCTTCGTGGTTTGGTGTGATCGCTCCGACCAGGGAAGAGCAGGGGATAGCTGCCGGTGTACTTTCGCAGTTCCTCCAGCGCTTCGATGGCCTGGGATGAGAGAGGGACCAAGTGCTCCAGTCCTTTCTTCCGACCCTTGCGCTCGACCGGGATTGTCCACACCTTCTTCACGAAATCGAACTCAGACCACCGCGCCTCGCGCAGCTCGCTCGGGCGCACTGAGAAAAGGCTCAGCAACCGCAGGCCCAGACGCACATCGTGCGCGTGCGGGTATGCGGCTATCGCGCGAATCAGATCGGGGAGTTCTTCAAGGGATACATGAGCGTAGTTTTCGGCTTTGCCGGATTGAAGATATTTCTGAAGCCCATCGAGCGGATTGTGCGTTGCCCGACCGGTTACTCGCGCCAGATCATACGCATCACGGCAGTAGGCTCTAACTCGGCTCATCTGCTCAAGTATGCCTTGCTGCTCCATCCCGCGCAGAAACTCCATCCATTCTAGTGGAGTGATATCCACGTACTGGCGTTTGCCGAAGACAGGGAACACGTGACGCTCCAGGGCGCCAATGATGCGTTTAGCCGTGCCTGCGTCCCAGTTACTGAGGCGCGAGTTATACCACTCGCGGGCGAGCGGCTCGAAGGTCTCAACGGAACTTGCTTCCTCAGCCTTTTTTCGGGCCTGCTTCGTAACGATCGGATTTTTACCGCTGGCAGCGTCTGAGCGCAGATCTGCAGCTTTCTGCCGTGCGAGTGATCCGCTGACATCGGGGTAACCGCCCAAGCCAAGCCAGGACCATTTGCCGTCCGGCTTCTTGTATCGGAGCTGCCAGGATTTCTGCCCATCCGGCTTCACTCGGAAATAAAGGCTGTTTCCGTCCAGCTCCCGGTACTCCTTCACATCAGGCTCTAGGCCAGACAGGGTGGTGTCGGAAAGCGGGCGGCGCTTTATCTCTGTTCGCTTCATTTGGGCGTGTATCCCCTCGGTTCAATTATTTCGCGAGGATACACAGCGGGATACACGGAGGGAAGATATAGGTATGGACAGATATAAACAGTCAGAAACAAGAAAGCCCGCACAATGCGGGCTTCTTGGGGTTGTTTAGAGACTCATGAAGACATCTGTAAACAGGTACTTGGTGGCTACACAGGGACTTGAACCCCGGACCCCAGCATTATGAATGCTATGCTCTAACCAACTGAGCTATGTAGCCAAGTGGCGCGCATTATTCGCTTAGATCGAGGACGTGTCAAGCGTCCCGTTGAAAATTTTATGCGTGTGATCAATCGGTTAGGGTTTTCGCTTCAGCGTCATCAGCAAAGCCGGTGCACCCCGTCACCCTGGTGACAGTTTTGTCACGTGCTCTGAGTGGTTTTGCCCCACTTTTGTGCATGGTTTGTGCACCGTTCTCGTCCTTGTGCCCATTTAGATGGCCTCATGCTATCGGTCCATTTCTTGCTTATGCCTCGCCATACGTTGTTTCCGCGCGGCATGTTGGTGCGTCGCGAGAATAATCGCCGATCAATCTGCGCGCAGGGGACAGGCGGTTGTCGTTTTTGAATCAAAGACATGGCATTTTGCCGGTAAGAATGTGAGGCAACATCTGTCGTGGTCACGAGCTGCGGCGGCGGGTTGTCCGTGAGGAGTAGTCGGACATGCAAAGTCTTTTGTCGCCAGGTATCCGCCTGCTCGGACGTCTTGGTTTCGCACGTAAGTTTCAGGTGCTTTTCCTTCTTTTTATTCTGCCGCTGGCGGGTAGCCTATGGATGATCGGACAGGATTATCGCAGCAAGCTCGCGGTGATCTCAGGCGAACAATCCGGCGTACGTCAGCTGTTGGCGCTGGATGCTCTGGATTCCCAACTGACCTCGCAGCGCAATCTCGCGGCCCGCTGGAAAGCCGCTGACATCCTGCATGACCCGACCCCGGCAGCGAAAGCCGCCATGGCTGCGCTCGATGCCGCCGACCCGGCCCTGAATCAGACGCTGGCCAGGCTGGCAGATGAACTCAAGGGGCGTAATGCCAGCCCGGACACCATGGCTCGCTATCAGGCCTTGCAGGCGCTGGTCAAAGGCATGGATTCAGCGTCGTTACGCACGATCGGTTGGTGGCCGGATGGCTACGACCGTTTCACCTCTGCACTGACGGCGTTGCAAAGCCTGCGCGAGCAGATCGCCATGGACAACGGCCTGATCCTCGATCCATGGCTCGAAACCTATTTGCTGATGCAGGTCGCTACCCAGCAGGCGCCGGATTTGATCGAGCGCGTCGGTCGCATGGCCGGCATCGGTCAGTCGTCCATCGCATCCGGGCAATTCTCGCTGCAAAGCCGTTTGCAGATGCGCGATCTGCGCAGCCGTATTGGGGATGCCCGCGATCAGTTGGTCAAAGCGGTGGCATCGCTGCAAGGCAAGGCTTATCCGGGCATGGAAACCTGGACCCGCCAATACAACGACAGCCTCCAGCGTCTGGACAGCGAGCTGAAGGTGCTGGATGAAGGCGTGTTTGGTGGCACGATCAAACTGGACACGGCAGCGTTCGAGCGCAGTGTCGACACCACGCTGGAAGCCCTCGCCGCGTTGCGCAGTCAGTCGCTGACCGAACTGGACAGCCGCCTGGATTACTATCACGACCGCGCGATCAAGCAGTTCATTCCGGTCGCGGCTACGTTCAGCATTCTGGCACTGGCCGCGCTCTACCTGTTCATGTGCCTGCAGGCCTCGATTCGCCGCAGTGCCAAGGGCATCACGACCCTGGCCGAGTCGTTGCGTGACGGCAATCTGTGCGTTGAGGTGGCCGTGGAAGGACGCGATGAACTGGCCGCGATCAGCACAGCGTTGAACGTGGCCGTTGTGCAGTTGCGTACCAGCCTGCTGGGCGTGAATCACGAGACCCAGCAACTGGGTTCGGCGGTCCTGACGCTCAATTCGCAGTCTGGCAGCACGCTCAATGAGGTCGAAGATCAGCAGCAACAGATCAGCCAGATTGCCGCCGCCGCGACCCAATTGGCCGCGACTTCACTGGGCGTTGCCAAAAGCTGCGAGGAGGCTTCCGGCAGCGCGCAGCAAACCCGCCGTATTGCCGAAGACAGCAGCCGCGACAGTCAGCGCACCACGGCCAGCATTCAGCAGCTCAATCAGAAGCTGACTGATACCGCCAACGCGCTGGGCAAGGTCAGCGAACAGGGGCAACAGATCCAGTCAGTGGTCGACACCATTCGCGGGATTGCCGAGCAGACCAATTTGCTGGCGCTGAACGCGGCGATCGAAGCGGCACGGGCGGGCGAGCAGGGCAGGGGTTTTGCGGTCGTGGCTGACGAAGTCCGCAGTTTGTCGCAACGGACCCAGGCTTCCACCGCGCAGATCGCCGGGACGGTCGACAGCTTGCGTTCCACCGTGAGCCAGGCGGTCAGTCTGATGGAGGCAGCTTGTGGTCAGGCCGTTACCGATGCGCAATCGGTGACCGGTCTGGGCGAGCGACTGGGCGAAATTGCCAGCGCGGTGCAGATCGTCACCGACACGCTGGCGCAGATCGCGACCGCCGTGGAAGAACAGGCTGCGACGGCTGATGAAGTCAGCGGCAATATCCAGCAGGTCGATCAGGCCGCGGGGCGTCTGCTCGATGGTGCGCGAGCGGTGAATCATGCCGCGGACACGCTGAGCAAAGGCAGTCGGGCGCTGAGCGACAATACCTCAAGGTTCCAATTGGGATAGCGGGCGATGCCTGGGTTCTTTAGCCCTTCGGTTTGCCGGCGGTACGGTTTTGCGAACGCCGCAACTGCTATGGGAACTGGACGGTGAGATGAGCAGTGAGACAATCTGTCAGCGTTACCTATCAGGGAGCAACGCTGACAGAGCAGAAAACGTCTGACGACGGTTCAGCCCAATAAACGACCATAACCCGGCTGGGGCTGGGAGACGCCGGCGATTCGCAAAGCGTTCCACATCATCGCTGAGGCAGCTGAAATCACCGGTTTGCCCAAATCGTTTTCCAGCGTTTGCAGTGCATCCAGCGTCGGCATGCCCACGCCGCTCAAAAATACCGCTTCGGCATCGGGGCGATCCACAGCTCGCGCGATGGCGTAAGCACGCTCATCGCTTTCTTCATAGATGTTGCGCACGTTGGCGAGTTGGCCGTGACTCACCACTTCAACGCCGTGAGCCTCCAGATGTCGCTTGCCTTGCTGTGTGGTGGTTTCGTTGTATGGGGTGGCATAGGCGATGCGGCGCACATTCAGGTGTTCGAGCGCCGCCAGCACACTGCCAAAGGCCGTGATGAACCGAGTGCCGCTGAGCCGCTCGATACGCTCGATCAACTCCGCCTCGGCCGAGCGTCCCAGCGTATAACTGGTTGCCGTATGCGCCATGACGATGACCTGCGGTGAAACCATGGCCAGCAGTGTGGCGCATGACTCGATGCTGTCGACCTGGCTGAGGTTGCGTTCTTCCTGGCCCTCATGTGTACCGGCTGCGCCGCTGGCTGTCATACGGGTGAAGTGCAGCGAGACCCCTTGAGGCGCTAGCGCCTGCATTTCCGGTTCGACCGTCGGATTACCTGGCGGTACCAGAAATCCGAGTCGTGCTCTCCAGCCTTTCATAATGTGTACTCCGTCGATGTGATGAGAAAAAAGCGTTCAGGTTCGGATAACGGCTCACCCGCGAAGGAGGGTGGTGAGCTCTCGCAGATCGTTCATTGCAGGCAGGTCCAGCACCTGTTGTTCCACCCGAGCGGCGTTGTTGCCCAGGACCGGTTCTGCCAGGCGACGGTATTTCGCGACCACCTTCTCTCGGCTGGGTTTGAGGGTCGCGCCTTCGGAACCTTCGATAAACAAGCGCTCGCCGTTGTGCTCTATCTCAATCGTCACCGTGTCCTGGCGCGCAGGGTCCAGCACCAGATCGATACGCTCACCCAATGCCAGCACCTGCGCGTCGGCGTAGTTTTCATAGAAGCCGAACTCGTCGATAGGTCGGCCCAGCAGAGCGGCGGCGATGCAGAATCTGGCGCTGACCCTCGCCTTCAATGAGCTGGCATAAGGCGGCAGATTGGTGAACCCCGGGTTGGTGTAGGTCAGGTCGCAAACGGTGACCGTGACGCGATCGATCCTGTCGGGCTCAATGTGGCTGCGGGCAGCCAGCGCCAAGGTCAGGGCGACCGGGGTTTGAATGAAGATGCAGATCGGATATTCCTTGTAGACGGTATCCTCGAGCAGATAACGCTCCCCAAGATCGGCCGTTGCTGCATCGATATGATCGAGCGAGCGGGCGAATGCACGGTAAAAACCGGCCTCGCCCTCGAAGGCCAGCGGACTGGCGGTAGCACCCGCACGCGCCAGTAGTGCCGCGGTGACACCGTTGCGGCAAGCCATGCCCACATTCAGCTTCACATCCATAGTGCCGGTCAGAAAGCCGGCCCCGAAACCTGACGCGAACACGGCTGCACAACCAAGAGCGTTCGCTGTCTGCGCTTCGTCGAGCTTGAGCATTCTTGCTGCGCTGGCGGCAGCGCCGATGGTCCCGGCGACGCCGGTGGCACGGAACTGGGGCAGCATGGCGGGGCCCCCCAGATAAATACGGCCGACTACTTCGTAGCCCACTGCGACAGCGTCGATAAGGTCAGCGCCCGAACCGCCGAATTCGTCGGCAATCGCCAGGGCGGCCGGTAGCGTGACGGCACCAGGGTGCGACTTACAGAGAAAATCGTCCTGCGTGCGGCCGTTGACCAGCAAAGCGTTGATGAATGCGGCATCGACGGCCGGCACCGTGGCTGTGCGGCCAATGATGGAGGCGGGTCCGGCATTATTCCCCACCAGCTGTGCGGCCACAGTGGGAACTGGCAGGTCTGTGGCGGCAATGGCTGTGGAGAGCGTATCGAGGATGCGATCTTGCGTCAGCTGCGCAACGTTCGCTGGCACGCTGTCGCGCACGCTCGCACAAATGAAACGGGCGAATCGCTGGCTGATGCTTGAGGATGTTGGCTGGGACATTTCAGGTTTCTCCTAACACGCAAAGAATTCAGGCTTGTGCTTGTGCGGTAGCTGCAGCGCGCCGTTGCGATTGCCGGTACGCGAAGATAAGGCTGGCAATGAGTCCGCAAGCGGCGCCTACGCTCATCCAGATGCCAGGTGCCGCGCGGTTGTTCAGCACACTTACAAGCCAGGTCGCGATGGCAGGCGTGAAGCCACCGAATACCGCGGCGCTCACCCCGAACGCCAGAGAGAATGCTGCTGTGCGTATTTCCGGCGGCATGACTTCGGCCAGTGCGATGTACATCGCGCCGTTGTAGCCGGCATACAGGAACGACAACCACAGCGACACGATCAGCAGGTGCGTCAGGTTCGGTGTCTGAACCAACCACGACATGGCCGGATATGCGGTGGCGATCGCCAGAATCGAGAATCCGATCAGTACCGGCCAACGACCGACGCGGTCCGACAAGGCGCCCATGATCGGCAGCCAGAAGGCATTCGAGATACCCACGCCCAGCGCTGCCAGCAGGCTGTCGGCGGTCGACAGATGCAGCACCTTGTCACCGAAGGTCGGGGTGTAGACGGCAAGCAGGTAGAACGACACGTTGGTCATCGATACCAACAGGATGCCGGTCAACACCGTGCCGAAGTTGTGACCCAGTTGAGTGAAGATTTCCCGAGTTCCGGGACGTTTCTTGCGGGCCAGAAACTCACCAGATTCTTCCAGTGACCTGCGGATGATGAACAGAAACGGCACCATCAGGCAGCCGATCACAAACGGAATTCGCCAACCCCAGGAGGCGAGCACGTCAGGCGCCATCCAGGCATTCAGCGCATAGCCCAGCAGCGCTGCCAGAATCACTCCGACCTGCTGCGCGACCGATTGCCAGGCCACGTAGAAACCGCGGTGACCCGGAGTGGACATCTCTGCGAGATAGACCGCTACGCCGCCCAACTCCGCACCCGCGGAAAAACCTTGCAGCAGTCTCGCGAAGAGCACCAGCAGCGGGGCAAACAGCCCGATAGCGGAGTAATCTGGCGTGAAGCCGATGATCAACGTCGCCACGGCCATCATCGCCAGGGTGACGATCAAGCCTTTGCGCCTTCCGACACGGTCGATATATCCGCCAAGAATGATTCCGCCGAGAGGACGCATCAAAAAACCGGCGCCGAAAGTGGCGAACGTGAGCATCAGCGAGGCAAATTCATCGCTGGACGGGAAGAACGCTCTGGCGATGTGCGGAGCGTAGAAACCGAACAGGATGAAGTCGAACATTTCCAGGAAATGGCCGCTGGTGACGCGCAGTACGGTCTTGATCTGCCGTAGGCGACTGGTCTGGGTCTGTGGGGTCATGCTCACCTCTTCTTCTGATGACTGTGGAGCGCTGAGCGGGGTCATTGGGGATTCGCCAAGGTGTGTTCGATGAAGGCCGCCGTCGCGCGTGCGCAGGCATCCGGGTGGGTGGCGGCGATATGAAAACTGTTGGCGGCGATGGGCATCAGCGAGGAGTGAGGCACGCGCCGCTGCAATTGCTCGATCTCGGCCTGGGCCGGCCGCTGGCTGTAGGTGCCGGTGGCCTCGGAAGGAGAGGGGCTTTGGCCGGCGACGATGAACAGGGTCGGGCAGGTCACTGACTCTGGCGCGCTCGGCCCATGCAGTGTCGAGAGCATGCGCAAACTGGCCACGACGGTGCGCGAAGGGGCTGCACTCATCAGCGCGATCCACCACCCAAGCGCGGCCGGCGACAGGGCGTCGGCCATCCGTCCTTGCATGGTGGCGCGGGTCCAGGTCTCCACACCGTGGTTTTCCACCAGCGCAACCCATTCGTCCAGCCATGGGCTCAGCGCTCGGCTCGGGGAGGGGAGCATGCCGGCTAGCGTCATGGAAACGATCCGCGGATCGCCGCGCTGCGCCAGTTCGAACGCGATCTGCGCTCCGAGCTTGGTCGCCACAAGATGCACGCGTCGGCAGTCCACGCTGTCCAGCAGCGCTTGCAGATCGTCCGCCCAGTCCGTTATCGAAAACGTTGTCTGCTCAGGGAGTGGCGACGACTGGCCGTAACCACGTAAATCGGGCCGAAGCACCCGGTGCTGGCGTGCCAGATAAGGCACCCATGGCGCCCAGATGCGTCCGTCCTCGGCGATGCCATGGATCATCAGCACATCATCAGGCGTGCTCCAGGGATCGGTGTAGGCATCATCGATATGGCAATGCAGATGCGCGTCTGTGGCGACGCGAAAACGCGCACAGGAGGGGGCGGGCATGTGGTTTCTCCACTGTTTTTCTTGTTGGTCTGGCTGTCCGGTGAAGGGCAGCACCAGCACGCTGACATGGTGGCAGTAGGCTGCTTCTGGTGCCTTGCACAATACTCGGCGGCCCCTGACGCGCACCATCGACATTTCCTTTGCCAAGGGCGCACAATTTGTTCGCTCGGTATTTTTGCTCTGCCTTCCAACCTGCCAGGAGAGATCAACGTGCGTCGAATTCCGCCGCTCAACGCGTTGCGCGCCTTTGAAACCGTCGCGCGAGCGGGCACCTTGACCCAGGCCGGGGAAGAGCTGTTGGTGACACCCACTGCAGTGGGGCGCCACATCAAGAATCTTGAGGACATTCTCGGTGTCACGCTGTTCGAGCGCGAGGGCGGCTTGCTGATTCTGACAGCCCAGGGTCGCCAATATGCGCGCTCGCTGGGGAGGGCTTTCGAACTGATCGCCGATGCCACAGAGGTACTGATCGGCAACAAAAGCCGTACACCCGTGACCTTGCGCGCCTACACAACCTTTCTGGTGCGCTGGCTGATTCCGCAGTTACCCGATTTCCAACGCACTCATCCGCACGTCGAACTGCGCCTCACCGCTGCGTTTGACGCCGTCGATTTCGCTCGCGATTCGGTGGACCTGGGAGTCCGTTATGGCGACGGTCAATGACCGGGACTGCACGTCACCCCGCTGTTCAGCGATGAGATGGTGGCCGTCGGCAATAGTGCGATGCGTGATCGTTTCGCCAGCATGTCTGCCGAAGAAGCCTTCGCTTCTTCCTCGCTGCTGGTGCATACCCTTAGGCTGGACGACTGGCCTGACTGGTTCGAAGTGGCTGGACTGGGCGAGGTGATCCCGTCCCATCGGGTGCCGCTGGACGACATGTCGCTGATCTATCAGGGCGTGCTCGACGGCATGGGCGTGGGGTTGTCGCAACGTCGTTACGTCCAACAGGACGTGGCGGACGGGAAAATGTACCTGCTGTCGCCAGCGGTACTGAAGCGACAACGCGGTTTTCACTTGGTATGCCTGCCGGAAACAGTGCGTAAACCCGCTGTGCAGGCATTTATCGCCTGGATCAACGCACGACTCCAGGACGACGCCAACAGATGAATTCAGGGCTGCTTGTTCACGCCTGCTGAGGTCTGCCCGAACAGAATCTTCTTGCCTTCCTCGGTTACCGAGGCGCGGTTCTGAGACAACGCTTCGCCTTTGGCATATGCGCGCGCCGTCGCAGGGCGGGCCTGGATCGCGTAGAACCAGCGCTTGAGGTTCGGGAAGTCGTCCAGGTTCTGTTGCTGACGCTGCCATGGCACGACCCACGGATACGCTGCGATGTCGGCGATAGAGTAGTCATCCCCGGCGATGAACGTGCGGCCCTCAAGTCGGCGATTCAGCACGCCATACAAGCGGTTCGTTTCGTTGACGTAGCGGTTTATCGCATACGGCAGCTTTTCCGGCGCATACACGCCGAAGTGATGATTCTGACCGGCCATCGGCCCCAATCCACCCATTTGCCACATCAGCCATTCGGTCACGGTTTTCTTGCCGCGAACATCGGCAGGCATGAGCTGGCCGGTCTTTTCTGCCAGATACAACAGAATCGCGCCGGACTCGAAAACCGTGATCGGTTCGCCGCCGTCTGCCGGCGCGGTGTCGATGATCGCCGGCATCCGGTTGTTCGGCGAGAACGCCAGAAATTCAGGCTTGAACTGATCGCCAGCGCTGATATCCACAGGGTGAATGCGGTATTCCAGACCGGTCTCTTCGAGGAACAGGGTGATTTTGTGCCCGTTGGGCGTGGGCCAGTAATAGAGCTCGATCATCGGTTTTGTTCCATGACGGGAGGATGAGTGGGAGCAGATGCCATGGCCGGCACATCTGCATCGAGCAAAGCCAGGACAGGCCTGACGACGCTCTCCAGCAACGGGCGCTGAGGCTTGGCGCGTGCCAGAACACGAATGCCCAACAAGACACCGAGCAACAACCGGCCCAGGTCTGCGGCGGGTTGTGCGCGGGAAATGCTGCCGTCGTTCTGACCGGCCTGTACACAGCGGTGGAAAAAGCCCTCGGCGCGAGTCAGGAAGTCATTGACGATTTCTTGTGCCTCAGGGGCATCGGGCGCGACTTCAAGGGCCGAGTTCACCATCATGCAGCCGCGATGCAACGAGTCGTTCATCGAACGATCGATGACCTCCACAAAAAACATTTCAATCGCCTGTCGAGGCGGCAGGGTGCTTTCAAGTCGGCGAACCCGCTCGCCGAAGCTGCTTTCCAGGTAGTGCTGCAGCGCCCGGCGATACAACGAGCGTTTATCACCGAAGGCGTTGTAGACACTGGCACCGGTGATGCCCATGCGGTCGATCAGATCGCGCATCGATGTAGCTTCGAAGCCCTTGCCCCAGAAACACTGGATTGCGGCATCGAGGACGATGGCTTCGTCGAATTCTCTTGGTCTGGCCATTACTGACTTCCTGGCGAGGCAAACACGGGTGTTGCGAACTGCTTCCCGGTTCGCCTAATCTAAAACAATCGTTCTAAAACGCAAGATCGTTTTCTTTTTCGACTCACGCCCACAAGAGATGAACGCCATGATTCGCTTTTATTTCCATCCGACACCCAATCCTGCCAAGGTCGCTCTGTTTCTCGAGGAGTCGGGGTTGCCCTATGAACTGGTGCCCGTAGACACCAGTAAGGGCGAGCAGCATCTGCCCGAGTTTCGCGCCGTGAACCCCAACGGCAAGGTCCCGGCCATCATCGACACCGAAGGTCCGGGTGGCAAAGAAGTGCGGGTGTTCGATTCCAGCGCGATCCTGCTTTATCTGGGCGAGAAGACCGGGCAGTTTCTGGGTGCCCCCGAAGACAAGCCGGAATTGCTTTCCTGGCTGTTCTTCATTGCATCGGGGCTGGGGCCGTTTTCCGGGCAGGCGGTGCATTTCCAGTACGCGGCGCCGGAAGGGAATGACTACGCGGTAAACCGTTATCGTCGGGAAATCGAACGCCACTATGAGGTCCTCGACACACATCTGGCCAACCGTGAATACATCGTTGGCGATCAATACACCCTCGCCGACATTTCCACCTGGGGTTGGCTGATCCGCGCGCCTCGCGTGATGAAGGGGGCGGAAGATGCGCTGGCCGACTTCCCTTATCTCAAGCGCTGGTTCCAACGCGTCGACGCCCGCCCGGCGGCCGTGAGAGCGCGTGATGTGGGCAAGGAACTGACCTTCAAGAAAGACCTGGATGAGGAGGCAAGACGTGCGCTGTTTCCTTCGAATTATCCGAAGGCGGGTTGAGCAGGCTTGAAATAATCGCGCTTAAAAAGCTCCCTTCCGGGAGCTTTTTTGCATACGAGCCGCTGGCAACTTGAATGACGGGCAGGGATCCGCTGCCGATGGTCATCATTACGCCCAATGCGACATACGTCGCCCACGGACCTCATAAAACCTGAGGTCTGAACGCAGTTTCTGCACCTTGGACGAGGCGCCTGCCCACGTCATATTCGAGGCCAGCCAAACACTCAAGCGGGCTGCCACATGGTCTCTACCTCGGTCGAGTGAACGTGTCATTCGCCAACGTCAGTGAACTCGCATTATCAGCAGCACCCCCGCCGGTATTGGTCGCGCCTGATCCAAACCTGGGTATTTTGCAACGCACTGCGCATGAAGTTGGCGGGCGGTCGAACGCCCTGGCGCGGAAGGTGGGGCGTCGTCGCGTCACTGCCAACGGGAATATGCCGGGCCAGGTTCTGTCGTGTTGTTCATTCCCCCGAAACTCCTTGCGCCTCATGTGCCGCCGCATTCGAGGAGCCAGTGCATAGAAGAAGGTCACCATGAGTAGGCAGTACAAAATTGGCATCATTGATCCTCAGTTTTCCGATGATCTCTCGTTGGAGCAGAGCGTGGCGGGAGAGCTTGCCCAGGTTCTGACATTCCGTCCTGAGGAGCTCGAGCTCCGTGCATCCGAACTAAGCGAACTCGACGGCATCGTTCATTGCCGCAGCCGCAACAAGCTTGGGGCCGGCTTGATCGCACAGATGCAGAACGTGAAAGTTGTGGTGCAGGCTGGCGTCGGCACGGATCACATCGATATTTCAGCCTGCAGTCGACGCAAGATCCCGGTATGCAACGTACCGGACTACGGTACTCGTGAGATCGCCGACCATGCCATTGCTCTGATGCTCACCTTGCGCCGCGGTATTGCTGCCTATGACGAGCAAATTCGCCAGGGAAGCTGGTCTCCCTTTGCCCTGACGGGGGCCACGATTCGTCGGATCTGTGGACAAACGCTCGGCATTGTCGGCCTGGGAAGCATTGGTATGGCGGTCGCTCTGCGCGCGAAAGCCTTCGGCATGCGGGTGATGTTCCATGACCCGTTCGCAGCACCAGGCCAGGATCTGGCGTTGGGGTTGGAGAAAGCGCCATCGTTCGATGCCTTGCTGTCCGCCAGCGATGTCATCAGCCTGCATTGCCCGCTGACCACTAGCACTCGTCACCTGATCAATGCCCAGACCATCGGCCGATGCCGCGCTGGCGCGGTGATCATCAACACCTCCCGAGGCGAGGTGGTGGATTTGGACGCATTGCATGATGGGCTGAGATCCGGCCAGCTCAGTGGGGCCGGCCTGGACGTGTTACCCAGCGAGCCAGCAGACCGAGACCATCCGTTAATCGCTGCCTGGGCGTCCCGGGAGCCTTGGCTGGATGGGCGTTTGCTACTTACACCCCACGCGGCGTTCTTCAGCCCCGAGAGCGTTGAAGACTTGCGGCGCCTGGCGATTACCACTGTCGTAGACTTTTTGCGGGACGGCACACTGCGGGCGTGTATCAACCAGCGCGAATGTTGAAGGGTGGCATGCAGGTTGATCGACAGGCCGGGTCTCGACTTTGCCCGCACTGTGGCTAATGGTGGTGGGGCAGGCTTCAATCTCAGGATATCTGGATAAGATACCCGGTAAGGCGAGGGCAACATGACCTTGACTTTAATGAGTCATCTGCGCGCCTGATCAGCCTATAGCGGGCTCATGCAAAGAGAGGCGAGGACGGTAGTGGATTCTGTCTTTTTGAAAAGTTTTATCGGGGTGATCCAACACGGCTCCATCGCCGGTGCCGCGCGCCAACTCAATCTCGCACCGGGGACTATCACCTTGCGCGTGAAAGCGCTGGAAAAAGAATTTGGCACCGCGTTGGTGCAGCGCGTCGGCAGGACGGTTGTGGCGACCGAAGCCGGAGCTCGTGTATTTGCCCAGGCTCGGGCGGTGATACGCGATATTGACGACTTGCGCGGCTTGGCCACCAGCCAGGAAATGGTCGGGCAGTTGAGGCTGGGCGTCATTGCTTCTGCCGCCTCGTGTCTACTGCCTCATACCCTACGGGAATTTGACCAGCATCACCCAACCGCCAAGGTGTCAGTCAAACGGGATTCCTCCAGCAACTTATATCTTGCGGTTTGTGAAGACGTATTGGATGCCGCGCTGATGGTGGAGCCGCATTTCGGCATTCCAAAAAGCTGTCAGTGGCAACCGCTTGACGAGGAACCGTTAATTTTGCTCACCAGCTCTCAGCTGATGCCCGATGACCCGCACGCTATTTTGGCCAAGGAGCGGCTTATACGCTACGACCGCAGCTATTGGGGGGCACGTATCGCCGAAGACTACTTATACCGAGCGCAGATCGAGATCCCGAGTTACTACGAAGTAAATGCGCTGGACAATGTCGCACAGTTCGTAGAACAGGGTCTCGGGGTATCCCTGGTCCCTGATTGGGCAGGGCCCTGGGCAGAGGGGCATGCTCTTATCAAGCGAAGCCTGCCGGTGCCCAGTCCTCGTCGCGTTATCGGGCTATTGTGGTCCAGCTCCGCAGTGCGCCAGCGGCAGATCCGCGCGTTACTCAGCTGCGCCGAACGTGTGCTGGCTCGCTGGCGTTGAGCGAGTCGTCGCTACAAAGCGAAAGCCCCCAATAATGGGGGCTTTCGAGGAGGATCAAGGACCGCGGTGACCTTGATCGATCACATACGTTGCAATTGCGGCTAGACGTTAAACCGGAAGTGCAGAACATCACCGTCCTTGACGATGTAGTCCTTGCCTTCCAGGCGCCATTTACCTGCTTCCTTGGCGCCGGCCTCACCTTTGTACTGGATGAAGTCGTTGTAGGCGACGCATTCGGCGCGGATAAAGCCTTTTTCGAAGTCGGTGTGGATCACGCCAGCGGCTTGTGGTGCGGTGGCACCGACGCGGACGGTCCAGGCGCGGACCTCTTCGACACCGGCGGTGAAGTAGGTCTGCAGGTGCAGCATTTCGTAGCCTGCGCGGATCACGCGGTTCAGACCAGGCTCTTCGAGGCCCAGCGCTTCGAGGAACATGTCTTTTTCTTCACCGTCGTCGAGTTCGGCGATTTCAGCCTCGATCTTGTTACAGACCGGCACCAGCATGGCGCCTTCTTCTTCGGCGATGGCGCGAACCACGTCCAGGTGCGGGTTGTTCTCGAAACCGTCTTCAGCCACGTTGGCGATGTACATGACAGGCTTGGTGGTCAGCAGATGGAAGCCCTTGATCACGGCCTTCTCATCGGCGCCCATGTTCTTCATCAGGCTGCGCGCAGGCTTGCCTTCGGTGAAGTGAGCGATGAGTTTTTCCAGCAGGCCTTTCTGAACCACTGCGTCCTTGTCGCCGCCCTTGGCATTGCGCGCGACTTTCTGCAGCTGTTTTTCGCAGCTGTCGAGGTCGGCGAAGATCAGTTCCAGATCGATGATCTCGATGTCGCGCTTCGGGTCGACGCTGTTGGAGACGTGAATCACGTTCTCGTCTTCGAAGCAGCGGACCACGTGGGCGATGGCGTCGGTTTCGCGGATGTTGGCCAGGAACTTGTTGCCCAGACCTTCACCTTTCGAAGCGCCCGCTACCAGACCGGCGATGTCGACGAACTCCATCGTGGTCGGCAGGATACGCTTCGGATTGACGATATCGGCCAGTGCCTGAAGGCGTGGATCAGGCATGGCGACGATGCCGCTGTTCGGTTCGATGGTGCAGAAGGGAAAGTTCTCCGCCGCGATACCGGATTTGGTCAGGGCGTTGAACAGGGTGGACTTGCCGACGTTGGGCAGGCCGACGATGCCGCAGTTGAATCCCATGATGTTTCCCCTCGAGTGATGTCAGGCCTTCTGGCTGTGCAGGACGCGCATCGCCTTGGCGAAGTCGCCTGCGAGGACATCCGGCAGCACGCCGAGGGCAAAGTCGATACTGGCGTCCAGTTTTTCCTGTTCGGCGCGCGGCGCACGACCCAAGACAAAATTGGAAACCAGGCTGGCATCGCCGGGATGGCCGATACCAAGCCGCAGGCGATGAAAGCCGTTCTGATTGCCGAGCTGCGCGATGATGTCGCGCAGACCGTTATGCCCGCCGTGGCCGCCACCCAGTTTGAGTTTGGCAACGCCCGGAGGCAGGTCGAGTTCGTCGTGAGCCACCAGAATGGCCTGCGGTGGGATCCGGAAGAAACCCGCCAACGCCGCAACGGATTGGCCGCTACGGTTCATATAGGTGGTGGGGATCAACAGACGAACGTCTTGGCCCTGATGGCTGAATTTAGCCGTCAGGCCGAAATACTTGCGGTCAGCGGTCAGATTGACGCGCTGGGCGCTGGCAATATGCTCAACGAAAAGAGCCCCTGCGTTATGCCGGGTCTGTTCGTATTCGGGGCCTGGATTTCCCAGGCCGACGATCAGTTGGATGGCGGTCACGTCAGGGGCTCTTCCTTGGGTCGAGAGTGATGATGCAGCGCACCATCACTGGTTCAACCGGCGTGCGAGTAATGAATTACTCGGCTGCGCCTTCTTCAGCATCTTCAGTTGGAACGATGCGTGGAGCGTGGACGTTGGCGATAGCCAGGTCGGTACCGTGCGCCAGAGCAACGAACTCAACACCGTTCGGTGCTTTCAGGTCGGACAGGTGGACGTTGTCGCCAACTTCCAGTGCGCCCAGATCCACTTCGATGAACTCAGGCAGGTCTTTAGGCAGGCAGGTCACTTCCAGCTCAGTGGTAGTGTGCGAGATCTCGCCGCCTTTCTTGACCGGCGCTTCTTCGTTGATGAAGTGCACAGGAACGGTTGCAGTCAGCTTCTGGCCCGCAACAACGCGGATGAAGTCGGCGTGCATGATGAATTGCTTGGCAGGGTGACGTTGCATCGCTTTAACGATCACGTTCTGCTTGGCGCCATCAACGCTCAGTTCGATTACGTGGCTGAAAGCAGCTTCGTTTTCGAACAGCTTGGCCATTTCCTTGGCTTCGATGGTGATCGAAGCAGCGTCTTCGTTACCACCGTAAACAACGGCTGGAACTTGCTTCGCGTGACGCAGGCGGCGGCTCGCACCTTTCCCCAGGTCAGTACGCGCTTGGGCGTTCAGAGTAAACTCGTTCATTTTGTATCTCCAAAATAGCCATTACCGAGCGACGTTTGCGACCAGCGCCAACACGGTATGGGCAAAAAAGCCCCGCCCCAACAGTGATTGTTGGGGCGGGGCGCTTTTCGTCAACGGATGGTTCGAAAGGGCAGGGCCCTTAGCGGAACATCGCGCTGATCGATTCTTCATTGCTGATGCGACGCATCGCCTCAGCGACTACCGGTGCGATATCCAGTTGACGGATACGGTCACAGGCTTGTGCTGCAGCGGACAACGGGATGGTATTCGTAACCACCAGTTCGTCCAGCACGGAATTTTCGATGTTCTCGATCGCACGACCCGACAGCACAGGATGTGTGCAGTAGGCAAAGACCTTGGCGGCGCCATGTTCTTTCAGGGCCTTGGCCGCGTGGCACAGGGTGCCTGCGGTATCGACCATGTCGTCGACCAGAATACAGGTACGACCTTCGACGTCGCCGATGATGTGCATCACTTCGGAGTGATTGGCCTTCTCACGGCGCTTGTCGATGATCCCGAGATCAACACCCAGGGATTTGGCGACAGCGCGTGCACGCACGACTCCGCCGATATCCGGGGAAACGATCATCAGGTTTTCGAAGCGTTGGTCTTCGATGTCATCCACCAGAACCGGGGAGCCGTAGATGTTATCTACCGGGATATCGAAGAAACCCTGAATCTGGTCAGCGTGCAGGTCAACGGTCAGCACACGGTCGATACCGACGACAGTGAGCATGTCCGCAACCACCTTGGCGCTGATAGCCACACGTGCGGAACGCGGACGGCGATCCTGACGGGCATAACCAAAGTAAGGGATAACAGCGGTGATACGAGTAGCCGAGGAGCGGCGGAAGGCATCAGCCATCACGACGAGTTCCATCAGGTTATCGTTGGTCGGAGCGCAGGTCGGCTGAATAATGAAGACGTCTTTGCCGCGAACGTTTTCATTGATCTCAGCGGTAATTTCGCCGTCGGAGAATTTACCGACAGAGATGTCACCGAGAGGGATATGCAGCTGACGTACGACACGCCGAGCCAGATCGGGGTTGGCGTTCCCCGTAAAGACCATCATCTTGGACACGCGCAGTACCTGGAGGCTTAGGGTATGCCTGGATGACTATAGGAAAATGGCAGGGGCGGCTGGATTCGAACCAACGCATGGCAGGATCAAAACCTGCTGCCTTACCGCTTGGCGACGCCCCTGTATCTGTTGCACGAGTGCCTGGCACTCGGTTCTCTTAGAGCAGTGTTTGCAACTTGCGGTGCAACATCGAGATGTTGCTGCCTTTGGCTACAAACCCTGTAAGGGTCTCTGTAAGAAGGGCCGAGACTTTATCAGCTTCAGCTTTGTTTGGGAAGGCCCCAAACACACAACTTCCAGTTCCGGTTAATTTTGCTTCGGTAAATTTACCTAACAAATTCAGTGCGTTACGAACATCTGGGTAACGCCTTGCTACAACCGGTAAGCAGTCATTTCGACTGTTTCCCTTGGGAACGGGGCGCACTTTAATGGGCGGCGTGTCACGTGTCAACAGTGGATCTGAAAAAATTTCTGCTGTACTTACAGATACTTGCGGCACAAGCACGACATACCACGGTTCTTCGGGCGTAACAGGGGTAAGGATTTCGCCGACACCCTCAGCAAATGCGGCATGTCCACGCACGAAAACCGGCACGTCAGCCCCGAGCTTGAGCCCCAGCGCGGCAAGACGATCTTCATCCCAGCCCAGTTGCCAAAGGTGATTGAGACCCAGCAGCGTCGTGGCGGCATCCGAACTACCGCCGCCAATACCGCCGCCCATGGGCAGCACTTTCTTCAGCCAGATGTCGACGCCCAGTGGCGAGCCGGATTGCTCTTTAAGTGTGCGAGCAGCTTTGACGATCAGATTACTGTCGTGGGGAACGTCGGCAATTTCCGTCTGCAATCGAACTTCGCCGTCTTCGCGCAGGGCAAAGCTCAGTTCATCGCCGTAATCGAGAAACTGAAAAATGGTTTGCAGCTCGTGATAACCGTCAGCTCGACGGCCGAGAATGTGCAGCATCAGGTTTAGCTTCGCAGGTGCAGGCAATGTCAGCAGTGGCCGGGACATGGTCATTGCCCCAATTTGCGCGGTTGCCAGTCCTTGATGACCAGCGTGACGTCCAGATCCTGGCCGTGCAGTTTCATCCGCTCAGGCAACCAGTAGCCGTTTTGTTCGGTGTAGCTCAGATATTCGATCTGCCAGCCGTCCTGTTCCAGATTGGACAGGCGACTGTCAGCGTCCAGGGTCAGGCTGCTTTTGCTGTCAGGGGCGGGCAGGCCGCGCACCCACCAGACCAGATGCGACACAGGCAGTTTCCACCCCAGTTGGTCCTTGAGCAGGGTTTCCGGATCAGGCGCGTCGTAACGGCCCTGATTGGCGACTTCCAGCGAAACCGCGCCGGGGCGGCCAGTCAGGCGCGCCGCGCCGCGACCGAGCGGACCTGAGAGGCGAATGTCGTAGTAGTCCTGGCGTTGTAGCCAGAACAGCGTGCCGCTGCCGGAGTCCTTCGGTGCACGAATGCCGACCTTCCCGTTGATCTGCCAGCCGTCAAGACTGGCGAGCTGTTCCTTGTTGACCCGCCATTTGCTGGCGTCGCCCTTGCCCTGCACGGCTTCATGGGAAGTGATACCGGCGCAACCGGCGAGCAGGGCGATCAAACTGAATGCGAGTATGTGGCGCAATAACATAAATCAAAGAGTCTCGGAGCCGGTCAGGCGTTTGAGGGTGCTGCGCAGGACCGGGCTGTCAGGTTGTTGTTCGAGGGCCTTGCCCCACACTTTGCGGGCTTCGCGCTGTTCGCCCTTGGCCCAGAGCACTTCGCCCAGGTGCGCGGCGACTTCGTGATCGGGGTAACGCTCCAATGCTTCACGCAGCAGGCGCTCGGCTTCGTCGAGGTTGCCCAGTCGGTAATTGACCCAGCCCAGACTGTCGAGCACGGCCGGATCGTCCGGGTTCAACTGGTGGGCGCGTTCGATCAATTCCTTGGCTTCGGCGTAGCGCGTGGTGCGATCGGACAGGGTGTAGCCCAATGCATTCAAAGCCATGGCGTTGTCCGGCTCGCGCTTGAGAATCGCCCGCAGATCGGTCTCCATCTGCTTCAGATCGTCCCGTTTTTCGGCCAGCATCGCGCGGGTGTAGAGCAGATTCAGATCGTCCGGGTATTGCTTGAGCGCCTGAGTCAGCACTTGCCAGCCGCGCTCGCTCTGGTTGTTGTTGGTCAGCGTTTCGGCCTCGATCAGGTACAGCTGGATGGTGTAGTCCGGCTGATCGGCACGGGCCTGGGCCAGACGTTTCGAGGCTTCGGCGGTGCTGCCGTTGCTCATCAGAATATCGGCCTGGCGAAGTTGCGCTGGCAGATAGTCGCTGCCGGGACCGACCTGGGCATATTCGCTCAGCGCGTTTTGCGGATCGCTGCGCTCTTCATAGATGCGGCCGAGGTTCACATGAGCCGAGTCGACGTGGCTGCCACGGGCGACCAGATCTTCCAGATAGCCTTGCGCTTCATCCCAGGCCTTGTTTTCCAGGCAAACCAGCGCCAGCGAGTAACGCAGTTCGTCGTCGTCCGGGTACTGCTGAACGAGGCTGGAGAACTGCACTTTGGCGTCTTCCATGCGGTTCTGCTCAACCAGCATGCGGGCGTAAGTCAGGCGCAGGCGTTTGTCGTCCGGGTATTTCTTGATGCTCTTTTCCAGCAGCGGCATCGCTTCCTTGCCACGATTCATGCTTTGCAGCAGGCGTGCGCGCAGAAGAATCGGCGCGACCTCACCTTCACCTGGCGGGTTGTCTTCAAGCAGCTTGAGTGAAGCCGCGCTGTCGCCTTCCTGTTGCAGCAACAGCGCCTTGCCGAAAATCAGCTGGCCGTTTTTAGGGTATTTGGCGAGCAGACGGTCAAAGCTGTTGAGCAAGCCCTTGCGCGTGTCGGAGTCGGTTTCTGCCGCCGACAGCGCGAGGAAATCGAAATGGGTATCGCCCTGACCCTGCAGAACCTTCTCCATATAACGCATGGAGTCGTCGTAGCGACCGGCGCGGGCCAGCTGGATGGCGGCGGCGCGTTGTGCTTCCAGGTTGTCCGGGTCATTCCTGGCCCAGATCATCGAAGTATCCAGCGCGGCCTGATCGGCGCCCAGATACTCAGCGATACGGAAGGCCCGCTCGGAAATTCCCGGATCCTGAGTCTGTATCGCCTGGGTCACGTAGTTGTCCAGCGCAATATCGAACCGATTGCGCTGCCCAGCGAGTTCGGCGGTCAGCAGACTGACAACCGTTTCCTGGCTGAACGAACCATAAACCTGCGGCTTGGCATCAGGCGTGGGCGTCGCTTCTTTCGCCGGAGCAGCAGGCTCCGTGGAAACAGGGGCCGTAGACTGACAGCCACCAAGAACGACAAGGGCAAGGAACAACGCGGAGGATTTATTCATATAGGAGAGAGGGCGGCTTACCTGCGGTTTGAAAGCATCATGACACAAGGCAGGGAGCAAACCCACAGCCCACTTAGAAAACCAGGACCCGCCATTTATGGCCCGCGCTTGGACAATTTGTCGCAGGTGCATGGCTGCAAAGCGGATCTCTATAGGGACAATAGCCGTTCTCGGACGTTCTGAATGTATTGCGGTGGTTGTTCTGAATCTATTGAAGTAGGACAATTGCCGGCTTCACGTCACCATCAGCGACCTTGAATGGCCTTTCTTGCTCTGGGTATCAACCATAAGACTGCATCAGTGGATGTCCGCGAGCGCGTGGCATTTACCCCTGAGCAGTTGGTTGAAGCATTGCAGCAGCTGTGTCGTCTGACCCAGAGCCGCGAGGCGGCCATCCTGTCGACCTGCAATCGCAGCGAGCTCTATATAGAACAGGATCAGCTCACCGCCGACGTGGTGCTGCGTTGGCTGGCCGATTATCACCACCTCAACATCGAAGAATTGCGCGCCAGTGCCTACGTGCACGAAGAAGACGCGGCCGTGCGCCACATGATGCGTGTGGCTTCGGGGCTGGACTCGCTCGTGTTGGGCGAGCCGCAGATTCTCGGTCAGATGAAATCGGCGTACGCGGTGGCACGCGAAGCCGGAACCATCGGTCCATTACTCGGCCGATTGTTTCAGGCGACCTTCAGCGCGGCCAAGCATGTGCGCACCGACACAGCCATTGGCGAGAATCCGGTATCGGTGGCCTTTGCCGCCGTCAGCCTGGCCAAGCAGATATTCAGCGACCTGCAACGCAGCCAGGCCTTGCTGATCGGCGCCGGCGAGACCATTACACTGGTCGCCCGCCATCTGCATGATCTGGGGGTCAAGCGTATCGTGGTCGCCAACCGTACGCTGGAGCGCGCAAGCATTCTGGCCGAAGAGTTCGGCGCCCATGCGGTGCTGCTGGCCGATATCCCGGCAGAGCTGGTCAACAGCGATATCGTCATCAGTTCCACGGCCAGCCAGTTGCCTATTCTCGGCAAGGGCGCGGTGGAAAGCGCGCTCAAACTGCGCAAGCACAAGCCGATTTTCATGGTCGACATCGCTGTCCCGCGTGACATCGAGCCGGAAGTCGGCGAGCTGGACGACGTTTACCTGTATACCGTGGACGATCTGCACGAAGTCGTCGCCGAAAACCTCAAGAGTCGGCAGGGCGCGGCCCAGGCCGCCGAGGAACTGGTGAGTGTCGGCGTCGATGACTTCATGTCGCGTCTGCGTGAATTGGCGGCGGTTGATGTGCTCAAGGCGTATCGTCAGCAGAGCGAACGACTGCGCGACGAAGAACTGCAAAAGGCGCAACGCATGCTCGCCAATGGCAGCAATGCCGAAGATGTGCTGATGGCGCTGGCGCGTGGCCTGACCAATAAATTGATGCATGCGCCGAGCGTGCAATTGAAAAAGCTGTCCGCCGAGGGCCGCGTCGATGCGCTGGCCATGGCCCAGGAACTCTTTGCCCTCGATGAGGGCTCCACGGATAAACCCCCGCAATGAAAGCTTCACTGCTCAATAAGCTGGACGTGCTCAGCGATCGATTCGAGGAATTGACCGCGCTGCTTGGTGATGCCGAAGTCATTTCCGATCAGACCAAATTCCGCGCCTACTCTCGTGAGTACGCCGAAATCGAGCCCGTGATCCAGACCTACAAGCAACTGCAGAAAGTGCAGAGTGACCTCGAAGGCGCCCAGGCGCTGCTCAAGGACAGTGACCCCGACATGCGCGAAATGGCGGTCGAGGAAGTGCGCGAGGCCAAGGATCAACTGGCGGTGCTGGAAGGCGATCTGCAGAAGATGCTGCTGCCCAAGGACCCCAACGACAGTCGTAACGTGTTTCTGGAAATTCGTGCCGGCACCGGTGGTGACGAAGCGGCGATTTTCTCCGGCGACCTGTTCCGCATGTATTCGCGTTACGCCGAGCGTCGTGGCTGGCGGGTCGAGATCCTCTCCGAAAACGAAGGCGAGCATGGCGGCTTCAAGGAAGTCATCGCGCGTGTCGAAGGCGAGAGCGTGTACGGCAAGCTGAAGTTCGAATCCGGTGCGCACCGCGTGCAGCGTGTGCCCGAGACCGAATCCCAGGGCCGCATCCACACATCTGCTTGCACCGTCGCGGTGTTGCCTGAGCCCGACGAGCAGCAAGCCATCGAAATCAACCCGGCGGATTTGCGCGTCGATACCTACCGGTCTTCCGGCGCGGGTGGTCAGCACGTGAACAAGACCGACTCGGCGATCCGCATCACGCACTTGCCGACCGGTATCGTCGTCGAGTGCCAGGAAGAGCGTTCGCAGCACAAGAATCGCGCCCGGGCCATGGCCTGGTTGTCGGCCAAGCTCAACGACCAGCAAACTGCTGCGGCTGCCAATGCGATCGCCAGTGAGCGTAAATTACTGGTGGGTTCGGGCGATCGTTCGGAGCGTATCCGCACTTACAATTTTCCGCAGGGGCGGGTGACGGATCATCGCGTGAACCTGACGTTGTATTCGCTGGATGAAGTTTTGGCCGGCGGGGTCGATGCAGTGATAGAACCGTTGCTTGCCGAATATCAGGCAGACCAACTTGCGGCACTGGGTGAGTAAATGACCATCATCGCCAGCTTGTTAAGAAACGCTGAGCTGCCGGATTCTCCGACAGCCCGCCTGGATGTCGAACTGCTGTTGGCGGCTGCCCTGGGCAAGCCGCGCAGTTTCCTGCACACCTGGCCGGAGCGTATTGTCAGCACCGAGGCCGCTCAGGCCTTCGCTGGCTATTTGCAGCGTCGTCGCGCCGGGGAGCCGGTGGCGTACATTCTGGGCCAGCAGGGTTTCTGGAATATCGACCTCGAAGTTGCGACACATACGCTGATTCCGCGTCCGGAAACCGAAATGCTGGTGGAAACCGCACTGGAGTTGCTGCCCGGCGCGATCTCTCATCGCCTGCTCGATCTGGGAACCGGCACGGGCGCCATCGCTCTGTCGCTGGCCAAGGATCGCCCGCAGTGGAATGTGACTGCGGTCGATCGCGTGGAGGAGGCTGTCGAACTTGCCGAGCGCAATCGCCAGCGTCTGCATCTGGATAACGCCCAAGTGCTGACCAGTCATTGGTTCAGCGCGGTCGAAGGCAAGCGTTTTGACCTGATCCTGAGCAACCCTCCTTATATAGCTTCGAACGATCCGCATCTGGTCGAGGGCGATGTGCGTTTCGAGCCGAGCAGCGCGCTGGTGTCCGGCTCGGACGGTCTGGACGATCTGCGCCTGATCGTCTCCCAAGCCCCTGGGCACCTGGAACCCGGCGGCTGGCTGCTGCTGGAGCACGGCTACGATCAGGGCCCGGCCGTGCGCGAATTGCTCAATCGCCATGGTTTCGAGCAGATCCAGACCCGACGCGATCTGGGTGACCACGAACGCATCACCTTCGGGCGCGCGCCGTGCTGACCGACAATGAGCTGCTGCGCTACAGCCGGCAGATCCTTTTGCAGCAAGTCGATATCGACGGGCAGCTGCGCCTCAAGCAGAGTCGGGCGCTGATCGTCGGTGTCGGTGGTCTGGGGTCGCCAGTGGCGTTGTACCTGGCGGCTGCCGGGGTGGGTGAGTTGCATCTTGCGGACTTCGACACGGTAGACCTGACCAATCTGCAACGGCAGATCATCCACGACAGCCAAAGCGTGGGCCAGAGCAAGGTCGACTCGGCGATCACCCGACTGACCGCCATCAATCCTGAAATCGCGCTGGTAGCTCATCGCGCGGCACTGGACGAGGATTCGTTGGCTGCCGCCGTCGAGGCCGTGGATCTGGTGCTCGATTGCTCCGATAACTTCATCACTCGCGAGGCGGTGAACGCGGCCTGTGTCGCGGCAGGCAAGCCGCTGGTCAGTGGCGCGGCGATTCGCCTGGAAGGGCAATTGTCGGTGTTCGACCCGCGTCGCGCCGAGAGTCCGTGCTACCACTGTCTATATGGGCACGGTAGTGAAAGCGAACTGACCTGCAGCGAAGCAGGGGTCATCGGGCCGTTGGTAGGACTGGTGGGCAGCCTGCAAGCGCTGGAAGCCCTGAAGCTGCTGGCCGGATTCGGTGAGCCTATGGTCGGCCGTCTATTGTTGATCGACGCATTGGGCACGCGATTCCGCGAGTTGAAAGTCAAACGTGATCCGGGTTGCAGCGTCTGTGGTGCGACCCATGAATAGTATCGTCGAGCATGGCTAGAGACAGCGACGCGCCGGTTGGGATTTTTGATTCCGGTGTCGGTGGGTTGTCGGTGCTGGGCGAGATTCATCAGTTGCTGCCCAATGAATCGCTGCTCTATGTCGCCGATTGCGGGCATATTCCCTACGGCGAAAAGACCCCGGAATTCATTCGCCAGCGCTGCGTCGCCATTGCCGAATTCTTTCGTGAACAAGGCGCCAAAGCGCTGGTGCTGGCGTGCAATACCGCGACCGTCGCCGCTGTGTCCGATCTGCGCGAGCGTTATCCGGACTGGCCTTTAGTCGGCATGGAGCCTGCGGTCAAACCGGCAGCGGCCGCGACCCGAACTGGTGTCGTCGGCGTGCTGGCGACCACAGGCACCTTACAGAGCGCGAAGTTTGCCGCATTGCTGGACCGTTTTGCCGCCGATGTGCAGGTGATCACCCAACCCTGCCCCGGTCTGGTGGAGCTGATTGAAACCGGTGATCTGGCAAGCCCCATTATTCACCAGCTATTGCAAGGCTATGTCGAGCCACTGCTCGCTGGGGGCTGCGACACCATTATCCTCGGCTGCACCCACTATCCTTTCCTCAAACCGCTGTTGCGACAGATGATTCCGGCGTCCATTACCTTGATCGACACCGGTGCCGCAGTAGCGCGTCAATTGCAGCGTCTGCTCAGCCAGCGAGAGCTTCTGGCGAGCGGTCATCCACAGCCGACACAGTTCTGGACAAGCGGTGATCCGGACTATTTCAGAAACATCCTACCTTTACTATGGAAAAAATCTGACAGTGTGCGAAGCTTCGTTTCGTGAAAAAAACGTGAATAGCTCGGGTTCAGGCTGAACTATTGTTCACTGGCGGATTTCTATAGCCAGTCTGTTGATATAAAAATTTCTAACTGCACTCGGAAATGGGATGTTTCAGATGAAGCGACTGTTTTGTTTGGCTGCGATTGCGGCCGCGTTGTCGGGGCAAAGTGCGATTGCACAAGCAGATGGGGTTGAGTTCTCGGTGGGGCAAACCGGCGAATCGACGATGACCTATCGTTTGGGCGCGCAATTTGATTGGGATAAAAGTTGGTGGCAGACGAGTGTCGGTCGTCTGACCGGCTACTGGAGCGGTGCCTATACGTACTGGGAAGGCGACAAGAATTCCAGTAATAACAGCCTGTCGTTTTCTCCGGTATTCGTTTACGAATTCTCCGGTGACAGTGTGAAGCCCTACGTTGAAGCCGGTATCGGTGCTGCTGTGTTCCAGCGCACGGAAGTCGAAGGCAACAAACTGGGCAGCGCATTCCAGTTTGAAGATCGTATTGGTTTCGGTCTGCGATTCGCCGGTGGTCATGAAGTCGGCCTGCGTGCCACTCACTATTCCAACGGCGGTATGACCACAAACAACGACGGTATCGAAAGCTACGCGATTCATTACACGATGCCGTTCTAAGCGCTCCGTTCGCTTGAAACTGTGGGAGCGAATTTACTCACGATTGGGTAGTACAGACGGCGAATTTTCGTAGGCTATACCGACCCATCGCGAATGAATTCGCTCCCACAGTGGTATACGGGGTCTTTTAGTCTTTTGTATTTTTACAGATAAGCCGTCGCAATCCCTTCCCGCTCGGTGATGCATTCCGGCGCACCCATCTCGAATTCCCTGCAGATCAGCGGCCTTCTGTCGTAGATCGTGCACATCATCGTGTCGCGATCCAGCGCCGCGCACCAACCGTCGTCCAGGCGCAGCATGACTTCGCCGCCCCAGTCGTCGGTATCGATGAAACGCTCAGGCACGCCAGTCTCGGTAATCAGCATCACCTCCAGCTGGCAGCAGCAGGCTGCGCAGGTTGAACAGGTGACGACGGGCTCGGCGGGTTCCGCAGGGAGTTGCAGCAGGGGAATGACAGTCATGTGCGGCAGTGTAAAGCAGCGGGCCGGTAGTCGGGGACTGGCCTGACAGACGCGGCGTTCAAGTCGAGATTTATGCAAGTCGATCCCGTTGTCGGCCTCGATTTGATCTGATGCTGAGCGTGGCCCGCGCACCGCGCGTTAATCAATGCCAATTGACTTAATCGCGCAGGCATTCACTCATGGTGTTGAGTTTCTGCTTGTCGATGAGGCAGGGATTTGAATGCAGTCAAGGCGCGCTCGCGGCTGGATTTAAGGTCGACGATCGGCGCCGGATAGCCATCGACGGCGAATAATCCGCCCGATGCCGTGGGGGCGTGAATATCGCGCTTGTTCAGGTCGGCCAGTTCCGGCACCCACTTCTTGATGAACAGCCCCTCGGGGTCGAAGCGCTCGGACTGGCTCAGCGGATTGAAAATGCGGAAATACGGCGAGGAATCGGTACCGGTCGATGAACTCCATTGCCAGCCGCCATTGTTCGCGGCCAAGTCACCGTCGATCAGGTTCTGCATGAAAAAGCGCTCGCCCTCACGCCAGTCGATCAGCAGATTCTTGGTGAGAAACATCGCCACGATCATGCGCAGGCGGTTGTGCATCCAGCCGGTTGCCAGTAGCTGGCGCATGGCGGCGTCGATGATCGGCAGTCCGGTTCGGCCTTGTTGCCAGGCTTGCAGATCTTCGGGCGCCTGACGCCATTTCAGCGCTTCGGTTTCCGGGCGGAAGGCGCGATGACGGGAAACCCGAGGAAAACCGACCAGCACATGTTTGTAGAACTCTCGCCACAGCAACTCGTTGATCCAGGTCACCGAGCCGACATTGCCGGTCTCGAACTCACCGTTATTACTACGCAATGCAGCGTGCAGGCACTGCCGTGGAGAGACGACGCCAGCGGCCAGATACGCCGAAAGCTGGCTGGTGCCGGGCTTGGCAGGTAAATCGCGCTCATCATTGTAGTAATGCACCTGATCGTCGGTGAAATGCTCCAGACGCTTGCGCGCTTCGTCCTCTCCGGCGGGCCAGAGCGCACGTAGTTCCTGGGCAGGCGTCGCGAAACCCTTGACGCTCTCGGGCACCTCGTCGCTTTTGACGTGCATGGGCGATTGCTTTTTCGGCAGACGCACCAGTGACGGCATCGAATGGTGCAGACGCCCATAGCAGACCTTGCGGAACTGGGTATAGACCTTGAAGTAGCCGCCGCTTTTAGTCAGCACACTGCCGGGCTTGAAGAACAGTTGATCGACGTGGCGCGTGAAGCCGATGCCCTGTTTGCCCAGCTCAGCCTCGACCGCTCGATCGCGCTTCTCCTCGTTGACGCCGTATTCCTCGTTGACGTGAATCTGCTCGATACCGTGGGTCTTGCACGGGCCCAACAGAGCCATGGGCGCCTTGTCCCAAGTGTCGGCATGGACGATCAGCAGCGGAACATTCAGGGCCTTCAGTTCGTCTTTCAACGCCGAAAGGTTGCGCAACCAGAAGTCTACCTTCGCCGGTGCGTCGTCATGGCTGTGCCATTGCGCAGGGCTGATCATGTACACGGCCAGCACCGGCCCCTGCTCCATCGCAGCGCTCAGCGCAGTGTTGTCGTGTACGCGCAGGTCGGTGCGCAGCCAGATCATTTGCATGTGCTGTTCAATCCTTAGATGAGGTCCAGTCGCTGGAGCGCGCTCAGGGCAGTCAAAGGGTCTTCGGCGAGGGTCAGTCCGGCGATCTCCCTGACAGTTACCGACAATTCGGCCGAATGAATGCGCACAGTGGGTCCGATGATCAATTTCGGACAGTCGATGTTGCTCAGCAAACGTGGCAGCTGGCTCAGATTCAGTGATCTGCTGGAATACAGCAGCACCGCGCGGGGCTTGAGGTGTTCACAGGCCAGCCCCAGCTCGCCCGCAGGCAAGGGCCAATCAAAGACTTCCACAGGGCAATCGGCGCTGCTCGCCAACCATGCGGTCAGCCACAGATGCGGCTCCAGCGGTACATCGGACTGATTGATCAACAGCAAGGGTGCGCCGCTTACTTGGCGGTTGTTGTGATACAGGCGCGCCCCGAATTTGCTGCGCAGCCAGGAATGGAAGAACACCCGCTCTAGCTGCGCGCCGAACTGGCCCTGCCAGCGTTGCTCCAGCGCTGCCAACAGCGGCAGCAGCAACTGCTCGCAGAGGGTGCGCGGAGGATACAGCGACATGGCCTGATTGAGCGTGTCGTCCAGACGTCGCTCGGACAGCGTGGTGATCGCCTGCAACAGGCTCTGGCGCAGTTGGTGCCAATCGTTTTCAAGGCTTGGCGCCGGTGGCTGTTGATGATCGATCAACTGCTTGACCTGACTGACCGACACCCCGCGATTGAGCCAGGTGAGAATCGTCAGTACCCGGTCTACATGGGCGGTACTGTACAGGCGATGGCCTTTGGGTGTGCGATGGGGCACGATCAGGCCGTAACGCCGCTCCCAGGCACGTAGGGTCACGGCGTTTACGCCAGTCAGGCGGGCGACTTCGCGAATGGGCAGCCAGCCTTCTTCGAGCGCGTCGGCATAGTCCTGCAGATCATTGATCGGACCGGATTGGGTATCTTTCATGGTTCAGATGGCATTGCGCAGGCTAAGGTTTTCCGGATGCGGCTGCAGGTACACCTGCAAGGCGATGTACGGGTCCGGATGTTGGCGGAAGTGATGCTTGAGCAGCGTCAGCGGTACCACCAATGGCACGATGCCCTGGTGGTACTGATTGATGACCGTCTGGATCTCCTGCTTGTCGGACGCGCTGATGGTGTCGCGCAGATAACCGCAAATGTGCTGCAGGACATTGGTGTGGGTGCGACGGGTCGCCGGTTTCTTCAGGGCAATCATCAGCTCGCTGAAATAGCGTGGCGCGATCTCCGTCGGGTCGCTGCGTCCCATGTTGCCCAATAGGTTACCCAGTGCCTTGTACTGAATCGGGTCGTTGGCCATCAGTTGATATTTATAGCGCGAGTGAAATTCGGTAAGCGCGCGACGGGTGACGCCGTCCTTGAGCAACTGCTGCCAGGCGGCATAGGCGAAGACGCGAGTAATGAAGTTTTCGCGCAATACCGGGTCGTTCAATCGGCCGTCTTCTTCCACCGGCAGGTCGGGGTGTCTGGCGCAGAACGCCTGGGCGTAGATACCGCGTCCTCCTGCGTCGAAGGGAGCGCCGTTTTCGCGATAGACCTTGACCCGTTCCAGGCCGCAGGAGGGGGATTTCTGCATGAAGATGTAGCCGCAGATGTCATCCATCTCGCTGGCCATGTGCTCGCCATACTCGGCCAGTGGCAGGGTGACGTTCATGTCTTCGTGAACAGTGCCCACTGCCTGGGGGTGTTCAGGATCGCCCACCAGGCGGATCGCTTCACGAGGGATGCCCAGGCCGATGGCGACCTCGGGGCACGCAGGCACAAAATCGAAATATTCTTTTAATGCCCGGGTCAGCAGGTGCGATTCCTTATGCCCACCGTTATACCGAACCTCGACGCCCATCAGACAGGCACTGACGCCCAGTTTGGGCTTGGGTTTTTGTTCCGGCGTTTGGTCCGCAGGTTCAGGCATGGCAACCTCGATGAGCTTGTACAGCCTGCGTGGTTGTACAATTTGTGTTCATCATAGGTTTGAGGTTGTACAAGTCAAATGATTTGTACAAGGTTTGTTATGGCGGGGCGGGCTTCCAGTCATAGGAGCCGGCTTATTGGCGAACCGCGGTGGGTCAGTGACAGATGAGTCGCGTGACAGGAAGGGTTCGCCAGCAAGCCGGCTCCTACAATGGGGTGCATGTGCATCCCACTCATATGCGCCGCAGGAACTGTAGGAGACGTCGGAGGTTACGACGGCAGCGAACGCGGTGGGCCAGATAGGAATGAGTCGCCTGACACGACGGGTTCGCCAGCAAGCCGGCTCCTACAAGGAATGGTACCTGTGCATCCCTAGCGAACGCGGTGGGCCAGATAGGAATGATTTGGCTGGCCCACCGCGGTTCGCCAGCAAGCCGGCTCCTACAATGGGGTGCATGTGCATCCCACTCATATGCGCCGCAGGACCTGTAGGAGACGTCGGAGGTTACGACGGCAGCGAACGCGGTGGGTCAGATACGAATGATTTAGCTGACACACGTAGTTCGCCAGTAAGCGGGCTCCTACAGCGGATGTAGCGTGTCAGCGAGAAGCAGGGAACTCACTTCCACCCCATCGACCAACGCTCGTCATCCTTCAGCGCCTGCCAGGCCGTTCGCTCGCTACGCTTGGTTAGCACCGCCTGCAGCTCAAGTTCCAGCACAGTACCTTCTTCGTCGCAGAAGAGTTCCGTCACCAGAAAATGCTTTTCGCGATTTCGAGGATGGGCTGCTGTCCACTTCGACAGCAGCAGTTTGCGCGGGTTGATGCGATTCACTTGAGGTGCTCGAGCAAGCGGCGTGCTGCCTCCTGACCGCTGAGCCACGCGCCTTCGACACGCCCTGACAGGCACCAGTCGCCGCACACGTACAGGCCCAGATCCGGGTCGGACAATGCACCGACTTCCCGCCCGCCCGCCGGTCGCGCATACAGCCAGCGATGGGCGAGGGTAAACGCCGGGGCTGGCATGGCGCAGTTGATCAACTCGGCAAACGCGCCGTGCAGATGATCGATCACCTGCTCCTTGGCCATGTCCAGATGCTGACGGCTCCAGGCGCTGGTAGCGTGCAACACCCACGTGTCCATCTTGCTGTCGCGCCCCGGTTTGCTGCGGTTGCGAGCGAGCCAGTCGATGGGACTGTCTTGCACGAAGCAACCTTCCAGCGGCGTGTCCAGTGGAGTGTCGAAGGCCAGGGCAACAGCCCAGGTGGGCTCCATCTTCACGCCCGCCACGACACTGGCCAGCTTCGGCGCGGCCGCGAGCAAAGTCGTCGCCTGCGGCGCAGGAATGGCGATCACCACCTGGCTGAACGGACCGTGGCTGCGGCCGTCGGCGTCGAGCAGGTTCCAGTGTTCTTCGCCACGAAAGACTTCGGTGATGCGGCAGGAAAATGTGACCGGCATGTCGCCGAGCATGGCGCGGGTAATAGCACTCATGCGGGGCGTGCCGACCCAGCGTACTTGCTCGTCGGGCGACAGGCTCAACTGTCCGCCGTGGAAGTTATAGAGCGTGGGCGTCCATTCGGCGACGTGGCCGTCGGCCTGCCATTGCTGAACCGCGGCGGCGAAGCGGCGATCACGTGCGGTGAAATACTGCGCGCCCATGTCCAGTGAACCCGCATCGCTGCGTTCGCTGGACATGCGTCCGCCGCTGCCACGGCTCTTGTCGAAAAGGTGAATGCCATGCCCGGCGGCTTGCAAAGCGCGGGCGGCAGAGAGTCCGGCGATACCGGTACCGATGATTGCGATGGGTACAGTCATAGGGGCCTCGTTACCTTGTCTGCACAGACTACGCCGTAGTTAAAACCTGTACAATGTTGTTTTTCGGTATAACTTATCGTCCCTCGACGTTCAGGACGGTGATCGCGTTGCGATCAATCTTGAGTGTGACGTTTCACCAGAATCGTTCAACTGTGCGAACGGATCAATCGAACGTACACCGCTTGCGCCGTTCTCTATAGCGTGGCCTACGCTTCGTTCACAAGCGCATTGTTTGTGAAGAAATAGACTACTGATTTGCGACGAATGCCACGCGAGGAACACACTCATGCACATCTTGCTGACCGGCGGTACAGGCTTGATAGGTCGTCGCCTGTGCCGACACTGGCTCGATCAGGGCCATAGACTCACGGTCTGGAGTCGCAGGCCCGATCAAGTGGCCCGTCTTTGCGGTTCCAGCGTGCGCGGCATCGCCCATCCGGACGACCTTGGCGACCAGCCTGTGGATGCCGTCATCAATCTGGCCGGTGCGCCGATTGCCGAGCGCCCCTGGACCCGCAAGCGCAAAATGCTGCTGTGGGACAGCCGCATCACCCTCACTGAACAGCTGATCACTTGGCTCGAACGTCGCGAGCAAAAACCCTCCGTGCTGATCTCCGGCTCCGCGGTCGGCTGGTACGGCGACGGTGGCGAGCGCGAGCTGGACGAGACGTCCCCGCCGGTCAGCGAAGATTTCGCCAGTCGCCTGTGCATCGCCTGGGAAGAAACCGCGCAGAGAGCACAGGCCCTGGACATTCGCGTGGTTTTGCTGCGGACCGGCCTGGTGCTTGCTAGTGATGGCGGCATGATGCAGCGCCTGTTGCCGCCCTTCAAACTGGGCATGGGCGGGCCGATCGGTAGCGGACGCCAATGGATGCCCTGGGTTCACATCGACGATCAAATCGCCGCGATTGATTTTCTGTTGAACCGCGAAGACGCCCAGGGTCCTTATAATGCCTGCGCGCCGTCACCGGTCCGCAACCGTGATTTCGCCAAGACGCTGGCGGCGATACTGCATCGTCCTGCGTTCATGCCCATGCCCGCGATTGCCTTGCGCTTGTTGATGGGGGAGTTGTCGATCCTGCTGTTGGGCGGCCAGCGCGCGCACCCGAGCCGATTGCAGGACGCCGGGTTCATTTTTCGATTCACCGATCTGCACGCGGCCCTGGAAGATCTTTTAGGCCGCCACTGACATCAAGGTGTTGCATGACCGATCACGCGTTGCTGCTGGTTAACCTGGGTTCGCCAGCCTCCACCGAAGTTGCGGATGTTCGCCGCTACCTCAACCAGTTCCTGATGGATCCTTACGTTATCGACCTGCCGTGGCCCGTGCGCCGTCTGCTGGTGTCGCTGATTCTGATAAAACGCCCGGAGCAGTCGGCTCATGCCTATGCTTCGATCTGGTGGGACGAAGGCTCGCCGTTGGTGGTGCTGAGCAAACGCCTGCAACAGGCGATGACTAAAGAGTGGGCGCAAGGCCCAGTCGAGCTGGCGATGCGTTACGGCGAGCCGTCGATTGAAACAGTGCTCACGCGTCTGGCCGCGCAGGGCATCCGGAAAGTCACCCTGGCTCCGCTTTATCCACAGTTCGCCGACAGCACGGTGACCACGGTGGTCGAAGAGGCGAGGCGCGTGATCCGCGATAAAAAGCTCAGCTTCGAGCTGGCCCTCCTGCCGCCGTTCTTCAATCAGCCCGAGTATCTGCAAGCGTTGGTGCAGAGTGTTCGGCCGCATCTGGCGCAGTATTACGATCACTTGTTGTTGAGTTTTCATGGTCTGCCTGAGCGACACATCAACAAGCTCGACCCGACCGGAAACCACTGCTTCAAAAGTGGCAACTGCTGTGCGAATGCGACACCAGAGGTTCTTGCCGTGTGCTATCGCGCGCAATGCATGCGTTCATCAGCCGAGTTCGCGAAACTGATGGGCATTCCAGATGGTAAGTGGTCAGTGTCGTTTCAGTCGCGCCTGGGGAAAGCCAAGTGGATCGAGCCCTACACCGAAACCCGTCTGGCCGAGCTGGCAGGGCAGGGCGTGAAGAAACTTCTGGTCATGTGCCCGGCATTCGTTGCCGACTGCATCGAGACGCTGGAAGAGATTGGAATTCGCGGAGCCGAGCAGTTCAAGGAGGCGGGAGGGGAGGATCTTGTTCTCATCCCATGCCTCAACGATGATCGGAACTGGGCCAAGGCGTTGAACACCCTGTGCGAGCGCGCGCCAGCGATAGTGTGAGGTCTGGCACTGATCTGACTGTGGGAGCGAATTCATTCGCGAAAAATGGTACAGCCGATAGAGATTGGCTGGCTGTTAATAAATCTCGCGAATGAATTCGCTCCCACAGTGGATTGCCGTACACCTGAAAGAGCGGCCTCATCATGAGGCCCCTCTTAAAGCCTTCAGGCTATGGCAGCTGATCGTCCAGATGCTTGTTCTTCCAGGCATCGTTGCCCGGCAGAATCAGGTTGAGCACGATGGCGGTTACGGCACACAGCGCGATGCCTTTCATGCCAAAGTCATCCGGGCCGTTACCGGTGCCGATCAATACGCCACCGATCCCGAACACCAACGTCACCGAAACAATCACCAGGTTACGCGCTTCAGCCAGATCGACCTTATGGCGAATCAGCGTATTCATCCCCACCGCGGCAATAGAACCGAACAGTAGACACAAAATCCCGCCCATCACCGGCACCGGAATGCTCTGCAACAGCGCCCCGAACTTACCGATGAACGCCAACGCGATGGCAAAGATTGCCGCCCAGGTCATGATTTTCGGGTTGTAGTTTTTGGTTAGCATCACCGCGCCCGTCACCTCGGCGTACGTGGTGTTGGGTGGTCCGCCGAACGCCCCGGCGACTGTCGTCGCGATGCCATCACCCAGCAGCGTGCGATGCAGGCCCGGCTTCTTCAGATAGTCACGTCCCGTGACACTGCCGACCGCAATCACCCCACCGATGTGCTCGATGGCCGGCGCCAGGGCCACGGGTACGATGAACAGGATTGCCTGCCAGTTGAACTCCGGTGCAGTGAAGTGCGGGATGTCCAGCCACGGCGCCGCGGCGATCTTCGCTACGTCGACCACGCCGAAATAGAACGACAGCGCAAAACCCACCAACACACCGGAAATGATCGGCACCAGACGGAAAATCCCTTTGCCGAACACGGCCACGATCAGCGTCGTCAACAGGGCCGCCATCGAGATCACGATAGCCGTGTGATATGGGATCAGCTCTGCCGCGCCGTCGCCCGTCCGGCCCATGGCCATGTTGGCTGCGATCGGTGCCATTGCCAGGCCGATGGAAATGATCACCGGACCGATCACCACCGGCGGCAGCAAACGATCGATGAAGCCGGTGCCTTTAATCTTCACCGCAAGGCCCAGGAAGGTGTAGACAAAACCCGCCGCCATCACGCCACCCATGGTCGCAGCCAGCCCGAACTGGCCCTTGGCGAGAATGATCGGAGTGATGAAGGCGAAGCTCGAGGCCAGGAACACCGGCACCTGACGGCCTGTCACGACCTGGAAGCACAGCGTGCCCAGGCCAGCAGTGAACAGCGCAACGTTGGGATCCAGCCCGGTGATCAGCGGCATCAGCACCAGCGCGCCGAAGGCCACGAACAACATTTGAGCGCCCGACAGTACGGTACGCCACAGTGGATCGTTGAACTCATCCTGCTTCATCAGGCGTCCTTTTGTTTGGTGCCGAAAATCTTGTCACCGGCATCGCCCAGGCCCGGAATAATGTAGCCGTGTTCGTTCAGTCGCTGGTCGATGGATGCGGTGTAAAGGTTGACGTCCGGGTGAGCTTTTTCGACGACGGCAATGCCCTCCGGCGCGGCCACCAGGACCATGGCGCGGATGTCGCGGCAACCGGCCTTTTTCAGCAGGTCTATGGTGGCGACCATCGACCCGCCAGTGGCCAGCATGGGGTCGATGATCAGCGCCAGACGCTGGTCGATCTCCGGCGCGAGCTTTTCCAGATACGTATGCGCTTCGAGGGTTTCTTCATTGCGCGCGACGCCTACGGCACTGACCTTGGCGCCTGGAATCAGGCTGAGTACGCCTTCGAGCATGCCGATGCCGGCGCGCAGAATCGGCACTACGGTTATCTTCTTGCCAGCAATTTTTTCGACCTGAACGGTCCCGGCCCAACCCTCAATGTCATAGGTTTCCAGTGGCAGGTCCTTGGTCGCTTCGTAGGTCAGCAGTGAGCCGACTTCCTGCGCCAGTTCACGAAAATTCTTGGTGCTGATATCGGCGCGGCGCATAAGGCCGAGCTTGTGACGGATCAGCGGATGGCGGATCTCACGAATGGGCATAAAGGGAAGGCTCCAGCGGGCGGGCAAAAAAAACGGCTTAGATTAATCTATTCAGCTGTAACTTGTCTTACCGGTTAGCTTCGGGTTTCTTACATTAATGAGACGGAGACTCTTCGCAATAAAGTCGGCGAGCGAAGGCCAGACAAGGCAAAAAGAGGCGAGCAAGCGGAGTTTAGGGGTCTAAATGAGCATTGCGAGCCTGTTTTTAACGCAGCATGGGCGAGCGCAGCCACTTTTCGTGACGAGTTTGTGCAACGTTAGTCCAGAAACACTTGCTCTGACGAAGACGGATGCGTACCTTTGCCCGCTTTTCCTTACACAGCCCCCCTTGGAGAGCGTCATGTCCGCTGATCTCGAGCATATCCGTCAAGTCATGCGCGAGGCTGACTGCCTCTACACCACCGACGAAGTCGAGGCGTCCATCGCCCGCGTAGGCGAGCAAATCAACAGCGTCCTTGCCGACCGCAACCCGGTCGTATTCTGCGTGATGAATGGCGGTCTGATTTTCGCTGGCAAGCTGCTGACGCATCTGAGCTTCCCGCTGGAAGCCTCCTACCTGCACGCGACCCGTTATCGCAACGAAACCAGCGGCGGCGAGCTGTTCTGGAAAGCCAAGCCTGAAGTTTCGTTCATCGATCGCGACGTGCTGATCATCGATGACATTCTCGATGAAGGTCACACCCTGGGTGCAATCATCGACTTCTGCAAACACGCCGGCGCTCGCGCGGTGCACACCGCCGTGCTGATCGACAAGGATCACAATCGCAAGGCACGCCCGGATCTGAAAGCCGATTTCGTCGGCCTGCCATGCATTGATCGCTACATCTTCGGCTATGGCATGGACTACAAAGGCTACTGGCGTAATGCCGCCGGGATCTACGCCGTAAAAGGCATGTAAGCAACCTCGCGATTTATTGTAGGAGCCGGCTTGCTGGCGAAGGCGATGCGTCAGCAATCAATGCGTATTTGACCCGCTGCTTTCGCCAGCCGGCCGGCTCCTACGGTTCCGTGGGCGGATCAGAATTGATGCTGTTCCCCCCACGATTGCTCGGCAAGATCTCCGTAAACTCGGCATTTCACATGCTAGAGTGCTTCCCAATTTTTTCGGGAGGCGCCCATGACGTTATCGTTTCGTAGTACAGCTGCGTTGATGTTGCTGTTGACCCTGCCACTCCCCGCATTCGCTGAACCGATGCACGCTCAATACCTGCCACCCGACGAATTGTCCGTGCGTGAAGGCGAGCCCGAGCAGCAGCAATTGCTGCAGATCACCGACTACTCGATCGTTGTCGGTAGTCAGCGTCAGTCGAACCAGCAACCCATTCCCGTCACCTCCCCACTGAGCCTGCGCCTCAAGGGCAAGCCCATGAACAAGGGCGCGACGATTTCCGAAGTGCTGATTCATTTCGATGGCGAAAACAAAAGCCTGAAAAAGCCGACTTACGACGAGGCCGGCCGAACCTTGACCCTGTATTACCCGGCGAGCCAATACCGCGTGCTGGTCGACCTGCTGCGCAACGAAAAGGTGTATTGCCAGTTCCTCAGCTACGCCAATGGTCATGTCTGGGCCGACTTGCACACCGGCAGCGTACGCGCGCGTTGAGCCCGTGACCGGGCGAGGGGTAAACTGCCTGCCCGTGAAATGTCCCGCAAAGTCAGTTGGAGTCAGCAATGCGTAAAGATAAGAAGCAGGTGATTGGCGATGAAATCGGCGATGCCCAGATAAAACTCTTCCTGGATTTCGAACCGGTCGATGCGACTTCGCCGTCGCTGCACAAGCTGATCAAGGCCTATCGCGGCCTGCGCGTTCACGACTTCGAGCGCTTTCTGGGGTTTTTCAAGGAAGCAGGCTACGATTTGGATGGCAAGGATGAGCAGGGTAACGACTTCGTCGCGCTCATCAAGGATCAGCGCAATGCCGAGGAATACATCGAATTGATCGAAAAAGCCCGAGGCTGATCGGCGTCTTTCAGTGCCTGGCGACAGGCACTTGCAAATCAAATCCGCAGTTAAAAACCTCTCAAACCGAAGCTGATTACAATTGTTTCGGAAACTTCCCGCTCTTCAAATCTAACGTTCTTCCATATTTTGATCTCTATTCGGTCCATACTTTTGCTGCGCCAATCAAGTGCGCCCAATGGACGTTTTATTGAAATGGAATTCCGTAATGAATACATATATATCGCCTCTTGCCTCGCTGCTTTGTCTTACACTATGTGCTGGGTGGGCGAACGCTGCAGATCCGGTGAGCTTTGATGTAACTCTCGTAAATGAAACGAGAGAAGATCTCCATTTGACCGGGGCTTCTTGGCCATTTGGTAATTATGAGGCGACTGACTACATGATTCCCAAACATCATTCAGGGACGTTTCGCGTCAATGTGTGGGACGATCGAAAAGGACGAGTCAGGTTTAAGTACAGCGCTGGCGAGAAGACCTGCCGGTTTGTCGGTGGGCTTGGGCAAAAGCGTGTGGGTGCCTGGCTAATACCTCAATATGAAACTTACCTATGGTCCAAAGCCGTGTCTGTCGGTAGCTTTCATGCAGACTGTCAGGCGACTATCACGAAAAAAGCGCAAGGCAAAAATTACGATCTACGGGTCACAATGAAGTAATCGTGCTCAATATTTTGGTGGTCTGCAGTTTCCATGGAGGACTCTTGCGGATCTAATATCTTGTGAAATGGAATTCAAGTCATGTATGCAAAAATATCTCTCGTCACGCTGTTGTCGTTATTTTGTTCCGGTGTCCACGCTGCGCAAACGATGGTCGTTAACGGAGAAATCAAGAGTTTTCTGAGCCGTGACGTCAAGCTGCTTTCTCACAGTTGGGATGTGGGAGCCTTCCCGAAAGATGATCTGGTGATCGAACCGAAGGGGCATATAAAATTTCGTTTTCCCGCAAATGCTCATAATGGACAGATTAACTTTGTATTGTCAGCGGGAAGTGGTGGCAGCCAAGTAGCCTGTTTGTACGACATCAAATATGGCACGCAGACCTACGTGCAAGGTGCGGTCACGCTGACAGGTCCGCGTGCGTCGAGTGAAGCCTCCAGCGTAGGCAAGAGACGGGCCGCTTGCTCGATGAGGCTGGATGATTGGGATTATGAGAAAAGCATGAACGTGCGTTTTCTCATTCAACGGTTGCCCACGTAGACCAACTGCGTTTAGCGCCTTAACGCTGCGCGATACCTTATTGGCAAATATAAAGTGAGTCGAGATGAATCATAAACAACGATTCATGGGCAGCATGATGCTGCTTGTGGCAACCATGGCTATCGCATCGTTCACTTACGCTGCATATCCAAAAAAAATGGCTATAACCGTCGAACTGTGGAATGACTCCGGCGCTGATTTATATTTGGCAGCTGCAAGCTGGGTGCCGCCCGACACGGAGTTGTCCGCTTACGTCATTGCGCACGACTCGCCCACCACGTCGTTCAGTCTGGTTTTGAATAACCCCCGAAACGATCTGGCGATCTTTCGTATGAGAGAGGGAGCACGGGAATGCGAGTTCACGCTTGGCCATAAGACAACGTTCTCATGGTTTGGCCTTGATCCATCGCCTGAAAAGTTCGCCCGTGCAAGGTCTTCAGGTACCGTGCCGGCGCAATGCAGTGCTTCAGTCATCAAGGGCAGCAAGTCCATGGCAGCCTACACCGTGCGCGTCAGAATGAGCTGACCGACGCTGCCTGACCTTCAGGAACTGAAAACCCCGCTGCGTGGGCGGGGCTTTCAGTTTTTTCACCGATTCAGAAGTGTCTCTGAATCAGGCGAAGCTTGCCGCCGGACTGCTTGAAACCAGGTCCAGGCTCTCATCGCTTTGGGCGCTGACGCGCTGATACAGCTGCGCGTCGGTTTCCAGCGCTTTTTCCCGAGCCGGGAAGATTTCATTGAGCTTGGCGGCCCATTCGGTTTTGGCCTTGTCCGGGAAGCAGCGCTCGATCAGGTCGAGCATGATCGAGACAGTCACCGAAGCGCCCGGGGATGCACCCAACAGCGCTGCAAGGGAACCGTCCTTGGCCGAAACCAGTTCGGTGCCGAATTGCAGGACGCCACCTTTTTTCGGATCTTTCTTGATGATCTGTACGCGCTGACCGGCTACTTCCAGACGCCAGTCTTCGGCCTTGGCTTGCGGATAGAAACGGCGCAGGGCATCGAGGCGCTGCTCCATGGACTGTCGCACTTCGCTGATCAGGTACTTGGTCAGATCCATGTTGTCGCGAGCGACGGCCAGCATCGGTGCGATGTTGGCGGCGCGGATCGACAGCGGCAGGTCCATGACCGAACCATGCTTGAGGAACTTGGTAGTAAAACCGGCATAAGGACCGAACAGCAGCGAGGTCTTGCCGTCGACGACGCGGGTGTCCAAGTGCGGAACCGACATCGGTGGCGAACCTACGGCCGCCTGGCTGTAGACCTTGGCCTGATGGAGCTTGACCACTTCAGGGTTGTCGCAACGCAGCCACTGGCCGCTCACCGGGAAGCCGCCAAAACCCTTGCCTTCTTCGATGCCGGACATTTGCAGCAGCGGCAGTGCCGCGCCGCCCGCGCCGAGGAATACGAACTTGGCGTCGATTTCGCGAGTGCCACCACTGTTGACGTCCTTGATGGTCACGCTCCAGCCACTGCCTTTACGGCTCAGGCCAGTGACGCGCTTGCAGTACTTGACCTGCGCATCGGGTGCGCGGGACAGATGCTTGAGCAATTGATTGGTCAGGTTGCCGAAGTTGACGTCGGTGCCATGCATGACGCGGGTCGCGGCAATTGGCTCGTCAGCGGGGCGCCCCGGCATCATGAGCGGCATCCACTCAGTCAGCTTGGCCTTGTCTTCGGTGTACTCCATCGAGGCGAAGGCATGGTGCTTGCGCAGTGCTTCGTAGCGCTTTTTAAGGTACGCCATACCTTTTTCGCCCTGCACGAAGCTCAGGTGCGGGACCGGCGTGATAAACGAGCGCGAAGAGCCGAAGTCGCCCTTGCGAGCCAGGTAGGCCCAGAATTGCTTCGAAACTTCGAACTGTGTGTTGATCTGAATTGCTTTCTTGGTGTCGATGGAGCCGTCAGCCGCTTCCGGCGTATAGTTCAGCTCGCACAGGCCAGCGTGGCCGGTACCGGCGTTGTTCCAGGGGTTGGAACTCTCCGCGGCACCGGAATCCATCAGCTCGACAACCTCGACTTTGAGGCTCGGGTCGAGCTCCTTGAGCAGCACTGCGAGGGTGGCACTCATGATGCCTGCCCCGACCAGTACCACATCGACTGCTTCGTTATGCGCCATTAACGCGTCTCCAAAAAATCTGCAGCACCAAATAGACGGCATGGGTTCCCGAGGTCAGTTGTCGGGGGGCGGGCGGCGCGTATTCGCGCAGTGCCTCGTACCACCCAACCGGGATCGTCATGTCCGATTCTTCGCAATTTTTTGCATTCAGCGCACGCCTTGAGAGGACCTGGTTGATGCTTTAGGTAGAAAGCATGAACTCATTTTTCGGACCAGACAGCCATTCGACCATCGTCAACACGCACGATCATGCAACCAAATCCGTAGTGGACAGGCTTCAGGTTCTGGTTGTGGAGGCTGCGATGCGGTCGGTCCTGTGCAAGGGGGTTGGGTCAGACGCTAACGGTGCATGTACAAACGCGTAACTATTCATTTGCTCGCCACACTCTTGTGAAGTTGTGAAAACCCGTTTTTTTCGCGCTCTTTTGGAGACGCGAACCTCAAAAAGGGGCTGCGCGATGGCAGCTCCGACAGATCAGGTTCGAACACAGTGTGGGCAATGGCCTGCGGGAAAGGTTCGAGCGAGTCGACGTTTTCGCGCCTGCACAGCGGGCACACCGGGCTGCACATGTCTGTGTGGAAGGCTCTCTGTGGGCGATACGGAGGAGTTGATAACAGGTATCAACGATGCTGCGAGGCCCGATCAGGAGACGTCCTTATAATCGGGGGAAGATTATAGCGATGAAACGCGCAGAATTGATCCAGAAAAAATGAGTTTATTCGCCGTTCGATCAGATGCTGAACAATTGCCGGGCGGTAATCGCCCGCATCCGGGGGCTGACGCGGGCACTTGGGGGCAGAGGCTGGTGCAGCCAGCTCAGGTTAGGCTCGCTGATTTCAACCCAGCCCTGGCCTCTTGGCGCTTCGCAGCAGTGCTTGAACGACAGGCAGATGCCGTGCTGATCGAGGCGGGCGTAGTGGCGGTGGCGGCCTTGCGGCGAAAAAAGGGACCACAGAAAGTACACGGCGAGCACTCCGGAGTTGGACGGTTGTGAAAAGTATGTCGTGCGGCGATGACATCGGCGTGACGTTGCTGTTGCGCGATGATGTCGCGATGAGGCTTTTGATCATGTTGAGGGCGGGAAGGGCGGGAACCGCGACAGTGGCACTTTGTCGTATCTTTACGCTAGTGAGCGACCTCGGGAGGTCGTTATACTGCGGCACAATTTGTGCCTTGGCCCATGGAGAGATGAGCATGTTGCGTCGTGTTTTGTTCGGTTTGCTTGCAGTCGGCTGTCTGACGCTTGTGGGATGCGCCCACAGTCCGCAGTCACTTAACCCGCAACCCAAGCTGAACGCCCAGCTCGCGCCAGTCGGGCACGGTCAGCAAGTGGTGGTGCGGGTAGTCGACGGTCGCCCTTCGCCGACCCTCGGAACCCGTGGCGGTCTGTACCCAGAAACCAGTTCGATCAGTGTCGAAGGCCAGCAATTGGTTCCACAGCTGCAGGCCCAGGCCGAAGCTGCGGTGCGCCTGCTGGGTTTCACCCCGGTCCAGAGTGGCAACGGCCCTCAACTGACAGTCACCCTGGCCGAACTGAAATATCAGTCGCCCAAGGAAGGCTTGTACGTCACTGAAGCCAATATCAGCTCGACGTTCCGCGCCGATGTGCAGAACAACGGCCACAGCTATAACGGCCGTTATGCCGCTTCACTGGATCAACGTTTCGGCATGGCGCCAAACGAAGAGACCAACACCAAGCTGATCGGCGACGTACTCAGCGACGCGCTGACCCGCGTGTTCCAGGATCAGACCATCGGTCGACTGCTGGGCCAGTAAGCCTGTATCTAAAAGCCCCGTTATCGAAAGATGCCGGGGCTTTTTTATGCGCGTTTAATGCGCGGTAGACCGTGGGCATTTCGCATACCTACCGTGGGACGGAATGCATTCGCGAGGCGTCGGTACAATCCACGAAACTCTATTGGCTGAAGCATTTTTCGCGAATGAATTCGCTGCCACAGTAGGCGGAGAAGTGGGGCAGTCGGAAGGCTCAGGCCGCCTGGTAAAAATCCAGAACGCTGACCCCCGTCAACAGATCGACCTCGGGCAAGTCATGATGTTGATGCCCGCCCAAGGCACAGTAGACCAGCCAGTGACGATCCTGGACGTTGAAGGACAGGCCATCGATCAAGGCTTGTTGCTCATCGCTGGAGGCGATGAGGTAAAGGCGATCCTGGTTATGGGCGTGCAGCATGGGAACTCCGGTCTGATGGGGCAGATGAGGCGCTTCAAGGCGCTACACAGTGACCGGTTCAGGTGACGTTAAGGTGACAGGCGATACCGTATTCAGTAGATCCTTACGAATCCGCGGCGCTCCTGATCCTGCGCCATCGAGGCCCCATGTCGCTCATCCAGCATTCCCCCGGGATGGTCATCAACCTGTTCGCGCTGCTGGCGGCGGGCCCCGGCATCTGGCTGCTGTACACCACGCGCAGTCATGAGCAGCGCGAGACCGCACACCTGAACCACCTAACCGAACAGGCGCCAATCGATGAACCCATGCATCTGATGGACGTGCCGACGCTACGAATGATCCGCTTCAGCTACCGGATCGGCGCAGCTTGCGTTGGGTTTGGGCTGTTGTTGTCGTGGGTGAGTACGAAAATTTAACGGCGCTGGCTGACTAATGTGGGAGCGAATTCATTCGCGACTGGTCAGCACATCCGACGCCTCTCTATCACCTGCACGGGCCTCTCGCGAATGAGTTCGCTCCCACAGGTTTTGCGCCGTCGATATGCCATGTGGCATGGCAATAAAAAACGGCGCCTGAACAGTCGCCGTTTTCAGGGGGTAGCGATCAGAGTGGCAACCCCGCCTTGACCCGATACTGATTCCTCACTGGCGTTGCGTACTGCAGCACCAGATACGGACGGTGCTCTTCAGGGCAACCATTCAGTCTTCGTTGCCATTCTTCCTGGGCGCGCTCCAGCTCATCGGCCGGGAACACTTGGGCGGCGGTCGGCACGTTCAGGTCCGGATCGGCGTCAGCCCATTGCGCATACGCCAGGTAATGCACCGGGAACAGACGATAGCCGCCGAGGATCTGCCGGTCCATCTCGATCGCCAGCTGTTTGGTGTCCTCGAACACCTCGGTGATCGGCGGAGCGAAGTTGACGTGTACCCGGCCCTTGTAGCCGGTGATGCCCAGCGCAATGCTGACGTCATCCTCGCCTGGCGCTTTGGTGTAGCTGCCAGTGGTGGCGCGAATGAACAGCTCGCGGGCCTTGGCGTGGTCGCAAGGGTCGTATTCGTAGCTGATCGACACGGGCGTGAGGTTCAGCGATTGAATCACTTCGCCAAACGGCTCGTCCTTGCGGCTCATGTGGAACATTTTGAGGATGGCCGATTCGGTGCGGTCATCGCCATCTTTGGCGCGGCCTTCGGCCTGGGCGATCCAGATCGACTGGCAGTCGTTGCGAATCGAATGGTTGATGTACGCCGACAACAACTGATACGCCGCCATCTTTTCCCGGCGTCCGGTGATGGAGCGGTGCACGATGAAGCTCTTGTTCAGGCGCATCAGGTCGCTGACGAAGGGTTTCTGCAGCAGGTTGTCGCCAATGGCGATTCGCGGCGTTGGCAGGCCTGCGTGGTAGACGGCGTAATTGACGAAGGCCGGGTCCATCACGATATCGCGATGGTTGGCCAGGAACAGATAGGCCACCCCGGACTTGAACTGCTCAACACCGGTGTAGGTCACACCATCGGTGGCGCGTTCGATCGTATGGTCGACGTAATGTTCGACCTTGTCTTGCAAGGCCGCTACCGAGTCGATACCGGCGAACTGGCGGCGCAGCTTGCGCGCGATAGCAGGCTGCAGGATCCAGCCCAGGGAGCCGGCCAGACGCGGAAAACGGAAATGCGTGAGGATCGCGAGGAACGCCTTGTCACCCAGCAGCCGATCGAGTACGGCTTTTACTTCGGTGTCGTCGTACGGTCGGATGGCATCGAATTCGCCCATCATGCTCTCTTGTTGGAAACGGCTAGGGTAATAGGTAGGGCCGGGGTTCGAAAAACGGCTCGAACACGCGCTGGTCCTGTAAATAGACCGGCAATTATACGCACAAGTCACTCGGGAGGCCGCGATGCTGGAAACTGCGCTCTACGATTGTCCCTATTGTGGTGAAGAAGTCGAAACGACAGTGGACCTGTCCGGTGG
>NZ_JBOICF010000110.1:0-70215 GCF_050739935.1 Pseudomonas sp. | reverse complement strand
GCGTAACGGTCAACATTTATAGCGACTGATAATCCGCGTTCGCCAGCAAGCCGGCTCCTACAGAGAGTGGCGTGCGCAGGTGCATCGTCGATGCCATGCGCACGCCAGCGTTTAAAGAATGTACCGCGACAAATCTTCGTCTTCGGCCAACTCACCCAAGTGGCTGTTGACGTACGCCGCGTCGATCTGGATCGTGCCGCCATCCTGCGCACCAGCCAGGTCACCTGCGCTGAACGATACCTCTTCCAGCAGGCGTTCCAGCAATGTATGCAAGCGACGGGCACCGATGTTCTCGGTCTTTTCGTTGACCTGCCAGGCGATCTCGGCCAGACGCTTGATGCCTTCGGGCAAGAACTCGATGTTCAGGCCTTCGGTTTTCAGCAGCTCGCGATACTGCTCGGTCAGCGACGCATGGGGTTCGCTGAGAATGCGCTCGAAATCTTCCGGGCTCAGGGCCTTGAGTTCGACGCGAATCGGCAAACGACCTTGCAGCTCAGGCACCAGATCGCTCGGCTTGCTCAAATGGAACGCGCCGGAGGCGATGAACAGGATATGGTCGGTCTTGACCATGCCCAGCTTGGTGTTGACGGTGCAGCCTTCGATCAGCGGCAGCAGGTCGCGCTGGACGCCCTCGCGAGAGACGTCCGCGCCGCCGACGTTGCCGCGTTTGGCGACCTTGTCGATCTCGTCGATGAAAACGATGCCGTGCTGCTCGACCGCTTCCAACGCCTTGCCCTTGAGCTCTTCATCATTGACCAGGCGGCTCGCTTCTTCGTCGCGGACCATCTTCAGCGCATCCTTGACCTTGAGCTTGCGGCTCTTCTTCTTGCCCTTGCCCATATTGGCGAACAGGCTCTGCAGCTGATTGGTCATCTCCTCCATGCCCGGCGGCGCGGAGATATCGACGCCGGCCATCTCCGCCACTTCGATCTCGATTTCCTTGTCGTCCAGCTGGCCTTCACGCAGACGCTTGCGGAACAGCTGACGGGTATTGGAATCGGAGCCGGAGGCATCTTCGTTGAAGCCAACGCGCGCTGGTGGCAACAGGGCATCGAGGATTCGGTCTTCGGCGGCGTCTTCGGCGCGATGGCGCACCTTGGTCATTTCCTGTTCGCGCAGCAGCTTCATCGCCGCGTCGGCCAGGTCACGAATGATCGACTCGACATCGCGACCCACGTAACCGACTTCGGTGAACTTGGTGGCCTCGACCTTGATGAACGGCGCGTTGGCGAGTTTGGCCAGACGACGCGCGATCTCGGTTTTACCGACACCGGTCGGGCCGATCATCAGAATGTTTTTCGGTGTGACTTCAACGCGCAGCTCTTCAGGCAGCTGCATTCGGCGCCAGCGGTTACGCAGCGCAATGGCGACGGCGCGTTTGGCATCGTCCTGGCCGATGATGTGGCGATTGAGTTCGTGGACGATTTCACGGGGAGTCATGGACATGGTTTTCAACGGTCCTCGGGCGTGAGTGAGTACCGGCCGCGATGACTTGCGGCCTGTGGCAAGACTCATTCGGCGAGGTCCTGCTCCTCAATGGTGATGTTGTGGTTGGTGAATACGCAGATGTCGCCAGCGATGTGCAGTGCGGTCTCGGCGATTTCCCGTGCCGACAATTCGGTTTTCAGCAGCAGGGCGCGAGCAGCGGCCTGGGCGAACGCACCACCGGAACCCATGGCAATCAGGCCGTCTTCGGGCTCAACGACATCGCCGTTACCGGTGATGATCAAAGAGGCGTCCTTGTTGGCTACGGCCAGCATGGCCTCAAGACGGCTCAAGGAGCGATCGGTACGCCAGTCTTTGGCAAGCTCGACAGCCGCGCGAACCAGATGCCCTTGATGCCTTTCGAGCTGGGCTTCGAAGCGTTCGAACAAAGTGAAGGCATCGGCGGTGGCGCCTGCGAAACCGGCGATCACCTGGCCGTGATAAAGGCGGCGGACCTTCTTGGCATTACCTTTCATGACGGTATTGCCCAGAGAAACCTGGCCGTCACCCGCCATGACGACTTTGCCTTGGCGGCGTACTGAAACGATGGTGGTCAAGGGGAGAGTCTCCACGCTATGGGCGAAAATGCCCTGATGAAAACTCATATGGGGGTGGGGGCGGGTATTTCAACCGTGGGGGATGAATGGCCGGGCTGGGGGGCGTTGTGCGGTTTAACCCTGTGGGAGCGAATTCATTCGCGACCGGGCAGTACAGTCGATACATCGCTATCGCCTGGACCATCTTTCGCGAATTAATTCGCTCCCACAAGACGTAGCTACGGCAGCTATCAAGCCCCTAGCGAGCCTGACGCTGTTGCAACAAAAGGTTACTGAAACCCCCACCGGCCAGTTGTTTCTGCGCCGTTGTCAGCTGTTCGCGGTTGCTGAACGGGCCGACCAGCACGCGGTACCAGGTTTCATCCTTCACGGTGCCGGACTCAACCGTCGCCGCCTGCCCCAGCAGAATGATTTGCGCGCGAACCTTGTCAGCATCGGTCTGCTTGCGGAACGAACCCGCCTGCAGGAAGAACGTTGTCACCGGTGCGGGTTTGGCAACCGGCGGCGCAGGCGGCGGGGTCAGGCCGCTGAGGGCTGCCTGGGCGCGGGCCGTGTCGATCTTCGCCGCCTGCTCGGGACTGACGGGCGTCGTTGGCGCTGCTACGGAAGGCGGTGTCTTTTCCGGCACGGCTTCGTTCGGCACGATGACTTCAGACTCTGGCAGCAGTGTGTAGAAGTCATACTTCGGCTTCACCGGAGCGGTGGGGCTGGGCGGCGTCTTGTTCGCTTCGGCGATTTTTGCCGCCTTGGCATCAGCCTTCACCCGCTTGATATCGTCACCACTGCCGGGTTCCAGCTTCATCAGGAACACAATGAAAGCGCCCACGGACAGGCCGATCGCCAGCCACACCCACCCTGGAATCGGCTTCTTTGCGGGGGCCTCGTACCGGCTGGCGCCGCGCTTGGGAGCAGGTTTCTTTTTGACTGCCAACTTACATACGCTCCAGAGTTTCCAGACCCAGCAGTTGCAGGCCTTGCTTGAGGGTGCGACCGGTCAGGTGCGCGAGGCGCAGACGGCTCTGCTGTTGCTCGGGGTTTTCCGCGCTCAGGATCGGGCAGTTTTCGTAGAAGCTGGAAAACAGCCCGGCCAGATCGTACAGATAGGCGCAGAGCACGTGTGGCGTCCCCTTTTCGGCGACGTTATTCAGCGTCTCGCCGAACTGCGCCAGGCGCGCTGCCAGATCCTGCTCCTGTGGTGCATCGAGAATGATCTGACCCTTGTTTTCATCGAACGCCTCGCCGAGCTTGCGGAACACGCCGGCCACGCGGGTGTAGGCATAAAGCAGGTAAGGCGCGGTGTTACCTTCGAAACTGAGCATCTGATCGAAGTTGAAGCTGTAATCGCTGGCGCGGTGCTTGGACAGGTCAGCGTATTTCACCGCGCTGATCCCTACGGCCTTGGCGATGCTACGAAGCTCGTCTTCGGCGACTTCCGGGTTCTTCTCTTTGACCAGCACGTAAGCACGTTCTTCGGCTTCGTCCAGCAGATCGACCAGCTTGACGGTGCCGCCATCGCGGGTCTTGAACGGGCGGCCATCGGCGCCGTTCATGGTGCCGAAGCCCATGTGTTCCATCTGCATGTCGTTGGTGACGAAACCGGCGCGACGGGCCACTTCGAATACCTGCTGGAAGTGCAGGGCCTGACGTTGATCGACGAAATACAGCGCGCGGTCGGCCTTCAATACATTGCTGCGATAACGCACGGCCGCCAAGTCGGTGGTGGCATAGAGATAGCCGCCACCGGCTTTCTGCACGATGACCGGCAGAGGTGTGCCTTCTGCAGTCTTGAACTCATCGAGGAATACGCACTGGGCCCCATTGCTCTCGACCAGCAGACCGGCTTTTTTCAGATCTGCGATGACATTGGCGAGGTCATCGTTGTAGGCGCTTTCGCCCATGACGTCTTTCGGCGTCAGTTTCACGTTCAGGCGTTCGTACACTTGCTGACAGTGCGAAAGGGAAATCTCTTTGAAGCGGGTCCACAACTTCAGGCATTCAGGGTCGCCCGCCTGCAGCTTCACCACCAGACCGCGAGCGCGCTCGGCGAACTCTTCGGACTCGTCGAAGCGTCCTTTGGCGGCGCGGTAGAAGTTTTCCAGGTCCGAGAGTTCGTCGCTGGTCGCCGGGGTTTCCTGCAGATAGGCCAGCAGCATGCCGAATTGCGTGCCCCAGTCGCCGACGTGGTTCTGACGAATCACGGTATCGCCGAGGAACTCCAGAACACTGGCAACGCCGTCGCCGATGATGGTTGAACGCAGGTGGCCGACGTGCATCTCTTTAGCCAGGTTCGGCGCGGACAGGTCGACCACCACGCGTTGGGCGGGGCCGTTCTTGCGCACCGACAGCGTGGCGTCGGCCAGGGCGGCGTCAAGGCGCGACGCCAGGGCCTGGGTGTTCTGGAAGAAGTTGAGGAAGCCTGGACCGGCGATGTCAACCTTGCTGATCTGCTCGTCGGCGGGCAAGGCGGCGACGATTTTTTCCGCCAGATCACGCGGTTTCATGCCTGCGGGCTTGGCCAGCATCATGGCGATATTGCTGGCGAAGTCGCCGTTTTTCTTGTCCTTGGCGTTTTCCACCTGAATCGCCGGCGTCAGCCCTTCCGGCAAGACGCCTTCGGTGACGAGTTGGCTCAGAGCTTGTTGGATCAGCTGGCGAATGGTGTCTTTCATGATGCTCTCTTCGACCGCAAGCGCGGCAGCGCTTCGATGCGCGGGTGGAAAAACTGGGCATTATCCGTTGCCGGAGCCACCTTGCCAACCGCGTTGGATGCGCGGTTGTGATTTGTCATCCATTACAGGATTACCAACTGTGGGAGCGAGTTCATTCGCGAACGGCCAGTCCAGACGACACATCTATATCGGACGAAAGATTTTTCGCGAATGAATTCGCTCCCACAGGGGTTCGGCAGCGCCGCAGATGTTCGGGCGGACGCAATCCCACAGAATCACCGGTGAGCCTAATAAAGATCCACCGGATCCACATCCAGCGACCACCTTACCTGTCTTCCGCTGGGCATGTTCTCCAGTGCGAGCATCCAGGTCGCCAGCAGCTTGTGCAGTGGCGCGCGAGCATTGGCCTGGACCAGGAGTTGAGCGCGGTATCGTCCCGCTCGGCGCTCCATCGGAGCCGGAACCGGACCCAACAGTTCAATCCCGCCCAGTGCCGTTTCCTTCAACAGGTGCTCGGCTTCCCTACAGGCTTCATCGAGAAATCCCTCGGCCTGCCCTGGTTTATGCGCCTCGGCACGCAGCAGCGCCAGATGCGAAAACGGTGGCAGACCCGCGGCGCGGCGCTCGCTCAAGGCCTGTTCGGCAAAGGCGAAGTAACCCTGTTCGGTCAGCTGGATCAGTAGCGGATGATCGGCGAGATGCGTCTGGATGATCACCTTGCCCGGCTCTTCCGCACGTCCGGCCCGGCCAGCGACCTGTACGATCAACTGGGCCATGCGCTCGCTGGCGCGGAAATCTCCGGAAAACAAACCGCCGTCCGCATCGAGGATCGACACCAGCGTCACCCGCGGGAAGTGATGCCCTTTGGCGAGCATCTGCGTGCCTACCAGAATGCACGGATGGCCTTTCTGAATCGTGGCGAACAGCTGATTCATCGCATCCTTGCGCGAAGTGCTGTCGCGGTCGACACGCAGCACTGGATAGTCCGGGAACAGAATCGCCAGGCGTTCTTCGGCGCGCTCCGTTCCCGCGCCGACAGGCCGCAAATCAACCTTGCCGCACGCCGGGCAGTTACGCGGTACACGTTCGACATGCCCGCAATGATGGCAACGCAGCTCGCCGGAGCGTTGATGGACCGTCATGCGCGCATCGCAGCGATTGCATTCCGATAGCCAGCCGCAGTCATGACAAAGCAGAGTTGGCGCGAATCCGCGGCGATTGAGAAACACCAGCACCTGTTGCCCGGCTGCCAGCGTCTGTCCGATGGCTTGCTGCATCGGGCCGGAAATTCCGCTGTCCAGCGGACGGCTTTTTACGTCCAGGCGCAGGAATCGGGGTTGCTGGGCGCCACCGGCCCGCTGATTTAGACGTAGGAGAGCGTACCGGCCGGTATAGGCGTTGTGCAGGCTTTCCAGTGAAGGCGTGGCCGAACCCAGCACGATCGGGATGTCCTCCTGGCGCGCGCGAACCAGGGCCAGATCCCTCGCGTGGTAACGCAGGCCTTCCTGCTGTTTATAGGAGCCGTCGTGTTCTTCGTCGATGATGATCAGGCCGGGATTCTTCATCGGCGTAAACAGCGCCGAGCGCGTGCCGATGATGATGTCCGCCTCGCCATCACGCGCCGCCAGCCAGGCATCTAGGCGATCACGGTCGTTGACTGCCGAGTGCAGCAAGGCGATGCGTGCATTGAAGCGTTGTTCGAACCGGGCAAGCGTCTGCGGGCCGAGATTGATTTCCGGGATCAGCACCAGTGCCTGCTTGCCTGCTTCAAGGGTCTCGCGGATCAACTGCAGATAGACTTCGGTCTTGCCGCTGCCGGTGACACCCGCGAGCAATGACGCATGAAAACTGCCGAAACCGGAGCGTATCGCTTCAAAGGCCGCGCGCTGTTCGGAATTGAGCGGCAACTCAGGCTGAGCGAGCCAGTGCTCATGTCGCGCCACGGGTGCATGGCCGCGCACTTCTACCGTGACCAGCTCTTTGGCCAGCAGCAGGTTCAGGCTGTCCCGGTTCAGCATCAGTTTGCTTAGCAGCTGATGAGCGACGCCATGAGGATGCTGCGCCAGTGTTCTCAGCGCTTCTTTCTGTTTCGGCGCGCGGGCGATGCGCGGATCATCGACGCTCGCGCCGTTCGCAATCTGCCAGAAGCGCTCCTGACGCGCTTCGGCCGGCTCGCCTTGGCGCAGCAACACCGGCAATGCCCAGCTCAAGGTGTCGCCAAGGCTGTGCTGATAATACTGCGCAGTCCACAGGCACAGCTTGAACAGGGTTGGAGGCAGCGGGGCTTCGCTGTCCAGCAACGCGATGGCCGGTTTAAGTTTGTCGGCTGGGACTTCGCTGTGATCGGTGATCTCCACCAGGATCCCGATCATTTCCCGACGGCCGAACGGCACCCGCAGACGCATACCGGGCTGCAGCGCACTGGACGCAACCCCGGCGGGGGCGCGGTAGTCGAACAGGCGACGCAGAGGCGAGGGCAGAGCGAGGCGCAGAATGGCGTCGGGCACGCGGGGGATTTCCTGTTACGGAGTATGACCAAGGCCGCGATCTTAGCAGACGACCGGCATGAACGTGCCCTTGCGTGATTTGCCTTGTCTGTTAATATGCGCGGCCTAATTCCGTGCGGTATTCAACAATAGTGTTGGGTGGCGGCACGCTAGCCTGAGGAAATACCGATGAAAGCTGATATCCATCCAGTTTACGAAGACGTCGTTGCGACCTGCAGCTGCGGCAACGTCATCCACACCCGTTCCAACCTGGCCAAGCCTCTGAGCCTGGACGTTTGCAACGAGTGCCACCCGTTCTACACCGGTAAGCAAAAGACTCTGGACGTTGGCGGTCGCGTCGACAAGTTCAAGTCGCGTTTCGGTGCGTTCGGCGCAACCAAAGCGAAGTAAGAGTGGTCATTCTGGATCGCTCCCCGAGCTTTTCCAGACTGCTCAAAAAGGCGTCCCTCGTGGGCGCCTTTTTTATGTCTGCGATTTGGCTCTCCGCCGCCAATGCCTTGTGCCCGGCGCCCTCGAACTTGCCGACGGCGCAGGTGCAGCGCGTGGTCGATGGCGACACTTTGCGTCTGAACGACGGGCGCAGCGTACGCATGGTTGGTCTGAATGCGCCAGAAACCGGCAAAAAAGGTCAGTCCGCCCAGCCATTTGCCGAGGCTGCCAAGCGTCGCCTGCAAACCCTGATCGACGACAGCGACGGTCAGGTCACTCTGCGAATCGGTGAGCAGGCCACCGATCGCTACGGTCGCACGCTTGCCAATGTCTATGGCCGCAACGGCGCCAACCTCGAAGCTCAGTTGCTGGCCGAAGGGCTGGGCTATGTGGTGGCTGTCTCGCCGAACGTGGCGCTGGTCGATTGCCAGCAAGCGGCGGAAAAGACTGCGCGGCGGGCGGGGCTTGGGCTGTGGCGCAATTCGCCAGTGCAATCGCCCGACCAAATAAACAGTGGCGGTTTTGCAGTGGTGTCTGGGCGTGTCAGTAGCGTAGAGCGCAACGGTGGCGGCATCTGGATTGAATTCGGGGATGCGTTAGTGCTGCGCATTGCGCCAGATCTCGTAGGACAGTTCGACGGCGCAGGGCTGCAGCGTCTGAAAGGGCAGCAGATTGAAGCTCGTGGCTGGATTGTGGACCGGTCTCGTCGCGGCGGTCTGAAGTCTGGGCAACCACGCTGGATGATGCCGCTCACGCATCCTGTCATGTTGAATACAAAGTTGAACTGAATTGTGAACATTTTTCAGTTGTATTGTTCTCAGCACAGGCCTTGTATTTCGCGGCTCTACGCTGAAAGTCGTAGATGCGGCCCCTTGACATAGGTGACTCGGCAGTCTTGTTAGGACTTTCTGACTTGCGTATGCTCGTTCGTCCGTCTGTCCAACAGCAAAAAAGCGGAATGCCCCCATGTCAGATTTGAAAACTGCCGCGCTCGAATATCACGCCAACCCTCGCCCTGGGAAACTGAGCGTCGAACTCACCAAAGCCACCGCCACCGCCCGCGATCTGTCCCTGGCTTACAGCCCGGGCGTTGCCGAGCCGGTGCGTGAAATCGGCCGAGATCCTGAACTGGCCTACAAGTACACCGGCAAAGGCAACCTGGTAGCGGTCATCTCTGATGGCACCGCGATCCTCGGTCTGGGCAACCTCGGCCCGCTGGCGTCCAAGCCGGTGATGGAGGGCAAGGGTGTTCTGTTCAAACGTTTCGCGGGTATCGACGTGTTCGACATCGAAGTCGATTCGGAAAGCCCCCAAGCCTTCATCGACACCGTGAAGCGTATTTCCATCACGTTCGGCGGCATCAACCTGGAAGACATCAAGGCACCTGAGTGCTTCGAAATCGAAAAGGCGCTGATCGAACAATGTGACATCCCGGTTTTCCACGACGACCAGCATGGCACCGCGATCGTGACCGCAGCCGGCATGATCAACGCCCTGGAAATCGCTGGCAAAACCCTGGAATCGGCGAAGATCGTCTGTCTGGGTGCCGGTGCTGCGGCCATCTCCTGCATGAAGTTGCTGGTGAGCATGGGCGCGAAGATCGAAAACATCTTCATGATCGACCGTAACGGCGTGGTTCACTCCGAGCGTTCCGATCTGAACCAGTACAAGGCGCAATTCGCTCATGCGACCGAAAAGCGCACTCTGGCTGATGCTTTGGACGGTGCTGACGTGTTCGTCGGTCTGTCCGGTCCGAACCTGCTAAGCGCCGACGGCCTGAAATCCATGGCCGCCAACCCGATCGTGTTCGCGTGCTCGAACCCTGATCCGGAAATCTCCCCTGAGCTGGCGCATGCCACCCGCAGCGACGTGATCATGGCGACCGGCCGTTCGGACTACCCGAACCAGGTCAACAACGTGCTGGGCTTCCCGTTCATCTTCCGTGGCGCCTTGGATGTTCGCGCCAAGCGCATCAACGAAGAAATGAAAATCGCTGCTGCCAACGCCCTGCGTGAGCTGGCCAAACTGCCGGTGCCAGAGGAAATCTGCGACGCTTACGGCGGTACCAAGCTGGAGTTCGGGCGTGAGTACATCATCCCGAAACCACTGGACGTGCGTCTGCTGACCGTCGTCTCCGATGCCGTTGCCAAGGCAGCCATCGAGAGTGGCGTGGCGACCCTGCCGTATCCGAAGCACTATCCGCTGACCGATGTGGATCAAGTCTTCAACGGCTGATAGCTGAACGCGATAAAAAAAAGCCCTGCAGAGATGCAGGGCTTTTTTGTGCTCTCGTTAAGTGCTAATGCCTGCTTCTGGCTGACAGCGTAGGAGCTGGCTTGCTGGCGAAAGCGGCGGGTCAGTCGATAATTTCATGACCGATGTGGCGTATTCGCAAGCAGGGTGGCTCCTACAGGTTTGGAGGTCGCCGGGTATTTCGGCGTGGGAGGGCTGTCCTTGTAGGAGACGTCGGAAGTTACGACGGCAGCGAAAGCGGTGGGTCAGTCGACAGCTTCATGACTGCTCTACCGCATTCGCCAGCAAGCCGGCTCCTACAGGTTTGAAGGTCACCGGTATTTCAGCGTGGGAGGGCTGTCCTTGTAGGAGACGTCGGAGGTTACGACGGCAGCGAAAGCGGTGGGTCAGTCGACGGCTTCATGACTGCTCTACCGCATTCGCCAGCAAGCCGGCTCCTACAGAGGTCCGCGTTGCATCAGAAAAGGTCGATCGGCGCCGACTCATCCGCTGGCAACGGGCTGCCAGGGGCGGGGCTGCCGTTCAGTTCGTTCACGCTTGGCGGCGTGTCTTCGCTTTTGAATAGTTCGAAGAATGCCCCTGCTGTGCTCGGCGTAGCAGAGCGACCGCTGACCGGGTCGATCCGCAGGCTGAGAATCCCATCCGGCTCGGCCTGGACATGTGGTGGCTTGTCCTTCAACGCTGCACTCATGTAGTTCATCCAGATCGGCAGCGCGACGGTGCCGCCGAACTCGTGACGTCCCAGACTTTCCGGCTGATCGAAACCGGTCCAGACAGTGGTCACGTAATCGCCGTTGTAGCCGGAGAACCAAGCATCTTTCGAGTCGTTGGTGGTGCCGGTCTTGCCCGCGATATCCGGGCGGTTCATCGACAATGCGCGTCGGCCAGTGCCGCGCTTGATGACGTCCTGCAACATGCTGTTGAGGATGTACGTGGTGCGACCGTCGACGATGCGCTCTGCCACTGCAGGCGCAGGTGGTGCGCCATTGGTGTCCAGCGCGTTAGGCACGGTGTTGGCGGTCAGGGCCGGTGTTTCCGGCGCAGCGAACGTCGAGGCATCGCTGATGGCTGTCTGGCTGACTGCTTTGGGATTTGGGTCGTTGGCCGGAACCGTAGGCGGATTGGCGACGAACAGTGTCTTGCCTTCGCGATCTTCGATTTTGTCGATAAGGTACGGGCTGACCTTGTAGCCGCCGTTGGCAAAGGTGCTCCAGCCGCTGACGATTTCCATCGGCGTCAGCGTGGCGGTACCCAGCGCAAGCGACAGGTTGGGCGGCAAGTCTTGTTTGTTGAAGCCGAAGCGGGTGATGTAGTTGATCGCAGTGTTGACCCCCAGGCTCTGCAGCAAGCGGATCGACACCAGGTTGCGCGACTTGTACAGCGCTTCGCGCAGACGGATCGGGCCCAGGAACGTGCCGGTGTCGTTCTTCGGACGCCAGACCTTGTCTATGGCTTCGTCGACGAACACGATTGGCGCGTCGTTCACCAGGCTTGCAGCGGTGTAGCCGTTATCCAGTGCCGCCGAATAAAGGAACGGCTTGAAGCTGGAACCCGGCTGACGTTTGGCCTGCATGGCGCGGTTGTAGTTGCTCTGCTCGAAGGCGAAACCGCCGACCAGCGCTCGGATCGCGCCATTTTTAGGGTCCAGCGACACCAGCGCGCTCTGCGCCTGCGGGATCTGGCTGAATTTGAGCGAATTGTCAGCCTGACGCTGCACGCGCACCAGGTCGCCGACGTGCGCCACATCGGAAGGCAGCTTCGGATTGGCGCCAACGCTATTGGTGTTCAGGAATGCCTTGGCCCACTTCATGCTGTCCCAGGCGACCGTCTCTTCTTCATCGCCGTTGCGGGTCAGAACGTGGATGCCGGTCTTGTCCACCTGGCTGACGATTGCCGGCTCCAGACCACTGATCGGACGCTGTTTGCTCAGTTCCTGCACCCAGCCATCGCGTGTCAGGCCCGGGAAGCGGCTCTCAGGCCCGCGATAGCCATGTCGCTGGTCATATTCGATCAAGCCTTCCTGAACCGCATGATTGGCGTTTTCCTGAAGATCGCTCGGAACAGTAGTGGTGACGCGGAAGCCTTCTGTGTAGGCTTCGCTGCCGTAGCGGCCGACCATTTCAGCGCGGGCCATTTCGGCGATGTATGGCGCGTTCACTTCAGGGCTTTGGACGTGATAGCTGGCGTTTATCGGCTCGGCGAGCGCGGTCTGGTAAGTGTTCTGATCGATCTTGCCCAGTTTGAACATGCGGCCCAGAATCCAGTCCCGACGCTCTTTGGCGCGCACTGGATTGGCCAGCGGGTTGAATCGTGACGGTGCTTTGGGCAGGCCGGCGATCATCGCCATCTGTGCGACGCTCAGATCGCGAATGGATTTGCCGTAATAAACCTGTGCCGCGGCCTCGATACCGTAAGCCCTGTTGCCCAGATAAATTTTGTTGACGTAAAGCTCGAGAATCTCGTCCTTGGTAAGTTGGCGCTCGATTTGCAAGGCCAGAAGAATCTCGGTGGTTTTCCGTGAAAAGCTGCGCTCGCTGGTCAGGAAGTAGTTCTTGGCGACCTGCATGGTGATGGTCGAACCGCCGGACTGAATGTGACCGCTTTTGACCAGCTGGCTCGCGGCGCGCATCAGACTGCCGGGGTCCACCCCATAGTGATTGGCGAAGTTATCGTCTTCGGCAGATAGCAGGGCGTGAATGAAATTGGGGGGAATGTCGGCGAAACGGATCGGAGAGCGGCGCATTTCGCCGAATTCTGCGATGAGTTTGCCGTCGCTGCTGAAGACTCTCAGCGGAATTTGCAGTTGGATATTGCGCAGAGCGTCGACCGAGGGCAGATTCGGCGACAGGTAGAGAAAGGCACCGCTCAAACCGAGCAGCAGCCCGCAGATGATAGCGACAATGGACCACCAGAAAAACTTCAGCAGGCGTATCAAGGCTTTTGGATTTCCAGAAAAAAGAATGGGTTAAGCGCAGGCATTTACAAATGAACACGCCTTGAAGCTTTGCTACACGAAAAAAACGCTGGGCATTATAAGCATTTTTCGTCGCCAAGCGTTATTTGCGCTACTGTCAAGGCTGCCGACAGTGGCGTTGGACAAAAAAATATCCGTAAGTGACGGAAACGCATAGGGAATCGGTTGTGTTCGAACTCTTCAGTAAGAAGGCCAATACCCTTCTAGGGATCGATATTAGCTCCACCTCGGTAAAGCTCCTTGAACTAAGTCGTTCCGGCACCCGCTACAAAGTCGAGTCCTACGCGGTCGAGCCACTGCCCGCCAACGCGGTGGTCGAAAAGAACATCGCCGAGCTGGAAGGAGTCGGCAATGCGCTGACGCGCGTGCTGGTCAAAGCCAAGACAAACGTCAAAATCGCGGCGGTTGCTGTCGCCGGTTCGGCGGTCATTACCAAGACCATCGAGATGGATGCCGGCCTTTCCGACGACGAAATGGAAAACCAGCTCAAGATCGAAGCCGACCAGTACATTCCCTATCCGCTGGAAGAAGTCGCCATCGACTTCGAAGTGCAGGGCTATTCGCCGCGTAATCCCGAGCGCGTCGAAGTGCTGCTGGCCGCCTGTCGCAAAGAGAACGTCGAAGTCCGCGAAGCTGCGTTGGCGCTCGCCAACCTCACGGCTCGGGTGGTTGACGTCGAGGCCTACGCGCTGGAGCGCTCTTTCGGCCTGTTGTCGGCGCAGTTGGGGCAGGACCACGAGCAACTGACCGTGGCGGTCATCGACATCGGCGCCACCATGACCACCCTCAGCGTGCTGCACAACGGCCGCATCATCTATACCCGCGAGCAACTGTTCGGCGGACGTCAGCTTACCGAGGAAATCCAGCGCCGCTATGGCCTGTCACTGGGCGAGGCCGGCCTTGCGAAAAAGCAGGGCGGCTTGCCGGACGACTACACCACGGAAGTGCTGCAACCGTTCAAGGACGCCGTTGTCCAGCAGGTTTCTCGTTCCTTGCAGTTCTTCTTCGCCGCCGGTCAGTACAACCGTGTCGACTACATCATGCTGGCGGGCGGGACGGCATCCATTGCCGGGTTAGATCGCTTAATCCAGGAGCGCCTGGGCACTCCGACCATGGTCGCCAACCCGTTTGCCGACATGGCCTTGAGCGCCAAGGTCAACGCTGGTGCGCTGGCCAGTGATGCCCCTGCATTGATGATCGCGTGCGGTCTGGCGTTGAGGAGCTTCGACTGATGGCGCGGATCAACTTACTTCCCTGGCGTGAACAACAACGCGAAGAGCGCAAGAAGCGCTTCCTGCTTTCTCTGGCCGGCGTATTGGTCGCGGGTATCGGCGCCATCCTTCTGGCCGATCAATATTTGAGCAGCGCGATCAGTCACCAGAACGCTCGCAATCAATACATCAAGACTGAAATCGTCCAGCTCGATGCGCGGATCAAGGAGATCAGCGAACTCAAGTCTCGGCGCAAACAGCTGCTGGAGCGGATGAAGATCATTCAGGACCTGCAAGGCAACCGGCCGATCATTGCTCGCATCTTCGATCAGATGGCTCGCACGCTGCCGGACGGGGTGTATTTCAACGAAGTGAAGATGACCGGCAACCTGATCAGCATTTCCGGCGCCGCCGAGTCGAACAATCGGGTGTCGGATCTGCTGCGTAATCTTGAAGCGTCCGACTGGATGGAGGCGCCGAGCCTTACCGAAGTGAAGGCCAACAGCGCCGCCGGTTCGGCTGACCAGTCCAATTCCTTCCAGCTGACGGTGCGTCAGACTCAACCTGCGGTTGAAGGAGCCAAGCCATGAATGTGAGTGAATGGCTGGACAGCCTGCGCAAGATCGATATCAACGATCTGGACGTCAATAACCTGGGTTCCTGGCCTGCCGCGGTCAAGACCATCGCCGGCGCCTTGCTGCTGGTACTGGTGCTGGCAGGCGGATACTTTTTCTACATTCAGGACATGCAGACCCAGCTGGATCAGGCACGCAACGATGAAGCCACGTTGAGAGAGCAGTTCTCCAACAAGGCATTCCAGGCTGCCAACCTGCCAGCCTACAAGACCCAGATGGTGGAAATGGAAAACACCTTCGGCGCATTGCTGCGACAGTTGCCCAGTGATACCGAAGTGCCTGGCCTGCTCGAAGACATCACCCGTACCGGCCTGGGCAGCGGGCTTGAGTTCGAAGAAATCAAGCTTCTGCCTGAAGCCGCTCAGCAGTTCTATATCGAATTGCCGATCCAGATCACCGTCACCGGCGCTTATCACGACCTGGCGACCTTCGTCAGCGGCGTGGCCAGCCTGCCGCGCATCGTTACCTTGCACGACTTCGAAATCAGACCGGTGGACAAGTCCCCTGGAAAACTGCGCATGAGCATCCTCGCCAAGACCTATCGCTACAACGATAAGGGGCTTCAGAACACTGACAACAAAGGACGGGCGAAATGAGGGCGGTGCATTGGTTGTGCATCGGCGCCGCGCTGATGGGGTTGGCAGGTTGCGACAGTTCCAACGAGTTCGACGACTTGAAGCAGTTCATGGCCGGGGTGCGCGCGCGACCGGTAGGCAATATCGAGCCGATGCCGAAATTTCGTCCCTACGAGGCCTTCACTTACGCAGCGGCGAGCTTGCGTAGCCCTTTCCAGCCACCGATCAAGGTCGATTTGGTTGCCCGCCAGAAAGGCTCGCATCTGGTCCAGCCGGATCCGACCAGGGTCAAGCAGTTCCTGGAAGGCTTCAACATCGATGGCTTTGAAATGGTCGGTACGCTGAGCAACGAAACCGGTATGTTCGCCTTGCTGCGCGGCGCCGGTGGGGTTCATCGGGTCAAGGTGGGCGATTATCTGGGCCGCAACGACGGCCGGATCGTCTCCATCACCGAATCCGAGGTGCAGGTGATCGAACTCGTTCCTGATGGAGAGGGGGCGTGGCTGGAGCGGCCGCGCAGCATTTCCCTTAAAGAACGCTCATGAAGACGACAAGCAAGCGATACACCTTCGGATCTGCACAGTGGTGGAATGTGAACATGACTAGGATTCTTTCGATTATCGGCGTGTCGCTATGGATGGCGATGCTTTCACCGATTCTCCAGGCGGCCAACCTCAAGACGCTGGATGTCGCCGCATTGCCGGGGGATCGGGTCGAGTTGAAACTGTCCTTCGACGGTCCGGTGGCGGCCCCGCGCGGCTATACCACCGAGCAGCCGGCGCGCATTGCGCTGGACCTGCCCGGCGTCACCAGCCAGTTGGCGATCAAGAGTCGCGACCTGGGTTCGGGTAACGCTCACAGTGTGGTGGTGGTCGAAGCCAAGGATCGCACCCGCGTGATCATCAACCTGACGACGTTGGCGCCTTATAGCTCCCGCGTCGATGGCAACAACCTGTTCGTGGTCGTTGGGCAGGGGGCGACAGCCGCGCAAGGCTCGCAACCGAGCACTGCCCAGGGTGCGCCGCGCGTGAGCGTGCCGCCAGCATCGGTCAGCTCCGCCGCGGCCAAGCCTGCTGCCCGGTCTTATGCGCCAGGTCCGAGAGCGGTCAAGAACGTTGATTTCCAGCGTGGCGAGCTGGGTGAAGGCAACGTTGTCATCGAGTTGAGCGATGCCGGTATCGCCCCGGACATTCAGGAGCAGGGCGGCAAGATTCGTGTCGATTTTGCCAAGACCCAACTGCCTGACCCACTGCGCGTACGCCTCGATGTGAAGGATTTCGCGACCCCGGTGCAGTTCGTCAATTCCAGCGTCAGCGGTGACAAGGCGAGCATTTCCATCGAGCCGTCCGGCGCATTCGATTACTCGGCTTATCAGACCGACAACAAGCTGACCATCAGCGTGAGGCCGTTGACCAACGAAGACGTGGCGCGTCGCAATGCGGACAAACTGGTGTACACCGGCGAGAAGCTGTCGCTGAACTTTCAGGATATCGACGTGCGTTCGGTGCTGCAGCTGATCGCCGACTTCACCAACCTCAACCTGGTCGCCAGTGATACCGTTCAGGGCGGCATTACCCTGCGTCTGCAGAACGTGCCGTGGGATCAGGCGCTGGATCTGGTGCTCAAGACCAAGGGCCTGGACAAGCGCAAGGTTGGCAACGTACTGCTGGTCGCGCCGGCCGACGAGATTGCGGCTCGCGAGCGGCAGGAACTGGAATCGCTCAAGCAGATTTCCGAGCTTGCCCCGTTGCGCCGCGAATTGCTGCAGGTGAACTACGCCAAGGCCGCGGACATAGCCAAGCTGTTCCAGTCCGTGACCAACGCCGATTCGAAAGCTGATGAGCGTGGTTCGATCACGGTAGATGAGCGCACCAACAACATCATTGCCTACCAGACCCAGGATCGCCTGGACGAACTGCGTCGCATCGTCTCGCAGCTGGATATTCCGGTGCGTCAGGTGATGATCGAGGCGCGTATCGTGGAGGCCAACGTCGACTATGACAAGGCGCTGGGCGTGCGTTGGGGCGGTTCTACAAACCGCGGTAACTTCACCACCGGTGGCAACGGCACTGTGACCGGCGCCGGCAACACCAATGGTCCATACGTGGACATGGGCGTGGCCAACCCGACGTCCTCGATCGGGCTGGGTTTCCTGACCAACAACACGATTCTCGATCTTGAACTGACGGCCATGGAAAAAACCGGCAATGGCGAAGTGGTCTCTCAGCCCAAGGTCGTCACCTCGGACAAGGAAACCGCGAAAATCCTGAAAGGTACGGAAGTGCCGTATCAGGAAGCCAGTTCCAGCGGCGCGACTTCCGTGTCGTTCAAGGAGGCATCGCTGTCCCTGGAAGTGACCCCGCAGATCACCCCGGACAACCGCATCATCATGGAGGTCAAGGTCACCAAGGATGAGCCTGACTACGTCAACACGGTGCTGGGTGTACCCCCCATCAAGAAAAACGAAGTCAACGCCAAGGTATTGGTTTCCGACGGAGAAACCATCGTGATTGGCGGCGTGTTCTCCAATACGCAGAATAAAGTCGTCGACAAGGTGCCATTTCTGGGCGATGTGCCGTATGTTGGCCGCCTTTTCAGGCGGGATGTGATCAGTGAGTCAAAATCCGAGCTGCTGGTGTTCCTCACCCCGCGTATCATGAACAACCAGGCGATTGCTGTGAGTCGTTGATTCTGTGCGAAATTTAATACTTGTGGGGCCGATGGGGGCTGGCAAAAGCACCATCGGTCGTCTGCTGGCCAAAGAGCTTCGACTGCCGTTCAAGGATTCCGACAAGGAAATCGAACTGCGAACGGGCGCCAATATCCCTTGGATCTTCGATAAGGAAGGCGAAGCGGGCTTTCGTGATCGGGAGCAAGCCATGATCGCCGAGCTCTGCGCCCTTGATGGCGTCGTGCTCGCGACCGGTGGTGGCGCGGTCATGCGTGAGGAGAACCGGCGGGCCCTGCATGCGGGCGGACGTGTGGTATATCTGCATGCTTCCGTGGAACAGCAGGTCGGGCGCACCTCCCGCGATCGCAACCGGCCTCTCTTGCGTACCGCAGATCCGGCTCGTGTGCTTCGTGAGCTGCTGGCTATCCGTGATCCGCTCTATCGGGAAATCGCCGATGTCATCATAGAAACCGATGAGCGGCCACCCCGGATGGTGGTTCTTGACATCCTCGCCCTGTTGGCCGAGCTTCCTCCCCGTTAAAGCGCAGACGGAAATGCGCTATCCTCGGCGACCATAAAAAGCAGGGTCGCCAAATGGCCTTGCGCCGTGGTCCGTATCAACGCGTTGGCGTCGAACAGGCATCCAATTGTTATAAGAGTGTGGGGGCACATGCAGACACTTAAGGTCGAGCTTGGCGAGCGGAGCTACCCGATTCACATTGGCGAAGGCCTGTTGGATCGGCCTGAGTTGCTCACGCCGTACATCGCCGGCAAACAGGTCGCGATCGTTTCCAACAGCACTGTCGCGCCGCTCTACATCGAGCGCCTGACCAAGTCGCTGACCGGTTACAACGTCCTGCCGATCGTGCTTCCCGATGGCGAAGCCTTCAAGAACTGGGAAACCCTGCAGCTCATCTTCGACGCCCTGCTGACGGCGCGCCACGATCGTCGCACGACCGTGATTGCGCTGGGTGGCGGTGTGATCGGCGATATGGCCGGTTTCGCGGCCGCCTGTTATCAGCGCGGGGTGGATTTCATTCAAGTACCCACCACACTGCTGTCTCAGGTCGATTCGTCCGTCGGCGGCAAGACAGGAATCAACCACCCGCTGGGCAAGAACATGGTTGGCGCGTTCTATCAGCCCAACGCCGTGCTGATTGACACCACTTCGCTGAACAGTCTGCCTGAACGCGAGCTGTCTGCCGGGCTTGCCGAGGTCATCAAATACGGTCTGATATGTGACGAGCCGTTCCTCACATGGCTCGAAGAGAACATGGACAAGCTGCGCGGTCTGGATCAGGCCACGTTGACCACCGCCATCGAGCGCTCCTGCGCGGCCAAGGCTGCCGTGGTTGGCGCCGATGAGCGGGAGTCCGGTGTGCGGGCAACGTTGAATCTGGGTCACACCTTCGGTCACGCCATCGAAACCCACATGGGTTATGGGGTCTGGCTGCATGGTGAAGCCGTCGCCGCAGGTACGGTCATGGCGCTGGAGATGTCGGCGCGCCTGGGCTGGATCAGCGAGCAGGAACGCAATCGTGGCATCCGTCTGTTTCAGCGCGCCGGGTTGCCGGTGGTTCCGCCTGAAGAGATGACGCCTGAGCATTTCCTCGAGCACATGGCGGTGGACAAGAAGGTGATCGATGGTCGTCTGCGTCTGGTGCTGCTGAGCCGCATGGGCGAAGCAGTAGTAACCGACGAATATCCAAGAGAAGTACTACAGGCCACACTGGTCGCGGACTACCGCGCCTTGGTGGATCAGCTTAGAGGTTAATGAGAAATCCATGACTAGTTTGCACGCCGATGAGGCCTTCCTCGGTCACTATCAATTGAGTCATGACCCCTTTGCCACGCGGGTCCCGGGCTTTAAGTTTTTCCCTGCCCAGCGCAAACCGGTGCTGGGACAGCTGCACCATCTGGCCCGCTACAGTCAGTTGCTCCTGCTGGTCACCGGTCCTCACGGCAGCGGCAAGACCCTGCTGCGCCAGGCGCTGGTCGCCAGCACCAACAAGCAGTCGGTGCAAAGCGTGGTGGTTTCCGCCCGCGGCGCAAGCGATGCCTCCGGTGTGCTGCGTCAGGTAGCGCAAGCGTTGAACGTCGCTCAGCCGGAGATGCGCGCGATCCTTTCGCAGGTCGTGCAACTGGCCCTGACCGGCCAGGAAGTCTATGTCCTGGTAGACGATGCCGAACAACTTGGCGAATCCGCACTCGAAGCGTTGTTGGGATTGGCGGCGGGCACTCCGGAAGGTCGCCCGCATGTCTTCCTGTTCGGCGAGGCTTCGATCATCGATCGTCTGGATCAGCTGTGTGCCGAGAGCGGTTCAGAAGAAGAACGCTTCCACGTTATCGAGCTTGCACCGTATTCCGAAGAAGAAACCCGTGAGTATCTGGCTCAGCGCCTGGAAGGCGCCGGTCAAGGCATTGAAGTCTTCAGCGCCGAGCAGATCACCGATATTCACGAACAGTCCAATGGATGGCCGGGCGCAATCAACCAGGTCGCGCGCGACTCGATGATCGAAGCCATGATCGCCAGCCGCTCTGCGGTAAAGCGTCCAAGTATGGGGTTCAAAATGCCTAAGAAACACGTGTTGGCTTTGGGTGGGGTTGTTGTGGCAGCGGTGCTCGCTGCATGGTTGATTCCAGGGCGCAACAGCGCGCCGACGGCTCCGGCCAACTCACAGGCACAATTGCCGCTGGGCCAAGGCCAGGCGCCTGCTCAGCAATCGAACAACGGCGGCCCGGCCATTGAGTTCGCGGGTAATTCGCAGCCAATGCCGCTACCGTTGGTCGGTAACTCGCAACCGGTGATGCGCGGTCCGCTGGCCGAGGCTGCAGGTTCTGGCGAAGGCGATGGTGAGGATGGCGGCCCAGCGGCCAACCAGCCACTGCAGCCGCCGACCGTGACCACCACTGCACCACCTGTCGGTGCCGCTGCCGGTCCTGCTCCGGGAATGGCGCAGACGCAAGTGCCGACGCCACGTCCCGCGCCAGCCCCGGCGGCCAAACCGGTTCCTGCTCCGGCCCCTGCCGCCAAGCCAGCGCCGGCGCCGACTCAGGTCGCGACCGCCAAGCCCGCGCCCAAGCCAGCTGAAAAACCTGCTCCTGCTGCCGCTGCCTCGGCTGGCGGCACCTGGTATGCCGGTCAAGCTCCGACACACTACGTGGTGCAGATTCTCGGCACCAGCTCCGAAACCACGGCTCAGAACTACGTGAAAGAGCAGGGCGCCGAATATCGCTACTTCAAGAAAACCCTGCAGGGCAAGCCTCTGTATGTGGTGACTTACGGCAGTTTTGCCGACCGCAACGCGGCCCTCGCCGCTATCAAAGTCTTGCCAGCGAAGGTTCAGGCTGGTAAACCTTGGCCTCGTACTGTCGGCAGTATCCAACAGGAACTTGCCGCAGCTCGCTGATGACGCCGCGACCTTATCCAGGTCGCGCAGTTAGCTCCCCCGAAAATCACGCATGAGCGTGCTGCCAATGAGCAGCGCGCCTTGCGGTGTCTGCGTCTCAGGCACTCATTGAACTTCGGGCTCTCATTGGTCAGACTCGCAACCAAGCTCTGGCTAGCACGAGATACGTTTTAAAGCCTTTCATGAATGCGACATAAATTTGCGGCGTTTCGTCGCTAAATTTGTGAGCCTTTGTGTCGGTGTGTACAATGACCTCCCTTTTGCTCCCGCAAAGCTGGCGTACGTTCGGCGTGGGTGGTAAGCGGTTGAATTGAAAAGAAATTTGCCTCGATAAGGGGCAGCCTGGTGAGAATGTGTCTATGAAAGCAGGTCTGTACCATCCAGAAGAATTCAAGGATAACTGTGGTTTCGGCCTGATCGCCCATATGCAAGGCGAGCCCAGTCATCACCTGTTGCAGACGGCTATCGAAGCCCTGACCTGCATGACCCACCGTGGTGGGATCAACGCCGACGGCAAGACCGGTGACGGTTGCGGGCTGTTGATTCAAAAACCCGACATGTTCCTGCGTGCCGTGGCCCAAGAGCACTTTGGTGTCGAATTGCCGCGTCAGTATTGCGTGGGCATGGTGTTCCTCAACCAGGACGACACCAAGGCGGAAGCCGCCCGCGAAAACATGAATCGTGAAATTCTTGCTGCTGGCCTGACCCTCGTCGGCTGGCGTGAGGTGCCTGTCGACACCAGCGTCCTCGGCCGCTTGGCGCTGGAACGTCTGCCGAAGATCGAGCAGGTGTTCATCGGCGGTGAAGGCCTGAGCGATCAGGAATTTGCGATCAAGCTGTTCAGTGCCCGTCGCCGCTCATCGGTGGCTAACGCCGCTGATACCGACCACTACATCTGCAGCTTTTCGCACAAGACCATCATCTATAAAGGGCTGATGATGCCGCGTGACCTCACGGCATTCTATCCAGACCTCAACGATGAGCGCCTGCAGACCGCAATCTGCGTGTTCCACCAGCGCTTCTCGACCAACACCCTGCCGAAATGGCCGCTGGCTCAGCCGTTCCGCTTCCTCGCCCACAACGGCGAGATCAACACCATCACCGGTAACCGCAACTGGGCACAGGCCCGTCGCACCAAGTTCACCAACGACCTGATGGATCTGGAAGAACTCGGCCCGCTGGTCAACCGCGTGGGCTCCGACTCTTCGAGCATGGACAACATGCTGGAGCTGATGGTCACCGGCGGCATCGACCTGTTCCGGGGCGTGCGCATGCTCGTGCCGCCTGCATGGCAGAACGTTGAAACCATGGACCCGGATCTGCGCGCGTTCTATGAATTCAACTCCATGCACATGGAGCCGTGGGACGGCCCGGCTGGCATCGTGATGACCGAAGGCCGCCACGCGGTCTGCCTGCTCGACCGTAACGGTCTGCGTCCGGCGCGCTGGGTCACCACCAAGAACGGCTACATCACCCTGGCGTCGGAAATCGGCGTGTGGAATTACACCCCGCAAGACGTCATCGCCAAGGGGCGGGTCGGACCGGGTCAGATTTTCGCCGTGGACACCGAAACCGGCCAGATCCTCGACACCGACGCCATCGACAGCCGCCTGAAGTCGCGCCATCCGTACAAGCAGTGGTTGCGCAAGAACGCACTGCGCATTCAGGCGACCCTGGAAGATCACGATCACGGTTCGGCGTTCTACAACCCGGATCAGCTCAAGCAATTCATGAAAATGTTCCAGGTCACGTTCGAAGAGCGTGATCAGGTCCTGCGCCCGCTGGGCGAGCAGGGTCAGGAAGCCGTGGGTTCGATGGGCGACGACACGCCAATGGCCGTGCTGTCGCGTCGTGTACGCACGCCTTACGACTATTTCCGTCAGCAGTTCGCACAGGTCACCAACCCGCCTATCGACCCGCTGCGCGAAGCCATCGTCATGTCGCTGGAAGTCTGTCTCGGCGCCGAGCGCAACATCTTCCAGGAATCGCCAGAGCATGCCTCGCGCGTGATCCTCAGCTCGCCGGTCATTTCCCCGGCCAAGTGGCGCTCGCTGATGAACCTGGAGCGTCCGGGTTTCGACCGCGCCATCATCGACCTGAACTACGACGAGAGCACTGGGCTTGAAGCCGCGGTGCGCAACGTCGCCGACCAGGCCGAAGAAGCCGTGCGTTCCGGTTGCACGCAGATCGTGCTCAGCGATCGTCATATCGCGCCGGGCAAACTGCCGATCCACGCTTCGCTGGCCACCGGCGCGGTCCACCACCGCCTGACCGAAAAAGGCCTGCGCTGCGACAGCAACATTCTGGTCGAGACCGCGACGGCTCGTGACCCGCACCACTTTGCCGTGCTGATTGGCTTCGGTGCGTCGGCGGTCTATCCGTTCCTGGCTTACGAAGTGCTGGGCGACCTGATCCGCACCGGCGAAGTGCTGGGCGACCTGTACGAAGTCTTCAAAAACTACCGTAAAGGCATCACCAAGGGCCTGCTCAAGATCCTGTCGAAGATGGGTATCTCGACCATCGCCTCGTATCGCGGTGCGCAGTTGTTCGAGGCCATTGGCCTGTCCGAGGAAGTCTGCGAGCTGAGCTTCCGCGGTGTGCCGAGCCGCATCAAGGGCGCGCGCTTCGTTGACATTGAAGACGAACAAAAAGCGCTGGCCGGTGAAGCCTGGAGCCCGCGCAAGCCGATCCAGCAAGGCGGCCTGCTTAAGTTCGTCTACGGCGGCGAATATCACGCTTACAACCCTGATGTGGTGGCGACGTTGCAAGCCGCCGTGCAGCAGGGCGACTACAGCAAATTCAAGGAATACACCGCGCTGGTGGACAACCGTCCGGTGTCGATGATCCGCGACCTGTTCAAGGTCAGGGAACTTGATACGCCGCTGTCGATTGACGACATCGAACCGCTGGAAGCGATCCTCAAGCGTTTCGACTCGGCGGGTATCTCGCTGGGCGCGCTGTCGCCGGAAGCGCACGAAGCGCTGGCCGAGGCGATGAACCGTCTGGGCGCGCGTTCCAACTCCGGCGAAGGTGGCGAAGATCCGGCGCGCTACGGCACCATCCGCAGCTCCAAGATCAAGCAGATCGCCACCGGCCGTTTCGGTGTGACCCCTGAGTACCTGGTCAACGCCGACGTGCTGCAGATCAAGGTTGCCCAGGGCGCCAAACCGGGCGAGGGCGGTCAACTGCCAGGCGGCAAGGTCAACGGTCTGATCGCCAAGCTGCGTTATGCAGTGCCGGGCGTAACCCTGATTTCGCCTCCGCCGCACCACGACATCTACTCGATCGAAGACTTGTCGCAGCTGATTTTCGACCTTAAGCAGGTCAACCCGGCGGCGCTGGTTTCGGTCAAGCTGGTGGCAGAAGCGGGCGTTGGTACCATCGCCGCCGGTGTGGCCAAGGCCTACGCCGACCTGATCACCATCTCCGGCTACGACGGTGGTACCGGTGCGTCGCCGCTGTCGTCGATCAAATACGCGGGTGCTCCGTGGGAAATCGGTCTGGCCGAAACTCACCAGACCCTGCGCGGCAACGACCTGCGCGGCAAGGTCCGGGTGCAGACCGACGGTGGTCTGAAAACCGGTCTGGACGTGATCAAGGCCGCAATCCTTGGTGCCGAGAGCTTCGGTTTTGGTACTGCGCCGATGATCGCGCTGGGCTGCAAATACCTGCGTATCTGCCACCTGAACAATTGCGCCACCGGCGTCGCGACCCAGAACGACAAGCTGCGCAAGGACCATTACATCGGCACCGTCGACATGGTGATCAACTTCTTCACCTATGTGGCTGAGGAAACCCGCGAGTGGTTGGCCAAGCTGGGCGTGCGTTCGCTGGAAGAGCTGATCGGCCGTACCGACCTGCTGGACATCCTGCCGGGCGAAACCGCCAAGCAGCAGCATTTGGACCTGACGCCTCTGCTGGGCAGCGATCACATCCCGGCTGACAAGCCTCAATTCAGCCTGGTCGACCGCAACCCGCCATTCGACAAGGGCCTGCTGGCCGAGAAGATGGTCGAGATGGCCAAGTCGGCGATCGAGTCCAAGGCTGGCGGCGAATACGAACTGCAAATCTGCAACTGCGATCGCTCCATCGGTGCGCGTATTTCCGGTGAAATCGCCAAGCTGCACGGCAACCAAGGCATGAACGAAGCGCCGGTGACCTTCCGCTTCAAGGGCACTGCCGGTCAGAGCTTCGGTGTATGGAACGCCGGTGGCTTGAATATGTATCTGGAAGGCGACGCCAACGACTACGTCGGTAAAGGCATGACCGCTGGCAAGCTGGTGATCGTGCCGCCCAAAGGCAGCCCGTTCAAGACGCAGGACAGCGCCATCATCGGTAACACCTGCTTGTACGGCGCAACCGGAGGCAAGCTTTTTGCCGCAGGTACCGCAGGCGAGCGTTTCGCGGTGCGTAACTCGGGTGCCCACACTGTTGTGGAAGGTACCGGTGATCACTGCTGCGAATACATGACCGGTGGTTTTGTGTGCGTACTCGGCAAGACCGGATACAACTTCGGTTCTGGCATGACCGGTGGTTTCGCCTATGTGCTCGACCAGGACAACACCTTCGTTGACCGGGTCAACCACGAACTGGTTGAAATCCAGCGCATCAGCGGTGAAGCGATGGAAGCCTATCGCAGCCATCTGGAGCGCGTGCTCGCCGAATACGTTGCAGAAACCGATAGCGAGTGGGGCCGTAATCTCTGGGAAAACCTGGACGACTACCTGCGCCGCTTCTGGCTGGTGAAGCCTAAAGCCGCAAGCTTGAAGTCGCTGTTGTCCAGCACCCGCGCGAACCCGCAGTAAAAGCAGCTGCGAGCGGCAAGCTTCAAGCCGCAAGTTAACGGCAGTGCGTGATTTGCCTGCGAACATGATTCTTACAGCTTCAGGTATAGCCTGGGGCTGTCGTGTAGAGGTTCTAGAGAATGGCCGAGCGTCTCAGTAACGACTTCCAGTTCATCGATGTCGGGCGCAAAGATCCGAAGAAAAAACTGTTGCGTCAACGCAAGAAAGAGTTCGTGGAAATCTACGAGCCTTTCAAACCCCAGCAGTCTGCCGATCAGGCTCACCGCTGCCTGGGTTGCGGCAACCCGTACTGTGAATGGAAATGCCCTGTGCATAACTTCATTCCCAACTGGCTCAAGTTGGTGTCCGAGGGCAATATTCTCGCCGCAGCCGAACTGTCGCACCAGACCAATACCTTGCCGGAAGTCTGTGGCCGGGTGTGCCCGCAGGATCGTCTGTGCGAAGGTGCCTGCACCCTCAACGACGGTTTCGGTGCGGTCACTATCGGTTCCGTGGAGAAGTACATCACCGACACCGCCTTCGCCATGGGCTGGCGTCCGGACATGTCCCGCGTGGTGCCGACTGGTAAGCGCGTGGCGATCATCGGTGCAGGCCCGGCGGGCCTGGGTTGCGCCGACGTGCTGGTGCGCGGTGGAGTGACGCCGGTGGTGTTCGACAAGAACCCTGAAATAGGCGGCCTGCTGACCTTCGGTATCCCTGAGTTCAAGCTCGAAAAAAGTGTGCTCAGCCACCGTCGCGAAGTCTTCACCGGCATGGGTATCGAGTTCCGCCTCAATACCGAAATCGGCAAAGACATCACCGTCGAGCAGTTGTTGCAGGAATACGATGCCGTGTTCATGGGCATGGGCACCTACACCTACATGAAGGGGGGCTTCCCCGGTGAAGACCTGCCGGGTGTGCATGACGCACTGGATTTCCTGATTGCCAATGTCAATCGCAACCTGGGTTTCGAAAAGTCGCCGGAAGATTTCGTCGACATGAAAGGCAAGAAGGTCGTGGTGCTCGGTGGCGGCGACACGGCGATGGACTGCAACCGCACGTCGATTCGTCAGGGCGCCAAAGCGGTAACCTGTGCCTATCGTCGCGACGAAGAAAACATGCCGGGCTCGCGTAAGGAAGTGAAGAACGCCAAGGAAGAAGGGGTGAAGTTCCTCTACAACCGTCAGCCAATCGCGATCGTCGGCGAAGACAAGGTAGAAGGCGTGAAGGTGGTCGAGACCCGTCTCGGCGAGCCTGATGCCCGTGGCCGTCGCAGTCCTGAGCCGATTCCGGGTTCCGAAGAAATCATCCCGGCCGACGCCGTGGTCATCGCCTTCGGTTTCCGCCCAAGCCCCGCGCCATGGTTCGAGCAGCACAGCATCGAGACCGACAGCCAGGGGCGTGTGGTTGCGCCGGAGCAGGGCAAGTTCAAGCACCAGACCAGCAACCCGAAGATCTTCGCCGGTGGCGACATGGTCCGTGGTTCTGATCTGGTAGTGACAGCGATCTTCGAAGGCCGCAATGCGGCTGAGGGGATTCTGGATTACCTGGGCGTCTGATTAAAGCTCGGGACTGTGTAGGAGCCGGCTGGCTGGCGAACCAAACGCGGTATTTCAGACAAAACCGCGTCGTGGTCTTCGCCAGCAAGCCGGCTCCCACAGGTCGGCAGTCACTGCGACAAATCGACCCGATAAATAAAAGGCACGGCACCGACCGTGCCTTTTGCGTTGGTGTCTGAGAAAATGCCCGCACTTTTTTTCCGGATGCCGACATGACTGCCCTGAAGAACGACCGTTTCCTTCGCGCCCTGCTCAAGCAGCCTGTAGACGTCACGCCGGTATGGATGATGCGTCAGGCCGGTCGCTACCTCCCGGAATACCGCGCCAGCCGCGCCAAGGCCGGGGATTTCATGAGCCTGTGCATGAACCCCGCGTTCGCCTGTGAAGTCACTCTACAGCCGCTTGAGCGTTACCCGCTTGACGCCGCTATTCTGTTCTCCGACATCCTGACCGTGCCCGATGCGATGGGCCTTGGCCTGTATTTCGAAACCGGCGAAGGCCCGCGTTTCAAGAAAACCGTCAGCACCCTGGCCGACATCGAAGCCCTACCAATTCCCGATCCGCAGAAGGATCTGGGCTACGTGATGGACGCTGTCAGCACGATTCGTCGCGAGCTGAACGGCCGTGTGCCGTTGATCGGCTTCTCCGGCAGCCCGTGGACCCTGGCGACCTATATGGTCGAAGGCGGCTCATCCAAGGATTTCCGCAAGTCCAAGGCCATGCTGTACGACACCCCGCAAGCCATGCACCTGCTGCTGGACAAGCTGGCGCAGTCGGTCACGGCATACCTCAATGGCCAGATCCTGGCAGGCGCACAAGCCGTGCAGATCTTCGACAGCTGGGGCGGCAGCCTCTCGGCGGCGGCATATCAGGAGTTTTCCCTGGCCTACATGCGCAAGATCGTCGGCGGCCTGATTCGCGAGCACGATGGCCGTAAAGTGCCGGTGATCCTGTTCACCAAAGGCGGCGGCCTGTGGCTGGAAAGCATCGCCGACGCGGGTGCCGACGCCCTGGGGCTGGACTGGACCTGCGACATCGGCGAAGCCCGTCGCCGCGTGGGCGACAAAGTGGCCCTGCAAGGCAACATGGACCCTACCGTGCTTTATGCAAACCCCCAGGCCATCCGCCAGGAGGTTGCCAACATCCTCAAAAGCTACGGCAGCGGAACCGGCCACGTCTTCAACCTCGGTCATGGCATCACCCCCGAAGTCGACCCGGCCAACGCTGGCGCATTCATCAACGCTGTGCACGAGCTGTCGGCGCAGTATCACCAGTAAGCGCTGATCCTCGGAGACGAAAACGCCCGGCCAGTGCCGAGCGTTTTTTGAGTGGTTAGGTCGAAGTGTTCCGTGGGAGCGAATTCATTCGCGATTGGGGCGTACATTCGACGCAGATATATCGGATACCCAGGCCCCTCGCGAATGAATTCGCTCCCACCGGGCTAGTCTTTGCAAAATCATCAAACCTGCACATTCACCGCCAACGGCTTCACTTTCGCCAGCTTCAACGCCGCGCCCAGTGCCATTAGCAGCAAGAGGCCAACGAATACGCCGATGCCGTTCCAGCCTGCGTAATGCCAAAACACCCCACCGCCCGTGCCCGCGATGCTGGAGCCGACGTAGTAGCTGAACAGATACAGCGACGAAGCCTGACCCTTGGCTTTGATCGCTCGGCGGCCGATCCAACTGCTGGACACCGAGTGCGCGCCGAAGAAGCCGAACGTGAACATGACGACGCCAATGACCACGATAGCCAATGGGTTGAACATGGTCAGCGCCAAACCCGCGATCATCAGCACGATCACCGCCCATAGCACGTTGCGGCGACCCAGTTTGTCCGCCAATGCGCCGACCTTCGCCGAGCTGTAGATGCCAGACAGGTAGACCACCGAAAACAGGCCGACGACTGCCTGGCTCAGGTTGTAAGGCTCGGCCAGCAGGCGGTAGCCGATGTAGTTGAACAAAGTCACGAAGGCGCCCATCAGCAGGAAGCCTTCCAGAAACAGCCAGGGCAGACCGGCGTCGCGAAACTGCAGAACGAAACCGTCCAGCAAGTTTTTCGCATTGAGTGGGCGAGCGCGGAAGTTGCGTGAGGGCGGCAATATTTTCCAGAACACACAGGCGCCGGTCAGGGAAATGAGGCCCATGATCGATAGGGCAATGTGCCAGCTGACGTAGTCACTGAGCACGCCCGTAATCAGACGACCACTCATCCCGCCGATAGCGTTACCCCCGATGTATAGGCCCATCGCCAAGCCAATGTGCTGCGGATGAATCTCTTCGCTCAGGTAGGTCATGGCAACCGCTGCCAGGCCGCTCAGGGATAGGCCAACGAACGCCCGCGCCAGCAGCACGCCCTCCCAACTCGGCATGAGTGCGCTGGCGACGGTGAACAGCCCGGCCGAAAACAGCGAAAACACCATCACTGATTTGCGCCCCAGGCGATCGGATATCGGCCCGGTGATCAGTAGCCCGATGGCAAGCATGGCAGTGGCAACGGAAAGAATCAGGCTGCTCTCGGCCGCGTTGATCGAGAACTCGCGAGACAGCACTGGCAGCATCGGCTGTACGCAATAAAGCAGAGAAAAGGTGGAGAAGCCGCCGCAAAACAGCGCAAGCACGGTACGAATGAACGCGGGGGTGTCCTTCTCGATATAGGTATCACCCAGCGGAATGGCGGCATTGATCTCAGTCGCAGACGTGGCGGGGGACGCAGCAGGATTCACGGGTAACCTCAAGAGGGAGAAGCGGATTAAAAAGGATATAGCCAGCGAACGATTTCCTCCAATATATTGTTCGACCTGTTTGATAGGTTTCACGACCTAATGAGGGATCAATGGAATTACGTCATCTGCGCTACTTCATTGCAGTGGCCGAAGAGCTGCATTTTGGCCGTGCGGCGGAATCTCTCGGCATCTCGCAGCCCCCGTTGAGTCAGCAGATTCAGGCCTTGGAAAACGAGCTGGGCGCGCGCTTGTTCGAGCGCACCAACCGACGAGTGGAATTGAGCGAGGCGGGACGGCTTTTTCTCGACGAGGCACGGCTGGTGCTGGCGCAGGTTGAAAAGGCCTCCGATGTCGCTCGCCGCGCCCAGCTCGGGGAACTGGGGGAACTGAAGATCGGCTTCACCGCGTCTGCGCCATTCACTTCCAGCATCCCGCAAGCCATCTTCGCCTTTCGCCAGCGTCATCCGGATGTGCATCTTGCGCTGCAGGAAATGAGCAGCAAGGAAGTCGCCGAGCGGCTGGAGGAGGAGTCGATGCAGGTCGGCATCATGCGTCCGCTGCCCTTGCCGGATTCGTTGGTCGCGGTTGAGCTGCTGCGCGAGCCGCTGGTGGCGATTCTGCGCTCTGATCATCCGTTGGCTGAAGGTAACGAGCGGGGGATTTACCTCAAGGAGCTGGCCGGCGAGCCTTTCGTGTTTTTCCCTCGAAGCTACGGCAGTGGCCTGTACGCGCAGTTGGTGAGCCTGGCGCGGGATGCAGGATTCAGCCCGTTGTTCACTCAGGAGGCAGGTGAGGCGATGACGATCATCGGCCTGGTGGCGGCGGGGTTAGGAGTAACGGTGCTGCCCGCATCCTACCAACGCATGCGCATCGACGGAGTGGCCTACCGCACGGTGCTGGACCCGGACGCGACCTCGGCGGTGTGGCTGGTACAGCGCAAGGATCAGAAATCACCCATGGCCAAGGCGTTCGTCGATCTGGTGACGCGCAAGGCGGGGTGACAGCGCATGCTGCCTATGCCCCATTTGGAAAGTCAGTGACTCGCTTTGCCCTTGATCGGGCTGATGAGGTAGCTCAGACCATCTGGCAGGGTTATGCGGATGAAACCCTCTGAGGCGTAGCTGACTTGCCAACGGTCCTCCAGGCTCCGTCCGTGGGCCTGAAGTTGCACGCCAGGGTAGTCGAAGCGCACTTCTTTTTCGGAAGTCAGCGCGAACAGTACTGCGCCGAATAACTCTCGCGCATCATAGTCAGCATCGGAAACGGCCCGGTGTTTCCAGCCGTCATTGGTGAGATCCTGTACAGCCAGCACATCCCCGGAAGTATTCGTCAGGGTCCAGCGCACTCCGCGATCCCGCTTCTTGGCCTCAACCAGCCAAGCGTCATGGTGGCCAGCCTGTTCACGCTGCGCATGCACCTTGATCGGGAATTTCAGATGAGGAATCTGTGCCGGAACCTGTTCCTGGCTGGCACACGCACTGAGCAGCAAGACACAGGCCAATAGCAAAGCTCGAATCATCAGGTTACCTATACATGGGAAAAGTGCCTCAAATGTGGCGGCGGTTCGCAGAACCGACACGCTATCGAGCGATGGCGGACATTATCGAGGTGTAACCGGGTACTGGCAAATCCTCGGTCCGATTTGGGCGGCGTCGCGCCCTGCGGATTTTCCAGCAGGTCATTGAATGCTTGGTGCGAACTTCCAGGCAGTTAACTTTCATCTCAACCGTCAGATTTTTTCCGAACGCTCGCCCTTGTCATGTGGATTGCCTAGACTCGGTCCATTCATCGGATCGTGTGACGATCTCAATGCAAGACAGCGACGGGGGAGTTTCCAATGCGGCGTGTGGTGTTCAATCAGAAGGGCGGGGTCGGCAAATCGAGCATCGCTTGCAATCTGGCAGCCGTCAGTGCCCATGAGGGTTACCGGACGCTCTTGATCGACCTCGACACCCAAGCCAATTCGACGCAATACCTCACGGGGCTGACCGGCGAGGACATCCCGATGGGCATTGCTGATTTCTTCAAGCAGATCCTTTCTTCCGGACCGTTCTCCAAGAAGAATCAGGTCGATATCTACGAAACACCGTTCGACAACCTTCACGTCGTCACCGCGACCGCCGAACTGGCCGACCTGCAGCCCAAGCTTGAGGCCAAACACAAGATCAACAAACTGCGTAAGTTGCTCGACGAGCTGGACGAGGACTACGAGCGTATTTATCTGGATACGCCGCCTGCGTTGAATTTCTATGCGGTATCGGCGTTGATCGCGGCGGACAGAGTGTTGATTCCCTTCGACTGCGACAGCTTTTCGCGGCAGGCGCTGTATGGCCTGCTCAAAGAAGTCGAGGAACTGAAGGAGGATCACAACGAAGATCTGGAGGTGGAAGGCATCATCGTCAACCAGTTCCAGTCGCGCGCCAGTCTGCCACAGCAGATTCTCGATGAGCTGATCGCCGAGGGCCTGCCGGTGCTGCCGATCTACCTCAATAGCTCGGTGAAAATGCGTGAATCGCATCAGGCCAACATGCCGCTGATTCACCTGGATCCGCGTCACAAGCTGAGCCAGCAGTTCGTCGAGTTGCACCATTTACTGGAAAACAACGGGGGGCAGTGATCGCAGTTGTTCGGCTGTCCGTCGGTGATGACTCGGAGGTGTTCCGCCGGCAAGCCGTGCTGTTACGCCGGACCCTCTTCACGCATGGCTCTGCTTAGGCGTTTCGCGCGTTTGCGTGCTGTTTCAGCTTGGTCCTTGGGGATGTCGATTGCGGCGTCCATATCGGCCTTCAACTCATTTTGACTGGCGATCAGGCGGTGCTCCCCGATCGGGCAGTCACATCTCACGATCTGGCCATCTGTTGCGACAGCCAGGACCTGATCGACGTAGGTTGGATTGCCTTGAGCGATATACCCGACCTGTTCACAGGCCGCACACCACACCGGATCGCCCATGCGCGCAAGTCTTCGCTCTTCCCATGTCTGCGTTCCCGACGTTTGCAGAACCACGCCTGCGGTGGTGGTCGAGTCGCCTTCCCTGATTACTGATGTCATCGTTCGCCGCCTCTGATTAACTCGTAAGCACGGCTGAAGCCTAGGCGTTGAAAACGACACTCGGGGGGCCGAACAGTGCATTCAGACGTGTCCTACCGCCAAAGCAGGCAAGCGCTTCAACCGCTGAAGAATGCGCTGTCAGATCCCCTGGCTTGCCAGCCAGGCAATCAATTGCTGTAACGGCAGCGCCCCACTCTGACGCGCCATTTCGCGACCATTTTTGAACAGGATCAGGCTCGGAATCGAACGAATACCCAACTGCGCCGACAGCTGCTGATTGGCCTCGCTGTCCAGCTTCGCCAGCCGCACACGCCCGCTCAACTGAGCCGCCGCCTGTTCGAAGGTCGGGGCAAAGGATTTGCACGGTCCACACCACTGCGCCCAGACGTCCACCAACAGCGGCAGATCGCCCTTGATCTGACTGGTGTAATCGCCTTGGGTCAGATTGAACGGCGTGCTCAGCAACACCTCCTGCTTGCAGCGCCCACACTTGGGTTGATCGCCCAGCCGATCGGCGGGGATGCGGTTCAGACCATTGCAGTGTGGGCAGGGAATAAGAAGAGGCTCGGACATGACGGATACCTGAAAAAAGGCTGGTGGCGGATAAGTGGAGCCTGAAGGTCTGTTTATCAAGTTCAGTGCGGGTTTGAGATTAGTGGGCGGTTTCCCATAGAGCGCGATGCCTCTTCGGATTGGACGAGAGATGTGCGCATCCTCACGCTTCTCCTAACTAAACGCTATTTAATCGCCGATTGATCCAGTTCTGAAGACGCCACATATTCCCCGAAATACCCTCCCAGAACCCCGTATTCGTTGCCTTTAGCATCTCCAAGCCAGCTCTTTTATCCGAAAGAACGACCCTATTGCCTGACTAGGCGCCTGGCTGTACTGCGCATTAGCTTTTCCCGTCAGGGGGCTGTGCTATCCGATCCAACCCATTGGCCCTTGCCCATTCATTGCCAGGGAATTGCCAATGATCAGTCAGATTCAAGCCGCAGTGTCCGCGATCATTTCAAATAAAACGCCGGCACCCATCACCACCGCGACAAAAGACGAGCAACCGGCTGTGGACAAAACCGAGAAGGCGACCGCCGACAAGGCCAGTTTCTCCACGCTCGCCAGTCAATTGAACGACAGTGCGGCTCGGGCGGCCAAGCGGGATGCGGGGATGACCCATGCGGAGTTGGGGAAGTATGGGCTGAGCCGGATCAACGAGTTTCTGGTCGAGACACCGAAGGTCAATAGCGCCACGCGAGCGATGGAAGTGCCGAAGACCAACGACCCCGAGTTGCTGGACCGTGCGCGCGAGGCTACTGCTTTTGTCACGCGGACGTTGGCGGGGGACAAGAACGCAAAAAGCCCTTTCGAGAATCTGTCTCGCGAACAGCTGAATCTGATCGCCTACGACGACAGCGGCTCCTTCACGCTGAATGAGCGGCGGACGGCATGGCAGGGTGTGCAAAAGATGGACGACGCCTGGCGCAAGGTTGCGATATCTGAGGGCGTCATCGAACAGGCACGCACGGGCAAAGCGACGAAGTTCTACCGGGAAGCGCTGAACTACTTGAAATCGCTGCCGACGATCGAGAAGGCGGTGGATTACCCCAAGGATCCGATGCGATTTACGACTTTGTGGGAAGTAGTGCCTATAGTTATGCCGAAGCTACTCCAAAACCTTCAAAAACCATTCACCCCGGTGCGTCTGATCAATTTGTTGTTAGAGGTCGGCTGTCTGCTGATGTCACGACAGCAATATTTCAATACCGGACAGGTATGAAAACCTGCAAGTTCAAGACGAGCTATTGAAAGTGCCCGGTCGGGGCGGTACAGCACCTAAATGGAATAAAAGCTCTGAATCGGGCGGTGGTGCTCGTTGTGATGTGCGAGTCCTTTCTACTGATATGAGGACACACGATTGGGCCGTGGAGTTCACCATGCGCTAACAGCCGTGTCATGCCTGATCAACTCTCCATAGTTGATCAGGCATTCTTCAAACCTGGAGGAATTACAATGGAAAATATTTCCGCTAACCGCATGCTGACAGGGCGCTCATGCGTCCAGATCAAGAGTATTGCAATGACGGCGGCACAATCGAAATCATCGCTTCGATCAACTCCGTCAACGGTGTCACCAACTCTCTCGATGCTGTCTCGCCACCTCGGCGAGAGCTCCGTTCGTGCCGACGCACGAGATAAGTCGCTCACCAGGGCAGAGTTGAAAGTTGAAGGCCGCAGGTTGATAGCGCAAATTGCCGGTGATGATTATGAGGCTAAAAAGCAATTGCATAATAAAGAAAGACCGAAGAGTCAGGATCCTCAGTTGCTGGAGCGGGCGCTGCGTGCTACTGAATATATCGCTAAATCCGACCAGCTCGATCGCAATGTCAAAAACCCATTTCTCGGTCTGTCCAGGGATCAGCTTGATCTGATAGTTTATGACGAGTCTGGCTCGTATACAGTTAACGAGCGTCGTGCAGCTTATTACGGCGTATTAGATATGGAGTCACAATGGAATCGGCAGGTCATGCGTATTTACGATATCGAGGGGGCAGCGGGTGCTTCCAATAGACCTCGGTTTTGCACGGAGGTTCTCGCGCATTACCGTACTTTGCCAGCGATAGAGCGAGCGGAATATGCCGACGACTATGAGTCTAGGTTAGAGGCGCAGATCAACGAGAAGCCGAAAAAAGCAAAAGAGCTGGATGAGCCCTTTACTCTTTTCGATTTACTTGCCCGCAACTGGCGTCTAAAAAAGAGATCGGAGCATGGTCCGGACTGTGTCGGAATCGGCAATTCACCGATGGGCACGGTCAGTCATCAGTTGTCCCTTACGAAGAACAACTAATCTCCAAATGCTTGCCCCAATCCGGCGGACGCTGCGCATAACTCTCCATCCCGGCCTGTTCCTCGAACGGTTTGCACAGCACCTGATGCAGACGGCGGACTTCGCTGTAGTCGCCTTGTTCGGCGGCTTCGATGGCGCGTTGGGCCAGGTAGTTGCGCAGAATGTACAGCGGGTTGACCGCATGCATGCGGGTGCGGCGGTCGTCCTGGCTAGTGTCGGGATCGCGAGAAAGGCGGGTTTTGTAGGTTTCTGCCCAGGCGTCGAAGCCGAGCATGTCCACGAAGTCATCGCGCAGATGGCGGACGGCGACTTCGGCTGAATCCTCGCCCAGACGGCGGAAAAACAGGCTGTAATCAACGCCGCTGTTCTGCATCAGTTGCAGCAGGCGGGCGATGAGGTCGGCGTCGTCGTCTTCGGCAGTGGTCAGTCCCAGTCGACGTCGCATGAGGTCCAGGTAGTGGGCCTGATACAGCGGCAGGAACATGCCCAACGCCTCACGCAGTGCCTCGACGCTGATGAACGGGGTGAGTGCCTGAGCGAGCGCGCTGAGGTTCCACTGACCGATCGGCACCTGATTGCTGAAGGAGTAGCGGCCTTCGTGGTCGGAGTGGTTACAGATGAAGTGTTGGTCGAAATCATCGAGGAAAGCGAACGGGCCGAAGTCGAAGGTGATGCCCAAAATCGACATATTGTCCGTGTTCATCACGCCATGACAGAAGCCATAGGCCTGCCATTTGGCGATCAGTTCAGCCTGGCGCTCGACGATTACACGAAACATCGCCAGATACGGCTCGGGCTGCTCAAGGCATTCGGGGTAGTGCAACGACAGCACATGATCGACGAGCTGTTTCAGCTCATCGGCCTGCTTGGTGTAGAAGAAGTATTCGAGGCTGCCGAAGCGCACATGGCTTTGCGCCAGACGCAGCACCATCGCCGCACGTTCTTGCGTCTCGCGCCAGACCGGCGTGGTCGAGCCGATCACGCAGCCCGCACGGCTTGTCGGGATGCCCAACGCATGCAGCGCCTCGGAGGCGAGAAACTCGCGAATGGACGAGCGCAACACTGCTCGACCATCACCCATGCGTGAGTAAGGCGTCTGCCCTGCGCCCTTGAGATGTAGATCCCAGTGCTCGCCGGCGTCGTTGTAGACCTCGCCCAGCAGCAGGCCGCGACCATCGCCCAGACGCGGGTTGTAGGCGCCGAACTGATGACCGGAGTAAACCATCGCCCGCGGATCCGCTTCAGCCCACAGCTTGTGGCCGCTGAACAGCTCGGAGAACACCGGCTCTTCGGCCTGCGCGGGGTCCAGATCCAGCAATGCCAGCGCCGCCGCGCTTGCCACCACCAGACGAGGTTCAGCAATAGGCTCGGGCAATACGGAGGTGGAAAACGCGTCACCCAAGCGGGCGAAGCGGTTATCGAAGGTCAGCTCGTCGAGGGCTTTCAAGGGATGCCTCCAGCAGAATGTCCGAGCATTCTGCTAGGTTTTCTTGGGTCAGTCGAGCTTGACGTCCGGCGGCTCGGACGCATCTTTAGGCGCGGCGGGCACAGAAGTAGGGGCCGCATTGGTCTTTTGCTCCTGCTCGATCGGCACCATCTTGTACTCCTGCCCCTGCATGTTCTTGAGGTAAACCTCCATTTGCCGGAACGAGATGTTTATGTGCTGCTTCTTGAATTCCTTGTTGATGAAACGGTTGATTTCATCGAGCACCGGGTTGCGGTCGCCCAGGTCGCGAACGTGCATGCGCAGTTCGTGATCCAGCGTGCTTTCGCCGAAATTCAGGAAGTATACGATTGGCGTGGGCTCCTTGAGCACGCGCGGATTGTCGTCGGCTGCCTTGAGCAGCAGCGTGCGAACCAGATCCAGATCGGAGCCATAATCCACACCCAGCTTGAGGGTGACGCGGGTGATGGTGTCGGTCAGTGACCAGTTGATCAGTTGCCCGGTGATGAAGGTCTTGTTCGGGACGATGATGTCCTTGCGGTCGAAGTCGGTGATGGTGGTCGCTCGAATGCGGATCTTGCTGACCGTGCCAGACAGGTTACCAATGGTGATGGTGTCGCCGATCCTCACCGGCCGCTCGAACAGGATCATGATGCCTGAGATGAAGTTGGCGAAAATCTCCTGCATGCCGAACCCCAGGCCGACCGACAGCGCCGCCACCAGCCATTGCAGCTTGTCCCAGCTCACGCCCAATGCCGACAGCGTGGAGACGAAACCGACGCCGGCAATGATATAGGACAGTAGTGTCGTGGTGGCGTAGGAACTTCCCTGTTTGAGGTTCAGCTTCGAGAGCACCAGCACTTCCAGCAGGCCGGGCAGGTTGCCCGCCAACACGAAGGTAATGCAGATGATCACCAACGCGCCAATGAGGTCGCCGAGGCTGATCGGCACCATGCTCATGGTCGCGCCAGTGCCAGTGGTGTACTCGTACAGGGTGATATTGTCCAGGTACGAGAACACGCTGATCAGATCGGCCCAGACCAAATACAGCGCGCCAATGAAGCCGGCGATCAGCGCCAGGCGAATCAGTCGCAGCGACTGTTGGTTGACCTGCTCGATATCCAGCGTCGGCTCTTCGATCAGTGTCTCGCCTTCGCCCGCTTCCTTGGCCGCCTGACGTTTACTCAGCGCGCGTTGATAGGCCAGGCGCCGCGCCGCGACGCTCAGCCCGCGCACGAAGGCCGCTTCGATCACCAGCCACACCATCAGCAGGTAAAGAGTGTCGATCAACCGGTCGCTGAGCTTGAGCGCGGTGTAGTAGTAGCCGAAACACACAGCGAGGAACAGCGCGACCGGCAGGGCAGTAAACGCCAGACCCACCGCACGACGGAACAACGAGGCGTTCTGGTGCGTCGGGCTGGTCAGCAACAGACGCCCGAGCAGCCAGGTCATCATCGCGTAACAGGTCAGGACCACCGCGATGCCGATCACGTCGTCGGCCAGCGCAGACGGTTCGTGTTCAGCGACGGCCACCACGGTGACCAGCGCCAGCACCACCAACCCCAGACGACGGATCCAGCCGCGCAGGAACTCCACCTGCGGCTTCTCCCAGCGGAAATGCAATTGAGCCACGCCGCCCGGCGCAAGGATGCGATATGCGGTGTAAAACACCAGCCAAGCCAGCGAGATCTGCATCAGCGCCGCGCCGAGATTGACGTTCTGTTCACGGGCGTCGATCTGCAACGCCAGTGCGCACAGCGCCAGCGCCAGGGAAAGTGGCATCGCCAGCAAGATATTGATGAAGATCGCCAGCGGCGTTTGCCACTGACGGTCGCGCTTGAAATGGCCAATATCGGCGTGCAGCCGATTGAGTTTGTCGTACAGCGCCTTGCGCTTCCACATCAGCGCGCCGATCACCAGCAACAGCGGCAGGAAGATCAGCGGGCGCTGGGTCAGTCCGTCACTCAGCTCGCTGACGGTGGACGTCCAGGGCAGGGTAGTGAGCTGCTTCGTCAGGCGCGGTTTGACGCGCTCGAACCATTCCAGATCCAGCGGTTTGTTGCTGGGGATCCAGAACATCTGCTCGTCCAGGGTCTGACGCAGGTTGATGGCCGTGCTCACCAGTTGCTTCTGATTGAGTTGCAGGGTGATGGATTCATTGAGCAACGCGCTCAACTCTCTGTTCAGCCGTTCCAGCAGGTCGGTGCGGGTGGTGGCCAGATCGAGCAAAGTCTTGCGTAGCGCCGGGGTGACGTCTTCGGGCTTCTGGGTAGCGAGCAGGGTATCGACATAATTGGCCGGATTGCTCATCTGTTCGCGCTGTTGGTTAACCTCGAATTGATACAGGCGGATGTCGGCAATCTCGTCCGCCAGGCCGCTGTCGAGTTTCAGTTTGGGCAGCGACTGCTTTTGCTTATAGAGAATCTTGGACAGTAACAGGCTGCCGCTCAGCACATTGATCTGCTCGTCCAGCGCCTGATCGGTCTGAGTGATCGCGTCGAGTTGGGTCTTGGTCTTGAGATTCTGCTGGGTAAGTTCGTTGAGGCGGTCAGTGCCGCGCAGCAGGTAGTCGGAGAGCTTGAGATTCGCTGCGCTTTCGGTCCCCAGCAGGCTGCTGCCACCAGCCTTTTGCGCTTCGATCGACAGCTGCGTCACGGTTTGCTGGGACTGTGCGCGACGCTTGTCGTTGATTAGCGTCTGCAGGTCCTGGATTTCCTGATCCTGACGGGCGACCTTCTCGGTCAACAGGTCATGCTGACTGCCACCCAGGTCCTGCAGTTGGCTGTTGCCGGCCAGTTCCTGGCGACGCAGGGCGATCAGCGCGTTGATCGAAGCCAGCTCGGCGTTGAACTGAGCACGCTGGTCGCCATTGATAGCCTTGCCCCCGTCCTTGCCGGACTTGAGGATGCCATTGATGGTCTGGATGCGCGTCTGACTATTGCTGATTTCGGCCTGAGCGCGTTCCGGGCGAGTTTGCGCTGTGATTGTCAGGCTGTTGGCATCATTTAGCGCCTTTTGCAGGTCCGCCTGCTGAGCGCTGCGCTGGCTGAGCATCTGTTCGAGTTGCGGCACGTCCATATTGGCGTAGCGCTGGGCGACAGGAATCACTTTGCTGGCTTTGAGCCTGGCCAGTTCGCGCTGACTCTCGCTGGTCAGTCTTGGTGCATCCGCCAATTGCTTTTTCAGGTCCTCCAACTTCTGCTGGTTGTCCTTTTGGCTGGCCAGAAACCCGAGGGTCTGCTCCAGTACCTGCTGCAGGGCTTTCTGTTCATCGGCCGGCAGTTTGCGGTCGGCGATCCTGTCCAGGCTCTGCTGGACGGCTTCGCTGGAAGGTGGGGGCGTATCGGCGGCGAAAACCGGGACGTTGGAAAGGCAAAGCCCCAGCAAGGCTGAGGCAAAAAAGGTACGCAGCGTGAACATAGACACCGGTCGAACAATCTGAAAAGGTCAGCAGTTTAGAGAAACAACCCGGGTCCCGGGCGGCTTCCTTCGGGGAATCTGACGCCCACTTTGAGGATCTTGTTCCCTTCCATAACTGCAACTGTCCAAATAGTTCCGTTCCATTCGATCTGGTCGCCGACGATTGGCGCGCCGCGATTTTTCTGAATAATGAACTGACTCAGCGGCATATTCGAATCCAGGCCGTCGAGCTTCAAACCGTACAACGCCGCGACAGCCCCGAGTTGAGCGTCTCCCTCCAGGACGAAGTCGCCGAAGAAGCGCAAATCCAGACCGCGCTGCGGCGCCTGGCTGAACAGCTTGCCGAGGGCTGGAAGGTCGTGCTCATGACCGATCACGCAGAGCAGATCGCCGGTCTCCAGAACCGTACTACCCGACGGATGGAGCAGTTGCTGACCGCGAAACAAGGCGGCAATACGCGTGCCTTCAGGCATTTTCAGCTCACGCAGGGCGGCACCGATGCACCATTTCTCCGCGCCAAGCCGATAAACAAACAACTCCCACTCGCTGGTCACGTGAACTTCCAGTGCCGCACGGGAGATCGGCGCGGGATCAGGCGGAACCGTCACCTTCAGCCATTTGGCCATCCATGGCAGGCTCGTGCCTTGAACCAGCAGCGAGACCAGCACGATGAAGAATGCGAGATTGAAGAACAGTTGAGCTTGAGGCAGGCCAGCCATCAGCGGGAACACCGCCAGAATGATCGGAACCGCGCCGCGCAGGCCGACCCAGGCGATAAAGGCTTTTTCGCGACCGTGAAACACCCGGAAAGGCAACAGACCAGCCAGAACCGAAAGCGGGCGCGCCACCAGAATCATCCACAGCGCCAGACCCAGTGCAGGCAGCGCGATCGGCAGCAGGTCATGGGGTGTAACCAGAAGGCCCAGCACCAGGAACATGCCGATCTGTGCCAGCCAGGCCATGCCGTCGAGCATGTGCAGAATGCCGTGGCGGCTGCGAATCGGCTTGTTGCCCAGCACCAGGCCACACAGGTAGACCGCGAGGAAGCCGCTGCCGTGAATGGCGTTGGTCAGGGCAAACACCGCCAGACCGCCCGCGATCACTAGAATCGGATAAAGGCCGTTGGCCAGATTGATACGGTTGACCAGTTGCAGCATCAGCCAGCCGCCGCCGAGACCGACGATGGCGCCGATGCCAAACTCCTGAATCAGATGCCCCAGCAGGCTCCAGTGCAGGCCGGTCTGGCCGCTGGAGAGCATGTCGATCAAAGTCACGGTGAGAAACACCGCCATCGGATCGTTACTGCCGGATTCGATTTCCAGGCTGGCCGTCACCCGCTCGTTCAGGCCCTTGCCGCCCAGCAACGAGAACACCGCTGCAGCGTCCGTGGAGCCGACGATGGCGCCGATCAGCAAACCCTGAATGATGTTCAGGTCGAACAGCCAGGCAGCGACCATGCCCGTCAGACCGGTGGTGATCAGGACGCCAACCGTTGCCAGCGACAACGCGGGCCAGAGCGCCACGCGGAAACTTGCCACCCGCGTTCGCAGACCGCCGTCGAGCAGGATAACCGCCAGTGCCAGGTTGCCGACCAGGTAGGCCGTTGGGTAGTTATCGAAGATGATGCCGCCGCCGTCGACACCGGCTGCCATGCCGACTGCCAGGATGATCACCAGAATTGGGATACCGAGACGGGACGACAGCGAGCTGACCAGAATACTTGCGCCCACCAGCAACGCGCCGATCAGGAACAGGCTGTTGATGGTCGTGGCATCCAAGGGCGGTACTCCAGACAAAGAAAGATCAAACATCTGCAAGCTGACCATGCAGCCCGCGTGCCAACGGATTTAACCCGTTGAATTGGTTAACTGTCAAAGCCTAATGCTCGGCAGTTGTCTGAATTGTGCGATAAGCCGTCCGCCACAGCGAAGTCAGCGTCGGGCACCTGCTAACCGCGAAAAAATACATATTTATCGCATGCAGGGGCTCGTGGGCGTTCATCCTTGAGTCCCCGATCACTGACAGGATGTCGACGATGAATGAGGAATGGAACAGCGGATACGATGAAACGGCCGCGCTAGGTCAGACGCCACGCGTTGGCCTGGCGCAGGACGCGGAATGCACGGAGAGCGGCGCTTTAATCAATCGTTACCCAGACGGCACCATGATCGGTCTGGGGCCTGAGGGCGTTGTTTACGTCAACGAGTACGGAGAAACCGTCACGTCCTCGAAGCCGTTGCTCCTGGAGGAGTTCGTCGCGGCCAGGCAGGTGCGTTACGACCCTCCCCACGAGTACGGGCGGACCAAGGCCCGGCAATTCGTTGTCCAGCATCTGGGAGAAGACATCGACCCCGATGAGCTTTTGCTTGCCACCCTCTACATCAACCAGCTGGACGCAGAGCCAAGTCGAGCGAATGTGGCTTACGCCATGACATTGACCGACGCGCTGTTGCGCAACTGGCAGCAAGCCGGCAATGGCGAGTTTTTTGATCACCTGGGTCATCCGCGTGAGTACCGGGATGGTGGTTATCCAGTGCAGATATCTGCGGAACCGTTACAGCTCGCCGATTGCTTCGCCTATGAAGGGATCTACCGCAAGACCAGTCCCCAACGCTTTGACCGGTCGACCCATATACCGACAGATCCGAAAGACTTTAAACGCTTCGTCTGGAAGGCTGATCTGCAAGCCCACTATCAGGAATCATTGACCCGTTTCTGGGACATCCACGCCGCCGACTACAACTTGCTGATCAAGGCGGCGCTGATCAAGGCGGCCTTCGTGCAACATGCTGAAGGGTCTCTGAGCGAGCAAGACAGATCGCTTGTCCTGTGGTCCGTTGGCCTACGCTCAGACCAACTGTGGGAAACCCTGGAATTCGAAGCTTTCCGTGACGCGTCGATGTCACCTCGTATCACGTTTCGCGAGCTGGTTCTGTACCGCTATGTCGCCAGTGACATCATCGTCATCCGGGAGGAATCCACGGACAGGCTGGTGATGTACATCCCCGGTAACTCCTCACCGCTTCATGGATTCAAGGATATTCAGGCATTGCGTGCCTGGGTTGTTTTGCAGTGCAAGGATTCACGCCGCAGAAAGGCGTTGGAGATTCACTTCAAGGTCGAAGATGAACCCGATGGGCTCTGGCTCAGCGGATTGCAGACGACCCTCGCGGGGCTGGCAGCGCACCCCCATCGTCTCAACGACGCGACTGGCCACTGGTATCCGGACGACGTCATCAATCTAGGCCCGGCGCTGTCGCCATGGCCTTTTACCCACTTCAGGCGGAGTCTGCAGAGCCGTCTGGCGTCTGATGGGCAGCAGCTGATTCGGAACCGGGCCGATGCCGACAAGGCGATAGCGGCGCTGGCGCTCACTAACGCGATTGTCGCGACGGGCGCGATCGCCATGGTGGTGCCGGCTCTCTGGATTCCCCTGGCTGCAATGTCCGTGGCGCTGATCGGTTTGGGTGTGGACGAGGTGCTACAGGGCAGGACGCTCGAAGAGAAACAAGAGGGCGTCGGACGCATCGCTTTTGGCGTGCTTAATGCCGCGCCTGTACTGAATGAAGGCGCTGCCGCGGCAGTCCGATTTGCAGGCATTGCGGCACGCGCGGGAGAGGAAGTCGTTCCTGGCGCCGCGGACGAGGTCGGGCAAATGATCGCGGACCAAAGCCAGGAGGAGCGAGCGGCTAACCGTGCAGAGGAGCAGCGAACGCAAGCGCAAGCCGCTGAAGAAGGCCGGCAGCGCGCGAGTGAATCGCCGACTGAGCGACAGACTCGACTGGGTCAGGAGGAGCAAGACCGGCAGGCTCTGAAAACCCACCATGAAGCGACGTTCGACAGCGTGAAAGGGTTTGGCGTGGAGCCGGAGGGGCTTCGCTCGCTGACACCTGAACTGCGCAAGACTCTGGCTGGATTCGAGTACGACCTGCCGCTAGATCCGTCTGGTGCGTGGGTTACGGACAATTTCGGTGCTGTCTACCGGGTCTTTGACGCTGACACCGGCCAAATCCGACATTTCGCGCGGGTGCATTCGAAAATCTACCGGGTCGAGCGCGTTGAAGGAGCAAAGCAATATCGAATCTTCTCGTCTGAAAATCGAGCTCTGAAAGGGCCTTACCTAAAGCGGACCAAAGGTTATTACTCCGATATTGACCTGAAGCCTGGGCTTCGTGGCGGCGATAGCTACATGGACGTGATGCCAGATCCGATGCCGGAGGTGCCGCTGGCCGCTATCAAGTTCCCCCGCGCGCAACCTTCCGTACAGGTCGAGATACCGATGGACGGGATCGAAAAGAGGGTCGTGATCAACAGTGCGGGCGAAACGGTACAAGAGTTTTACGCCAACGGCAGGCGTGTCACCTTCGACGCGGACATCGCGGTTTGGCGCAAGAATGCGCAAAAGGTGCTTTGGCGGAATAAAAGGGGCCGCTGGGTTTCCGGTACCGAGGCCAGATACCTCAAGCTCAGGGACAGGTATGAGGGCTGGATCACCACCGAGGTCTACAAGTTTCCGCGCATACCCGGCCTCCCCTTGCATACATCGGCCGTGGACCGAACCGTTCACCAGATATGGCTGGGCAGCAGGCTTCCCCGTGAGACGCTGATCGACACCATCAAAGAAAACATGAACACCAGTCCGGACCTCAAGTTCACGCTCCACGTTGATATTCAGGACAACGACGTCCTCAGCGATTTAACGCTCGTAGAGCAGTTGCAGCGCAAATTCACTGACTACCCGAACATGACAATTTCAAATCTTCACGATGAGCCGTTCTACGACGGGTTTCTCAACGAGCCCGAAACAGCCGAGCCGTACGAGTACTTCAGAAGTGGCAGGGGCGACAATTTCGCGGCCGCGTCTGATGTACTGAGGTATCGATTGATTCGAGAATATGGCGGGATTTACATGGACTGCGATGACGTTCTTCATTGCTCGTTCGCGGGAAAGGAGCTGCTGTCCGGGCCGGGCGATCTATTGGTGGGAGAGCCAGCAACCACCTCCAGAATGTCCTATTACGGCCCAGGCAACAGTCATTTCGCGAGCCTGCCCGGCAACCCGGTTTTGAGGGAGATGCAGCAGGAACTCTATTCACGCTTCATACGCGAACGCGAGACGCTCGACATTCTGTCGAGCAACAAGTCAGGGGAGGAGAACGGCATCAATCCATATATGACGACCATATCCCACGTTACCGGACCTCGGCTTTTCATGGACACGATCCGCAGTACTCGTCCTGACTATGCGGATCTGCTGGACGGGCAGATCAAACCGAGGTCGGGCATCAGTTCTCTGCATTATGCTCAGCAGCTTAAAGATGCCCATGACTTCTATGCGCCATTTGCCGACCGGCTGAAAATCCTCGCAGGTCGGGAGAATTCCTGGATCGCGCCGCCTCGATGATCTGGCAGCGTTGAGTAACGTTGGCATCCTCTGGCGCCGGTTCTTACATGCGGTGAAGCATTTGCTGATCCGCACCCTCAGAACCAACTCTCCTGCATTGATAAACAGACATCATCGCGCGCTTGCAGAATCGCCAGTTCGTGATGACAGGCGGGTACTTCCCACGTCAGGAAGTACCGCGCCGCCTGTAATTTGCCCTTGTAGAAATCGACATCGGCGCTATTGCCCCTGTGCAATCCCTCTTCAGCGCGAATGGCCTGTTCCAGCCAACGCCAGCCAATGACCGTGTGCCCGAACGCCTTGAGATACAGCGCCGAGTTGGCAAGCGTGGCAGTAACCTTGCCTTGGGCCAGATCCGTCAGCAGTTCCAGGGTGACGGCCTGTACGCCCGCCACAAGATGTTCGAGTGGCTGACGGAGTGTGCTCAATGACGCGTGCTCCTGGGCGCGCTGGCAGGTATCGGCAATCAACCGCACCAAATGTTTGAGGCCTGCGCCACCATTTTGCGCCAGCTTGCGTCCCAGCAAATCCAGCGACTGAATACCGTGTGTGCCTTCGTGAATCGGATTCAGGCGGTTGTCGCGGTAATACTGCTCGACCGGGTATTCGCGGGTATACCCGTGACCACCGAGAACCTGGATCGCCAGCTCGTTGGCCTTCAGGCAAAACTCCGAAGGCCACGATTTGACGATGGGCGTCAACAGATCCAGCAGTTCATGGGCCAGCTTGCGTTGCTCTTCGGTTTCCCCGGTTTGCGTGTCGTCAAACAGCCGGGCAGCGTACAGCCCCAGATCGAACGAGCCTTCGACGTAGGCCTTCTGGGTCAGCAGCATGCGTTTGACGTCAGCGTGTTGAATGATCGAAACCGGGGCGCTTTCGGGATTCTTGCTGTCGGGCAGGCGGCCCTGCGGGCGCTCGCAGGCATAATCCAGCGAGTACAAGTAACCGGCGTAACCCAGCATCACCGCGCCCATGCCGACGCCGATCCGCGCCTCGTTCATCATCTGAAACATATAGCTCAGGCCCTGATGCGGCTTGCCGATCAGGTAACCGACGCAGTTATCTTTATCGCCGAAATTCAGCGCGGTGGACGTGGTGCCGCGCCAGCCCATCTTGTGAAACAGCCCCGCAAGCAGCACATCGTTGCGCGGGCCCAGACTGCCGTCCTCATTGACCAGAAACTTGGGCACGATGAACAGCGAAATACCTTTCACGCCGGGCGGCGCTTCAGGCAGTTTTGCCAGCACCAGATGGATGATGTTTTCCGACAGCGAATGGTCGCCGCCAGAGATGAAAATCTTGTTGCCGCGCAGGCGATAGCTGCCATCTGGCGCAGGTTCTGCGCGCGTCCGGATATCCGACAGGGACGAGCCCGCGTGAGGTTCGGTCAATGCCATGGTGCCGAAAAAGCGCCCCTCGATCATGGGCTGCAGAAAGCGCTGCTTCTGTTCTTCGCTGCCGAAATTCTCGATCAGATTTGCCGCACCCATAGTCAGGAACGGGTACGACGTCGACGCCGCATTGGCCGACTGAAAGTGCGCAAAACAGGCCTGCGACAGCAGCGTCGGCAGTTGCATGCCGCCTGCTTCGAAGTTGCGCGCCGCATTCAGAAAGCCCGCCTCCAGAAACGCGTCCACAGCCGGTTTAACTTCTGGGATCAGCACCGCCTCGCCGTTCTCGTAGCGCGGTTCGTTTTCGTCGTTCTTGCGGTTGTGCGGGGCGAAGAATTTCTCGGCAATGGTCCGCGCCGTGGTGATCGCCGCATCGAACGTCTCCCGATTGTGCTCGGCGAAACGCTCACGCCGCGTCAACGCTTCGGCGTCCAGCACTTCATACAATTCGAAAGCCAGATTGCGCGAACTGAGCAGCATCTCGGACATGGCGGCATTACCTTTTATTGGATTGCCGTCGAGTCTAGGCGAGCGGGGAGGGGGCGAACAGGAAGATTGATGTGGGTGATGGGGGTAGAACAGGGGATGGATACGGCGCTGCAAATTATGGGGGCGCGCTTGCCCGCGATGACGTCAGGTCAGACGAATCTCTTGTCGCAGATACGACGCATCGCGGGCAGGCGCGCTCCTACAGTGTTTGGGGCGGCCCGGCAGCTCAGCGAATTTCGACCTGATCCAGCGATCGATCGACCGCGGCTTTGGCCATGTCAATCAGATGGAAGACGGAGAAAGCCAGATCGCGTTTCACGCCAGTGAGGTTTTCGGCGCTTTCACAGGCTGTCGCCATGGCGCATCGCAGTAGGCCCGATGCATGGGCCAGGGATTCTCCGAGGGACTTGTCGGGTGGATCGGGGGTGATTTTCAGCATTTCGTAGACCTTTAGGTTAGTGAGGCCACCGAAGCTTCGCTGCTAAACGAACGAGGGTGGCAGCTTTGACACGGGTTAGCAGACTGGTCCTAAAGGCCAAAAACCAGCGCACGCGGACGTGCCCCGCGCAAAGCCGCCATAAAGGGTTCTGCTGGCCAGTAATGACGATTTCAGGCTGCTAAACCCGGACGCTGATATTCAGCGACCGACGCAGCCTAATGATCGAATTGCCAAGGCACAAGCGGGTAAGAGTTTCTAGGAAATGTCCTTCGCAAGAAAGAGAGAGGGCTGTAAGAAAGAGGCTACAAATGGGGCATTTTGTTGCAGGAAATGGCGGTTTTTAGGCGAGGCATGATGAGCCGAACGAGAATTTTCGGCAGATGAAAAAGTTGTGGGAGTGAGCTTGCTCATGAAGAGATCTGTACATCCACAGCGACTCTGGCGTGTGTAAAGTCAGTCTTCGTGAGCGAGCTCACTCCCACAGGGGAGCGGCGACTTGGCAGTAAACTACCCGATCGTCATCAAGCTCGCGTTACCACCTGCCGCAGCGGTGTTCACGCTCAATGCGCGCTCAATCACCAAACGTTCTAGCGCGATGTTGGTTTCGCCTTTGGAGAGACCATGAACGCCGACAATGGCGCCGCTGCGTTGTGCGACCTGCTCACAGATTGCGCGCAACTGGTCGGAGTCGCCGTGGTGCAGGACGGCGTCGATCCCGATGTCGTCTTTGCTCCAGTCAGCAACCAGCTTGATCCGCGCCTGGACCTCTTTCGGCAGACGTTTGTAGAGCGCCTTGCTCAGCTCGTTTTCCGGCACGATCGCTGTGCTGCCAACAGCCAGCACAGCAGCTAGTTGCGTCAGCAAATCGGCTTCGTCCTCGGCCAGACACAGCACATGCTCACGGGGCAGGATGCTGTAGCTGTTGCGCTCACCGGTCGGGCCGGCCAACAGGCGAGTGATCCCGCTTTGCGATTGCTCGGCGAACTGCGCGCACACTGCTTCGAGTTCAGTTTGTTGCTGGCTCGAAGCCCAGGCTTTCAGAGCCGTCAGCGGCTTGATCAGGTTGTCGCGCAGGCGAGTATCCGGCGCAGTGCCGCCATCACGCTGGGCGAAAGACTTCTGTACCGCGTCGGCCGGACGAGTCGACAGCAGGCGATACAAATACAGCGGGCCACCGGCTTTCGGACCGGTCCCCGACAAGCCTTCACCACCGAACGGCTGAACCCCGACCACGGCACCCACGATGTTGCGGTTGACGTACATGTTGCCAGCGTTGACCGAGTCGATCACCTTGGCGATGGTTTCGTCGATGCGTGTATGCACGCCCAAGGTCAGGCCATAGCCCGATGCGTTGATCTGGCCGATCAGTTGATCCAGTTCCTTGCGCTTGTAGCGCACCACGTGCAGGACCGGACCGAAGATTTCGCGTTGCAGCTCGTCGAAGCTTTCCAGCTCGATCAGGGTTGGCATCACATAGGTGCCGCGCTTGATTTCTTCGCTGTCGGCGATGGCTACCTGATAGACGTTGCGGCCTTTGTCGCGCATGGCCTGGATATGTTTCTCAATACCAGCCTTGGCTTCGGCGTCGATCACCGGGCCGATATCAACCGACAGACGCTCCGGGTTGCCCAGACGATTCTCCGCCATGGCACCCTTGAGCATTTCGATGACACGGTCGGCGGAATCTTCCTGCAGGCACAACACGCGCAGCGCCGAGCAACGTTGACCAGCACTGTCGAACGCCGAGGACACCACGTCGATGACCACTTGTTCGGTCAGTGCGGAGGAGTCGACGATCATCGCGTTCTGCCCGCCGGTTTCGGCAATGAGCGGGATCGGGCGGCCCTGAGCGTCAAGGCGGCCGGCAATATTGCGCTGCAGCAGACGGGCGACTTCGGTAGATCCTGTGAACATCACGCCTTTGACACGATCGTCGCCGACCAGACGCGCACCCACGGTTTCACCGCGGCCCGGCAGCAGTTGCACCACGCCTTCAGGAATGCCGGCTTCCAGCAGGATGCGCACGGCCTGAGCAGCGACCAGCGGGGTTTGTTCGGCAGGTTTGGCCAGCACAGGGTTCCCCGCAGCCAACGCGGCGGCGACCTGACCACTAAAAATCGCCAACGGGAAGTTCCACGGGCTGATACACACCACAGGACCGAGCGGGCGATGGGCGTCGTTGCTGAAATCGTTGCGCGCCTGCACGGCGTAATAGCGCAGGAAGTCCACCGCTTCACGCACTTCGGCAATGGCGTTGGCATAGGTCTTGCCAGCTTCGCGAGCCAGCAGCCCCATCAGTGGCTGGATTTCGGCTTCCATCAGGTCGGCGGCGCGCTCAAGAATCGCGGCCCGTTCGGCGGGGGGAGTCGCCTGCCAGATCGGGCCTGCGCTAAGGGCGCTGAGCAGCGCGTTGTCGACATCTTCCAGGCTGGCTTCGTGAACGTGGCCAACCACATCACGCAGGTCGGACGGATTCAGCACCGGCGTTGCAGGACCTGCGCTGACCGGGCTGCCCAGCATGGGGGCCGCTTTCCAGTCGTTGTGCGCGGTGGCCAGCAGTGCCGAGGACAGCGAGCCCAGACGATGTTCGTTGGCCATGTCGATACCCGCCGAGTTGGCGCGCTCGCTGCCATAAAGGTCACGCGGCAGCGGGATTCGCGGGTGCGGCAATCCGAAACCACCTTCCTGAGTGGCCATGCGCTCGATGCTTGAAACCGGATCGGCGACCAGTTCCTGAATCGAAATCGCCTGGTCGGCAATACGGTTGACGAAGGAGGTGTTGGCGCCGTTTTCAAGCAAGCGACGAACCAGATAAGCCAGCAGGGTTTCGTGAGTGCCGACTGGGGCGTACACGCGGCACGGTCGGTTCAGCTTGCCGTCGGAGACTTTGCCGACGACCTGCTCGTACAGAGGCTCACCCATGCCATGGAGGCACTGGAATTCATACTGGCCGGGGTAATAATTCTGACCGGCAATGTGGTAAATCGCCGACAGTGTATGGGCGTTGTGAGTCGCGAATTGCGGGTAGATGACTTCTGGCACCGACAGCAGTTTGCGGGCACATGCGATGTAGGAAACGTCGGTGTACACCTTGCGCGTGTAGACCGGATAGCCTTCCAGCCCTTCGACTTGAGCGCGCTTGATCTCGCTGTCCCAATAGGCGCCTTTCACCAGGCGGATCATCAGGCGATGACGGCTGCGGCGGGCCAGATCGATCACATAGTCGATCACATAAGGGCAACGCTTCTGATACGCCTGAATCACGAAGCCGATGCCGTTCCAGCCAGTCAGCTGTGGTTCGAAGCACAGGCGTTCGAGCAAATCCAGCGACAGCTCCAGACGGTCCGCCTCTTCGGCGTCGATGTTCAGACCGATATCGTATTGCTTGGCCAACAGGGTCAGCGACAGCAGGCGTGGATACAGTTCTTCCATCACGCGCTCGTATTGCGCTCGGCTGTAGCGCGGGTGCAGAGCGGAAAGCTTGATGGAAATGCCCGGGCCTTCATAAATGCCGCGCCCGTGGGACGCCTTGCCGATGGAGTGAATCGCCTGTTCATACGAGGCCAGATATTTCTGCGCGTCGTGCTCAGTCAGGGCGGCTTCACCGAGCATGTCATACGAGTAGCGGAAGCCTTTGGATTCGAAACGGCTGGCATTAGCCAGGGCTTCGGCAATGGTTTCGCCGGTGACGAACTGCTCGCCCATCAGGCGCATCGCCATGTCGACACCCTTGCGGATCATCGGCTCGCCGGACTTGCTGATGATGCGGCTCAGGGAGGAGTTCAGGCCTGCTTCATTGTGAGTGCTGACCAGTTTGCCAGTCAGCAGCAATCCCCAGGTCGCGGCGTTGACGAACAGTGAAGGGCTGTTCCCCAGGTGCGGCTGCCAGTTACCGGTACTGATCTTGTCGCGGATCAATGCGTCACGAGTGCCTTTGTCCGGGATGCGCAGCAGGGCTTCGGCCAGACACATCAGCGCTACGCCTTCCTGCGATGACAGCGAAAACTCCTGCAACAAACCCTGCACGATGCCCGCACGACCGCCAGCGCTCTTCTGATTACGCAATTTTTCAGCAATTGAGGCAGCCAGTTTGTGTGTGGCTTCGGCCATAGGCGCAGGCAAACGAGCCTGTTCCAGCAGCATCGGCACGACTTCAGGTTCTGGGCGGCGATACGCCGAGGTGATCGCGGCGCGCAACACCGACTGCGGCAGAATGCTTTCAGCGAACTCGAGGAACGCTTGGTGAACGGTCTCCACTGGCGGCTCGCCCTGATCGTCGGCGTCCTTGGTGCCAAGGCCGTTCAGATCATTAAGGGTTGCACCACCCTCGAGCTTTTCCAGGTAATTGAAAATTGCCTGTTTGATCAGCCAGTGCGGGGTCCGGTCAATGGACTGCGCTGCTGCTTTCAATCGCTCGCGGGTCGGGTCGTCGAGTTTGACACCGAGGGTGGTGGTCGCCATGTCTTGTCCTCATAAGAGCCACGCTGAGTGTGGCTATAGCTGTCGCCAAGATTAGCTGCGCACAAGGTTGGGTGCAACCGGGTGCAACCCGTTTTTTTCGGATATTTCAAAATTGCCGTTCGACGCTTCCATACCCTCAAATGCCGAGCGAGATTGCACCAAATAAAAAGAGTCAAACGGATGTTTAGAAAAAAAGAGCGTTAAAACCAGATGGTTACATTTGGATCAAGAAAAGGTGCAACTTTCTGACGCGTAAGGGTTGCGCCTACGCCGACGTGTTCCTTAGGATGCGCCCCTTTGGTGCATCCCGTTGCGCCGCCATAAGAAAAGCGTGGATAGAGAATGAGCGTCAGTAACCCCACTCTGATCACTTTCGTGATCTACATCGGTGCAATGGTCCTGATCGGGCTCATGGCCTATCGCTCCACCAATAACCTGTCAGATTACATTCTGGGTGGTCGCAGTCTGGGCAGTGTCGTGACTGCATTGTCCGCTGGCGCCTCGGACATGAGCGGCTGGCTGCTCATGGGGCTTCCCGGTGCTATCTACATGTCCGGTCTATCTGAAAGTTGGATCGCCATCGGCCTGATCGTTGGCGCCTATCTGAACTGGCTGTTCGTGGCGGGTCGCCTGCGGGTCCAGACCGAGCACAACGGCGACGCCCTGACGCTACCCGATTATTTCTCCAGCCGATTCGAAGACACCAGCGGTCTGCTGCGGGTAATTTCCGCAATCGTGATTCTCGTATTCTTCACCATCTATTGCGCCTCGGGCATCGTCGCGGGCGCCCGCCTGTTCGAAAGTACTTTTGGCATGTCGTACGAAACCGCGTTGTGGGCGGGTGCAGCAGCGACCATCGCCTATACCTTCATCGGCGGCTTCCTGGCCGTGAGCTGGACCGATACCGTGCAAGCCACGCTGATGATCTTCGCGCTGATTCTCACGCCGATCATTGTCCTGTTGGCGACCGGCGGCGTCGATACCACTTTCCTGGCCATTGAAGCGAAGGATCCTGCCAATTTCGACATGCTCAAGAACACCACCTTCATCGGCATCATTTCCTTGATGGGCTGGGGGCTGGGTTACTTCGGTCAGCCGCATATCCTGGCGCGTTTCATGGCGGCGGATTCGGTGAAGTCCATCGCCAAGGCGCGCCGTATTTCCATGACCTGGATGATTCTGTGCCTGGGTGGCACGGTGGCGGTGGGCTTCTTCGGGATCGCCTACTTCTCGGCGCACCCTGAAGTTGCCGGCCCTGTGAGCGAGAACCATGAGCGAGTGTTCATCGAACTGGCGAAGATCCTGTTTAACCCGTGGATCGCCGGTGTGCTGCTGTCAGCGATCCTCGCAGCGGTCATGAGCACCCTGAGCTGCCAGTTGCTGGTGTGCTCCAGTGCGCTGACAGAAGACTTCTACAAGGCCTTCCTGCGCAAGCGTGCTTCGCAGCGTGAGTTGGTTTGGGTCGGTCGTGCGATGGTTCTGCTGGTGGCATTGATTGCCATTGCCATGGCGGCTAACCCTGAAAACCGCGTGTTGGGCCTGGTGAGTTATGCATGGGCAGGTTTTGGCGCCGCATTCGGTCCAGTGGTGCTGATTTCCGTGATCTGGAAAGGCATGACCCGTAACGGCGCGTTGGCCGGTATTCTGGTCGGCGCTGTTACCGTGGTGGTGTGGAAGCATTTCGAACTGCTGGGACTGTACGAAATCATTCCGGGGTTCATTTTTGCCAGCGCTGCGATCGTGCTGTTCAGCTTGCAGGGCAAAGGCCCGACCCCTGGCATGCTGGCGCGATTCGAGGCGGCTGAAAAAGCGTACAAAGCAGCCTGAGGACAGTTACAGGCGCCGCGAATGGCCTGATTTACCGTAGCATCCTTTGTAGGAGCCGGCTTGCTGGCGAATGCGGTCCGACAGGCGCCACAGCTGCGCCTGAAACACCGCCTTCGCCAGCAAGCCGGCTCCTGCAGTCGAATCTGCCCAGCGCCATCAACCCTTGTTGTGATCGGCATCCAGATTAAAAAACATCACCTTGCCACCTTCGCTGGTATAGCCGGTATTGTCCTGGGTGTAGACCCCGGCTTTGAAATACAGCTGTTGTTTGCTCCAGGTGGCGCTGATGCGGTCGTTCCAGAACATGTTGTTGGCCTGAACGCTGAGTAGCCCAGCCTTGTTCAGGTGAATCACGTACTTGAATGTCTCGTTGAGCCGTATGCCCTCGGCGACGGTGAAGATGCGGGCTTCCTTGTCGTCGGGGTGGAAACGGACCTTGGCAACGATGGTGCCGTCCTTGGTGGCGTCCTTGTATTGGTACTCGACCTTGAGCAGCGGTTGCGTGCTTTCGTAGACGTGAATCTGGCCGATGACGACCCGCCCGGAGGAGGGGACCTGAATGACCTTGAGCTTGGCGCTCAGGAAATTGTCAGCGTCGGGGTAGGACCAGTTATGCAGCGTGCCGTTGGACCAGGTTTCACGCAGCTCAGTGCGAGGATATTTAGCGTTCGCAGTCTTGGTGCCAGTCACCGGGGCCCAGAAAGTGACGTTGGAGGCGCTGGAGGTGAAATACTTGCCGTCGTATCCCTGAAGCAGTTGCTGCGTTTCTATAGTTGCGGGGGGCGAGCCCACGGGAATGCTCAGATTCCACGATCCTAAATCAATCATCTGTTTTCTTGTCCGATATGTCTCATTGCCAGCAAACGCGTCTGGCCCAAGGGTTTGAGGGGGGGCTCCTTATACGTTTCAGGCGTTTGCTTGTTAACGAGTATCCGTCGAATGGCTGCCATCAATGTGCCTGCATTTTTTCAGCAGGACAGCGTACAGTTGGCCCTCAGAGTGGCGACCGTTAGTCGGGTTCGTTGATCTTTTGAGATGGCACAACGATGGCCCCCTTCTTTTTTCCTCATTCAGGACTAAAGTAAGGGCCATTCGGATCATGGGCGGAGCCCTTTCACCGGGCAGTGAAGTGATGAGTAGCAGCATGGAATGCGTGCAACCCCAGCCACCTAATGGCAAGTCGGTTCTGCTGGTAGTCGATGACTATCCTGAAAACCTCGTCACTATGCGTGCGGTCCTGCAACGGCAGGACTGGGAAATTGTCACGGCCAGTTCAGGTATGGAAGCGTTGGGTCTGCTTCTGGACGTTGATATCGATATCGTTTTGCTGGACGTGCAAATGCCGGAAATGGACGGCTTCGAAGTCGCACGCCTGATGCGTGGCAGTCAGCGAACGCGTCTGACGCCGATCATCTTTCTGACGGCCAACGAGCAGTCTCGCGACGCTGTGCATAAAGGCTATGCCAGCGGGGCGGTCGACTATCTGTTCAAGCCCTTCGATCCCAATATTCTCAAGCCCAAGGTGCAGGCACTGCTGGAGCAACAGCACAATCGCCGCGCCTTGCAGAAACTCAGCCGTGAACTCGAATCGGCGCGGGCCTTCAATGCGTCGGTGCTGGCCAATGTGGCCGAGGGCATTCTGGTCGTCAACGAGGACGGCATCATCAGCTTCGCTAACCCGGCCATCTGCCGGCTGCTGGGCATGACCGACGGCGAGTTGCGCGGCACTGAGCTGAGTTGCTATCTGCAGGAACCGGCAGTCAGTGAGTGGACCGATTCAGGCTTCTATCATCACTATCGTCGCGCCGACACCTATCGCGTTCATGACGCCATCCTGCGCAGCCCCGAGGGGCGGCAAGTGCCTGTCGCATTATCCTGTGCGCCTCTGCCCGAAGAGCAGAAGGCGATGGTGTTGAGCGTGCTCGACATGTCGGTGGTACGTGATCTCTATCGCCAACTCGAGCATCAGGCTGTCACTGACTCGCTGACGGGGCTGCTTAATCGGCGCGGCTTTTACCAGACCGTCGAAAGCATGCTGTTGCGCAATGAACACGCCGGGAAATACCTGGTGGTGCTTTATCTGGATCTGGACGGCTTCAAGCACGTCAACGACTCGCTGGGCCACGACGCCGGCGATCAAGTGCTGATCTGGGTCGCCGACCAGTTGAAGGATTGTCTGCGGCCCTATGACGTACTGGCGCGGATGGGCGGAGACGAGTTCGTCGTGGTTATCGACGGGCTGGACTTCCCCGAACACGCCGCCAAAGTCGCGGAGAAACTCATCGATCGGGTTTCGGTCCGGCGTCATATCGACGGCATCGAGGCGACTTTGGGCGTCAGTATCGGCATCGCGATTTACCCGGACTGCGGGACCAACCTGGACGGTTTGTTGCGCGCCGCTGACATTGCCATGTACGAAGCCAAGCGCGCGGGCCGCCAGCAGTATCGTTTCTACGATCAATACATGAACGGCCGCGCGCGTTCTCGCCTGATGCTTGAAGAAAGCGTACGCACGGCCGTCGAGGGCAAGGATTTTTCGATCGTCTACCAGCCGCAGATCAATGTGTTGACGGGGCGCACCCGGGGTTTCGAAGCGTTGCTGCGCTGGAATCATCCGGACGCCGGTGATGTGCCGTCGAGTCTGTTCATTCCGTTGCTAGAAGAGACGCGTCTGATCAACAAGCTCGGGGGCTGGATCTACGAGCAGGGCGCGGCTCAGCGTCAGCGTTGGGACGGCGTGTTTCCGGATGAGCTGGTGGTCAGCGTCTGCGTCAGTCCTGCACAGTTCAGCATGCCTAACCTTGCCGCGGAACTGCAGCGGGCAATCCAGATTCACGGCCTCAAACCCCGGCAGTTAGAGGTTGAAATCACCGAGCCTTCGCTGGTGCACAACCTCGTTCACAGTCGCAAGCAACTGCAGAGCCTGCATGAGATCGGCGTTCGAGTATCGCTGGACGATTTCGGTGCGGGCGACAGCTCTTTGGCGCACCTGCGAAATCTTGATCTGGATACGCTCAAGCTCGATCGGCACTTCATCGGCGGCATGATGAGTTCGCCTCGGGATCTGGCCGTAGCGCGCAGCATCATCGATCTGTGCCGGCTGCTGAATATCGAGGTGATCGCCGAAGGCGTCGAAACGCTGGAACAGTACCAATGGCTGGCTGCCAATGGCTGCGAGGTCATTCAAGGGTTTCTGCTGGCACATCCGCTGACGCCGGACGAGGCGTTGAATTTCGTCGCGCCGATCACCCTGCCGACCACTGACCCACTGCTCGAACAGGATTGACAGGGTAGACTGGCGCCTTTCGAGCCACTTGATCTGACATGACCTCCACTGCCATTAGCCCGCTCAAGTACCTGCAGGCCTATCCGCCTTCGTTGCAGGATCAGGTACGGCAATTGATCGCTCAGGAAAAGTTGGGCGCTTACTTGGAACAGCGCTATCCGGGGCGTCATGACGTGCAGAGCGACAAGGCGCTGTACGCCTACGCGTTGGCGCTCAAACAGGAGCACCTGCGCAACGCACCGAACATCGACAAGGTGCTTTTCGACAATCGTCTGGACCTCACGCACCGTGCGCTGGGGCTGCACACCTCCGTTTCTCGGGTGCAGGGCGGAAAACTGAAAGCCAAGAAGGAAATTCGGGTTGCTTCCCTGTTCAAGGACGCTGCGCCGGAGTTTCTCAAGATGATCGTTGTGCACGAGCTGGCGCATTTCAAGGAGACCGAGCACAACAAGGCCTTCTACAAGCTGTGCGAGCACATGCAGCCGGGCTATCACCAGTTAGAGTTCGACTTGCGCGTCTATCTGACGTGGCGGGATATGCAGGGCTGAATAGTTGCGGTTCATCTTGTAGCCACCCGCCTCGCACGCGGTGATTTCTACCTGCCGACATTTCGACGTGCGATAGCCATGTTCCGAACTCTTGTAGTCAGTCGATCAGATTAGAGCGCGCGCGGGCAACCGATCCGGCAGCATTCAAGAACGAGGTGCGATTGCAGTCCGAGACCATAGCCAGAACAACCACGCGGCGACGCTGATCGAGGCGCCCAACAGGCACACCGCATGCCAGCCCCATCGCGCATAGACCAGGGTGGCAGCAGCCGCGCCCAGCGCGCTGCCTATCGAGTAAAAGCACATGTAGGCGCCAACGAGCCGACTCTGCGCGTCGGGCCTTGCGGCAAATATGAGGCTTTGGTTAGTGACGTGGACTGCTTGCACGGCGAAGTCGAGGATGACGACACCTATGATCAGCGCAAGCAGGGAGGTTTCGGCAAATGCGGTGGGCAACCAGGACAGCGCCAGCAGTGCCAGAGAGATCCCGGTGACCCGCCGTTCCAGACCCCGGTCAGCCCATCGGCCGGCTCTGGATGCGGCCAAAGCACCGGCGATTCCGGCAAGCCCGAACAAACCGATCTGCGTATGCGAAAGCGACAGCGGCGGTGCGCTCAGCGGCAATACCATAGATGTCCACAGCACGCTGAATGCGGCAAAAATGAGCAGGGCAAAGACGCCTCTGACGAGCAAGGTCCGTTCAGTTCTGAACAAGTTGAAAACCGAAAGTATCAGCGCCGTGTAGGAGCTTTTTATGCGCGGGAGGCCGGTTACGGGAATGGCTTTGTACAACACCGCTGCCATCACGAGCATTAATCCTGCGGAAACGAAGTACACCGCACGCCATCCGGCCACGTCCGCGATGACTCCCGATGTAAAACGGGCCATTAAAATGCCTAACACTACGCCGCTGGTTACAGTCCCCACCGCCTGACCTCGCTGTGACGGTGTCGCCAGCGCGGCGGCATACGCCACCACGACTTGGACGACGACAGCCATCAAACCCACCAGTGTCATCGCGCCCAGCAGGACTGACCAATGCTCTGCGTAGCCGACGACGCTCAAGGCGATGGCCGATAGCAGCATTTGAGTAAGGATCAGGGTTTTGCGGTTAACCAGGTCACCAAGCGGCACGATGAAAAACAGGCCTATGGCGTAACCGATTTGTGTCGCGGTCACGACGCCGCCGATCAGGCCGGGGTCGACATTGAGGCTCTGCGCAATGGAATCCAGCAACGGTTGAGCGAAGTAAACGTTCGCCACTGCAAGTGCGCAGGTCACTGAAAAAAGAAGGGTGAGTGCACGAGACAAACGAAGAACGGTTTCCGGGCGGGGCGGCTCGATTCCAGTCACGCCTATCAGGGCGGGGGGGCTGACATCGATTGCTGCTTCGTTCTTCGTAGTCATACACCTTTCACCGACGAAAAAAATCTGGTTTCGTTCTAAAACCAGTTGATTGATTTCTAACAAGCGAGGTTTTAATGTGCAACCAGTTTTTTCATTCCTTATGCTCTGCGCAATGATGCGTCTACCAATGGGGACCTCCCATGGCTAAGCAAACATCTTTGGGAACCAGCGAATGTCCAGTCGCAAGAACCCTTGAGGCCGTTGGTGACCGCTGGTCTTTGCTGATCATTCGCGACGCGTTCGACGATATCCGTCGTTTCAGCGAATTCCAGAAAAGTCTTGGGGTGGCCAAGAACATCCTCTCGTCCCGCCTGAAGGCTCTGGTCGAACTAGGGATTTTCAATATCAGGTCCGCTTCGGATGGCAGCGCCTACAAGGAATACGTCCTCACTCAGAGAGGTCGTTCAGTTTTCCCCGTGGTCGTTGCGATGCGTCAGTGGGGTGAGCAGCATTTGTTTAAAGACGGAGAAACCCACTCGATATTGCTGGACAATGAGCACGATCAGCCCGTGACGACGCTTGAAGTTCGAGCGGCCAGCGGCAAGCTGCTAGGCCCTGAAGACTGCCACAGAGGGCGCGTGCTCAAACCTGCCTGAGCTAAGCGTCATCAGGCCTCAGACCGTTCCGATTTACCCACAAGGACTTGGCGATGGACGTCAGCAAAACCAAGAGCAGTTTTTACCGCCGTCTGTACGTGGCGTATCTGATCGACAGCGAACTCGCCAGCAGCGTCCCGGCGCTGACCGACGTCACTGGCATGCCGCGGAGAACGGCACAGGACACCATCGCGGCGCTGACCGATCTGGATATCGTCTGTGAGTTCGAGCAATTGGATGGCGCGCGCAACCACGCGGGCGGTTACCGGATCCGCGACTGGGGAGCGATCGACCGGCAGTGGATCGTCGAGCATCTGCCGCAGATCAAGGCGGTGTTGGGGTATCCGTGAAACCTGGGTCGCCGACGATTATCACCTGTTCAATATGCCGCCTGGCTCGACTGATCTTCGTCGCGTCGTGAATCTATGTAGCAATCCGGCTTGCCGCGGCAGAGAGCTCAAGGCCGCCACCCGCCAGCAAGCCGTGTATTACAGATCGGCAAGGTCAGGCATCGAGAGCCCTCAGCGTCAATCCAGATCCCGACGCATCCCGATGTGCGGAATGCCATCCTCGACGTAGATATCACCCACCGGATTGAACCCGTAGCGGCTGTAATAGCTCTGCAAATGCGCCTGCGCTGACAGGTAGATCGGCTGATCCGGCCAGTTGCGTTCGGCATGCTCCAGGGCTTGCACCATCAATTCATGGCCCATTCCCTTGTTGCGCATCGATGGGGCGGTGACCACGCGTCCAATGGTCACATCGCCATCTTGCTGGATGGGGTCCAGCAGTCGCAGGTAGGCAACCAGTTCGCTCTCTTGCCAGGCCATCAAATGGCGCGTGTCGCCCAGCAAATCCAGGCCATCGACGTCCTGATACCAGCATTTCTGTTCCACCACGAACACTTGCGCGCGCAGTTGCAAAATGGCGTACAACTGCTCTTTGCTCAGGGCGGTATGGTGTTTGCAAATCCAGTTGATAGACATGAAGCCGGCTCGCGAAGAAAGTCGATCCCGGATACTAAACGCATATTGCCGTCAGTCCAAAGTCGGTAAGTGATGACAGTTGTGACGACGATCAGGACATCGTGCGATTTCTTGAACTGCGACACAAACATCAGCCGCTTAAGAGTTGTGGAAAACCTATATTCGGTCTTCAATGAAGGCCAGTTGCTATCGTCAAACGTTGCCTCTCCCAGAGCTGCCTATGTAGCGGTGGGAGTCTTCGTGATACAGCCATGCGCGATTGAACCTGTAGGGGGCAGCTTGCTGGCGAATGCGTCTAGCCAGACACATTGATGTCATTGAACCAACGCGTTCGCCAGCAAGCCGGCTCCTGCAAGGGATGGGAGCGTTCTCCAGCTCGTCCAGACTCAACGCCGCACCGCTCGACCAGGGATGTCGCACTGTCGCCTGAATTGCCGCGGAAAAATTGCAGGCTATCCACCTGCTTAAGGATCTTGAGCATGCCGCATTTGCTTCGAGCCATGGCTTTGCTGGGAGTGCTGTTAGTAGCGCAAGGCGTTTCGGCGCAGAAGCTGCGCATCGCTGGTGATGCATGGGCGCCGTATTCCGATGTGTCCTTGCTCAACGGCGGGCTCTCCACCGATTTGGTCCGCACCGCATTAAGCCGCGCCGGCTACACCACCGAATATGAGCAGGTCCCTTGGGCACGCGCGATTCATGGCCTAAGCGAAGGGCGTTACGACGTATTGATCAACGCCTGGTATAGCGAGGAGCGGACGCGCATCGGCCAGTTTTCCGGTGAATACCTGCTCAATAAACTGCGCTTTCTCAAGCGTAAATCGACGGATATCGAGTACCGGAATCTTGCGCAGCTGCACCCCTATTCAATTGCCGTAGTGCGCAGTTATGCGTATGCGCCAGCGTTTGATAACGATGTGGATTTGAAAAAGGTCCCGGTGGCGAGCTTCTCGACCGCTGTGCGTATGCTCGCGGCGGGGAGGGTCGACCTGGCGGTTGAGGATGAGTACGCCGCGCGTTTCGCCCTCAGCCGCGAGCCTGACGAGGTGCGTGACAATATTGTGTTCGTGCCCAAATCGCTGAGTGAAAACGGCCTGCACATACTGGTCAGCCTGAAAAATCCCGACCACGACAAAATCGTGGCTGATTTCGACAACGCCATCGCTGCCATGAAGGCCGATGGCAGCTACGACAAGCTATTCAAGTTGCACGACCTGTAACCTCGGCTTCCGTGGACGGCTCCTTGATCAGGTGCGCCGCCAGCGTACGCAATGGTCCGAGTTGACGACAGATCAGCGCCAGTTGCGTCTGCACCAGACGCTGCCCCTCATCGATTTCTTCCGGCATCTGCTCAAGCTCCGCCGCCAGCGCTTCCTCTGCATCGCTTTGCACGGCAACCGGCTGACGGCTGGCCAGGCTCTGGGCGATTTCATCGATGCTCGACGACAGGCTGGCGCCTGCACCTTCAATCAGATGCTCGCGGACCTCGCTCGGCAGCGGGGTTTCCCGATGCGCGCCCAGGCCTGACAGGTAGCTCAGCAGCGTGTGTGACAGCACCAGGAAACGGAAACCCACATCGGCCTCTTTGCGGAAGTGCCCTGGTTCCATGAGCATGTTGGCCAGCGTGGTCGACAGCGCGGCATCGGCGTTGTGGGCATTGCGACGGGCCAGGCGGTAAGCGAGGTCGTCGCTCTTGCCTTGCGCGTATTGCTGCATGATCTGGCGCAGATAGATGCTGTTGCAGGACAGCGTGTTGGCCAGCACCTTGTTCAGGCGACGGCCTTGCCAGTCCGGCAGGAACAGGAACACCGCAAGGCCTGCGATCAGGCTGCCCAACAGGGTGTCCATCAGGCGCGGCAGGAACAACCCGTAGCCATTGCCCACCTGATTGAAGCAGAACAGGATCATCACTGTGATCGCCGCCGTGGACAGCGTGTAGCGCGTGGTGCGGTTAACGAAGAACACCACCCCGGCCAGCACCGCGCACATCGATTGCAGCACCGGTGTGGTGATCAGGTCGAACAGAATCCAGCCCGCCGTCAGGCCAATCGCCGTACCGATGATCCGCTGCCCCAGCTTGCGTCGTGTCGCGCCGTAGCTTGGCTGGCAAACGAAAACCGTGGTCAGGATGATCCAGTAGCCTTGCGACGGATGGATCAGGTGAACCATGAGATAGCCAATCACCAGCGCCAGTGGCAGGCGCAGGGCATGGCGAAACAGCAGCGAAGTCGGCGTCAGTTGCAGACGCAAGCGAGTCCAGACGTCCTTGAGATTGCGCGGCGAACGGTCCAGCAGGCTGCTGTCGGAGGCGTCAGCCAGGGCGTCGGGGTTGCTGGCGTCGCTGAGCAGACGGTCGAGGGTGGCGAGGTTGTTGGCCAGCGCACGCAAGGAACGCAGCAGGCCACGCCAGGCCGGATTGCTCTGGATGCGCAAGTGTTCGAGCGAGGCGCGCAGATCGTCCAACGCGTGGGCGAAGCTGTCGTCGTAAATGAACGGCTGACGCAGCTGGATCGACACCGACAGATCGCGACAGGCATTGCCCTGCTGGCGCAACAGGCGCTGGCAGCGGAACAGCACGTCGCTGTGGAAAAACGCTTCGGCCAGCGAGTTGTACGGATAGTGCGATGAACTGGCGCGCTCGTGAATGTCCTGCGCCAGGAAGTACAGCTTGAGGTAGCGGCTGACCTTCGAACCGGGGCGACCGCTGCCTACACGGTTGAGGATGATTTCCTTGGTGACGTTGAGCGCGGCGACCACTTTGCCGTTCTGTTTCGCCAGTTCCAGACGCCGGGTTTCGACGTCCAGCGTGCGGATTGGCTCGAACAGCTCGGATTTGAGTTTCAGGTACAGACCCAGTTCGCGAAACAGCCGCGCCAACGCCTGTTGCACCGGCTGGTTGGAAAACAGCATCTGCCAGAGCACCGAGAGCAACCCATACCACGCCGCGCCGGCAACCAGCAGCATCGGTTCATGCCAGAAATCGATGACCTCGCCGCCGCGCTGGTCTACACCGATCATGGTGTAGACCGACAGAATCAGCGTGGCGTAGGCAATCGCGCCATAGCGCTCACCCAAGGCCCCTAGCATCGTCAGGCAAAACGCGGCCAGGGCGAACGCGCAGATGAACAGAATGGGGTAGGGGAACAGCAGCTCCACGGACAGTGCCGCAATGCTGAAACACACCAGCGTTACGGCCAGCGCATTGAGGCGGCCCTGCCAGCTGTCGTCGGTTTCGGAGAGGGCGCTGGCGATAATCCCCAGAAACAGCGGGATCAGCTGCGACATTTCGTTTTGATACCAGCACAGAGCCATGCTGCCAGTCAGCGCGATGAATACCCGCATGCTGTAGGAAAACTTGTCCAGCGCCCACAGGCGGCGGAAGGTGTTGCGCAACGATTTCGATGCCATGAACGCTGACGGCCTTGTTCGCGATTAATTCTGCTGAAGGATATGTACAGCGCCGGATGCGCGCTGTACATCCGCTTGGCAAAATTTATTCCCGATATGGTCGACGTGACCCCTGTGGAAGCGAATTCATTCGCGATACGTCGCCACAGGTGAAAAATGTGTAGCGAATGTGCGGACCTTCGCGAATGAATTCGCTCCCACAGAGTCGTCATCGTCAGTGAAAGTGCAGGTCAAACGTACTGCGCCGCCGCATACGCCGAGGCCCAAGCCCACTGGAAGTTGAACCCGCCCAGATGCCCGCTGACGTCCAGCACCTCGCCCACGAAATACAGCCCAGGCGACTTCAGGGACTCCATGGTCTTCGATGACACTTCTCGCGTATCGATTCCACCCAGCGTCACCTCTGCCGTGCGATAGCCTTCAGTCCCCGCGGGAATTATCTGCCAGCTCGCCAGTTTTGCCGCAATGTCCGCCAATTCCGCGTGGGTGTATTGCTTCATCGGTTTGGAGACGAACCACTGCTCGGCGATCAGGTTGGCCATCTTCTTGGTGAAGATTTCGCCCAACAGGGTCTTGAGTTCGCTGTTGGGACGTTCGGCCTGTAGCTCGGTCAGCCAGCTGTGCGCATCGTGATCGGGCAGCAGGTTGATTTCGATCGGGTCGCCAGGTTGCCAGAACGAGGAAATCTGCAGGATCGCCGGGCCACTCAGCCCGCGATGAGTGAACAAGATGTTCTCGCGAAAGCTGGTGTCGTTGCAGCTGACCAGGCAATCCACCGACGTCCCGGATAGCTCCGTGCACAGGTCCTTGAGTTGGTCGGTAATGGTAAACGGCACAAGACCCGCGCGGGTAGGCAGCAAGGTGTGGCCGAACTGCTTGCCGACCTGATAGCCGAAACCGGTAGCGCCCAGCGTCGGAATCGACAGACCGCCGGTAGCGATCACCAACGAATGACAGCTGATATTGCCCAGTGTGGTTTGCAGCGCGTAGCCGCTTTCGGTTTTCTCGATGGTCTGCACGGAGGTGTCCATATGCAGACTGACACCGGCGTCATCGCATTCGCTGAGCAGCAGGCCGAGAATGTCGCTGGACTTGTTGTCGCAGAACAACTGCCCGAGTTTCTTCTCGTGGTACGGCACGCCATGCTTGCCCACCAGCGCAATGAAGTCCCACTGGGTGTAGCGGGCCAGCGCGGACTTGCAGAAGTGCGGGTTCTGCGAGAGGAAGTTGGCGGGCTCCGTGTACATGTTGGTGAAGTTGCAGCGCCCGCCGCCCGACATGAGGATTTTCTTGCCCGGCTTGTTCGCGTGATCGATCAACATCACCTTGCGCCCCCGGTTGGCGGCGGTGAATGCACACATTAAACCTGCGGCGCCGGCGCCGATGATCACAACGTCAGTAACGGGCAAAGCGGTGTCCTCGGGTGTTCTGCGGTGTATCAGAAGATTTTGCGGTGTTTGTGAATACGTCTCGCGAATGAATTCGCTCCCACAGATGACCGCGATCTGCTGTGGGAGCGAATTTATTCGCGATAGGGGCGATGCTGTGTTTCGGACGCTTACAAGATCCGCACCCGCAACGACTTGCCCTTGATTTTGCCGTTGTTCAGACGCTCCAGCGCCTGCTTGGCGATGCTGCGCTCCACGGCCACGTAAGCCTGAAAGTCGAAGATCGCGATCTTGCCGACTTGAGTGCCAGGAACGCCCGCTTCACCGGTCAGCGCGCCCAGGATGTCGCCCGGACGCAGTTTGTCCTTGCGCCCCGAACCGATACACAGGGTGGTCATCGGCGGCAGCAGTTTGCCGCCTTCCTTGCGTGTCAGTTGGTCGTATTGTTGCCAGTTCAGCGGCGCTTTCTGCAGTTCCTCGATGGCTCGGGCGCGCTGGCTTTCCGAGGGTGCAACGAGGCTGACTGCGATGCCGGTTTCGCCTGCGCGGCCAGTACGGCCGACGCGGTGAATGTGAATTTCTGAATCCCGCGCCAGTTCGACGTTGATCACCATGTCCAGCGCATCGATGTCCAGGCCGCGGGCGGCAACGTCGGTCGCGACCAGTACCGAGGTACTGCGGTTGGCGAACATCGCCAGTACCTGATCGCGATCACGCTGTTCCAGATCGCCGTGCAGGCCGACGGCAGACATGCCTTTGGCGGTCAGGTGATCGACCACTTCCTGCACCTGTTGCTTGGTGAAGCAGAACGCCACGCAGGACTGCGGACGGAAATGGTCGAGAACTTTCACCACCGCTTCCAGGCGCTGCTCGGGGGCGATTTCATAGAAGATCTGCTCGATCTGGCTGTCGGCGTGCAGCGCTTCGACCTTCACGGTCTGGGGGTCGCGCATGAACTTGGACGCCAGCTGCTTGATGCCGACCGGGTATGTGGCCGAGAACAGCAGCGTCTGACGGCGCTGCGGAGTTTGCTCGATGATGTCGGCAATGGCGTCGTAGAAACCCATGTCGAGCATACGGTCGGCTTCGTCGAGGACCAGCGTGTTCAGGCCATCGAGGACCAGCGAGCCCTTGCGCAGGTGTTGCTGAATGCGCCCCGGCGTGCCGACGATGATGTGCGCGCCATGCTCCAGCGAGCCGATCTGCGGGCCGAAAGAAACGCCGCCGCACAGGGTCAACACCTTGATGTTGTCTTCGGCGCGGGCCAGACGGCGGATTTCCTTCGCCACCTGGTCAGCCAGCTCGCGCGTCGGGCACAGCACCAGCGCCTGGCAACCGAAGTAGCGCGGGTTGATCGGATTGAGCAGGCCGACGCCGAACGCGGCGGTCTTGCCCGAGCCGGTCTTGGCCTGTGCGATCAGGTCCATGCCCTTGAGCATCACCGGCAGGCTCTGCGCCTGAATCGGCGTCATCTCGGCATAACCAAGGGACTCCAGGTTAGCCAGCATGGCGGCGGAAAGGGGCAGTGAGTTAAAAGCGGTGTTGGTCACGGGACGGGCCTGCAAAACAAAATGTCGCGCAGTGTATCAGGTCGCGGCCCCTGCCTTGGGGGTGAGGGCGATAAATGGCGAGAGGCGTTCACAGATATCGGATGAAACGATGGTCTACCTGTGGGGATGGGTACAGCTGATACCTCTCTATTGGCCATACGATTTTTCGCGAATGAATTCGCTCCCACAGTGGGTCGCGTCTGGCCTTGAGATCCGGGATGAAAATCCGACCGGCCCTTAAATCATGCCTCGATCTCTGGCTCCGTCTGCGGTTTGCGCGGTGGGTTCTCTGGTGGCATGCGGGGCGACAATTGCAGGAAGATCGACGCCGCGAGCATCGCCAGTACGCCGACGCACAGAAACGTCAGCTGGAATGCACCCAGCACGTTGCTGACTTCGCCGCTCGTTACATCATCGGTAAAACCACCCAGCAGCGCAGCGGCACAGGCAACCCCAAGGCTCAGGGACAACTGCGCGACTACCGACAGCAAACTGTTGCCGCTGGCCGCGCTGGCATCGTCCAGGTCGATCAATGTCACAGCGTTCATTGCCGAAAATTGCAGGGAGTTAACCCCGCCGAGGAATGCCAGCTGGGTCAGTAGAAGCCAGTAAGGCGTGTCGGCGTCCACCAGCGCCATGCTGGCGAGCAGAATGCCGAGTAGCAGCGTATTGCCGGTCAAAACGATGCGGTAACCCAGCCGTTCAATGGCCTTGGTCGCCAGCGGCTTGGCGCACATTGCCGCCAACGCCAGCGGAATCATGCTCATGCCGGCGTGGGACGGCGAATAACCCAGCGCCACTTGCAGCATCAAGGGCACCAGAAACGGCAAGGCACCGCTACCCAAGCGGGCGAACAGGTTGCCCATGATCCCGACCGCGAAACTGCGGGTGCGAAACAGCGATGCGGAGAACAGCGGCGCTTCCACATGCCCGGCGCGCAACCAGTACGCGGCCAGACAGGCCATGCCGCCGAACAACAGCATTACCACGCGCAGGTGTGGCAGATGCAGTTCTCCCAGGCCTTCCAGCGCGATGGTGATCAGCACCATCGAAGCGCCAAATAGCGCAAAACCGACCAGATCAAAGCGCGTGCGTCCGCCACCTTGCAGGTCGGGGATGAACTTGCGCACCGCGAAGCAGCCGAGAATGCCGACCGGTATGTTGATCAGGAAGATCCAGTGCCAGCTCAGGTATTCCACCAACCAGCCGCCGACCGTCGGGCCCAACAACGGACCGAGAAGGGCAGGCATGGTAATGAAGCTCAGGATGCGCACCAACTCGGTTCGCGGATACGCCCGCAGTACGATCAACCTGCCTACCGGCATCATCAGCGCGCCGCCCAGGCCTTGAATCACGCGGGCCGCGACCAGCATGCCGAGGGTGTTGGCGGCCGCACAGAGCAATGAGCCGAAGCTGAACAGCAGGATGGCGCTGAAGAAGATTCGCTTGATGCCGAAGCGGTCCGAAATCCAGCCCGACGCCGGAATCAGCAAGGCGATGGTCAGCATGTAGGCGATGATCACCGACTGCATGCGCAGTGGATCTTCCGACAACGAGCCGGCCATGGAAGGTAGCGCGGTGTTGAGGATCGTGCCGTCCAGACTCTGCATGAAAAAGGCGATGGCAATGACCCAAGGCATCCAGCGCAGGGTCGTGGCGTCCAGTTGCGGCGTCGAAGTCGGCATGTGAATCGTGGGTCCTTGTTGGTTTTGTCGGGTTCTGGCGCAGGATTGAAATTTCTATGGGCGATGACGTAATCGCGCCTGCCACCAGACTGTAGGAGCCGGCTTGCTGGCGAACGGCGTCGTGTCAGGCGCATTGGCAGTGGACGATAC
>NZ_JBOICF010000109.1:0-79806 GCF_050739935.1 Pseudomonas sp. | reverse complement strand
TGCCACACGGTATGGCCGTCGGCTTCGGTGAGTTGTTCGGGCAGGCCGTTGAGGTCGTTGTGGTAGTAGCGAACCTTTTGCAGGGCGCCGCTGCCGTCGACTCTCGCGAGAGGTTCGTGGCCGCCGTCGGCGTAGACGTACAGGCTGCTCAGGCTGTTGCTTCGCTCTTGTAGCAGTCGCAGGCCGTCCCAGGTGAAGCGGGTTTCGCCGAGCAGTTGGCCCCGTTGGTCGTGTTCGCTTTTGCCGATGCGTCGGCCTAGCGGATCGTAGGTCATGCGCACCACATTGCCGTTCGGGTTGCGCACCTCGATCAGGCGGCTGTCGGCGTTGTAGCCGAACCCCTGCGTACCACGCCGCGCGCTGCGTTTTTCGACCATCCGCCCGAAGCCGTCGTAGCGATAGCGCTTGTCCTGATACGTCAGCAGCCTGTTATGGCGCACTTGGCCCGCGCTGGTTGCGGTGTCCAGAAGGTTGGCGGCAGCGTCGTAGGCGAAGGTCTCACTCTGCCCTTGCAAGCCTTCCTGGCTGGCGATAATTCGCGCTGTGGCGTCGTAGTGCAGCAGCGTTCGCCGATCACCTTGGCGATTGCGGTGCAAACGACCGATCAAATTGTCAGCGGGGTCGTATTCGTAATCTTTCGTGCTTTCGGCAGGCAATTGCACCGGTTGGCTGGCAGGCCGTCGCAGACGCGAGCGTAAGCGTCCGCTGCGGTCGTACTGGCTGCGCGTACTGATCTGCCCCTGGCTGCGCAGCACCTCGCGATGAAGACGATCACGCTCGAAGTCGCTGATGACTTGCCCGTCGAGGTTGATCTGGTGCAGATGGCCGCTGCCGTAATGCAGGCGATTGAGCCAGCGGCCATCGGGCAGTTGCGTTTGGATCAGGTTGCCCAATTCATCGTAGTGATGCTGCAACACGCCAGCAGCACTGTGCTCGCTCAGTAACTGGCCCACCGCGTCGTATGCAAACCCCAGCTTCTGTTGCTGCCCCCGCAGATCATGAAACTCGACCTCGATGAGCTGATCCAGTGGGTTGTAGCGATATTCGGTGCGCCCATCGGCAGTGGTTCTGGCGATTAGCCGACCCACCGCGTCACGCTGCAGCGCATGAATAATCGAATCCGAAACAAGCCGGTGTTCATCGGGCGCGGGCAGATGCTCCACCCGAACAGGATTATTCAGTGCGTCGTAGCTGTAGCGCCGCTGGCTGCCGTCCAGATCCTGCTGTGTCACCAGCCGATCACCGGCATCCCATGCGAATCGATAGCTCTCGCCGTTCTCGTTGGTTAGCGCCTGCAATCGGCCGTAGGCGTCATAGCTGAACTGCACTTGGCGATTGTGAGCGTCGAGGCGTTGCCGCACCTGGCCCCGACGGTCGTACTCATACTTCGTGCTGTGCCCGGCCGGGTCGGTGTAATTGGTCAGCAATCCACTGGCATTACGTAGGTACTGCTCGCCCCGACCATCCGCCAACTGACTGCGCAACAGCCGTCCTTGCGCGTCGTGCTGATACGTCGTGCGCTCACCCCGAGCGTCGGTGATGCCCAGCAGATAACCACGCGGGTCGTAGCTGAACGCGGTCGGATAACCCGAGCAATCCACGTGCTCGATCAACTGACCGAAGCCGTTCCAGCGCAGCTGTTTGCGCTTGCCAATGGCGTCGATCATCTCGATCACCTGACCTCGATCGTCGTAGCGATAGCGCGTCACATGGCCCAGCGGATTGGTTTCGTGAGTGCAATTGCCACGTGGGTCGTAGCGGTACTGCCAGCTGTTACCTGCGGCGTCGGTCTCGGCCAATGGCAACGACCAATGCTCCAGCCAGACCGTCGAATCACTGCGCCCCAACGGATCTTCGGTGGCACTGAGATTGCCGGCGTCGTCGTAGTTGTATTGCCATTGCCCGCCTTGTGGATCGGTCGCGCCAAGCAGCTGGCGTTCATCATTCCAGGCAAAGCGCCAGGTCTGGCCGAGATTGTCGGTGTACTCGGTGATCTGGTGCTGGCTGTTCCACAGGCGTGTGCTGCGCCGGTTCAGGCTGTCGATGACCTGCGTGCTGCCAGTGCTCAGGTCGTAGTCGAAGCGGTATTCGTCGCCCTCGTCGGTCCAGTGACGAACGACGCGCCATTCACGCTCATCGATCAGCGCCCACTCATAAAAGCAGCGCAGCCCCGCGGGCAATTGGTGCTCGACCATGCGCCGGCCGCTGTCGTAGGCAAAACGTCGCTGCACAGCGCCAAGTGCATCACGAACCTCGGCCAGATCGCCGCTGGCGTCATAGGCATAACTGGCCAGAACTTCGCTGGCGCGATCGGAGAACAGGCGCTCGACACGCTCGACCCGACGCGGCCAATGCGTGGAATACACCAGCGACACACGCAGCAGATCGAAGGTGTCGCGCAGCTGGATCAAACGCCCATCGGCGTCGTAATCCAGATAGATGCGATTGTCGTTGCGGTCGCCCAGTTGGGTCAGGCGCAATAACGAAGCATCACTCTGCGTCGGCTCGAACAGCCGATAAACGCCATCCTCGTTCTCGATCAGCAACTGACCATTGCCATGCCGCCGCACCGCTAGCCCTTCGCCGGCGCTGAATACTGCGCCGCCCTGCGGGATCAAGCCCATGTCGATGGAGCGCGCTTGCTCGTCGACGTAGATCAGTCGTTCGCCACCCTCGGGATGGACTTCGATGCGCACGCTGACTTCAAACGCCACGCTCCAGCCTGCGCCGAACAGGCCATTGCGGCGTTCATCGCAGCTGCTATAAAAGCGTTGCCACTCGATGGGCAGGATGCCCGGCAGCACGAAATCCAGCTCCTCAACGCCGCCCAAAACCTTGGCGCCGGTCGCGGCATGTACCGGGTTTGGCGACCCGCGATGGCGTTGGTCAGCGCACCCATGGCCGAACTGACGACGAAAGAATTCACGCCGCTGAGCAGCATGCACGGCAGGTTGCTCAGGAATTTACCCTTGCGGCCCTTGAGCATCATCAGCGCGGTGATCGCCAGGCCAACGCCGGGCGTCTTGCCGCTGCGGATTTCGCGCACCACCACCTTGCCACCGCCGATACGTACGTTGGGCGAAATCAGCCCTGAGGACACGACCGTCGCGTCACACGTACTGCGGTCGCCACTGCGCACCGCGGGCTGGCCGTTGATGGTGACCTTGTCCGAACCTTCGGCGAGCATCTGTGGCGGCATCGGCGGATGTCGCGTGCAGAGCACCATATCCAGCGGCTTGGGTACGACGCCTGGTCCGGGTGTTGCGACGGTGGGGCGCCACATCTGCGAGAAGAAACCCTTGGCCATGTCGAGAAAGCCTGATTCCTCTTCAGGCTGCGGCTCTGGATCTTCGGCGTCTGCGCTGTCAGGTGAACCCGTGGCCACCAGCGTCGAGGGTACGCTACCTGCCGCGCGTGCAGCCGCGATACCGTTGATGAAGGTGTCGGTAGAGCCTGTCGAGATATTGGCCTGAGGCGTGGGTGGAAACAGACCGTTCCCGATGTCCTCGCATAAGGAACTCAAGCCCTTGTCGGCCCCGGTTTTGCTCATCACCACGCCAACCACTAGCCCGACCACAGCGCCCAAGACGCAGGCACCTATACCGCCAGTGGCGATAGTGATTCCGGTTGCCGCGACCACCGCAGCAGTGGCCAATGCGCCGATGGCGATGTTGGCGGCCACTTCCAGTACGCCACCGAGAATATCGGCCATCATCGAGGTGTGTGATAACGCGTCGCCAACCCGAGCGGCCCAGAGTGCGTCAGACATTCACGACCCACCTGCCTGGCATCAAAATCATCTTACTCACCGAACACCGTCGAACTGCAATGACTGTTTGATCGTCGCCCAATGCCGCGCCTCGGCATCGCTGAGCGGCTGCGCCTTGAAGTAGCTGAGGGCTAGCATCTTGCGCGAGCCTGGCAGCACCAGCGCCAGTTGATACTGAAATACCTTTTCGGCGCCTTTGCTGAACTGACTGCGCAATTCGAGTGCTTCAATCTCTTGCGAAGCGCCGACGCCCACGACCTGCGCTGGCTGATAACGCAGCTCCTGAACCTGCTGTTCCAGGCGCTTGAGCTGTGCGTCGAAGTTGCTGTGCAAGGTTTCGTCTTCTGCCAGCAAGCTACGGCTGATGACCAGTGAGGTGCCCAATGCGGTGAACTTCAAGATGTTGATCGATGCGTCCTGCAACTCGCCGTCAGGCAGGGCGAACTGAAACTCGTTGATGCGATACGTCATGGCGACGGCTTCTCTTCAAAAGGATTACTGATCGGATTCTGGTTCGGGAAACATCGCTTTTACTGCGGCATCAATGCTGCCCTTACTGCCTTGACCATCTGGAGTGGCTCCCGGGCCACCGCCAATGTTCAGCTGCAGCGTGCCGCCGGTGTTGATCTCTGCGCTGCCCTCGGTGTGAAGGTTGAACTGCACGCCACTCAGATTGATCTGGCCGCTGGCATTGAGCTCCAGCACGCTCTTGCCACAGACCAGGCGCAGATTTTCACCGACCTCGATCAGGTAGCTGCGGCTGATGCTGTCGGTTTTGCTTGAGCCCACGAGCAGCACATCGTCGTGTTTGACGGCGCGCAGCCGGTCCTGGCCGATGGTAACCGTCTCATCGTTGCCGACACTCTTGCTGCGGTCATGCCTCACCGAATGGCTTTCATCGACCTCCACCACGATGTCCTGATTGCGCTCGGCGTGAATGTACAGCTGCTCCTCGCCCTTCTTGTCCTCCATGCGGATTTCGTTGAAGTTCGCCGGCGTACCGCCTTTGCTAGAGCGGCTTTTCATGCCGCTTTGCGTGGCGTTCGCTGGCAGATCGTAGGGCACGGTCTGTTCGGCGTTGTAGACCCGACCGGTGATTATCGGTCTGTCGGGGTCGCCTTCGAGGAAACTGACGATGACTTCCTGGCCGATCCGCGGAATCTGCATCGAGCCCCAGTTCTTGCCCGCCCAGGCTTGGGAGACCCGAATCCAGCACGAGCTGTTTTCGTTGGACTGATCGTGTCTATCCCAATAGAAATGCACCTTCACCCGGCCGAATTGATCGGTCCAGATTTCCTCCCCGCTGGGGCCAACAACCATGGCGGTCTGCGGGCCTTTGACGATGGGACGAATAGTGCTCGGCAACGGACGGAAAGTCTGTTGCGCATCGACGCAGGTGAGGGTGCTTTCGAATTGCAGGCCTGCGGAATTGCCGCCGGTTTCCAGGCTTTCTTGAGTCACCAGATAACGCGTGCCGACGATCAAATACTCGCGATTCTGATCCTGCCGACTGAAGCCGGTCAGGCTGAACAAATGCCCGGCGCTCAGGGCACGCGCGTTGCCATTGAATTCGACACGTTCGTGCAGGCTCTGAATGGCCTCGATACGAGTGCGCGCGTAGTGTTCGCCGTCCTGGCTGTGCACGTAGGTGCCAGGGTAGTCATACAGCGGATAATCCCCCGCCGAGTGCGGGCGGGGCATGGCCGAGCGCACGTCAATGCGCGCGCTGGGCCGCTGGAAATCGTAGTCGTTAAGCTCCAGAGAGCCGGGCTGCACTTCCTGCGCCAGGCGCCAATCGCTGATGTGATCGCGTTCGCGATGCTGGCCATCGGGCGGGTAGAAAGGCACCGACTCATAACCCGGCGCCGCTTGGTGCGCGCCATAGGCGTCGGCCAGCACCAGTACATGACGGTCTTTTTCGTGACGGAAGAAGTAGTAGATGCCTTCCTGTTCCATCAACCGGCTGACGAAATCGAAACTGCTTTCGCGGTATTGAACGCAGTATTCCCACTCGCGGTAGGAGCGGCTGAGGGCGTCTTCAAAATCAGAGAAACCCAGGTCGCGAAAGACCTGCTTGATGATCTGCGGGATGCTCAGATGCTGGAAAATCTTGCAGTCGGAAGTGCGTGTCAGCAACCACAGCCAGGGCCGCAGCGTGACTTGATAACTGGCGAACTGGCCGGTATCGACATTCTGGCTGCAACGCGCAACCAACCCGTGAAAATAACGGCTTTCGCCACCGCTCAACTGTACTGACACGCTCATGGGCTTACCGAGCAACAGATTCAGGTCAATGGCGTCGTCGCTGGAAGTCAGCTCTAGTTCGTAATTAAATAGCCGCCCGAGTTCATCGCCGCCACTCATGTTTTTGAGCAGCAGCACGTCCGGGCCCAGAGGGCAGGTGACTTGCGCCAAGCGGGTGAGTTGCGTGAATAGCATGATTTATTCCGTTAAGTATTCGTGTCGCCGACCTGTGGCAGCACGGCTTGCCGGCGGTGGCGTTGTCCAAATTGCTGCTGCCGGCAAGCCGCGCTGTTATGGATAGGCAGGTGCTCAACCGACATCGCTGAACTGATAATCCAACTGATTATTCCGCTCGCTGATCCGTACCCCCGCCATTGGCTTGCCTTCGAGCATGCGCGTCAGGAATTCGCGGCTCATTTCCGGCAGCAAGGTATTGGTCAGGATGGTGTCGATCATTCGCCCACCGCTTTCGGTTTCGGTGCAGCGCGAGACAATCAGATCGACCACCGCATCGTCGTACTCGAACGCCACTTTATGCGTCGACTCCACGCGTTTCTTGACGCGATCGAGCTGCAAACGGGTGATCGCCTTGAGCATGGTGTCGCAGAGCGGGTAGTAGGGAACGGTCACCAGGCGACCGAGCAGTGCAGGCGGGAAAATTTCCAGCAGTGGCCGACGCAACGCCTTGGCGATATCTTCCGGATCGGGCACGTTCTGCGCGTCTTTGCACAGGCGTGAAATCAGCTCGGTGCCAGCATTGGTGGTGAGCAGAATCAGCGTGTTCTTGAAGTCGATCACTCTACCTTCGCCGTCCTCCATCACGCCCTTGTCGAAGACCTGGAAGAAGATCTCGTGGACATCCGAATGGGCTTTTTCCACCTCATCCAGCAACACCACGCTGTAGGGTTTGCGCCGCACGGCCTCGGTCAGCACGCCACCTTCGCCATACCCGACATACCCCGGCGGCGCGCCCTTGAGGGTGGACACGGTGTGGGCTTCCTGAAACTCGCTCATGTTGATGGTGATGATGTTCTGCTCGCCGCCGTACATGGCTTCGGCCAGCGCCAGCGCGGTTTCGGTCTTGCCCACACCAGAAGTGCCGGCGAGCATGAACACGCCGATGGGTTTGCTCGGGTTGTCCAGGCCGGCGCGTGAGGTCTGGATGCGCTTGGCAATCATCTGCAACGCATGGTCCTGGCCGATGATGCGTTTCTTAAGGTGCTGGCCCAGATTGAGTACGGTTTCCAGCTCGTTGCGCGCCATGCGACCGACCGGAATGCCGGTCCAGTCGGCGACCACCGAAGCGACGGCCTGATAATCCACGGTCGGCAAAATCAGCGGGCTTTCGCCTTGTAGAGCGCTGAGGCGGGCTTGCAGGTCGACCAGTTTGTCACGCAGGGCATGGCTGTTTTCGATGTCTGCGTCCTGATCGACAACGCCTGCGGTTTCGCGCAATTCAGCGCGGGTGGCGAGCAGTTCATCGACCAGAGATTTCTCTTCGCTCCAGCGTGATTCCAGTGCTGCCAGGCGCTCGCGTTCGGTGTTCAGCAATGCCTCGCTGTTGTTTCGACGCGCGCCGGTGTCGATGCCAATCGCGTGCTCCCGCGCAGTGATTCGCAACTCGGTTTCCAAAGCCTCGATGCGCCGACGGCTGTCATCCACCTCCGCAGGCACGGCATGCAGACTGACCGCAACCCGAGCGCATGCGGTATCCAGTAGGCTCACGGATTTATCCGGCAACTGGCGCGCCGGAATATAGCGATGGGATAGCTTGACCGAGGCTTGCAGCGCCTCATCGAGGATCTGCACCCGATGATGTTTTTCCATGGTAGAGGCGACGCCGCGCATCATCAGCAGCGCCTTGTCTTCCGACGGCTCGCCAACTTGCACGACCTGGAATCGGCGGGTCAGGGCGGGGTCTTTCTCGATGTGCTTCTTGTATTCGGCCCAGGTCGTGGCCGCGACGGTGCGCAGCGTGCCGCGGGCGAGTGCGGGTTTGAGCAGATTGGCCGCATCGCCAGTGCCCGCCGCGCCGCCTGCGCCGACCAGCGTATGGGCTTCATCGATAAACAAGATGACCGGTTTGGGCGAGGCTTGAACGTCTTCAATGACTTGGCGCAGACGTTGTTCAAACTCACCTTTCATGCTCGCACCCGCTTGCAACAGACCGACATCAAGACTGCGTAGCTCGACGTCTTTGAGCGCTGGCGGCACGTCTCCTGCGACAATGCGCAGCGCAAAGCCTTCGACAACAGCGGTTTTGCCGACGACTGCCTCGCCGGTAAGAATCGGATTGTTCTGGCGACGGCGCATGAGGATATCGACCATCTGCCGAATTTCTTCGTCGCGGCCAACGATGGGGTCGAGCTTGCCGCTACGGGCCTGTTCGGTCATGTCGACGGTGAAGCGCTTGAGCGCTTCCTGCTTGCCGATCGCACTGGGGGCGATCGCGCCGCTCGCCTCACCGGGCATTGCAGCTGCATTGAAACCATCGCTGGCGCTCAGCGCGTTTTCCGGAGAGTCGCCGACGTATTCGTCGAAGCGTTCGCTCAGGGCCTCGATTTTGACTTTGTCGAACTCGCCGGACAGCCCGATCAGCGCATGGCGCAGGCTCGGTGTCTTGAGAATGCCGATCAGCAGATAACCGGTACGCACCTGGCTTTCGCCGAACATCAGGCTGCCATAGACCCAGCCGCGCTCGACGGCTTCTTCGACGTGGGAAGACAGATCGGTGATCGAGGTCGAGCCTCGCGGCAGGCGATCCAGCGCTTCGGTCACGTCGCGAGCCAACCGGGCCGGTTCGACGTCGAACTGGCGAATGATCCGGTGCAGGTCCGAGTCCTGCAGTTGCAGCAGTTGGTGAAACCAGTGAGCCAGTTCCACATACGGGTTGCCCCGCAATTTGCAGAAAACGGTAGCCGCTTCGATGGCCTTGTAGCCAACGCCGTTCAGCTTGCCGAACAGCGCTGCGCGACTGATTTCACCCATGTTCAGTGCTCCTTGCGTATTGATGTGGAGAAGTTGCCTGTTCAGGTGCTTCCGAACTCGTTTGATCAGCGTAATGTCGGGCCAGAATAAGGTCGCAAGCGTGTTCTTTCGGTTGTCCCAACCAAGTGTTAAAACCCAGGCGGGACTGGCCGTTGAGTTGAAGTTTGGGGATGTATGGTTGTTGCAGAATCAGGTTCAGGTCCCAGTCCAGTTCGTGGCCCAGATACTCGGCGACCCACGCCACCAGATGCCTGAATGGTTCACCAACGGGCAGCATGCCCATGTATTCCTCGAGCTTTAGCGGGCCGAGCCGGATGCGGAATTTGTGCTGGCGATCCCAGACATGACTGCCGAGGCAAAAATCGACGCTCAGCTGATGGGCACTGACGCCTATGCGGCTGCGCCCGGGCAGTTCCAGCCATTGGCCGACGTATTCTTCGATTTCCGCCGGCAGGCCGAAATAGTCCTCGATAATCGCCTTCAGACCGTCCGGGTAGCGGGTCTGCGCCGACAGATGTCCGCTGAAATGCAGCTTGGCCGTGTCGGGAACCAAGCCCTGACCGTGCAGGCTCGGCATGCCACGCCCGCTGAACGCGGCCAGTCGCGCAGACCAGTAATCGTCGTCGGGCCGGTCATGGCTGACAGTCGGACGCGCTTCGGCCCAGGCTCGGTAAAACAGGCTCAGCAGGCGATGATGGAAGATATCCAGAAAGCTTTTGCTGGTGCTGTCGGCGTTGTTGCGCTGGCGTTCGCGCACGTATTCGGTGAGGTGCAGGGGAAGCGGGCCGTTGGGACCGCCAAGGCCGAAGAAAAACTGTTCGAGGCGTGCAGGCTTGCCACCATTGGCGGGTATCAATGCTGCCAGTGTTGAGGGTGCGAACGCGCAATCGGGCTGCTGACCGAGCCGCAGAGGATCGTCCGCCAGACGTAACGAGTGCCCGAAGCGCGGCAGCTCGGGCGACTCGCACTCGATACGGCGCAGGGCCTGGAAGAAGTCGTATTCCCAAGGCTCTTCGTGCATGTCGTTGAGCGTGCTCACAGCGTCGGGCGCCGGCCGGGCATGGCTTTCCATCGCATGATCTCGCCGCGCTCGCTGGTGCGAATCACGGTCTCGGTGAAGCTGTTGATGGAAACGTAGCGCGTCAGGAACCGCTCGAATACCGCGCCGAGCAGAAACACGCCCGTGCCGCGAAAGGCGTTTTCGTCGAACTCCAGGGTGATCTCCAGACCACGCCCGAAGGCGATCGGGCCTGGCATGGGCAGGCGACGGGTACAGGGTTTGCTGCTGACGCCGCGCAACCCTTCGATCTGCAATAACAGGGCGGCATCGTTGGTGTCGCCATACAAGCGCAACAATTCACGCAGTGCCGCAGCCCCCTGGCCTTGCTCGCTGAGCGACAGATAATTGAGTGACAGCTGGCTGATCAGTCGCCAGGCTTTCTGGTCGTGGGCGTGGCTGGCGCGCGGGCGACTGGGGCCGGCCAGGCACCTAATGGCGGCGACCGGCGCACTGTCCGCGAGGGTGAAATCTGTCTTGCCGCTGCCCACGTTCATGAACAGCGGCAGGTCGCGGTTGGTGCACAGGGCACTGACCCCCAATTGCCGCAAATCGTGCCGGTACGGCGCTTGCTGGCTGTCCACCAAGCTGACGAAGGTCTCGCTGCCGACGTAAGTCGAGCGCGTGCCCATGCGGCGTTGCTCGCTGGACAACACACGAGGTTCACGACGCAGCGTGTAATAGGCTTTATCGTGGCCATAACGCGATGGATCACGCACGGCGTAAAACGGCAGGAAGCTCTGCTCAGGGCCAGTGCCGTAGCCGGTGACGCCGGTCAGCGAGTGGATTTCAAAGTCCATCGGCCGTGTGCGGTCGGCGATCACGTGATGTTCATTGACCCGGTCGGACAGGTGAATCCGGTCGACCCGGCGCGCAAACAGATTGATCGCAGGGGTGCAGAACGGCATGAACTGCTGAGGGCCGACGCTGCCTTCAAGGCTCTGGTCAAAGCGCTCGAACAGCACGATCAACTCCAGCTCCTGACCGCTGCAACGCTGCACGGCGCGCCCAAGAGAAGTGAAGTCGACGAACAGGTAACGCTGCGGTAGGGCGAAATATTCCTGCAGCAATCGATAACCCTGAAACGCCTTCGCAACCACCGGCATCGCGGCTTCGCGGTCATCGAAGCCGCAGGATTTCAAGGCATCGCTTGGCAGGCGCTCGACCCAATCAGCGCCGGGCTGGCGAGCGAATACGGCGCAGGCATTGCCGAGCAGTTGTTCATAGAGACGAAACGGCAGTTCGTCAGAGCCATTGAGGTACAGCGGCAGGTTTTTCAGACTCAGTTTGTTGAACGGCTGTTCGGCGCCCGTCGTCAGCGTAATGCGTAACCCCGCCTTGGCTTTCGGCTCGCTGGCCGCCAGGCGACCCAACATAGTGGAGGGGTTGCCGAAGTACTCGGCGTGGCTGACTTTCAGCGGCCACAACGTCACCGAGTGGGCGCTGCGGTATTCGCAGGAGGTTTGTGAGTCGCGACCCAGTGCCGCTCGCAGCACGCTGTCGCGGTGCAGGGTGAAGCCGCTGCTCAGCGATCCTTCGTTCGGGTCTATCTGCATCTGCACCACGGTCATCGAAGGAGTGGGTGCCAGGTAATGCGGGTAGGCGATTTCCAGCAGATTGTGTGTGAAGGTCGGGTATTCGGCGTCGAGCTTGAGCTGCACGCGCGCAGTGAGGTACGCAAAACCTTCCAGCAGGCGCTCAACATAAGGGTCGGCGCAATCGATCCCGGACAGCGTCAGGCGCCCGGCGATCTTCGGGTATTCCTTGGCAAACTCCGCCGCGCTTTCGCGAACGTGTTGTAGCTCCTGGTTGTATAGCTCCAGCAGACGCGGATTCATGTTCGCCTCCGCTGTTCGGCAGGCACGACCTGCATGTGGCCGGATTCCAGATCAAGATCGGTGCGCAGCAATAGCGGCAGGGCCACCGGCTGTGCCCACAGATCGCCTTCGATCTCGAAGCTCAGAGCGTTATGGTTCATCTGGTTTGGGAGGGTCTGAGCGCGAACGCGCAAGGTGTTGCGCAGAATGCGCGGCTCGAACGTGGCAATAGCCTGATGGATCAGGCTTTCGAGCACGCTGACATCGATGTTCGATGCGCTGTTGCCCGCCAGGGCTGGCAACCCATAATTGATCACTGACGTGCCGGCTGGTGTCTGCAGCGTGGCATTTGCGTCCAGCAGCGATGTAGTGTTGAGCAGCCAGGTCAGGTCGCGCAGTACCGAGGCCTTGAGCAGGCTCAGGGACAACACGCGTTTGTCTGCGCTTTCCCGAAGATTGCCGGGCTCTTCGTCAGTCAAGCGGTCGAGCAGCGAGGGCTGCAGGCGCTCGCGCAAGGTCAGGTCGGAAGGCAAGGCCATACTTCAGGCACCGGAAACAGGATCGAAATCGAAAAACCGCAAACGCCCCCCCGCCATTGGCGGCCGGGGGGCATCGAGAGTTAACGTTTGGTGTTGGAGCGAATGTTCCAGCCGTACTTGATCGGACCGCCATCCTTGGTGCCATCGGCTTTCTGCGGCTGATAGTCGACCAGTACCTGAGCGAAGTTAAGGGTGATGGTTTCGGTCAGTCGATCATCGCCACCCGAGCCGCCGGTGGTCAGCGAGGTGATCAGCACCTCTTCGAGATTGATGATCAGGTACTCGACCTGACTTTCGCCACCCGCCTTGCGCACGGTCAGCGTGACCTTATCGACATGCTTGCCGCTGGAGCAATGCATCATCAGGTTCGGTGTGGCCTTGTCGACGTACTTGGTCAGTGAGATGTCCTGAATGTTGACCTTGCCCGCGCCGCCACCACCGCCGACGTGCATGTTGCCGGATTGGGACATGCCCCAACTCCAGGCCAGCACGTCGATTTCGTCCTTGTGGGCCTTGTCCATGGACTCGCCCTTGATGTCGCCGATCTTGATGAAGATATCAGTAGCCATGTTTTTCTCCAGTGTGGTCTATCACGTTTTTTTTAGTCAAAGCCGGCGTCGTCAATGCGGCAAAGCTCATATTCAGAGCCGGCATATTCCTGTAGCAGTCCGGCAAACCGTGCTGCTACAGGGTGTTTTCACAGTTACGCACCCTTGGCCGAAGGCAGCTTGGATACCAGACGCAGCGACACCGTCAGCCCTTCGAGCTGGTAATGCGGGCGCAGGAAGAACCTCGAGTTGTAGTAACCCGGGTTGCCTTCGACGTCCTCGACCACAACCTCGGCGGCTGCCAGCGGATGCCGGGCCTTGGTGGTTTCGGTAGAGTGCGCCGGGTCACCGTCGACGTAGTTCAGAATCCAGTCCTGCAACCAGCGCTGCATCTCGTCCTTCTCTTTGAAGGAGCCGATCTTGTCGCGCACGATGCACTTCAGGTAATGGGCGAAGCGGCAGGTGGCGAACAGGTACGGCACACGCGCGGCCAGGTTGGCGTTGGCGGTGGCGTCCTGGTCATCGTATTCGGCCGGCTTCTGCAGTGACTGCGCGCCGATGAAGGCCGCGAAGTCGGTGTTTTTCTTGTGCAGCAGCGGCATAAAACCGTTCTTCGCCAGCTCCGCCTCGCGACGGTCGGAAATGGCAATTTCGGTCGGGCATTTCATGTCCACGCCGCCATCGTCGGTCGGGAAGGTGTGCGCGGGCAGGTTCTGCACCTCGCCACCTGACTCGACGCCGCGAATCCGCGAACACCAGCCGTAGTGCTTGAACGAGCGGTTGATGTTCACCGCCATCGCGTAAGCGGCATTGGCCCAGGTGTACTTGGCGCTGTCGGCGCCGTCGGTATCTTCTTCGAAGGCGAAGGCTTCCACCGGATCGGTCTTGGCGCCGTAAGGCAGACGCGCGAGGAAACGGGGCATGGTCAGGCCGATGTAACGCGCGTCTTCCGATTCGCGCAGCGAGCGCCAGCCGGCATATTCCGGGGTAGTGAAAATCTTGGTCAGGTCGCGCGGGTTGGACAGCTCCTGCCACGAACCCATGCCCATCACGGTCGGCGACGCCGCTGCTATGAATGGGGCATGCATGGCGGCGCAAGTCTTGGACAGTTCGCCCAGCAGCTCGACATCCTGTGGCGATTGATCGAAGTAGTAATCGCCCACCAGACAACCGTAAGGTTCACCACCGAACTGACCGTATTCCTCCTCATACATCTTCTTGAAGAGAGGGCTCTGGTCCCACGCCGTGCCTTTGAATTTCTTCAGTGTCTTGTGCAGATCCGGCTTGGAAATGTTGAGCACGCGAATTTTCAGCTGCTCATCGCTTTCGGTGTTGTTGACCAGGTAATGCAAGCCGCGCCAAGCGCTTTCCAGTTGCTGAAATTCAGGATGATGGATCACCTGATTCACTTGCGCGGTAAGTTTGGCGTCGATGGCGGCGATGATTGACTCGATCGAGGTAATGGCGTCATTGGAGACCAGATCGGTCTGCGCCAAAGCCTGTTCGGCGAGGGTGCGCACGGCGGCCTCGACAGCTTCACGAGCACGCTCGGTTTTCGGTTTGAACTCTTGTAACAGGAGCGAGGCGAACTCGCTGGTGTCTTCGGTCTGATTGGTCTGAGCCCGGTTGTCATGCAGCGATTGGGTCATGGTCGCTCGTCCTGATCAGGCTTTGGCTCAGCGCTTTGAGATTCAGCATCCTGAGGTTTTGGCGCGCTCACCAGGGCCTGCAGCAGGGCCGGGTCCTTGATCGCCTTCATGATGATTTCTTCTGCGCCGGTCTTGCCGTCCATGTAGGTCAGCAGGTTGGCCAATTGAGTGCGTGCATCGAGCAACTGCTTCAGCGAATCAACCTTGCGCGCCACGGCGGCCGGGCTGAAGTCGTCCATGCTCTCGAAGGTGATGTCCAGGCTCAGGTTGCCTTCGCCGGTCAGCTCGTTCGGCACATGGAAGGCCACGCGAGGCTGCATGGCCTTCAGGCGCGAGTCGAAGTTATCGACGTCGATTTCCAGAAACTTGCGGTCGGCCACAGCCGCTAGCGGCTCGGCAGGCTTGCCTGCCAGATCCGCCATGACACCCATCACGAACGGCAGCTGGACCTTTCTCTCGGCGCCGTACAGCTCCACGTCGTACTCGATCTGGACCCGTGGCGCGCGGTTGCGCGCAATGAATTTCTGAGAACTGGTGTTCGCCACGTTGCTCCTCCTGGTCGCTGCTGCGACGTGATTGGGGTCATCGGTCTTGGCCGATAACGGGGTTGCGTGATCCATGCACTGGCCGGCTCGCTGCTTGAGCGAAACGGTTATTCGGCGTCGGGACCGCGCAGATTTTCGAACTGGGTCATACCGTCGGGAATCAGGTTACGCACGATGGCCGCGAAGTCGGCCTGCACCAGATTTTTCGCCCGATTCAACAGCACCGGCAGCGGGCTTGAAGGCTCGTGACGGGCGTAGTAATTGAGAATTTTGTCGAGACTGCGAACCACGTCGTCGCGGTTGCCGACCCCTTCGGAAACTTGCGGCGCAGCAGCCACTATCTGTTTCACGGGGAGTGGGTCCTGGGTGTTCTGGAGCGCGAGTGTGGCCACGGCCTGGCCTGGAGCGTATTCATCGAGAATGTGCAGCGCCTGTTTGAGTGGCTGCTTGAGGGCAGACAGATCCACGCCCTGAGCGGAGCCAACCTGGCTGGACACGTAATGCTCGATGGCGTCGGCAGTGCAGTGCGCCTCCTGCAAGGCTGAGCGCAGAGCGCAAAGATGCTCGGAATCGCTGTCTCGCAGCGCACCCGCCAGTTCGTCACGCGTGAGGTGTTCGTCCGAAAAGCTCTGCAAACCGCTGGCGTTCAGCGCTGCACGCAGGCTGATCGGCCCGAACGTCCGGGAGCGGGTCAGCAGGCTTTCACGCAGCAGTCGAATGTTGGTTTCGCAAGCGATGCCAGACAGGGCATTGATGCGCACGGTGGGATCGTTGGCGTCATCTGCATCGAGTTGCGGATATAGCGTCGGCCAGTATTGGCCCAGCAGATCGTTGATCAGCGTCAGGGCATTGGCCAACCCGGAAAAACCATCGAGGGCCAAGGCACTTTGCAGGAGGAAATGAGTGATTCGCAGGTCTTTACTGCGTTGCAGAAGAGTAATGCTGGACTGTTCGATTTTTCGCCACTGAGGTGGTTCTGCGGGATGAACCGAATCACCCATAGTGCGTTCAGGCTTGCCTTGGGCATCGCGCTCCAACTGCAGAAAGTCCGCATCATATTCCAACTCATCACCACACGGAGAGTTCGAGGAAACTGCAGTGAGTAACAACGGAACATCCAACAAAATCGATTTCCTTATCGGGTGCGAATAAATCTTACAGTTAGCGCGGAAATGTCCTACGCATAATGCGGAACATTCTTTCTTTTATCAGAGCAGGGATATCACATGGACATCATTGATGTTCAGGAAGTTGTGCATTTTTGTTGTGGAAGTTATCCGTTGTCAAGGTAAGCTATGCGTCCTCTGTGACAGTTCTGATGTGCGTAGCAGCATGTAGGACTACTGATTCAGCCTCTGTACGACTGTCACGGATGTGTGTGTGGAATTGTAAAAAACCCAGCATCTGGCCCTTTTATCCCGGGCTCTTTAGCGTTTTTTGCACTTGTCGTTCGCAGACCGGTATGTCTGCGTTCGAATGCGCGAAGTGCAAGAAGGAGGCGCAGTGTCGCTCTGTTTGACTATCATCAGTTATCACAAGATAACCCCTGGCCAAATAACCGAGAAATCGATGGATAACGGGGCGATGGCAATTGGCCGCAGTCAAGAAAGTGATTGGGTACTTCCAGATCCGCAACGCCTTGTATCTTCAAGACATTGCGTCATTCAATATAGAGACGGTCGTTACTATTTGATCGATAACAGCACTAACGGAGTGGAACTTGTAAATGCCGGTATCCGGTTGCGTCGAGGAAACAGCGAGCCGCTGGAAGACGGCGAACTTATCCGCATCGGCGACTACGAAATTCGCGTGCGAATTTATTTCGAAATGAAACTGTCTGGCGCGAACTTCGCAAATGTTGATTCATCCAGTAGTTTCGAAGCATTGATGGGACCTCAGAGCAGTGTTACCCCTTTGCCGGTCGAGGCGTTGTCCACTGCTCATTTTCAAGGCAGTACAACCCAGGACACTTTCCCCGACCTGTTCGATTTTCTGCCCCTGCCCAGCGCGCCTCCCGACACTGTCTCGGATCACGTCCCGGTCGAGCGTCATGACTTTCGTCCGCCAGTTCCGAACACGCCTCCCGCTCCAATCGTTCAGCCAATGCCAGTCGCGCCCGTGGGCGTCATTCCGGAAGACTGGGACCTGTTCGCCGATATGCCCAAAACGCCTGCGCCGATCCCGGTCGTTCCGCCGGTTTCCGTTCCCGCAGCACAATCGGAACCTGTGGCTGTCATGCCATCGCCGCCCATCGGTGATTGCGCGCCTCCTCCGACCAATAGCAGCGAGTCGGCTTTGCTCACGGCGTTTCTGCGCGGCGCGGGACTGGACCAATTGCGAATCGATTCGACGCAGGTCGAGGCACAGATGGAGGCCATCGGACGCAGCTATCGGCTGATGGTCGAGGGCCTCATTGATGTATTGCGTGCCCGTAGCAGCCTCAAAGGCGAGTTTCGCATGCAGCAAACCACGATCCGTCCTGTGGAAAACAATCCGCTCAAGTTCGCACCGAACGCCGACGAAGCGTTGCTGTTGCTGCTGCGTCACGGCAATCAGGCATTCATGCCGCCGGATCAGGCCATCGGCGACAGCTTCGATGATCTACGGGCACATCAACTTGCGGTCATGGCTGGCGTCGAGGCCGCGATCAAAGCGCTGCTCAAACGTTTCGAACCCGCGGAGCTGGAAGCGCGCATGGGCAAGTCCGGTGCCTTGGCCACCCTGTTCGGCTCCCGTCAGGCCCAGCACTGGCGGCAATTCACCGAGCTTTATGCACAGATTTCCCACGAAGCCGAAGAGGACTTTCAGGTTCTGTTCGGTCGCGAATTCAGCCGTGCCTATGAGCAGCACAGCGCACGATTGCCTCGCCCTTGAGGGCGGCATCAGGAAAAACGGACAGACAGTCAGCACGTCACGGGGACGCGGGATGTTTCGAAGAGTTGTATCGGCAGCAGCCATGGCGCTTTTGCTGGTTTCTTGTGCCAAAAACGCGGAATCGCCACAGCCGGTTGAACAGACCTCTGGCGCCACCTCCGTCGTGCTGCACTTTGCTGCGGGTGCGGGCTTGAATCCCGGCATCAACGGTCAACCTGCGCCTGTGCGGGTGCGCATTTTCGAGCTCAGGAACACTGCCAGCTTCAGCCGCGCTGATTACTTCGCCCTGGCCGAGCACGCGCAGAGCACGCTGGGCGGCGATCTGCTGGATCAGGACGAAGTGCTGCTGCGGCCCGGTCAACAACTGACGCTGGATCGCAATCTCAATGCCGCCACTCGGCAGATTGGTCTGGTGGTGGGCTATCGCGAAATAGATCAGGCCCAGTGGCGTGCCGTGCTCCATGTCGCACCGTATCAGCCTAGTGAATACCAGATAGGCCTCGGTATGCGCGCCGTCAGCAGTAATTCCGCCGCCCAATTCAGCCGGCCTGCCCAATAGACAATAGGAGAACCCATGTCCTGGAACAATCGTGTGGTCTGGTCGGAAGGCATGTTCATCGGAGCACAGCACTTTCAGCAGCATGACCGTTACCTGGAAAACTTCATCGACGCTCGCAGCCGTCCGCTGTCGGCCGGAGCCTGGGGCTTTTCCGAGCTATTGCTGGATCAGGGCCTGCTGACGCAGGGCAAGCTGGCGATCGTTTCAGCGCGAGGATTGTTGCCCGATGGAACGCCGTTCAACATTCCCCACGACGATCTGGCACCAAGTCCGCTGAACATCGACGGCAGCCTCAGAGACGGCGTGGTCTATCTAGCCTTGCCACTCAAGCGGGCGGGACAACGGGACACGGTGGATGAAGGCGAGGCAGTGGGCGGGGCGCGGTTCGTCAGCCACGTGCGCGAGGTACGCGATGACAACGCGCCGTTCGAGAACCGGGCGCCCGTGGCGATTGGCGCGCGGGCATTGCGTCTATTGACCGAAAAAGACGGCCTGAGCGATTACGCCGCAGTGGGGTTGGCGCGGATCAAGGAAAAGCGCGCCGATCGGGCATTGGTGCTCGATGAGACTTACATCCCGCCACTGCTCGATGTTGCGGCCTCCAAACCGTTGACGGCGTTCCGCAGCGAATTGCTGGGCCTGCTGCATCAGCGGGGCGAGGCGTTGGCCAGTCGCGTGGTTGCATCAGGCGCGGGTGGCGCCTCGGAGATCGCCGATTTCATGCTGTTGCAGCTGGTCAATCGTGCCCAGCCGCTGATCAGTCATCTGAGTAAACTCAGCCCACTGCACCCTGAACGTTTCTACAGCGAACTGGTGACTCTGGCGGGGGAGTTCACCACATTCTCCACTTCCGGACGCAGGCCCGAAGAGTTCGTGCGCTATCAGCACGATGACCTGGCGGTGAGTTTCGCCTTGGTCATGCAGGTCTTGCGCGAAGCCCTGTCGATGCTGATCGACAGCAAGGCCACGCCAATCCCTATCGTCGAAAAAGCGTATGGCATCCATGTGGCGATGGTGGCCGACCGCAGCTTGATCGACAACGTCAGTTTCATCTTGGTGGTGCGTGCCGACATGCCGAGCGAAACGCTGCGTGGACGTTTTGCGCAGCAGAGCAAGATCGGGTCGGTGGAGCACATTCGCAATCTGGTGAACCTGCAATTGCCGGGCATTGGGCTGCTGCCGTTGCCGGTGGCGCCACGGCAGATCCCGTTCCATGCCGGTTCCACCTACTACGAGCTGGATCGCGGCAGCGAACACTGGAAGCAACTGGCGCATTCGGGTGGTTTCGCTTTCCACGTGGCGGGCGAGTTTCCAGGCTTGAACCTGGCTTTCTGGGCTATCCGAGGATAAACCGCGATGCAGTCCCACGACGAACTCTTCAACCCGCCGGTGCCTGAAAATGACCGCACGCAGTTCATGCCGCGTCCCGGCGGACGTGGCTCGCAGCCCGCTAGCCAAGCCAATCAAACTCCGCCGCCGCTGTCGGTTCCCGATGCGCCATTGCTCCTTGGGCAGGCACAGGGCCTGAATCCGCTGGAGGCCGCCGCAGGACCATTGCTGGCGCTGTTGACCCGTCTGCGCAGCACCATTTCACACCCGGCGCCCGCCAGTTTGCGTGCGCAGTTGCTGGGGTACCTGCGCCAGTTCGAAGAGCGCGCCGAGGCCGCCGGTGTCGCACGTAATGACGTGTTGCTCGCGCGTTATGCCCTGTGCACCGCGCTGGATGAGGCGGTGCTCAGCACCCCTTGGGGCAGTACCAGCGAGTGGGGCAAACAGAGCCTGTTGATCACCGTGCACAACGAAGCCTGGGGTGGCGAGAAGGTATTTCGACTGTTGGAGCATTGCCTGCAAACTCCGCGTGAGCGCCTATATCTGCTCGAATTGCTCTACCTGTGCATGTGCCTGGGTTTTGAAGGTCGCTATCGGGTGATGAGCGATGGCCGCAGGCAGTTGGAAGTCCTGCGTGAGCGGACCAGCGCCACAATTCGCAGCGCGCGCGGCGAGTTCGAGCGTGAGTTGTCGCCCCACTGGCGGGGGTTGACGGTGATGCGTGATCGGCTTTCGCAGTACATGCCGCCCTGGGTGGGCGTGGCGGTCGGGCTGGCGTTGCTGCTCCTGCTGCTGCTTGGCCTGCGCCTGAAGCTCGCCTCCGATGCCGAGCCTGTATTCAAGAACATTCACGCGCTGGGCGAGATTCCCGTGCAGGCGATCACGCCCGCCGTGGTGCAGCCCAAAGTCATCGAGCGGCCGCGTCTGGCGGGCTTTCTGGTGGAAGACATCAAGGCCAACCGGGTCGCTGTGGAAGATGCCTTGGATCGCTCAGTGTTGACCATTCGCGGCGACGAAATTTTCTCTTCGGGCAGTGCGACCATCATTGACGGCTTCCAGCCGCTAATGCTGCGCATCGCCGACGCCATACGCAAAGTCAAAGGCCAGGTGCGCGTCACCGGTCACAGTGACAACCGCCCCATTTCCACTCTGCGGTTCCCCTCCAATTGGGCGCTGTCCCGGGCGCGCGCCGAACAGGTGCTGCAGCTCCTCGCGGCCAAGACCGGCCAGCCTGAACGCTTCTCCGCCGAAGGGCGTAGCGACACTGAGCCTGTGACCTCCAACGCCACGGCAGAAGGTCGCGCGAAGAATCGTCGGGTTGAAATCACAGTGTTGGCGGAGGGGGTCGAATGAAGGGGTTTTTCGGCTTTGTGATTCGCTGGGTCGTGCCTGTTCTGGGCCTTATCGCGCTGAGCCTGATCATCTGGTTTATCGGCCCGGTGCTGGATGTGATGGTGCCCGAAACTCGGCGCTGGACGTTGATCGTTCTGCTGTTCGCGGTGTGGATAGTCTGGCGAGTCTTTCGCAGCATCCAAGCGCGTCGGCATGCGGCGAAAGTCATGGAGGGCCTGGCTGCTGAAACGGCGCCAGACCCCGCCAGTGTCGCCACCGCTGAAGAGTTGGCGACCCTGCGCCAGCGCATGGATGACGCACTCAAACTGTTGAAGAAGGCCCGGCTGGGCGGTGATGAGCGTCGCAATCTCTACGAGCTACCGTGGTACGTGATCATCGGCCCGCCTGGTTCGGGCAAGACCACTGCGCTGATCAACTCCGGGCTGCATTTCCCGCTGGCTGCGCAAATGGGGGCAGGCGCGGTTCGTGGCGTCGGCGGTACGCGCAACTGCGACTGGTGGTTCACTGACGAAGCAGTTTTGCTCGATACCGCTGGCCGCTACACCACGCAAGACAGTCATGCCCAGGTCGACAGAGCAGCCTGGCTCGGCTTTCTCGATCTGCTGAAAACTCAACGGCCCCGGCGTCCTATCGACGGTGTGTTCATTGCCATCAGTCTGTCCGATCTAATGCTGGGCAGTGAAGCTGAACGCGCGGCTCACGCGGCGGCGATTCGCGCGCGAATCCAGGAGTTGTACAGCCAGCTTGGCGTGCGCTTCCCGATTTACGTCAAGCTGACCAAGCTCGATCTGGTGCCCGGCTTCATGGAGTTTTTCGATGCCCTGAGCAAGGAAGAGCGTGCGCAGGTCTGGGGCATGACTTTCGCCATCGACGAAGACAAGAACGCCGACGGTCCCCTGGCAACTTTCCTCAGCGAGTTCGCCTTGCTGGAGCAGCGGCTGAATGCGCGTCTAGTCGAGCGTTTGCAGCAAGAGCGCAACCCGGCGCGACGTGATTTGATCTATGGCTTCCCGCAGCAATTCGGCGCGCTGAAAGACACGTTGCAAAACTTCCTCGACGGCGTGTTCAAGCCCAACGCGTTCGAAGATCGGGCGCTGCTGCGCGGCGTGTATTTCACCAGCGGCACTCAGGAAGGCAGCCCAATCGACCGCCTGATCGGGGCGATGGCCCAGAGCATGAATCTGGATCGCCGGCATCTGGCCCGGCTGACCGGGACCGGCCGCAGCTACTTCATCGAAAAACTGTTCACCGCCGTGGCATTTGCCGAGCGCGGGCTGGTGGGGGTCAATCTCAAAGTTGAGCGTCGACGCAAATGGCTGGCGCGCGGAGCATTGGCGGCAACGGTCACAGCGGTGTTGGTGGTCGGTACGCTGTGGCTGATCAGCTATCGCGCCAACCAGGCGTACATCGCTCAGGTCGACCGGAAGGTCGCGCCACTTGGTCAGAGCGTGCAGAGTCTGGGTCCGACGCAGCGAGATGTTTTGGCCGTTTTGCCGCTGCTCAACGGCGTACGCAATCTGGCGAGTGAGCCTCCAGGCATGTCGCAAGGCCTGGGCCTGTATCAGGGAGATATGCTGCAAGCCGAGTCTGGCAGTGTGTATCGCAAGCTACTGATTGCCGTGTTCGCGCCGCGTCTTGTGACCCGTATCGAAGAACAGTTGCGCAGTGGCGGCAGTCCTGACTTTCTCTACGAAGGGCTGAAGGCGTATCTGATGCTCGCAGACAGCGAACACTACGACCCGGATTTCATCAAGGCGTGGGTTGCGCTGGACTGGGACCAGAGCCTGGCCCGTGACTTGCCGCCCGATCAGCGTCAGGCGCTGGCCGAGCATCTGCAGGCTCTGTTCGAACGTCATCCACCATCGGCGCGCCTGGACCAGCGGCTGATCGATGACGTGCGTCGGCAATTGCAGCAACTGCCGGTGGCGCAGCGCGTCTATGACCGGGTCAAGCGGCTGAAGCTGCTCGAAAACGTACCTGATTTCCGTGTGACCGAAGCGGCTGGACGCGATGCCGCACTGGTGTTCGCCCGCAAGAGCGGCAAGTCACTGGGCGATCCACTGAGTGGTTTCTTCACCGCCAAGGGCTATCGCGACGCATTCCTCGTCACCAGTCTCAGCCAAGCTTCCGCGCTGGTTGAAGAACAATGGGTGCTGGGGCTCGATCGCGCCGATCAGCAGAACGTCGCCAGCCTCGCCGAGGATGTACGTCGCCTGTACTTTCAGGATTACCAGCGCCAGTGGGATGCGCTGCTCGCTGACATCGACTTCGTACCCATTACCAGCGTGGCGCAGGCCGCTGACGTATTGCGGGTGATTTCCGGGCCGACCTCGCCGCTGAAAAAGCTGCTGGTTGCGGTCGCCAGGGAAACCAATCTGCAGCAGGAAGACAAACTGCTGGCCGAGCACGGCAGGAAGGTCCAAGGCGGTGTCGATCAGCTCAAGCAACGGCTGGGTTTGATTCTTGATCAGGAGCAAACCAGCAACGCGGCTGCGCCTGCCGTCACGGAAGATCCAGTCAGCGCACACTTCGCTGAACTCAACGCTTTCGTCAGCAAGGGCGAAGGTGACCCCTCGGCTATCGACGGTCTGCTCGGGGACTTGAGCGCGCTGTATGTGCAGGTCAGCGCGATGGTCGGCGCCAGCGGCGATGCATTGCTGGGCGAGGCGAAGAACTCGGCGAGTGCCGCGGCGACCCGGGTCAGTCTGAATGTCAATCGCGAGCCGCCAGTGGTGCAAGGCTTGGTGAAGTCGGTCGTCAATTCGACCACCAATACGATGATGGGCGGTGTGCGCAATCAGCTGAATGCGGCGTGGGTCAGCGACGTGGTGAACGTCTATCGGCAGTCGTTGAGTGGTCGCTATCCGCTGGCGCCGGGCAGCGCACGGGACGCAACGCTCGATGACTTCGGCCAGTTCTTCGGCGTTGGCGGGGTGATGGATAACTACTTCCGCAAGTACCTGCAAAGTTACGTCGATACCTCTACATCGGCCTGGCGCTGGCAGCCAGGGGCGGCGCAGAAGCTGGGGATCAATGCCTCCGTATTGCAGACTTTCCAGCGTGCCGCGGCGATTCGCGACGCGTTCTTCCGCGCAGGCGGGGTGCAACCGAACGTGCGTTTCGAACTCAAGCCGGTGGCGATGGACGCGTCGATCACCCAGTTCTTTCTGGACCTCGACGGGCAGCAGATCAGCTACGACCATGGCCCGAGCCGCCCGGTAGCGATGCTGTGGCCGAACCCCGACAGTATCGGGGCGGTGCGTCTGTCGATTTCGCCACCCGGGGCCGGCGGTCGATCAGGCATTACCTTGGACGGACCATGGGCGTGGTTCCGTTTGCTGGAGCAGTCTGATCTGGTGGCGGGTCGATCGCCTGATCGTTTCAACCTGCGTCTGCGGGTCGACAATGCCAGCATTTCCTATGAGTTGCGCGCCAACAGCGCGTTCAATCCGTTCAAGAGCCTCGCGTTGAGCGGTTTTAGCCTGCCGGAGCGGTTATGACGACGCTGGGTTTCTACGGCAAATTGGCCAGTCGCGGCGATTTCGTCAGCCGTGGTCTGCCGCAAGGTTTCATTCAACCCTGGGACACCTGGTTGGCGGCGGGGCTGCATGTAAGCCAGCGGCAACTGGGCGAGGACTGGCTCAACGTTTATCTGGTCAGCCCGCTTTGGCGTTTTCTACTGGCGGCGGGCGTGTGCGGCCCGGACGCGGTAATCGGCGTGCTGATGCCGAGCATCGATCGGGTAGGGCGCTATTTTCCGCTGACCATCGCGCAGACCATCGACCCCGATCAGTCGCTGGCGTCGCTGGTCTGCGCTCCGGATGAATGGTTCGAGCAGGTCGAAACGCTGATGTTGTCGACGCTTGAACAGGCCTCGGACTTTTCAACCTTCGATGAAAGCATCTCAGCCCTTGGGTTTCTGCCGATGGCTCCGCGTGCGTCGATCAGTCGTTTTGCCGGATTGCAGCGCACTCTTGCAAGCGAACCGCACGGCCGTCATCGGGAGTTGGCCGAGCTGGCCTGCGAAGGTGCAAGCCTGTGGTGGGGCAAGGGCTCCGAGCGGATCGCTCCGAGCCTGATGCGTTTTCAGGGCTTGCCTGACGCCACCGAATTCGGCAGCTATCTGCTGGGACAAGGAGCTTCGATCTAGATGCACGCATTGCCTGAAAACCCTCAATTGCGCTCCGCCAGCTACAGCCATGTAGGCATGGTGCGGCTGATCAACGAAGACGCTTTTCTCGAGTTGCCCGAACTCGGTCTGTGGGCTGTGGCCGATGGCATGGGCGGACATGCGGCAGGGGATTATGTCGCCAGTCTGATTGTAGACAGCCTGCGCCGCGTTCTGCCCGCCGATTCGCTGTCGACCTACACCTGCGCGCTGCGTACGGCGCTGATCGAAGTGAATTCGGCGGTGCGCGAAGAAACCCATCGCCGCGGCGTCAGCATGATGGGCAGCACGGTCGTGGTCTTGGCAGTCAACGGCGATCAGGGCGTTTGCCTGTGGGCCGGGGACAGCCGCCTTTATCGCTTGCGTGATGGCGAGCTGCGCGGGATCTCCCGGGACCACAGTTACGTCCAGGATTTGCAGGACAGCGGTCTGCTCACCGAAGCGCAAGCCCGAGTGCATCCGCGCGCCAACATTGTCACTCGCGCCGTTGGGGTCGAGGACTCGCTGGACCTGGCGATGGTCAATCTCGACATCCTGCCCGGCGATACTTACCTGTTGTGCAGCGATGGCCTGAACAAGACCGCCGAAGACAAGGAAATTCGCGATGTGCTGGGCCATGCCGACCCTTGGCAGGTGGTTCGCAGTCTCGTGCATTTGGGACTGACCCGGGGCGCTCCCGACAACATTACGGCCATCGTCATCAAAACCTGCTGAAGACCCAACCATGGACATACAGATTCCCGGATTCGATATAGAGGGCGAGATTGGCGTAGGCGCCATGGCCACCGTCTATGTCGCCACACAGCGCTCGCTGGAGCGCAAGGTCGCGCTAAAGATCATGGCGGCGCCGCTAGCAGCCGATTCCACGTTTTGCGAACGCTTCCTGCGCGAGGGCAAGAACCTGGCGCGGCTTTCGCACCCCCATACGGTCACCATCCACGACATCGGTAATGTCGGCGATCTGTACTACATGGCCATGGAATACCTGCCTAACGGCACGCTCAAAGAACGGGTGGCCGCTGGCTTGAATGCCGAACAGGGCCTGACCTACATCCGCCAGATCGCATCGGCGCTGGGTTACGCCCATGCGCAGGGGCTAGTGCACCGTGACGTAAAGCCCGCCAATATCCTGTTCCGGGCCAATGGTTCGGCGGTACTGTCGGACTTCGGCATCGCCAAATCCCTGGACGATCGTACACAGTTCACCCATGCCGGATTTGCCATCGGCACACCGAATTACATGAGTCCGGAGCAGGCGCGCGGGCTGGAAATCGATGGCCGTGCTGACCTGTATGCACTGGGCGTGATCCTCTACGAAATGCTAGTTGGAAAGCTGCCATACCACGGCACCGACGCGCTTTCCACGGCACTGGCTCACCTGACCGAGCCGTTGCCGGAGTTGCCGATTCATCATGGTCGCTACCAGCACATACTCAGCAAATTGCTGGCCAAGCATCGCGACGAACGCTTCACCGATGCCGCCGAACTGATCGCCGCGCTGGATGACCTGCCACCTGAGAACATCGATGCAACGCAGATTCGCCCGCTGCCGTTACCGCCAACGAGTTTGCATGCTGCGCCGAGTGCTAAAGAAGATTCGCGCGGCTTGACGCCGGTCTCTATCGCAATCCCCGATATCCCCCTTGTGTCGCCGGTCAAAGCGGCGCCGGTGCTTGACACATCGAATAAATCCGCGCAGCGCAAAGGTCCGGTTTTTATGGCGTTGCTAGTTGTCGCGGCGGCGCTTGGATTGGGCATCGGAGGCTATTGGTGGTCGGGTGACGACAAATCTGTCGTGGTTTCGACCGCTGTTGCCACTAATGCGGCCGCCAGCGAGGCAACTGCCGTCAGTCCTGCTCCCGTCAGTTCTGACAGGGCGCCAACCATCACAGACGCCGTTCAAACCCCGATCCGCACGGGTGTAGTGCTGGTCGTCGATACGTCGGTTTCGATGCAGCCGTACATCGATCAGGTACGTCATGTCGTCGCCAAGTTGCAGAACCAAATGGCTGAGCGGGGCGAGTTGGACAACGTCAGCTTTGGCTTGGTGGGTTTTCGCAACAACGTGGCCAAAACCCCAAGATTGGAATACGTGAGCAAGACGCTGATCACGCTGGAGCAGGGCCGCGATCCGCAACGTTTCCTGGAGCTGGCGCGGCAGGTCAAGGCCACTACAGTCTCCAGCCACTCCTTCAACGAAGACGCCTTTGCAGGAGTGATGCAAGCAATCAACGGCATGGACTGGGCGGGCTATGGCGGGCGCTTGATTCTGCTGGTCAGTGACGCGGGATCCCTGCGCAAGAACGACCCCTACAGTAGTACCCAGATGAACGAAGCCGAGGTACGGGAGGCGGCGCTGAGCAAGCAGATCAAGATCTACGCTTTGCACCTTAAAACCGAGGCCGGCAAGAAGAATCATGCGTTCGCCGAGCAGCAATACCGTACCCTGACCGCCGACACCAAGCCGAATATCGGCGATCTGTACGTTTCGGTGCCGGGCGGTGACGTGCAGATGTTCGGTGATCGGGTTTCCGAGATCGGTGCGGTATTTGCCGATCTGGCGCATCAGGTGCGTAGTAATTAACCCCAAGTTGGCCCCACGCTTTCAGCCGCTCCAAGCGTGGCCAACAAATCGGCGGCCCTTGGTTATGCGATGCGCCTGGACTTCCTCGGGCAGCAGGCGGGCGTTCGCGCTCCCCAACTGGTCAGCGCCTGGACAGCCGACCGCGACTTGACCGACCCTGGTCTACCGGCATTTGAGGTGTGCGTGATGCTGAGCAAATTGCAGCTCAATGACCTGCAGCAGTCGCTCAAGCTGATCGTCGAGACGCGAAGTTCGCCCAGGGATTTCTTTCAGGAAATTGCCAGCGCCGGTGCCTACATGAGTCATGACCCGTCGGCATTGCGCAAAGGCGGCAATCTCGCTCAGAGCGGCGTGCTTAGCGAGTATCTGGAAGGTCTGCCGTACCGCAGCAAATCCCTGAGCATGCCCCAGGATTTTTGGCCGTCGTTAAGCGTGGCCGAGCAGGAGCATTTCATCGACAGGCTGGATTCGAAAATCCGCCTTTATGAAACGTTCCACGATTTGCGCCGTCGATGAAGGTCATATAGATGTTGCCGGACTCTGGCGCGATATCCGCCGGAGTCGTCTGGCGCATCAAGAACGGGGGCGTCTTGAGCAAGTGGACTTAGGCATTGGCCAGCGGGCCGGATAAATCGTGAATTCACCAGCCACAACCCACAACAAAAAAGCCCGCACATCGGCGGGCTTTTTTAATTCAGCGGATTCCAGCGCGTCTTACGCGACTGAAAATCAAAAATGGCGCACCTGGCGGGATTCGAACCCACGACCCCTGCCTTCGGAGGGCAGTACTCTATCCAGCTGAGCTACAGGTGCAACGCGGGCGCCATGATACCCATCTAGGTCGAAAGCGTCCATTGCATTGACTTGCCGTTTGTTTCGCCGTGGGGCGTGGTGCCTGTGGCGTTCGATCCGGCATCCATCGTGCCCATCCAGATTAGGCCAATGCGGCGACGTCGCGGCGGTATTTATGTACCGCATATCCAGGCAATTCAGCTGCTTCCTTGAACGTCTTTCATTCAGCAAAGGACCTTCAAGATGGCGATTGACCTCAAGCACCTTGAGCGCAGTCTGAATTCGCTGGCCGATGCCCGCGCCGTGATGACCAGGGCGCGGGCTTACGTGCAAGCATGGCCCGACCTTTATCAGTTGGCGCGCAAGACCGCCGCGGATTATCTCCTGAAGCACACCGGCAAACCCCTGGACCCGGATCGGGTGTGGTGGAATGTGTTCGAGAATGCCGTCAGCGCCCCGACGTTCACTGGCTGGCGACACAGCGAAGCGCCCAGGCAGTCAATGACTTTCACTCAGCTGTTCATCCACCGTTTCAACGACGGTTTCCAGCTGGCGCCCGACGTGTTGCCTGTCTACGGCGGCTTCTACACTCGTGGTAGCGGTGGCCGTGAGTATGGGCTTCACAACGAAATACACCTCGATGCCGGCAAGGTCATGGGGGATTTGTGGACGTTGGATTTCGCGTCGTTGCTCAGCCAGCGCACTGAACGTTTCTGGCGCGAACACGGTGAGGACTTCATGCTGCTCGCCAAGCTGCGTTTCGTTGCGCTGATCGATGAGGCTGTTAGGCAGGACGCGCTGACCCAGACCGACCGGCAACGACTGCGCGGCTGGCTTGGGCTTGGCTCGCGTGAAGTGACGTTGGCAGCCCTTAAAGCCGCCACGACCCGCGAAGCCTTCCACATACGACATTATTTAGCGACCGGCGGCGGTCATTTGATCACCCTGCGAGCCGAGGATGGGCGAACGGTGCTTTATTGCCCTGGCACCGATTGGCTGCCGCGCGCCTTCGACAATCATGGCGATCTGGTCCACTGGCTCAGTTGTCAGCTTCGTACGCCGCAAGGGTTTGATGCGCTGTATCGCGCGAATCAGCAGTCGAGTGTGGCACATCAGCAGGCTATGAAAAGCTTATTGAGTCGCATCGGCCCACCGGAGGCGCCGGCATGGCCTTTTGGGGTTGGCAGGCGTGTGACTGGCGAGCTGTTCAACGAGATGCGCGACTGGGCCAAAAGAGACCTCGCCGTCAGCCACACGCTGGCGGTCAGCAATGCTGAGCTGCGCAAGACGCTCTGGCGTGGCTATCTTGGCGCGTTTCTCGGAGTCTTTGGTGGCCTTGGGGTGCTGGCGTGGCCGCTCGGGCTGGTCGTGCTTGGCGTCGGCGCGGCGCGTCTGTCGCTGGACATCGACGCTGCTGTGCGGGCCCGCTCTGTCGGCGAGCGCGCGCAAGCCATTCTCTCTACGGTGGCCGATACGGTCGCTGCGGTGTTTTCCATCATCGATCTGGGCCTGGGTGTCAAAGCACTGCGTTTTCAGGCCCCGCCCCATGAGCGGCTGATGGCGCCTCAAGCCCTGGCGCCAACCGAGCGGCTGACTGAGGAGCTTGAAAGTCTGGATGGCAACCGCATTCTCCCGGAACCCGTTAACACCCCCGGTCTGCTCAACGGCGTGAGCGTCGACGATGACGGCTCCACCTGGATCGAAATGAATGACCTCACGCTTAGGGTTCGACACAGTCCGGAGGCCGATGGCTGGCTCGCGGTGGATGACAGCGATCCTTTTGCCTTCCTGCCCACCACCCGGCTGCGCGTGGTTACTGACACCATCTGGACGCCAATGGAAGTCGCTCAACCGGCACAGACCGCGTCCCTCCAACTCGAATCGATAGCGTCGGGATTCTGGGACACCTACATGCAAACGAACTACGAGCTTCACTGGGAGCTGTCGCAAGTGTTGCTCGAACGTCAGCGCGAAACGCTGTCGACGGCAGGTTTTCCCAGCCCGTCATCTACTAACCCTCTACTGGAGAACCCCAGGCAGTTTCGCTATCTCCTCGAAGATGGGCGGACATGGTTTACCTGGGTCGAGGACGATTACTTCAACAATGACCTGATCGCTACCTACACCGACGAGCGGACACAGGCCAACAACTTATTCCGGTACGGCGTGGAAGTGGACAATGGCGTGGAAGCTTATCTGAACGACCTGTTCGATTCTCTGGAGCAGTTACCCCGCAGTGAAGCCGTGCGTTTGTGGCGCGGTGGCAGTGGAGGACGAGCGACCGGTGGTACGCAGTTTCGCAATGGACGACTGAATCCGGGCGATGTTCTGGTGACTACTGACATCACCTCGTTCACCGAAAACCCCTACGCACTGCGTGATTTCGTCGCGCCGAGGCAGACGAAAGGGCTGGATCGCGTGAATGTCTTCGACGACACCTCGGTCGTCTATGAGCTGATTGGCAAAGGGCTCACCAGCGGCGTGCCAATTGGGCCGATGTCGCTGACATCCACGGAAGCCGAAGTGGTCCTCACACCGGGACGTTTTTTGCGCATTGAGTCGGTTCGTGAGATTCGCGGGGCCAACTATCACTTCGTCAGAGTGCGGCTACGTGAAGTGGACAAACCGGATGCAGGCACTGTCTATGACTTGCGTACGGGCGAACCCTTCGATCGCGCTGCCTATGCGAGCCGGGTACGGCATGAGTCATTGATTGAACGATTCTTCCCTGCCGCGCTGTAGCCCTGACGATAAGCCGCTGATCCGGACGCGTTCGCAAATAAAGGGCTTTTGTTCTTTTTTTCGAACACCCTATTGTCCTTTGGAGTGGTTGATCCTAGGATTCGTTTGAGATTTCAAACGCTCCCGCTCGATCGCCGCGCTTTCCGCAGTCCGTGCGTGCGGGGCCCGGCGAATGTTTTCCTGACGGCAGCCTCACCGGAGGCGCCTTTGAATAATCAATAATTCGCTCCGCCTCGCGCGGTGCTGTTTAGGAGGCCGACATGCAGCTCAAAGATTCGAAGTTGTTCCGCCAGCAGGCGTACATCAATGGCGCCTGGGCGGATGCCGACAACGGCCAGACCATCAAGGTCAACAACCCGTCGAACAACGAGACGCTGGGCACCGTGCCTAAAATGGGCGCTGCTGAAACTCGACGTGCCATCGAAGCTGCCGACAAGGCACTCCCAGCCTGGCGCGCGCTAACGGCTAAAGAGCGTGGCGCCAAGCTGCGTCGCTGGTTCGAGCTAATGATCGAAAACCAGGACGATCTCGGTCGCCTGATGACCCTGGAGCAGGGCAAGCCGCTGGCCGAAGCCAAGGGCGAAATTGCTTACGCCGCCTCCTTCATCGAGTGGTTCTCTGAAGAAGCCAAGCGTGTCTACGGTGATGTGATTCCTGGCCATCAGCCGGACAAGCGTCTGATCGTGCTGAAACAGCCAATCGGCGTAACCGCTGCAATCACCCCGTGGAACTTCCCGGCAGCGATGATCACCCGTAAGGCCGGTCCTGCGCTGGCAGCTGGTTGCACCATGGTGCTCAAGCCGGCCTCACAAACGCCTTACTCCGCTCTGGCGCTGGCTGAACTCGCCGAGCGCGCGGGCATTCCGGCTGGCGTGTTCAGCGTGGTCACTGGCAGCGCTGGCGACATCGGCGCTGAACTGACGAGCAACCCGATCGTGCGCAAATTGTCGTTCACTGGTTCGACCGATATCGGTCGTCAGCTGATGGCCGAATGTGCCCACGACATCAAGAAAGTTTCGCTGGAACTGGGTGGCAACGCGCCGTTCATCGTGTTCGACGACGCGGATCTGGATAAGGCCGTTGATGGCGCGATCATTTCCAAATACCGCAACAACGGTCAGACCTGTGTCTGTGCCAATCGCATCTATGTGCAGGATTCGGTTTACGACGCGTTCGCCGAGAAACTGAAAGCAGCGGTCGCCAAGCTGAAAGTCGGCGACGGCCTGACTGAAGGCACCACCACCGGCCCGCTGATCGACGAAAAAGCGGTTGCCAAGGTCAAGGAACACATTGCTGATGCGCTGGGCAAAGGCGCCAAGGTGCTGAGCGGTGGCAACAGCCTGGAAGGCAACTTCTTCGAGCCGACCATTCTGGTCAACGTGTCGAAAGACTCGGCCGTTGCCAAAGAGGAGACATTCGGACCACTGGCACCGCTGTTCCGCTTCAAAGACGAAGCCGAAGTGATTGCCATGGCGAATGACACTGAATTCGGCCTGGCGTCGTATTTCTACGCTCAGAACTTGAGCCGCGTGTTCCGCGTGGCCGAGGCTCTGGAATACGGCATGGTGGGTATTAACACCGGCTTGATCTCCAACGAAGTCGCGCCTTTTGGTGGCGTGAAGGCTTCGGGCCTGGGGCGTGAAGGCTCCAAGTACGGCATCGAAGACTATCTGGAAATCAAATACCTCTGCCTCAGCGTCTAAGGCAGCGACATTCCACCTGCGGGGCGCGAGAGCGACGTTCCGCAGGTTTCAGCAGCACCGATAACCCCATTTGCTGGCCAGGAGGCCGCGGCAGTCGATCATCGTATGCTGCCGCTGCTGACCCCCGCCGCTGATCCTTGAACCACGCCGCCCTATGAGGCGGTGAATGAGGAAACCATGAGCAAAACAAACGCATCCCTGATGAAACGCCGCGAAGCCGCCGTCCCGCGTGGTGTTGGTCAAATTCACCCGATCTTCGCCGAATCCGCGAAGAATGCTACCGTTACCGACGTTGAAGGTCGTGAATTCATCGACTTCGCCGGTGGCATCGCGGTACTGAACACCGGTCACCTGCACCCGAAAATTGTCGCCGCGGTTCAAGAACAACTGACCAAGCTGACCCACACCTGCTTCCAGGTGCTGGCGTACGAGCCTTACGTCGAACTGTGCGAAAAAATCAACGCCAAGGTCCCAGGCGACTTCGACAAGAAAACCCTGCTTGTCACCACCGGTTCGGAAGCCGTTGAAAACGCCGTCAAGATCGCCCGCGCAGCCACTGGCCGTGCCGGTGTGATCGCCTTCACCGGCGCATATCACGGCCGCACCATGATGACCCTGGGTCTGACCGGTAAAGTCGTGCCTTACTCGGCGGGCATGGGCCTGATGCCAGGCGGCATCTTCCGCGCGTTGTACCCGAACGAGCTGCACGGCGTAAGCGTTGACGACTCCATCGCCAGCATCGAGCGCATCTTCAAGAACGATGCCGAGCCGAAAGACATCGCCGCGGTCATCATCGAGCCAGTTCAGGGCGAAGGTGGTTTCTACGTCGCGCCGAAAGCCTTCATGGCTCGCCTGCGCGAACTGTGCGACAAGCACGGCATCCTGCTGATCGCCGACGAAGTTCAGACCGGCGCTGGCCGTACCGGTACTTTCTTCGCCATGGAACAGATGGGCGTCACTGCCGACCTGACCACTTTCGCCAAATCCATCGCCGGTGGCTTCCCGCTGGCGGGTGTCTGCGGCAAGGCCGAATACATGGACGCTATCGCGCCCGGCGGCCTGGGCGGCACCTACGCCGGTAGCCCGATCGCTTGCGCCGCCGCTCTCGCGGTCATGGAAGTATTCGAGGAAGAGCACCTGCTGGACCGTTGCAAAGCTGTCGGCGAGCGTTTGGTCACTGGCCTGCGCGCCATTCAAGCCAAGTATCCGGTCATTGGCGAAGTGCGTGCGTTGGGCGCAATGATCGCAGTCGAGTGCTTCGAAAACGGTGACACTCACAAGCCAAACGCAGCTGCAGTCGCGCAAGTGGTTGCCAAGGCGCGTGACAAGGGCCTGATCCTGCTGTCTTGCGGCACCTACGGCAACGTGCTGCGCGTGCTGGTCCCGCTGACCTCGCCAGACGAGCAACTGGACAAAGGTCTGAAGATCATCGAAGAGTGCTTCGCTGAGATCGCCTGATCATCAATGAAGTCGGTCACGATTGATCACCATGTGACCAGATCTTCAGAAAAAAAACCTGCTTCGGCAGGTTTTTTTGCCCGTACGGAAATCTCATCGTACGCACCATGGATTGGCGAGCGGTTGCGCAACAAATGAGTGGCATGATTTCGAGCGTAGAAACCTGACCTGTGGGAGCGAATTCATTCGTGACAGATGTTCCGGGTGCCAAAGGCGTGTCGGCTTACTGGCCTCTCGCGAATGAATTCGCTCCCACAGGTCGACCGGGTACACGCGATAACTACACCAACACAATCTGGTTCTTGCCCTGCCGTTTGGCCTGATACATCGCGGCATCTGCACGGGCGAAAAGGGCTTCAAGGCTCTGATCGTGACTGCCGAGATTCGTCAAACCCTGGCTGGCGGTAATGCCGAAGGTCTTGTCATCGCGCTGAAAGCTCAGGCGTTGTATTTCCCGTTGCAGTCGCTCGGCGATCTGCTTGGCCATGTCCGGGGCGCAGCCAATGAATACTGCAGCGAACTCTTCACCGCCGATCCTTCCGAACAGATCACCACGGCGCAGCGTCTTGCGTCCGCATTCGGCAATGCGTTGTAGCACCACGTCGCCTTCCTGGTGACCGTAGGTGTCGTTGACCAGCTTGAAGTCATCTACGTCGAGCAGCAGAAACGCCATTGGCGTACCTTGCAGGCGCGCCTGCTCGAACTCTCGCTGGGCGCATTCGAAGAAGTGGCGACGGTTGCTGCTCTGGGTGAGCACGTCGGTGGTGGCCAGCCGCTGAAGTTCGTCCTCCAGATGTTTCTTTTCGGTGATGTCTTCGGCGATGCCGACCACGATCAGGCGCTGGCCGTGCTCGGCCTGATGGCTGACGAAGCACTTGTCGCTCAGCCAGCGCACCTGGCCATCGGCGCGGATGATGCGATATTCACGGTCCTCGACAGAGCCCTTTTCCAGCACTTCACTCAGGCTGCGCTCGGCGTAATCAAGGTCATCGGGGTAGATGCTGTCGCGCCATTCGTTGTAATCAGCCAGCAGCAGTCCAGCCGAGCGGCCAAAAATGCGCTCATACGCGGGGCTTACGTAGATCATGCGCTGGGTCTGCCAATCGAATGCCCATAGCACCGCGTTGACGCTCACCAGCAACGAACTGAACAGTTGTTCACGTTCACTCAGACGCGCAACTTCCGCCTGAGCGTGCATCAGTGCCAGAAGGGTTTCTGCGGGGGCTGGATTCTCGATTGAGGATGTCTGGTTGTCCATGAGCACTGCATCTCAGAATAAGGTGCGGCGCACGCCACAACATGTCACACAGCATCGTGCGAAGGTGATTATGAGATCGGAGTAGTGGCACTAAGTTCCGACCGGCGCATACCCGCCCAGGTATGCGCCGATCAACGGCTCAGCTGTGATGAGGACGTAGCGAGTAGGTTTTCAGCTGGTCGGCAAAGTCGCGCAGGGATTGAATGCCGCTGGCTTCCGCCTCGTGTACCCAGTCCTTGATCGCAGCCAGCATGTCGTGGCCGTTGCTGCTGGTTCTGGCCCAGATCTGCTGCAGCGCCAGACGCTTCTCGTAGATCACTTTCAGCGCCTGACTGTGTTCCAGCATGTTCTGAATGCGCACCTGATGTTTGTCGTCCAGCAGGCTGGTTTCCCGCGAGAGTAGCCGCTTGGCGCGGCGGAACTGATGGCGGACCGAAGCATCGGCCTTGGCCAGCTCCTGTTGCACCAGCGGCGCGATCACCAGCTTGCGATACTGCGCCATGATTTGAAAACGGTTGTTGAGGATTGCCATGGCGGTGTCCATGTCCACATGGCCTTTGCCTTCGACCCGATGGGCAATGGGCGCCACCCGCTGCACTTTGGCCAGACGCAACCAGCAGAACAGTTTGATCCAGGCCCAACCCATATCGAACTCCCAGCGCTTGACCGACAGCTTGGCCGAGTTGGGGTAGGTGTGGTGGTTGTTATGCAGCTCTTCGCCGCCAATCAGAATCCCCCAAGGCACCAGATTGGTCGCGGCATCCCGGCATTCGAAATTGCGATAGCCAATCGCGTGGCCCAGACCATTGACCACGCCTGCCGCCCACACCGGAATCCACATCATCTGGATGGCCCAGACGGTGATGCCAATGACGCCGAACAGCGCCAGGTCGATCGCCCCCATGATCATCACGCCCAGACGCGGGTAGCGCGAGTACAAATTGCGCTCGATCCAGTCTTCCGGGCAATTCTTGCCGTAGATACGCAGGGTCTCGGGGTTCTCTGCTTCAGCGCGATAAAGCTCGGCACCTTTGCGCAGGACAGTGGACAATCCCTTGATGACCGGGCTGTGCGGGTCGTCGACGGTTTCGCATTTGGCGTGGTGCTTGCGGTGGATGGCCGTCCACTCGCGGGTGTTCTGCGCCGTGGTCAGCCACAGCCAGAAACGGAAAAAGTGCTTGAGCCCGGCGTTGAGTTCCAGCGAGCGATGGGCGGAATAGCGATGGAGATAGACTGTGACGCTGACGATGGTGACATGCGTCATCGCCAGAATGACTGCGACCAATTGCCAGACGGACAGGTCGAGCAGACCGTTGTTCCACATAGGCTGTGTTGCCCTCGGTTGTAACGCATACAAGTGTGCAGGAGGCTTTGAACGCTGATCCTGATACGGCAGCGCGCATTATCACTTAGCCACCGGATAAAACCAGTCGGCGTTTTAGATAAGCGTCGCAGGATATTTCTTACTCTATAATCCCGTGTTTTCGTAAGGCTTCTGGTTTCCATGTCAGCGATTACCCGAGATGCGCTCAAAACCGCACTGTTGTATGGGCTGCTGTCGATTTTGTGGCTGGCGTTCACGGATTTTGTACTGCCGCTTTTGATCGGAGATTCGATTCAACTGGCCCGCGCCCAACTGATGAGTGGTTATGCGTGGCTGGCCGTCAGCGCGTTATGTGTCTACCTCGCGCGATCCAGGCTGCTCGGCTTTTTGGACATCGAGGACGGCAAGCGGCGAGACGAGGACCTGCAACGTCTGCGTCTGGCGGCAGCGGTTTTCGACAGCACGCTGGAAGGGGTGCTGGTCACCGATGCCAACGGCGTGATTGTCCACGTGAACCGCGCGTTCATGGAAATCACCGGTTACCAGCAGGACGAAGTGCTGGGCCTGACCCCCAGCAAGTTCAAGTCCGGTCGCCACGGCCCCGAGTTCTACGAGCGCATGTACAAGACCATTTTCGGCGCTGGGCAATGGAGCGGCGAGATCTGGAACCGGCGCAAGAGCGGCGAAATCTATCCGCAATGGCAAAGTATCCGCTCGATCAAGGATGATCGCAGTGCAATCACGCACTTCGTCGCGGTGTTCTCCGACATCACCACCATCAAGCATTCCGAGCGCGAGCTGGCTCATCAGGCTCATTACGACGCGCTGACCGGCCTGCCCAACCGGCTGTTGTTCACCGATCGGGCCGAACAGGCGCAGACCCATGCCCGGCGCAACAGGCAGAATCTGGCGCTGCTGCTGATCGATCTGGACCACTTCAAGCACATCAACGACAGCCTCGGACACAACGTGGGCGACGAAGTATTAAAGGCGGTCGGCGAAAGGCTGACACACCTGCTGGAAAAAGGCCTGACGCTGGCCCGACTCGGTGGCGACGAATTTGCGGTGTTGATCGAAAACCCACAACAAGCTGTACAGGCCGCCGAGCTGGCTCAAGGTGTGCTGGACGGGCTGCGTGAGCCGTTTGTGATCGACGGCCAAGCGTTGTTTCTGTCTGCGAGCATCGGCATCAGCATCTTCCCCCACGATGCCTTGAACGCCGAGCAACTGCTGCGCAATGCCGATGCTGCCTTATTTTTGGCCAAAAGCCAGGGCCGCGAACGCTATGCCTTGTACACCGAAGAGCTGACTGCTCATGCCCAGCGCCTCGTGGAGTTGGCCGGCGAACTGCGGCGGGCCATCGCGCAGGGTGAGTTGCGGGTGTTTTATCAGCCGATCCACAACCTGCACACCCGACGTATCGAAGGGGTCGAGGCGCTGGTGCGCTGGCAGCATCCGCAGCGTGGCATGGTCCCGCCGGGTGAGTTCATACCCGTCGCCGAGCAGAACGGGCTGATCGACGATATCGATCGCTGGGTGCTGACCGAGGCCTGCCGGCAGATGCATGAGTGGCTTGAGAATGGGGTAGTGCTGTCGTTCGTGGCGGTCAATGTGTCCAGTCGTCTATTCAGTCGGGGTGATCTGGATAGCCGGGTTGCGCAGGTGCTGAATGAAACCGGCCTGGCGCCGGAATATCTGGAGCTTGAGGTGACCGAAAGCGCGGTCATGGATGATCCTGAACAGGCCATAGAGCAGATGCACCGCTTGCGCGAATTGGGCCTGAAACTGTCGATCGATGATTTCGGCACGGGTTACTCGTCGCTGTTGCGGCTAAAGCGCATGCCGGTGCAAAAGTTGAAGATCGATCAGGGGTTCGTCTCAGGCTTGCCAGAGGATGATGACGACATCGCTATCGTCCGGGCGATCATTGCCTTGGCGCAAGCGATGGGCATGCGGGTACTGGCCGAAGGGATCGAGCATGCCGATCAGGCGGGTTTCCTGCTGCACAACCATTGTGAGCTGGGCCAAGGCTACTGGTTCGCTCGGCCGATGCCTGCGGGGCAGATCGATTGGCAACATGCGCCGATCTTTCCAACGCCATGGGTTGCTGATGTGCGCGATTGAAGCCGTGAGAACGAATTCGTTTGCGAAAAATGTGACAGACGAAATACATGTGTCGGAGGCGCCGGCGCATCGCGAATGAATTCGCTCCCACTGAGGTAAGACGTGAGCCTTGGGCATGTCGAATGCCTTTCAAATCAACTAAATTCATTTTGGTTATATCTGCATTCTTAAATAGTATTTTTAAGAATAACCCCGCCTCTCTAATATCCCCCCTACGCCATGAGCAGCCGCCTTCCCACCGCCGCTGCGGGCAACTCTTTCAAGGAGCACGATAATGAGCGCATCCCTACGTAGCGTCGATGGCCAGGACGAAGCAAGCATTCTGCGAGAAATTCAGAGCGCTCTGCGTGACCTGCGTTTTGGCGCGGTTGAAATCACGGTGCATAACGCGCAAGTGGTGCAGATCGAGCGCAAGGAAAAATTCCGTTTGCAGAATCCGGGCAAACAGCAGGGTTGAGCGTCGTTCACCTGTAGCGGTCCGGCTTGCCAGCGGTTGCGTTTGAGATCGATACCGTCGGCAAACGGAACGCCGCTCGGCCGAGCTGACACAGGCGAGATACCCGATTCGGTTTTCGCAGCACCAAAATCAAAACTAGAAAAACCAACAACACATAATTCCAGGAGCTTGATTCATGTCCATTCGTCGTTACGCACTGGCTGCGCTCGCCAGCGCCGTGTTTGCCGGTTCCGCTGTTGCAAAGGATTTCACTCTGCTGAACGTGTCCTATGACCCGACCCGCGAGCTGTATCAGGACTACAACGCCGAATTCGTCAACTTCTGGAAAAAATCCCATCCTGGCGACACCGTCAAGATCAACCAGTCCCATGGCGGCTCGGGCAAGCAAGGCCGTTCGGTCATCGATGGCTCGCCAGCTGACGTAGTGACCCTGGCCCTGGCCGGTGATATCGACGAAATCTCGAAGCTGGGCAAATCCATCCCTGAAAACTGGCAGACCAAATTGCCGGACGCCAGCACCCCGTACACCTCGACCATCGTGTTCCTGGTGCGCAAGGGCAACCCTAAAGGCATCCATGACTGGGCCGACCTGGTCAAAAAAGACGTTGCAGTCATCACGCCAAACCCGAAGACCTCCGGCGGTGCTCGCTGGAACTTTTTGGCAGCCTATGCCTACGGCCTGAAAGCCAACGGTGGTGACGAAGCCAAGGCCAAGGAGTACATCAAAACGCTGTTCGAGCACGTTCCGGTGCTGGATACCGGTGCGCGCGGCGCAACCATCAGCTTTACCAACAATGGCTTGGGCGACGTGCTGCTGGCCTGGGAGAACGAAGCGTTCCTGTCTCTGAAAGAAGACGGTGGTGCTGACAAGTTCGACATCGTCGTACCTTCGCTGTCGATCTTGGCGGAGCCACCAGTGGCGGTCGTCGAGAAGAATGCCGAGAAGCACGGTACTACGGAAATTGCTACCGAATACCTGAAGCATCTCTACAGCAAGGAAGGCCAGGAAATCGCCGCCAAAAACTTTTACCGTCCTCGCGACAAGGAAATCGCGGCCAAGTACGAGAAGCAGTTCCCGAAACTGGATCTGGTGACCATCGACAAGGACTTCGGCGGCTGGAAGGAAGCACAGCCTAAATTCTTCGACGACGGTGGCATCTTCGACCAGATCTACATTCCGAAGTAAATCGGTGGAGGATTGCCATTAGCCGGGATGCTACCGCGCAGCACTCCCTGTAACAGCACGGCTTGCCGGCGGCGACATTCGAAAGATCGCTACCGGCGGCAAACCGTACTGCTACAGATCGGTGTTTGCAGGACGCTTGATAGACAATAAGGCGCTGCGGCACCGGTTGTATTTTCTGCTAGATTTCGCCGCGCCTACATCGGAACCAAACGACCCGGACTTGCTCCGGGTTACGTGTGTTAACCAAGGACCTTTATGTCTCGACGCATATCCCCCGTCATACCCGGCTTCGGGCTGACGCTGGGCTACACCTTGGTGTACCTCAGCTTGATTGTGCTGATACCGCTTGCGGCCATGTTCATCCATGCCTCCCAGCTGAGCGCCGCGCAGTTCTGGAATATCGTCACCGCACCCCGCGTGCTCGCCGCACTCAGGTTGAGCTTCGGCACGGCGTTCTATGCGGCGATCATCAACGGCATCATCGGGACGCTGCTGGCCTGGGTCTTGGTGCGCTACACCTTCCCGGGGCGCAAGATCATCGACGCGATGATCGATCTGCCGTTCGCACTGCCCACCGCTGTCGCCGGTATCGCGCTGACTGCGCTGTACACACCAGCGGGCCTGGTCGGACAGTTCGCCACGGACCTCGGCATCAAGATCGCCTATACGCCTTTCGGCATCACCCTGGCCCTGACCTTCGTAACCATGCCGTTCGTGGTGCGCACGGTGCAGCCGGTATTGGCCGATATTCCCCGTGAAGTCGAAGAAGCCGCGGCGTGTCTTGGCGCAAGGCCGATCCAGGTGTTCCGCTACATTCTCGTTCCCGCGTTGCTGCCAGCCTGGCTGACCGGTTTCGCACTGGCGTTCGCCCGTGGCGTAGGTGAGTACGGATCGGTAATCTTCATTGCCGGCAACATGCCGATGAAAACCGAAATCCTGCCGCTGCTGATCATGGTCAAGCTCGATCAATACGACTACGCGGGCGCCACGGCCATCGGTGTGATGATGCTGGTGGTGTCGTTCATTCTGTTGCTGCTGATCAACTTGCTGCAGCGACGCATCGAAACCCCTAACTGAGGAGGCGCACTTATGTCGGGTCCATCGCTTATTGCCGCTTCCTCCGCCAACGCTGCCCGCCGTGGCAGTGCGGTGTCGAGGCGCATTCTGATCGGTCTTGCGTGGCTGGTCTTTGCGTTGTTTTTGTTGTTACCGCTGTTCGTGGTCGTCAGTCAGGGCCTGAAAAACGGTCTGGGCGGCTTCTTCACGGCGATCCTTGAGCCTGATGCCTTGTCGGCACTCAAGCTCACCGTGTATGCGGTGCTGATCTCCGTGCCTTTGAACGTTGTGTTCGGTGTCGCGGCGGCCTGGTGTGTGAGCAAGTACTCGTTCCGTGGCAAAGCAGTTCTGGTGACGTTGATCGACCTGCCATTCTCGGTCTCGCCGGTGATCGCCGGTCTGGTCTACATCCTGATGTTTGGCGCCCGTGGCATTTTCGGGCCGTGGTTGCAGGATCACGACATTCAGATCGTTTTCGCGCTGCCGGGTATCGTGCTGGCGACAATCTTCGTGACCGTGCCGTTCGTGGCCCGTGAGTTGATCCCGCTGATGCAGGAGCAGGGCACGCAGGAAGAAGAGGCCGCACGGCTGCTGGGCGCCAATGGCTGGCAGATGTTCTGGCATGTGACCGTGCCGAACATCAAATGGGGCCTGATCTACGGCGTGGTGCTATGTACCGCGCGGGCGATGGGCGAGTTCGGCGCGGTGTCGGTGGTGTCCGGCCACATTCGCGGCGTGACCAACACCCTGCCGCTGCATGTCGAGATTCTCTACAACGAGTACAACCACGTGGCTGCATTTGCCGTGGCGAGCCTGTTATTGATCCTTGCGCTGTTCATCCTGCTGCTCAAGCAGTGGAGCGAAGCGCGCATTAGCCGTCTGCGCCAAAGCGCGGCGGAGGAATAATCCATGTCGATCGAAGTCCGTAACGTCAGCAAGAATTTCAACGCTTTCAAGGCCCTCAACAGCATCAATCTGGACATCCAGAGTGGCGAGCTGGTGGCTTTGCTCGGCCCCTCAGGCTGCGGCAAAACGACCTTGCTGCGCATCATTGCCGGGCTGGAAACTCCCGATCAAGGCAACATCGTGTTCCACGGAGAAGATGTTTCCGGCCACGATGTGCGCGATCGCAATGTCGGGTTCGTGTTTCAGCACTACGCCCTGTTCCGCCACATGACGGTGTTCGACAACGTTGCCTTTGGCCTGCGCATGAAGCCGAAGAACCAGCGTCCGAACGAATCCCAGATCGCCGTGAAAGTGCACGAGCTGTTGAACATGGTGCAGCTGGATTGGCTGGCCGACCGCTATCCGGAGCAGTTGTCCGGCGGTCAGCGTCAGCGTATCGCCCTGGCTCGCGCACTGGCCGTGGAGCCGAAAGTGTTGCTGCTGGACGAGCCATTCGGTGCACTCGACGCCAAGGTGCGCAAGGAGCTGCGTCGCTGGCTGGCGCGGCTGCACGAAGACATCAACCTGACCTCTGTATTCGTGACCCACGACCAGGAAGAGGCGATGGAAGTCGCTGATCGTATCGTGGTGATGAACAAGGGCGTGATCGAGCAGATCGGCTCACCGGGTGAGGTCTATGAGAACCCGGCCAGCGATTTCGTCTATCACTTCCTCGGCGACTCCAACCGCCTGCATCTGGGCGAGGACAACCATGTGTTGTTCCGTCCTCATGAGGTGTCGTTGTCGCGCCATGAGGTGGAAGGGCATCACGCCGCTGAAGTCCGCGACATCCGCCCGTTGGGCGCGACCACTCGCGTGACTTTGAAAGTCGAAGGTCAGCCGGATCTGATCGAGGCCGAAGTGGTGAAGGACCACGACAGCCTGATCGGCCTGGCGCGCGGGGAGACGTTGTTCTTCATGCCGAAGGTCTGGCAGAAAGTTGAAAACGTTTGATCCCAAGCCCGATCGAGCGCGCAACCTTGTAGGAGCGAGCTTGCTGGCGAATGCATCGTGACAGTCGACATTTATGGTGACTGAAACACTGCTTTTGCCAGCAAGCCGGCTGCTTCGCCGACAGAAGCGGATTCACTAGACAGCGGCTTTCTTCGTGTTCCGCTTATGCGTACGCCCCACCTTGCCCTCGATGCTGTTCTGCAACTTCTTTCTCATCCCTAGCAAAAACGCCGCTTCCGCCACCACGAACAGCGGGCCGATGATCAGGCCTGTGAGGTCGTCGACGAACGCCGGCTTGCGGCCTTCGTAATAATGACCGACGAACTGAATCACCCAGCCTACGACAAATAGCCCGACGCCTGAGCCGAGCCATACCAGCGTGCTCTGTTGCGCCAGGTGTGCGCCGATCCACAGGAAAAACACCAACACGATACCCATGGCGATGCCGAACGGCCTGTCGAGTCGCAGATAGAACAGCGTGGCCGCGACAGTCGCGAGCAGGGCCGGTGAAAGCCACAGCTCGCTCAATGACCAACTGCTCCAGCCAGGCCGCGAGAGCAGCACGGACACGGCCAATACGATCAGCGGAATGCCGACGAAGTGGGTAACGATATTTCGGGTATCACGGTGGTAAGCCGCGTATTGGCTGAGATGATCGATGAGGTTTTTCATTGTTATTCCTCCCTTGTTGCGTGGATCATGCCGCTGGTTTTTTCGGCGGGGCCCAGCGGTTGGCTCAGCCTGCAACAAATCGCCAACAAGAAAAAGGAGATTCACGTGACGAATGGAACGCAATGGCGCTCGTGGTTGATCAACGATCACTGGTTCAACGATTTACCCGCTTCCCTGCAGGATAGCCTGCTCCTGGGCATGCGGCAGCGGCGGGTCACACCCGGCAAGTTGATCCTCAAACGCGGCGAGCCTGCGTGCGGCCTGTACGCGCTGCTCGCAGGCTCCATCCGCTTCGGCGAGATCAAACAGCAACGCCAATGGCTCGCCCCGCAGTCAACCTCAATGCGGCCTTACTGGTTCGGGGAGGTGTCATTGTTCGACGACCGCCCGCGACGGCACGACGTCTACGCCGAAGATCAGGTCATCCTGCTGCAGATGCCTCAGGCGCCGCTCAATCAAATCCTGGAACAGAACCCGCGATACTGGCGCTGGTTCGGTGAATTGCTGGCGCGCAAGTTGGGCTCGGGCGTTCCGCAGCTCGATCAAATGACTTTGCTGCCGACCGATGAGCGCGTGGCGTTTCGCCTGTTGATGCTTTCCGAGGGCTATGGCGAGATCGACCGTTCGGTGCGCATCGTCTCGGTCCACGAGCTGGCATCCAAACGGTGTCTGGGCCTGGCGCCCGAAGTGGTCGACCGCGTGCTTGGGCAGTTCGCCGAACGCAGGATCATTCGCAGAGACCATGATTTCATCAGCGTGCTGGACATTGACAAGCTGCGTAGGACCGCGCGCCACCGGCTGACGCAACTGAGCGCATGACGACGTGTGATTGCCGCGATCACGATTGCATCAGTGTGTTGAATCGACGAGCTGCGTCGAACAGGTATTAGTGGCGCAGTTCAGCTGTAGCAGCATGGCTTGCCAGCGGCGCGGTGTGTCTGTTGAGGAGATGAGAAGACACGCCGTCTCCCGCTGGCAAGCCGCCGCTACAGGGACCTGCGTTAGCGGGCCGCGAATTACCTTCAGCGAAGCATCCCATCCCGATACTGGCTGGGGGTCATGCCGGTCCAGCGCTTGAACGCGCGGCTGAAGCTACTGGTGTCGGCAAAGCCCAGCAGATAAGCGATTTCGCTGAGCGAACTGCCGGGGTCGCGCATGTGCTGCAGCGCTAGATTCTGTCGACACTGATTGAGCAATAGATCGTAGCTGCAGCCTTCATCGGCCAGATGCCGTTGCAGGCTGCGCAGGCTCAGATGCAAGTGTTGAGCGATACGATCCGCAGAAGGTTCGCCCTCGGGCAACTGGGCTTCGATTGCGCCCCGCACCTTGCGTTCCCAGGTCAGTGGGCTGAGCTTTTCCAGCGCGCGATCGAGCACCGTTTCGTTGTGCTGGGCGAGTTCGGGGTTGGCGTCGTCCAGGTGACTGTCGAAGTCGGCACATGCGAAGACCAGCAGGTTTTCCGCCGCGCTGAAGAACAGCGGTGCACGAAACACGTCGTGCCAGGGCTTGGGGTCCGCGGGCTGCGGACGAATCAGATGCACCGCAAGCGGCGCGTAATGGCGGCCCAATCGGTTGCGGCAGGTTCGCACGTAGATCGCCGCGAAGGCATCCATGGCCTCGTTGGCGGGCATCGGTGCGCCATCGGGCACCCGAAAACGAAACTCATAACAGTCGCCAACCCGCTCGAAGCTCAGGTCCAGCGCATCGCTGACCACCGGGTGATAACGCACGATGCGCTCGAACACCTCACGCAAAGAACCACTGGCCACCAGCGCGTAACCGAGCGCATGAAACGTCGTCGGGCTGACGAAGCGCGAAACCCGCAAACCCAATGCCGGGTCGCCGCTGGCCTCCACCGCCAACTGCCACAGACGCGTGGTGACTGTTACCGGATAGCGCGCGTTGGGATCATCCATCAATTGCGGATCAAGACCCGCAGCCTGACTCAACGCGAGACTGTCGAGCCCAAGGGCGTCGAGTTGCTTGCGCAGGGCGCGGGTCCAGCTGGCGAGAATGCTCGGCCCAGACATATAGATTGGCGCTTCCGGTCAACAGGTTGGCGTCCACGGTCGCGCGGTTTAACGCTCCGCACGGCAAAGTGGAACCACGTTTTTCATCATCATAAGACCGGAGAATGGAAGCATGCACGACACTTCTGCAAGCGCTGCCGGACTGAATGCACAACAGCGATCAGCCCATATTCGCGCCGTGGTTATGGCTCATGGCAATGCCCTGCGTCAACGCTATCCGATCCTTGCGCATCAGGACGCGATCGGGGTCGGCATTCTGCTGTTTGCCCTGGCCGGAATGATCGGCAGCGCAGCCCTCTATCTCGGGGGTTACATGGCCTGGTGGGTATGTTTACTGCTGAACGCTTTCTTCGCCTCGCTCACCCACGAGCTGGAGCACGATCTGATTCACAGCATGTACTTCCGCAAACGGCGTGTGCCGCACAATCTGATGCTGGCGCTGGTGTGGATGGCCCGTCCGAGCACCATAAACCCGTGGATTCGTCGGCATCTGCATCTCAATCATCACAAGGTCTCCGGCACCGAAGCCGACATGGAAGAGCGCGCGATCACCAATGGCGAGCCATGGGGCATCGCCCGATTGTTGATGGTGGGCGACAACGTCATGTCGTCGCTGATTCGCATGCTGCGGGCGAAAACCTGGGCGCACAAATTCAGCATCCTCAAGCGCACTCTGCGCGTTTATGCACCGCTGGCGCTTCTCAACTGGGGCGCGTGGTATGTGTTTCTCGGCTTTCACGCCGCCAATGGCATCGCCAGCCTGATGGGCACGACGGTGGATTGGTCGACGAGCACGCTGGCCGTCATGCACGTGATCAACGTTGCGGTAGTGGTGCTGATCGGCCCCAACGTGCTGCGCACCTTTTGCCTGCATTTCGTCAGCTCGAACATGCATTACTACGGTGATGTCGAGCCGGGCAATGTCATGCAGCAGACTCAGGTGCTCAATCCTTGGTGGCTGTGGCCGCTGCAGGCGTTCTGCTTCAATTTCGGAAGCACTCATGGCATTCATCATTTCGTGGTGAAAGAACCGTTCTACATCCGCCAGATGACGGCGCCGGTGGCGCATGAGGTCATGGCCGAAATGGGGGTGCGCTTCAATGATTTCGGGACGTTTGGGCGGGCCAATCGGTTTGAGCGTATAGCTGTAGTTGAAGGTGATCCCCTGTCTCAGCCATCACGCGGTTGAATCTGTGGGAGCGAATTCATTCGCGAAGAGATGGTGCATCCCATACATCATCCGTCGGATGGACTACCGCATCGCAAATGAATTCGCCCCCACAGGTCCGATGTTTCCGGCAGTGATAGGCAACGGCCGCAGAAATCCTTTCCCATAAAAAATTCTGTAACAACTCCTCCGTATTCTCTGCTCATCCCCGGCGAGCTGGGGGCAGACAGCGCAATTTATCAGGGCTACTCCTTAAGGCAGGGGGTGGCCCTCTTTTTTGAATGCGCTATCGCCCGAGATTGCGGCATATGTTTTTGAGCTATTAATAAATATCTTCTTATTCTTTTTCGAATATATGTCCCGTCCCTATACTCGCCGCCATGAACGCAAAAAATGCAGGAGGCGAAGGCCATGCATAACGAATCGATCCGTTACCTGATCGTGCCAGGCTGGCAAGGATCTGCCGAAGACCATTGGCAAACCCATTGGCAGAACAGCCTGCCCAACAGCGTGCGCGTGGAACAGGCCGACTGGTTCAAACCTCGTCGCGAAGACTGGGTGGGCGAATTGCAACGGGTTATCGCTGCCGACAGCTCGCCGGTGATCCTGATTGCGCACAGCCTCGGCTGCGTGACGGTCGCGCACTGGGCGCAGTTGGCCCCGCTGGAAACCCTGCGCCAGGTTCGTGGTGCGTTGCTGGTAGCGCCTGCCGATGTCGAACGCCCGAACTGCCCGCCAGCGATTCGTAACTTTGCGCCTATTCCAGAGCACCTGCTGCCGTTCCCGGCGCAGGTGGTCAGTTCCGATAACGACTCCGCCGTCAGCGCTTTGCGGGCGATGGAAATGGCCCGCAACTGGGGCGCCGAGATCGGCATCCTGAGCGGCGCTGGCCACATCAACGTCAAATCCGGCCACCAACGCTGGGAGCAGGGTTTCGCTTATCTGTATCGCTTGCAAGGCCGCATCGAACAACTCACACGCCGCCGCGCATGAAGCGATGTTGCGCGGCTGTGGTCGCGTTGAACAACACGCCGTTCACGATTTCTTTCGCCGCAGTGAACCGACAGGCGCTGCGGCCTTTTTTTTAACGCTCAGGCAATGATGGCTTGGGCGGGAGCCTGCCATGAGTCACTCTGTTACCCCGCAACAGCCGTTCAGCCAGCCTCTGCTGACCTTTCCCGACGCCGAAAAAAGCCCTCTGAGCATTCGTGCCAAGGCGCTGGTGTTCTTCGACCCGCGCTCCCGACGCCTGCGTGAAGAAATGGAGCAACTCGCACCCCGGGAACTGCCCGTGCTGATTCGTGGCGAACCGGGCACCGGTAAAGAGTTGCTGGCCCGGCATATTCATCGCGGCAGTGATCGTTCGGGGCTGTTCGTTTCGGTGAACTGCGGCGCGATCAGTCCGACTTACGCCGACGCCGAACTGTTCGGCTATGCCCCTGGCGCCCACAGCGGCTCGGCGAGCAGTCGCGCCGGCTGGTTCGGCTCTGCCACAGGCGGGACGTTGTATCTTGATGAAATCGCCGACTTACCCTTGTCGATCCAAATCAAACTGCTCTCGGCTCTGGAAAATCACGAAGTCACCCGCGTAGGCGCGTCGCAGCCAAGCCCGGTGGATGTGCGGTTGGTGGCTGCGACCAGTATCGATCTGCGTCTGGCCGTGGCCGCCGGGAAATTTCACGAACGGCTTTATCGTTACCTGAGTGAGGGTCGACTGGATCTGCCGGCATTGCGAGAACAGCCGGGCAATATCTTGCCGCTTGCCGAGTATTTCCTGGGGATCTACAGCCAGCGCCTGGATTTCGAGATGCCTTTAATCAGCGAGGCTGCGCAAAAGCTACTGGAGGCGCATTACTGGCCGGGAAATACGCGGGAGCTGGAGAATGTCATTCACTTCGCGTTGCTGGTGAGTAGCGGAGCGGAAATCTTGCCGGAACATCTGAATTTTCCTGCCCGCCAGTAAGTCGCATTGGCAGCAAGACTGCGGTTTAGAGCCTTCGCTGACATTGCTCTACTGGCTAAATGCCTCCTGAGAACCAAAAAGAATAACCACCCGCATAAAAAGTATTGTCTCGGAATAAAAAATCTGGGTAATGTCCGCTTCAGCCGCCACCCTGCGAGGGTCGTTACCCGCGGCATCTAGACAAAGTTGCTCACAAGGCGACCAGAATTTTTTCTAAGGACATCGCATGAAAAAGACGTTGTTGTTCACCGCACTGGCGGCTGCCCTCTCCATCGGCATCAACGCGGCCCAAGCCGCAGAGAAACTGGTCGTCGGCGCGACTGCCGTGCCGCACGCCGAGATCCTGGAGCTGATCAAGCCTGAACTGGCCAAAGAAGGCGTGGATCTGGAAATCAAGGTTTTCACCGACTACGTACAGCCAAACGTGCAGCTGAACGAGAAACGTCTGGACGCCAACTACTTCCAGACCAAACCTTATCTGGACGGCTTCAACAAAGGTAAAGGTGCCACGCTGGTGACCGGCGTCGGCGTCCACGTAGAGCCATTCGGCGGCTACTCCAAGAAGTGGAAGTCCATCGACCAACTGCCCGAGGGCGCAACCGTCGCCATTCCTAACGAAGGCAGCAACGCCGGTCGTGCTCTGCTTCTCCTGCAAAAGAACGGTCTGATTACCCTGAAAGACCCGACCAACGCCCTGGCGACCCCGAAAGACATCGCCACCAACCCGAAAAAACTGAAATTCCGCGAGCTGGAATCGGCTCTGCTACCGCGCGCTCTGGATCAGGTCGACCTGGACCTTATCAACACCAACTACGCGCTGGAAGCCAAGCTGAATCCGAAGAAAGACGCGTTGATCATCGAAGGTGCTGATTCGCCGTACGTGAACTTCCTGGTTACCCGCACCGACAACGCCCACACTGACGCTATCGAAAAGCTGTCGAAGGCGCTGACCAGTCAGGAAGTCAAAGACTTCATCAACAAGAAGTACGACGGCGCGGTATTGCCAGCGTTCTGATTGAAGGGATTGGGCTGATTCAGGGTTGACGGTCAACCTGTGGGAGCGAATTCATTCGCGAAAAGTGGGCCAGACGATAGAAATTTGTCGGCCTCACGAACCTCTCGCGAATAAATTCGCTCCCACAGTTGCTGCAGCGTTCGGGATCACCGCATACGTTTTTCACGCCGACGGCTCGTACATGCGTCGGCGTTTTTGCGTCTGTGTCCAATGCACGGCACAGGGCGATGAGCAGTTTTACGTTGCCTTCGTGCATTTTTTCGTGCGACTGGTCGGATTTGCTGCATCGTACCGGCATGTTCAATCCTCTGGGTTTCCTGTCCCTGCGATCATTCGTTTGCCTGTGGCTACTGGCCGTAACCCCTGAAATAGACCGTAATCTTGCGCCGTGGGTTCGTGTCCGAAGATAAGAATTTGGTATCTGCACGCTTACCAATGCTGGCATCGGGCCGGCGCTAGCACATTCGGCGCTATCCATATGCTGTATCGATATTTAAATTTCCCTTCTTATATCTATAAAGTTCCGTGTTCTCAGTCACGCCTATTTCTGGACTCGGAGTTCTCATGCCAGCAGCCTCCCAAGCTTCCACGTCCGCGCAAGCGCCGGATCAGCAGTTCGATGTGCGTCCATTCACCGAAAAGGTGGGCGCTGAAATCGTCGGGCTTGACCTGTCCCGTCCGCTCAATGACGCAGACTTCGCGCGCGTACATCGCGCGCATCTGGATCACCACGTTGTCGTGTTCCGTGATCAGCAGATCACCCCGCAGCAGCAGATCGATTTCAGTCGCCGGTTCGGCGTGTTGCAGATTCACGTACTCAAGCAGTTCCTGCTCGCCGGTCATCCGGAGATCCTGATCGTCTCCAACATCGTCGAGAACGGCCAGCCGGTCGGCCTGGGTGATGCGGGTAAGTATTGGCACTCGGATCTGTCCTACAAGGAACTGCCGAGCCTGGGCTCGATGCTCTACGCCCAGGAGCTTCCAAGCGAAGGCGGCGACACGCTGTTCGCCGACATGCACCAGGCTTGGGAAACCTTGCCTGAGCATCTGCGCAAGGCCGTCGAAGGTCGCAACGCCGTGCACAGCTACACCTCGCGTTATCGCGATGGTCGCAATGCCGAGAACTGGCGTCCGACCCTCAGCGCCGAACAGTTGGCGCAGGTCGCTGTGGTCAGCCACCCGGTCGTGCGCACGCACCCGGAAAACGGTCGTAAGGCGCTGTTCGTCAGCGAAGGCTTCACCACGCACATCGTTGGCATTCCTGAAGACGAAAGCCGCGCGATCCTCAATGAGCTCTACGCGCACAGCGTGCGTCCGGAAAACGTTTACCGCCACAAATGGCAGGAAAACGACATGGTGTTCTGGGACAACCGCTCCCTGATTCACCTGGCAGGCGGCACGCCCGATCATCTGCGTCGTCGTCTACACCGCACCACCATCCAGGGCGATGCTCCGTTCTGATTCATGCACTGATCTCTGCCCTGAATTAAGGAGCCCCGTTCCATGAATGCTGTTCTGCAAAGCCACACGGCTAGCGATCGCTCAAACGCGCAACAGGCCAATCAGCCTACCGCTGAAGCGCTATTGCAAGTCCAGGGCGTAAGCCTTGAATACCGCACGCCGGAACGCGTGGTGCGGGCTACTCATCAAGTCAGTTTCGAAGTCGATCCGGCTGACCGCTTCGTCCTACTCGGCCCATCGGGTTGCGGCAAGTCGACGCTGCTCAAGGCGGTTGCCGGCTTTATCACACCCAGCGAAGGGCAGATTCGTCTGGCCGGTCAGCAGGTCAAGGAACCGGGGCCGGACCGGATCGTCGTGTTTCAGGAATTCGATCAACTACCGCCCTGGAAGACGGTGATCGAGAACGTCATGTTCCCGCTGCTGGCGTCGCGCACGCTCAAGCGTCGTGAAGCCGAAGAGCGCGCGCGGCACTATCTGGAAAAGGTCGGACTGAGCGCGTTTGCCAATGCGTATCCGCACACCTTGTCCGGCGGCATGAAGGCGCGGGTAGCGATTGCCCGTGCGCTGGCGATGCAGCCGAAAATCCTGCTCATGGACGAGCCGTTCGCCGCGCTCGATGCCCTGACCCGCCGCAAGATGCAGGAAGAGCTGCTGGAGTTGTGGGAAGAGGTACGGTTTACGCTGCTGTTCGTCACCCACTCCATTGAAGAAGCGCTGGTGGTGGGCAACCGGATTCTGTTGCTGTCTCCGCATCCGGGGCGCGTGCGTGCCGAGATCAACAGCCATCAATACGACCTGAAAAGCCTCGGCGGCGTGGATTTCCAGGCCTCCGCGCAGCGCATCCACCGGCTGCTGTTCGACGAAGGCGAAGCGCCTGCGGTCGAGCAGGATTTGCGGTTTCAGGATGTTCGTATCGCTTACTGATCGCGCGCACCGGATACACGAATTGAACACTACCGAACGCCCGGATTGAACGCGCCTTTTGCAGGAACCGCCGGGTGGCGCTCCACCTTGCGAAGGCGCCTATCTGACGCTGCGGTGGTGAATGACACTACGCCTTCGCCAGCAAGCCGGCTCCTACAGGGGACCGGCGCTGACTCAGAGAGACCAACACCATGAGCCTTTCACCCCCCATCCGCGAGGAATACGAAGTCGCGCTGGAGCCTTTCACTCAGGAAGACCTGGCCCGCGATATTGCTCTCGCGCAACGCATCTGGCAGCTGAGTTGGGTGCGCAAGACCGTGATCCTGATCGCCCTGGCGGTGATCTGGGAAATCGCTGCGCGCATTCAGGGTAACGACCTGTTGCTGCCCAGCTTCCTCGATACCACCAAGGCTTTCATCGACGGCATCGTCACCGGCGAGCTGCTGACCAAGGTGTGGATTTCCCTGACCGTGCTGGTCAAGGGCTACCTGATCGGCATCGTCCTGGCATTCGGTCTGACCACGCTTGCCGTGTCGACTCAGCTGGGTCGCGATCTGCTCGGCACACTGACCGCGATGTTCAACCCGCTCCCGGCCATTGCGCTGCTGCCGCTGTCGTTGCTGTGGTTTGGCCTTGGGGAAAACAGCCTGATCTTCGTGCTGGTGCATTCGGTGCTGTGGGCGCTGGCGTTGAACACCTACGCAGGCTTTCTCGGGGTTTCCGAAACCCAGCGCATGGCCGGTCGCAATTATGGTCTGAAGGGCCTGCGGTTCGTCTGGTACATCCTGATTCCTGCGGCGCTGCCGTCGATTCTGGCGGGCCTGAAAATCGGTTGGGCATTCGCCTGGCGCACCCTGATCGCCGCCGAGCTGGTGTTTGGCGCGTCGTCGGGCAAGGGCGGTCTGGGCTGGTACATCTTCCAGAACCGCAATGAGCTGTACACCGACAAAGTGTTCGCAGGCCTCGCGGCCGTGATCATCATCGGTCTGCTGGTGGAAAACCTGCTGTTCAGCAATGTCGAGCGCCTGACCGTCAAACGTTGGGGCATGCAGCGCTGAGCAGACCATAAAAAAGAAATGCGCTGAAGGACCGGGCATGTGGTCTTTCAGCTATCCAACACTTTCGCTTTCTTTGTGAGGATTTCATGGGGCATACCAAACATTCGCGAGCAGGCTCGCTCCCACAAGTGCTGACTGCACTGGCGGTCACATTGGGTCTGGCTGGCGCGCTGCTGAGCAGTAGTGCTCATGCAGAAGGCAAGATCAGCATTGCCCAGCAATTCGGTATCGGTTATCTGATTCTCGACGTGGTGCAACAGCAGAAACTGATCGAGAAGCACGGCAAGGAAGAGGGCATCGACATCAAGGTCGACTGGAACAGCATTTCCGGCGCCACCGCGATGAACGAAGCGCTGCTGGCAGGTGCCCTGGACGTGGTGTCGGCAGGCGTACCGCCGATGCTGACCATCTGGGACCGCACCAAGGGCAAGCAGAACGTCAAGGCGATCGCTTCGTTGGGTTCGATGCCCAACTACCTGCTCAGCAACAAGCCTGATGTGAAGACCCTCAACGACTTCACCGACAAAGACCGTATTGCCGTCCCGGCAGCCGGCGTGGGCTTCCAGTCCCGCACCCTGCAGATCGAAACCGCCAAGCTGTTCGGTAACGACAACTACAAGAAGTTCGACAACATCTCCGTCAGCCTGCCGCACCCTGATGCCACTTCGGCGTTGATTGCGGGCGGTTCGGAGATCAGCGCGCACTTCTCCAGCCCGCCGTTCCAGTATCAGGAACTGGAAAACCCAAACGTGCATAAAGTGCTGAGCTCGTACGACGTGCTCGGCGGCCAGGCCACGTTCAACGTGCTCTACACCACCCAGAAATTCCACGACGAAAACCCGAAGACCTACAAAGCCTTCTATGACGCGCTGGCTGAAGCCGAGCAGATCATCAAGGCCGACAAGGCAGCAGCGGCGAAGACCTACATTGACGTCGAAAAGTCCAAACTGCCACTGCCGTTGGTAGAGAAAATCGTTTCGGACCCAGAAATCGACTTCACTGTCGTGCCGCAACGCACCTTCATCTACGCCGAGAAATTGCATGAAATCGGCGTGTTGAAAAACAAGGCCGACAGCTGGAAGGATTTCTTCTTCGACGAAGCCCATGGTGGTGCGGGCAGCTGACTTTTCAGCCTGACGAAGAACTGCAAGCGCCGGATTGCTGGCGAACGCGGTGGGTCATTGACGCCAATGCTGGCTGACACACCTCGATCTGTAGGAGCCGGCTTGTTGGCGAACGAGTAGGGTTAGTGACGAAAATACTGGCTGACACACCACATTCGCCAGCAAGCCGGCTCCTACAGCTCTGGTGCTGTATCGCAGGTTTGTATCCAGCCCCACCAAGGCCGGCTGACCGACGAGGTTTGCATCCGGCCACGCAAAGGGTGGCTGAGCGACAAGGTTTCTGAGTCGCCCGACACTTGTAGGAGCCGGCTTGCTGGCGAACGCATTGGGTCAGTGACGAAAATGTTGGCTGACACACCACATTCGCCAGCAAGCCGGCCCCTACAGCTCTGGTGGTGTATCGCAGGTTTATATCCAGCCCACCAAGGCCGATTGACCGATGAGGTTTGCATCCGGCCCCTACAAGGATCGCGCGTCGTTCAGGTTCAATCCGGCCAATGCCACGCTGGTTGATCCAGCATCCCTTGACCGACAATTCCGGTCTGTCCCAGCTCCTTCTCCAGCATGATGCAGTTGCATTCCGGGTCCTGCTTCAGCGCGGCGATCAGGCGGCTGGCGTGGGACACGACCCATACCTGACAGTTTTGCGAAGCCCGAATGATCAACCTCGCCAGCGCTGGCAGCAGGTCGGGGTGCAGGCTGGTTTCCGGCTCGTTGAGCACCATCATGGTTGGCGGGCGCGGCGTCAGCAGGGCGGCGATCAGCAGCAGATAGCGCAACGTCCCGTCCGACAACTCTGCCGCTGACAATGGCCGCAACAATCCCTGCTGATAAAACTCCAGCGCAAACAACCCGCCGCCCTGCGCATTGATTTCGATGCGTGCGCCGGGAAAGGCATCGCTGATCGCAGCATCCAGCGCCTCGGGCTCGCCGATTTCACGAATCGTCTGCAGAGCTGCCGCCAGATCTCGCCCGTCGTGATGAAGCACAGGCGTGCGCGTCCCTAATTGCGGTTTGCGCGCAGGGGCGTCGGCGTCGCTGCGGAAGTGATCGTAGAATCGCCACCCGCGGATACTCTCGCGCAGCTGCAGCACTTCCGGCGATGAGCGCAGATTGCCGACCTGATCGAACAGGCTGTCGAACGTCGGCGTGTGTTGCGCCAGTACGTCCCAGCCACGGCCTTCGCGCACGCGAATCATCGGCCCGGCACGGTCGACCAGCAAACTGGCGGGACGATACAAAGGTCCGGCCCAGATGCACTCACGTTTGATCTCGGGGTCCAGACCGAACGCCGTGGGTGCTTTGGGGGGGGATGGCAGACCCAATGAAATCGCATAGCTGAAATCCTCGGCGGCAAAGCCCAGACGCAGGCGGATGACTTCCTTGCGCGGCCCGCCCTGAACCTCGACCTCGCCATTGCGCATGCGTCGGCTGATGCTCTCCGGGCCGGCCCAGAAGGTCGACTTCAAGCCGCCTTCACGAGCCAGTGCGTTGATCACGCCACCTTGTGCGGTTTCGGCCAGCAAGCGCAGCGCGCGATACAGGTTGGACTTGCCGCTGCCGTTGGGCCCGGTGATCAGATTCAAGCGCGCAAGCGGCACCACCAGCGTGTTGATCGAGCGATAGTTGGCGACGGCGAGAGTGGTGAGCATCGAGCGGTCCTTGCTGTTAATGTGCGCAGCGGGCGAGTCGAGTTTTGCCGATTTTAGCGGCGCAAGGAACCCTGATCTACGCTCACAGTCGCATAATCACGTCACGACCACCCTCGGCGGCGCGGTACGCAACGGCATTGCCACAAGGAGCTTGCATGCCTGCTAAACCCTCGGTTCTTCAAAATAATCTGATTGCCCTCGCACTTGGCTTGTGCCTGGTGCTGGTGTCTGGCTGCGGCAAGGAAAAGCCCAAGGATCCGATACTGCCGCGGGTGCAGGTACAGGAGGTCAAGACCGCCGAGTTCGCCGCCGCCGTTGCGCTGACCGGCGATATCCAGGCTCGCGTGCAGACGCAACTGTCGTTCCGCGTGGGCGGCAAGATCATCCAGCGCATGGTCGATGTCGGCGATCGCATCAGCGCCAAACAGGTGCTGGCCAAGCTCGATCCCAAAGACTTGCAGACCAACGTCGACTCGGCCATCGCCGCCGAGGCCGCCGAACAGGCCCGCGTGAAGCAGACCGCTGCTGCCTTCGTGCGCCAGGAAAAACTGCTGCCCAAGGGTTACACCAGCAAAAGCGAGTACGACTCCGCTCAGGCACAACTGCGCGGTAGCCAAAGCGCGCTCAAGGCGGCCCAGGCGCAACTGGCCAATGCCCGCGAGCAACTGGGCTACACCTCGCTGATCGCCGACGCACCAGGCATCATCACTGCGCGTCAGGCCGAGGTCGGCCAAGTGGTGCAGGCAACCATGCCGATTTTCAGTCTGGCGCGCGACGGTGAGCGCGATGCGGTCTTCAACGTCTACGAGTCGTTGTTCGTCAATCCACCGACTGACCAGCCGGTCGAGGTCACGCTGCTGGATAACCCGCAAGTCAAGGTTACCGGCAGAGTTCGCGAAATCACGCCTGCAGTCTCGGCCCAAACCGGCACGCTGCAGGTGAAGATTGCGTTGGCATCGCTTCCGCAGGGCATGCAGCTGGGGTCGGTGGTCAGCGCTGCATTGACAGTCCCCGCCAAACAGAGCGTCGAACTGCCGTGGTCGGCCTTGACCAAGGGCCTGGGCGATCAGCTCGGCAAGCCCGCGGTGTGGGTGATCGACGACCAGAATAAGGTCAGCCTGCGCGAGGTCACGGTGGGGCGCTACCTTACCGGCAAAGTGATCATCGTCGACGGACTGAAGAACGGCGAAAAAGTGGTTGTCGCCGGTAATCAGCTGCTGCACCCGGACATGAAGGTCGAGCTCGCCGATGTCTACAAGAACCCGACAGGAGCAGAGCAATGAAGCGCCTGTCAGGGATTGTGTTGAGCGGATTACTCATCAGTGCATGCAGCAAGGAGGAGCCGCCACCGGAGCCCGTGCGCCCGGTGCTATTCGTCGAGGTCAAACCGCAGGATCAGCAGAGCCTGGGGCGTTTCGCCGGTAACATCGCCGCGCGTTATGAAAGCACCCTGGGCTTCCGCGTCTCGGGCCGCATCGCTCAGCGCAGCGTCGATGTCGGCGCCGAAGTGAAGAAGGGTGATTTGCTCGCCGTGCTGGACCCCACCGATCAGCAGAACCAGGTGCGTTCCTCCCAAAGCGATCTGGCTCGGGTTCAGGCGCAGTTGATCAACGCGCAGGCCAATGCCCGGCGCCAACAGGAATTGTTCGATCGCGGCGTCGGCGCCCAGGCAGCGCTGGACGTCGCAGTGACTGACCTGAAAACCTCGCAGTCTTCCTTTGATCAGTCCAAAGCCGCACTGCAACAGGCCAAGGATCAGCTGAGCTACAGCGAGCTGCGCACCGATCACGATGCGGTCGTCACCCAATGGAAAGTCGAAGCCGGGCAGGTGGTCAGTGCCGGCGAACAAGTGGTGACACTGGCGCGACCGGATATCAAAGAAGCGGTCATCGATTTACCGGGGGCGCTGGCCGAGCAACTGCCCAAGGGCGTGGTGTTCAAAGTTGCCAGTCAGTTGGAGCCCGACATCAACACCACCGCCACCTTGCGCGAACTCGAGCCTCAGGCTGAAAGCGCCACCCGGACTCGGCGGGCGCGTTTGACTCTGGCGGACACACCGCCGTCGTTCCGGCTTGGCACGGCGATCAGCGTCACCCTCAGCTCGGCCATCGAGCCGCGCATCGAACTGCCTGCCAACGTCTTGCAGGAGGTCGATGGCAAGACGCAGATCTGGATCATCGATACGCAGAGTCAGACCGTTTCGCCACGGCCCGTCAACGTGATCAGCCGCGACAATGACAGTGCAGTGCTGGCGGGCGGCGTCAAGAGTGGCGAGTTGGTGGTAACAGCCGGTGTGAACAGCCTCAAACCGGGGCAAAAAGTCAAAGTCGATAAGGACAGCCCACGATGAAAGGGAAGTTCAACCTCTCCGATTGGGCGCTCAAGCATCAATCCTTCGTCTGGTACCTGATGTTCGTCGGCTTGCTGATGGGCGTGTTTTCGTACATGAACCTGGGTCGTGAAGAAGACCCTTCGTTCACCATCAAAACCATGGTCATCCAGACCCGCTGGCCCGGCGCCACGGTGGACGAAACCCTTGAGCAGGTCACCGATCGCATCGAGAAGAAGCTCGAAGAGCTTGATTCCCTCGACTATGTGAAGAGCTATACCCGACCAGGCGAATCTACGGTTTTTGTCTACCTGCGCGACACCACCAGCGCCGGTGCAATCCCGCAAATCTGGTATCAGGTTCGCAAAAAGATCGACGACATTCGCGGCACGTTCCCGCAAGGGCTGCAAGGCCCGGCGTTCAATGATGAGTTCGGTGACGTCTACGGCTCGATCTATGCGTTCACTGCCGATGGCCTGACGATGCGTCAGCTGCGCGACTACGTCGAAGAAGTGCGCGTTCAGATCCGCGATGTGCCGGGGCTCGGCAAGGTGGAGATGATCGGCCAGCAGGACGAAGTCCTGTACCTGAATTTTTCCACCCGCAAACTCGCGGCCCTGGGGCTGGATCAGCGCCAGGTGGTGCAGAGCCTGCAATCGCAGAATGCGGTGACCCCGGCGGGCGTGATCGAGGCCGGTCCCGAGCGGATTTCGGTGCGTACGTCCGGGCAGTTCGCGTCGGAAAAGGATCTGGAAAAGGTCAATCTGCGCCTCAATGATCGCTTCTATCGTTTGAGCGACATTGCCGAGATCAGTCGCGGTTATGTCGATCCGCCCACACCGCTGTTCCGCTTCAACGGCAAATCGGCCATCGGTCTGGCGATCGCGATGAAGAAGGGCGGCAACGTGCAGGAGTTCGGCAAACAGCTGCACGATCGCATGGAAGCGGCGACGGCTGATCTGCCTATCGGCGTGGGCGTGAACAACGTGTCGGATCAGGCTCAGGTGGTGGAAAAAGCCGTTGGCGGTTTCACCAGCGCCCTGTTCGAAGCAGTGGTGATCGTACTGATCGTCAGCTTCATCAGCCTCGGGATGCGCGCCGGTCTGGTGGTGGCGTGCTCGATTCCACTGGTGCTGGCCATGGTCTTCGTGTTCATGGAATACAGCGGCATCACCATGCAGCGGATTTCGCTGGGTGCCCTGATCATCGCCCTCGGTCTGCTGGTGGACGATGCCATGATCACCGTTGAGATGATGGTTTCGCGGCTGGAAATGGGCGACTCGAAGGAACAGGCCGCGACCTTTGCCTACACGTCGACAGCCTTCCCGATGCTCACCGGTACGCTGGTGACCGTGGCCGGTTTCGTGCCCATCGGGTTGAACGCCAGCTCGGCGGGGGAATACACCTTCACCTTGTTCGCTGTAATCGCCGTGGCCATGCTGGTGTCGTGGGTGGTGGCGGTGCTGTTCGCGCCGGTGATCGGCGTACACATTCTCAGCGAGAACATAAAAAAGAAAGACGAGCACGCCAAACCGGGTCGCATTGCCCGCACATTCAACAGCTCGATGTTCTGGGCGATGCGTCATCGCTGGCTGACAATCATCGTCACGGTGCTGCTGTTCGCCACGTCGGTGTTTTGCATGCGCTTCGTGCAGAACCAGTTCTTTCCGTCCTCGGATCGCCCCGAGATTCTCGTCGACCTCAACCTGCCGCAGAACGCCTCGATCAACGAGACGCGCAAAGCCGTGGACAGGCTCGAAGCGACCCTAAAGGACGACCCGGACATCGTGCGCTGGAGTACTTACATCGGTCAGGGCGCGGTGCGTTTCTACCTGCCGCTGGATCAACAACTGGAGAACCCGTACTACGCGCAGTTGGTGATCGTGAGCAAAGGGCTGGAAGAACGCGCCGGGCTGATGGAACGCTTGAACAAGCGCCTGCGTGACGACTTCGTCGGCATTGGCACTTACGTTCAGCCGCTGGAAATGGGGCCGCCGGTTGGCCGTCCGATTCAATATCGCGTCAGCGGCGACAACATCGACAAAGTGCGGCAGCACGCAATCGATCTGGCGACGCTGCTCGACAAGAATCAGCACATCGGCGAGATGATCTACGACTGGAACGAGCCGGGCAAAGTCTTGCGCATCGACATCAATCAGGACAAGGCGCGGCAATTGGGTCTGTCTTCCGAAGACGTGGCGCAGCTGATGAACAGCATCGTCAGCGGTTCTGCAGTGACTCAGGTGCGCGATGACATCTACCTGATCAATGTGGTCGGACGCGCCGTGGATATCGAACGTGACTCGCCCGAGACCCTGCAGAATTTGCAGATCGTCACGCCCCAGGGCACGTCCATTCCGCTGCTGGCTTTCGCCAATGTGCGCTACGAAATGGAGCAGCCGCTGGTGTGGCGTCGCGACCGCAAGCCGACCATCACTCTCAAGGCCGCCGTGCGCGACGACATGCAGCCGACTGACCTGGTAAAAGAGCTGAAACCGGAAATCGACAAGTTCGCCTCGGGACTGCCGGTCGGCTACAAGATCGCCACCGGCGGTACGGTGGAGGAAAGTGGCAAGGCACAAGGCCCGATTGCCAAGGTCGTGCCGCTGATGATCTTCCTCATGGCGACCTTCCTGATGATTCAACTGCACAGTGTGCAGAAGATGTTTCTGGTCGCGAGTGTCGCGCCGCTGGGCCTGATCGGTGTGGTGCTGGCGCTGGTGCCGACCGGCACGCCCATGGGCTTCGTAGCGATTCTCGGGATTCTGGCGCTGATCGGTATCATCATCCGCAACTCAGTGATTCTGGTGACGCAGATTCACGAGTATGAAACCGCCGGCTACCTGCCGTGGGACGCGGTTGCTGAAGCCACCGAGCATCGTCGTCGACCAATCCTGCTCACCGCAGCCGCCGCCAGCCTGGGCATGATTCCGATTGCCCGCGAAGTGTTCTGGGGGCCGATGGCTTACGCGATGATCGGCGGCATCATCATCGCGACCCTGTTGACGTTGCTGTTCCTGCCCGCGCTTTACGTGGCCTGGTACAAAATCAAGGAGCCGACGCAGGAGCAGCGCGAGAAATTCGAGCAGGACAAAAAGCGTAAAGCCGAGGAAAAAGGTGAGGGCGATGAAAAAGGTGAGGGTGAGGGCGAGCCGACGCCTACGCACTGACGCCCAAAGGACGTCATGATTTTCGGACGCGTCTGAGAGACGGACGCTGGCCCGCCGATTATCGTCGACACCCTTGATCGATCAGGGGGTGTCGATATGTCCGGCTTATGTTCGCGTGCCTTGTGGCTGCTTTGCGCGCTGTTCTGCGTGCATGCCTCAGCAAGCGAGATGCTGGAAAACGAACTCTGGCGTGTCGAGCTTGACCCGGCGACGTTGGCGGTTCGCGTTCACCCTGCCGGGCAATCAGCTGTTCAGGCATCAACGGGCGTTGGTGCTCATCCGGTCAGCCAGCTGCAGCGAACGCCGAATCACCTCAAATGGCAGTGGAACGAAGGCGCCTGGCTGCTTGAGGCACGTCTGGATCAGCGCGAGCTGCTGCTGACGATCAAGGCCCGCGAGGCCGGGATGCTGGAAGTTTTGAACCAGTCCGCTGATGCCATGGGCGACGCATTGATCTGGCCGCTCGCAGAAGGGCATTACATTCCGCGGGGCAATGCCGTGTGGCAGCGGTTTCTGGTCGAGCAGGGCGAACTCAACACCACCCAGGATCTGAGCCTGCCGCTTTGGGGCACGCAGCACGGCGCGTTCAGCCTCACCTGGCTGATGACCAACCCGTTCAATAATCGGCTGAGACTCAAGGCCCAGGGCGATGCGCTGGCTATTTCGGCCAGTCATGAGTTCACTTCGCTGGATCCTCACGCTCCCATGACGTTTCGCCTGTATTTGGGAAGCGCGGATCCGATGTCCGGCGCGCGTCGCTACCGGCAATGGCTGATAGACACCGGGTCTTATCAGACCCTCGACGAGAAGTTTGCCGCAACCCCCAAGGTCCGCAAATTGATGGGCGCTGCGCATGTCTATCTGTGGGGCAATGATTTGCTGGGGCCGGATGACGTGCGCTCCTGGCCGAGGCTGGCCAGGGTTCTCGCGTCCTCGTCACCGCTGGCCGTTCGGTTGAAGAAGTTCATGGATGCCGAAGCGAGCGCGGTACTCGACCGCCAGGGCGCGTCATTGCAACGCTGGGAGCAGGGCGTGGTGCTGCGCAGTCTGAACCATGCGTTCAATTCAGTGGCCCGAGAACGCTGGCGCGCTGGCGCTCGACCAGATATGCAGCGCCTTGCGACGAGCTATGGCGAATTGCGGGCGGACATCGCGCAACTGTTTGGCAGAGCCTTCACTGACGACCCGTCCAAGTGGGGGAGCATGCTGGCTGCGAAGAACAATGATGCGATTCGTGGCGCCGGCCTTACGCGCTTGTGGCTTGGCCTTGGCGAAGGTTGGGAGGGCGGCCTGTGGCATCCCGAAGCGGTTCACGCAGCGGTGCAGGCGGGTTATCTGATTGCACCCTACGACTCCTACGAAACAGCGCTGTCCGACAGCGAAAACCCTGACTGGACCACAGCGCATCTAGGCAATGACGCACACCGGGACTGCGCGATTGTGTTGAAGGGCGGCGGGCTCAAGAGCGGGTTTCAACAGTCCGGGCATTACACCGATCCGCGATGTGTGCGGCCTTTGCTCGAGGCCCGTGTGCGGGCGGTTCGTGATGCGGCCGGTTTCAACAGCTGGTTTCTCGATGCCTATGCCACAGGAATGCTGTTCGACAGCTATCGCCCCGGTGCGACGCTGACGCAGTCGCAGAACGCCGAGGCCAATGTCGATGCCGCGCGGTGGGTTGCGCAGACGCAAGGACTGACTGTTGGCTCCGAGGACGGCAACGCGAGCACATCTCAAGGCATCCTCTTCGCCCACGGCATGCAGACCCCGGTGATCGGCTGGGGTGATGCGGACCTCAGCCGGAACAAGAAATCACCCTGGTATCTGGGCGACTGGTATCCGCCGGAACAGCCCGGCACCTTCTTCAAGCCGGTTCCGATCAAAGAGCCTTATCGCACCGTTCACTTCGATCCGACGACTCGCCTGCCGCTTTATCAAACCGTGTTCCACGGTTCGGTCATCACCACGCATCACTGGTTGTTCGACAGCCTCAAGCTAAGCAACGTCAAGGTACAGAACGAGCTCACGCAACTGCTTTATAACGTGCCTCCGCTGTATCACCTGAGCCAGGACACACTGAATTCCCGGTTGAAAATCATCCAGCGACAGGACGTATTTTTCCGCCCGCTGCATGAGCGTCTGGCGACTCAAGCGATGACTGGTTTTGCATGGCTGAGCCACGACCGTCTGCTGCAGCAGACCACGTTCAGTGACGGCACGCGGTTGGTGGCGAATTTTGGTGAAAGGGTGCGGGAGGCGGGTGGGCTGTCATTTGCTGGGCGGAGTGTGACCGCGATTGGAACGGGTGGAGTGTTAGCGGTTTATCAACCTCTCCCGGACTGAGCGCGTAATAGCCTGTCAATGCGCAAGCTCTGTGGGAGCGAATTCATTCGCGACGGGCCCGTACACTCGACCTCTCTGTGTCGGTTGTACCATCGCCTCGCGAATGAACTCGCTCCCATCGGTCTTTCATTTGTCGTGAGATCCGAGGCATTCAAACCCTGCGCCAGACGCTCGCCAGCCAGGGCTGCTGCTCTCTGGGCAAGGCTTCCGGCCGGTAGTAATGCTCGACTTCGACAAATCCCGCCCCGCTCAGCAACGCGCTCCACGATTCCAGATCGTGAAACGAGCCATAACGCTCGCCTTTCCAGCCTTCCTGATTATGGCCACGCGGGTTGGAGCTGAACAGCACGCCGCCCGGTTTCAACGCTGCGCGCAATTCGCCCAGCACGCGTGGCAGCTCCTGTCTTGGGACATGAAACAGCGAGGCGTTGGCAAAGACGCCGTCGAAGCGTTCGGAGGGTAGATCGAGTTCCAGAAAATTCTGGTGCAGCACCTCGCAGCCGCTATCGGCTCGGGCCATCTCGGCAAAACGCTCCGAGCCATCAAGACCTACCGCGACATGACCCATCGCAGTGAACGTCCGCAAATCCCGCCCCGGCCCACAGCCAAAATCAAGGATCTGCAACGGCGCCGAGCCCTGAATATTGCGCAGCAGCGCGTCGATGTTCTGGCTGACATCATGATCCCGCGTGCCCTCGCGAAACCCCTCGGCCACATCGTTGTAGTTGCCCAGCGTCGTGGCGGTGATCTGAGCGAGGGCCTGCGGGTCGAGTTTCATGTGGGGCGGATTCTGAGCGGAGGAAGCCGCCAATATACTCCTGCTCAGGTCAGGATATTTGTTCAACTTTTGCCGAGCACGAGATTGACCACCTCATCAATGGTTTCTATCTGCTCCCAATCTGCGGGCCTCGGGTTGAGCTTGTAGCGCCACTTGACCTGCATCATGAAGCAGGTGAGGTCTTCATCAATGATGTCGAGATCCCTGACGAAGTTGGTTTTGCCTGTGACGGCCTCGCGAGGAACGAATCCGATGATCGAGGTGAAAAGCTCGATGATTGCCTGCGTTAGCGCGTGTCGAGTGGTTTCAGCGTCCATTTTTTGCCTCATATGCACACAGCCCGATGCTAACCAGGTCAAACACGGCCAGTCCGACGGCTACGAAGGGAATCCCTCTCCCAATAACGCCAAAGACCCTTACAGTACCCAAGGTTGCCTTTGCTAGTCTGGCGACCGTGGGTTGCCTGATAAGTGTGCGCGGAAAAAAGCGCATACCGACCAGACTGGCGACATTGGTCGTTCTGCTGGAGCCAGCGTGGACCCATGCTCCTACTGCTGTCTTGCTGATAGGGATTCCCGCAGCTGCGGTTAAGAACGTCGCTGCAGTCAGGCCATAGTGCGCTTTCGTGCAGTTCCAGAGTGTTTCAAACGTAGTATCAGGTACTAAAGGGTTGGTACGGATGCCGGTGATCACTTCATGTCCGATTGAACCAGACGTTCAGGACTGTGATGGAAGGATCAACATTCCTGGGCGTGACGTCATCATCGAATTTTGCAGACTGAATGCTATTTGGCCACGAGGACCTAAATCTATTCCTGTCCTTTTTAATTCATGCACGCCATCGAACACCGCTTCCATTAGGTGTTGTTCCCTCATCTGTCAGCCTCCAAACCGTTAAAAACATAGTGAATCTGAAGGCTAACGAATTTCACTCTAGAAAAACTTCCGGTGGGAAGAACAGGACGGTTCGCTCTTACTATATAGAAGAGTCCTACCCACTCACCGCTTATTCAAGCGCACCGCCAGCCGATCCCCGCCCAGCTGAATCACCGCCACCAGCACCACCAACAACACGATCACCGTCAGCATCACTTGCGTATCGAAGCGCTGATAACCATAGCGATAGGCGATGTCGCCCAGGCCGCCCGCGCCGATCGCACCGGCCATCGCCGAGGAGTTGATCATGGTCACCAGGGTGATGGTGAAGCCGCCGACGATACCGGGCAGCGCTTCGGGCAGCAGGACGTGCCAGACGATGTGCCAGCGTCGGCAACCCATGGCCTGCGCGGCTTCGATCAGGCCGTGGTCGACTTCGCGCAGGCTGACTTCGGCGATGCGCGCGAAGAAGGGTGTGGCGGCGATGGTCAGCGGCACGACCGCCGCCCAGACACCGTAAGTAGTGCCGACGATCAGGCGCGTGAAGGGGATCAGCGCGACCATCAGGATCAGAAACGGCACCGAGCGAAAGATGTTCACGAACGCCCCCAGTACCCGATTGACGTTCGGCGCTTCGAAAATCCCGCCCTTGCCACTGGTGACCAGAATGACCGCCAGCGGGATACCCAGGATCAGCGCGATTAGCGACGACACGCCCACCATCAGGAAGGTGTCGATAACGCCTTGCCACAAACGATCAAGCCACATAACCCAGTACCTTTGCGTGTTGCGCCTGTTTGCGTGCGCGGATGAGCAGTTCCTCAACTGACAACGGCGAGTGGCTGATGGCGAGGAGCAGATGCCCCAGCGCTCGCCCCTGAATGCGTTCCACGCCGCCATGCAACAGGCTGACGCGACCGCCAAGTGCACTGAACAGCGCCGACAGATCAGGCTCGTTGCCGTCGCTGCCGGTGAACTGCAGATCGAGCACGACACTGGCATTCTTGTCCGATGGCTGTGCTTGCAGGCGAGCTTGCAAGTCTTCCGGCAGTGCGTGTTGCAGGGGCGCCAGCAGGGTCTTGCTTACGTCATGTTGCGGATCGCCGAATACCTGCCACACCGGGCCTTGTTCCACGATCTGACCGCGTTCCAGGACCACCACCCGGTCACAGATTTCCCGGATGACAGCCATTTCGTGGGTGATGAGGACGATCGTCAGACCCAGGCGCTGATTGATCTCGTGCAACAGGCCGAGAATCGACTGCGTGGTTTCCGGATCGAGCGCCGAAGTGGCTTCGTCGCACAGCAGAATTTCCGGGTCATGCACCAGGGCGCGGGCAATGCCGACGCGCTGCTTCTGTCCGCCAGATAACTGCGCCGGATAGGCGTTGTGCTTGTCTTGCAGCCCGACCAGCTCCAGCAGCTCGGCGACCTTGCGCTGGCGTTGCTCCTTGGGGACGCCGGCCACTTTGAGCGGCAACTCGACATTCTTCCAGACGGTTTTGGCCGACATTAGATTGAAGTGCTGAAAAATCATGCCGATCCGTCGGCGCAGTTCCACCAGCTTGTCTTCGTTGAACGCAGCGATGTCGACCTGATCGATCAGTACTCGGCCGCTGCTGGGTTGCTCCAGCCGGTTAATGGTGCGGATCAGCGACGATTTGCCCGCCCCGCTGCGGCCGATGATGCCGAACACCTCGCCACGCTGGATATCCAGGTCAATGCCTTGCAGGGCCGCAACCGGCCCTTGCTGACCTTCATAAACCTTACCCAACTGGCTGAAACGCACATGAGCGTTGGCTTTCTCCGGGTGCAGGCGCGCCTGTGTGGCGGAATGCGGATTGTGCTCTTCCAGTGGCAGGGAGCGTTGGGCGGTGGCGTTCATGTTCAGTCCTTCCAGCCGACCTGGTACAGCGAGCCATTCACTTTATCCAGCGAGGCGCGCACGACAGGCGAGTGTTGGTAGATGTCGATGAATTTGGCCAGACGCGGGTCATCCTTGTGGTCAGGCTTGATCACGAACTGGATGACGTATTCCGGGTGATCCAGACCGTCGAACAGAATTGCCGAGCCGGCATCGAAGGTCTTCGCCAGACGGATATAGGCCGGGTAGCCCTGAACCAGGTCGGCGTCGTCATAGGCGCGGACCAGTTGCACCGCTTCGACCTGAATCAGCTTGATCTTCTTCGGGTTGGCGGTGATGTCGTCTTCGGTGGCCTTGTAGCCGACGCCGGGTTTGAGAGTGATCAGACCGGCCTTGGCCAGCAGCTGCAGACCGCGGCCGCTATTGATCGGGTCGTTGGCGATGGCCACGGTGGCGCCGGTTGGCAGCTCATCGAAGCTTTTGTACTTCCTGGAATACAGGCCGACGTTGTTGATAATGCCTGGCGCGTAAGGCACCAAGTCGAAGCCCGACGCGGCTTTGGCGTTTTCCAGGAACGGGATGTGCTGGAAGTAGTTCACGTCGATGTCGCCGGCATTGAGGCTGACGTTCGGCGCGATCCAGTCGGTGAATTCCACCAGCTCGACTTTCAGGCCTTGCTTGTCGGCCTCGGCCACTGCGGCCTCCAGCGGAATGGCGAAGGCGGCTGTGGTGCCGACCTTGAGCGGCTGATCGGCGGCTTGGGTGAAACCGGTGAACAGGCCGAGGGAAAGGGCCAGGGTCAGAAGTGTTTTGCTCATTGTTTGTGTCCGGGTCAGTGTTCAAGTTTTAGTTTTTCAGGCGCCTGCAAGGCCGCTTGCGTGAGCAAGCTCATTCCTACCGTTTCGGCGCGTCTCGCTAAATCGGTGGCGTGTCGTCCGCCCTGTTTGCTTTGCGAAAGGCTGCCCCCGCATGTCGCTGCGGCAACCGCGCATCCCCCTCGGTGAACGACTTCTCGCGCAACGTGCCGTGCTCGTAAGCAGTCTTGTATGAGCCGCGCCGTTGCAATTCCGGAATCACCAGGTCGATGAAGTCCTCATAGCTCTCGGGCGTAACGATGCGAGTCAGGTTGAAGCCATCCAGCCCCGTCTCTGCGATCCAGGATTCCAGCTCGTCGGCGACCTGCTCGGGCGAGCCGATCACGTTGATGTAGCGACCGCCCAGCGCGTGCTGGTCCAGCAGTTTCTGCCGGGTCCAGTCGTTGTTCTTGAGGATCTTGGTCGCCGATTGAATGGCATTGCCTTTAACGTGCTGGATAGGTTCGTCCAACTCGTAGTCGGCGAAGTCGATACCGGTAGAAGCGGCAAAGTGCGCGAGTCCGGCTTCGGCGCTGGCGTACTTCAGATACTCCGCATGCTTGGCACGCGCGACCTCTTCAGTCGCTCCGACGATAACGTTGAGGCCCATGAACACCTTGATGTCGTCCGGGTTGCGACCGGCCGTCACGGCGCTGGCGCGCGCCTTGTCCACCTGCTCTCGGGTCGCGGATTTGTTCTGCGCGCTGATGAACACGCACTCGGCATTGCTGCCCGCGAACTGCAAACCGCGATCGGAGCTGCCAGCCTGAAACAGTACCGGTGTACGCTGCGGCGACGGTTCGCACAGGTGATAACCCTCGACCTGATAGAACTCGCCGTGATGGCGCACGTAGTGCACCTTTTCCGGTCGTGCGTAGATGCGCGCCTGACGATCGTCAATCACCGCGTCGTCTTCCCAACTGCCTTCCCAGAGTTTGTACAACACCTCCAGGTATTCGTCGGCCTGGTCGTAACGGCGGTCGTGCTCGATCTGCTCCTTGAGCCCCATCGCCTTGGCGGCGCTGTCCAGATAACCGGTGACGATATTCCAGCCCACACGCCCGCGGGTCAGGTGATCCAGCGTCGACATGCGCCGGGCAAACAGATACGGCGTTTCATAAGTAAGGTTGGCGGTCAGGCCGAAACCGAGGTTGCTGGTGACCGCCGCCATGGCTGAAACCAGTAGCAGCGGATCATTGACCGGCAGCTGAATCGACTCCTTCAGCGGCACGTCAACCGACTTCTGATACACGTCATACACACCGACGATATCGGCGATGAACAAGCCGTCGAACAGCCCGCGCTCAAGCAATTGCGCCAGGTTGGTCCAGTACTCGATGGTCTTGTATTGGGTCGAGGTGTCCCTGGGATGCGTCCAGAAACCATGGTTGATGTGCCCGATGCAGTTCATGTTGAACGCGTTGAGCAGGATCTTTTTCTTGCTCATCAGATCGTCCCCCGGCGTGGAGGATTGACCTCGTTGAGATAAAAGTTGCCGATCGCGTGGTACTTCCAGCGCACCGGATCATGCAGGGTGTGGACTCGCGCATTGCGCCAGTGACGATCCAGACCGTGCTCGGCCAGCGTCGCTTGGGAGCCGGCCAGCTCGAACAGCGTGCTGCTGGCCGCCAGAGAAATTTCGGTGCTGATGGCGCGGGCTTCGGCCACTGCAATCGAGGCCTGTGCGAGGTTCTCGGTTGTGGTTTCAGCTTGGGCGCGATCCAGGTATTGGCCGGACCGTTCGAGCAAGGCTTCTGCGGCGTGCAGGCGGATGCCGAGTTTGCCAAAGCTGTGCAGGGTCAATGGGTCGTCCACGGCCTTTTCAATCCCTGAATCGATCCAGGGGCGGGTGCGGGTGCGCACGAAGTGCAAGGCGTCTTCATAAGCCGCCCGGGCGATGCCGGTGTCGATGGCGGCATGGAGAATCTGCGCCAGTGGGCCGACTGTGGTCGGGCGCTCGAACGCCGTCTGGAACGGCACCACGTCTTCATCTCCGACGTAGACGTTATCGAATACCACCGAACCGCTGCCGGTAGTGCGCTGACCGAAACCGCTCCAGTCATCGATCACGTTCAAGCCGGCTGCATTGGCCGGGACGTACGCCAATTGTTGGATGCCGTCGTCATCGATCACCGACGTCGGAATGCGCTGCGCGTAGAGCGCGCCGGTGGAGTAGAACTTGCGGCCGTTGATGCGCCAGCCCTCACCATCACGGCTCAGGCGCGTGGCGCGATCGTGGGCGGTCTTGGTCCCAAGTTCGGCCAGCGCATTACCGAAGCGCTGCCCTGCGAGCACTTCGGCATACAGACGCTTCTGCTGCTCCGGGCTGCCGTTCACGCGCAGCACTTCGAGGGCGTAGAAATGGTTCTGTGGAATCTGCCCCAGCGAACCATCGGCGGCCGAAATGATGCGGAGGACTTCGGCCAGGGTGACGCTGGAAACACCTGCGCCGCCGAAGGCTTTTGGCACGCTGATGCCCCACAGCCCCGAGCGGGAAAACTGTTCCAGTTCAAGATGCGGCAGGCGGCGTTCGCGATCACGCACGGCGCTTTGCTCTTTGAAGGTGTCGGCCAGTGCATGGGCGATTTGCAGCGCCTGGGCGTCATCTTTGATGATCGCGACTGCCGCCTGCGTATCACGCGGCAAGAATTGAAGGCTCATATGTGTGCTTCCAGTTGTCTGGTTCAGATCCAGGAATGACGGGCAGGCAGGGTGCCGTTGAGGTTCCAGGCACCGACGGCGTGAATCTTCCAGCGCACCGGGTCGTGCAAGGTGTGGACGCGGGCGTTGCGCCAGTGGCGATCAAGATTGAATTCGGCCAGCGTCGACCGGCTGCCCGACAGCTCGAACAGCTTTTCGCTGGCCTGCAGGGCAATCTCGGTCGTCAGTACCTTGGCTTCGGCGACCACGATAGAAGCCCGGGCCGCGGACTGCGCGTCGATGGGCGAGGCAGCGATTTCATCCAGCACGCGACCGGCCTTGTTCAGCAGCGCTTCGGCTGCATGCAGCTCCAGTTTCAGCTTGCCGATATCGGCGATCACGTACAGATCATCGCTGGCGCGCTCGACGTTGGCTTCAATCCACGGACGCGAGCGCTCCCGGACGAAACGGATGGTTTCGTCGATGGCTTCGCGGGCAATACCGGCATCGATGGCCGCTTGAATCAGTTGGGAAACCGCACCCTGGATGCTTGGCGCCAGGGCGAGCTTCCAGTTTTCGATGACCAGATCGCCGCTGACCCGCACATTCTCAAGTAACACGCTGCCGCTGGCGGTGGTGCGCTGGCCGAAGCCGGACCAGTCGTCGATGATGTGCAGCCCCCGCGTACCGCGCGGCACGAAGACCAGCACCTGTTTGCCGTCGTCATTGATCGCCTTGACGGCAACCCAGTGGGCGAACAGCGCGCCGGTCGAGTAGAACTTGCGGCCATTGAGCAAAAATTGATCGCCGTCGGCGGTCAGACGGGTCTTTACGTCGAGAGTGTTCTTGGTGCCACGTTCCGGGCCGCCGTTGCCGATGCGTGCGCCGTTGAGAATACTGTCGAACAGCGCCTTTTTCTGCGCTTCGCTGGCGCTGCCAACCAGTGAATTGAGAATCCCGAAATGATTCTGCGGGATCTGCCCTACTGCCGGATCTGCCGCGGACAAAATGGCAAACACCTGAGCGACAGTGACGAACGATACCTGAGGTCCACCGTAAGCTTGGGGCACGCAAATACTGCCCAGGCCGCTGCGTGTGAACAACTCAATTTCTGTCCATGGCAACTGCCGCTCGCGATCACGCGTGGCAGCAGTGGTCCGGACAAGGGCTGCCAGCTCGTGGGCGGCGGCAATCGCTTCGGCGTCGTTGCGCAGCACTTTGGCGGGCAACAGAGGGGGAGCAATGTCCAGGGAGTGCTGGACAGAAAGTGCGCTCAGATCAGTCATGGTGGCGACCGATCCTTACGCGCAATGCCCTGGCGTTTTGCACTGGGGTAATTGTGTACGTGACCATTCGAACCTCGATTCAAAGCCGCATTGGCAGCAGGAAGTCTTGCGGGGTCCGGTGGTCCGGTGCATATACCCTAAGCGTTTATAAAAATTAAATAAACTTGCATTTAGGAATAAGCATAGAAGGTGAGCGGGGGGCTGTGGTCACCTTTCAGATGGCCTGTCCATACGACGCAAGAGCTGAAGACGAACAGGAGGGTGAGGTACTTGACGATATGTCTGCAGCGCATAACGAACGTCTCGTAAGAGTTTTCATGCAGGCTAGCAGTGGCAATGAGTTCATCCCCGAGGTGGGTTGTAGGAAGGTTTTATTGAGGTTGTAGGACTTGTCTCGTGAGTCTTGGATCTGCAAACACGTTCACGTTTGCGTAAAGCAAGCCGGCAAAGACACCATCGCAGCCGGAGTTTCCAGCATAGCGATGGTGCTTCAGGGGTGTGGGCAAATATCAGAGTTCAGACTCCGGAATCACGTCGGTGCTGACCTTGATGGACCGCGCCGGCGCCCACAGTGAATTGTTGCCGACTCGATCGATGACGCAATAGGTCACCTCCTGATGCAGGTCATCCCCGGCCTCCCGGATCAGCGTCGCCGGCACGTGAATCTTGATGGCTTTGCCGACCTGCTGTTCGGTCAACGCCGGAAGATCCATCCGGATATCCCCCCAGCGCAAGGTAATTTCGTCGTACGCCTCCATGTGCGGATAGGCCTCTATCGTGACATGGACGCCGTCTTTGAGTTGCTGGGCGCTCAACCCTCGGCTCATTACCAACTCAGGAAATTTCACTGGAGCCAGGCCCTGATTTTCTTCTCCGTCTGCGCTGACCAATTGACCGCCGGGGGTCTCCAGTTTGACCCATAACTTACAGCTAGGTGATCTGACGGATTCAGTGCCGATTTTCGTTACGCGATAGTAGGTCTTGACCTTGCCGCTTTGTAGAAAGCTCTCGGGTATATGTAGGACAGATGTATATCCAATGTCGGACTCCGATAAAAGTGTTGACGCGACATAACAGTCTCCCCAGAACAGTTCAATCAAGTCTCCGCATTCCATCTCCGGGTAAGGATCGATATGCACTAACAAGTTACTGGCTGCCAACGCGCCGATGCCCTGTCTGTTGGACTGCGGCAAATAGGGCGCGAAAAGCTTTAGAGGCATACGGCTGACAGGGGTATGGATCATCTTGGTTCTCACAGAATGTTGGGCTTGAGATAAGGCATGCGAAGACATTCACCAACGCACGCACTCTTTAAATCGATGCCGTTAGTACACGCTCGATGTGCAGTGTTGGCAAACCATACAAACGGTCCCAAATTCGGACTTGCCATTTCGTCATTGAAGTATGGAGTTGTTTAACTGAGCTAATTGTGTTGCTGCATATCTGTCAATCACTCAAAAGAGTTAAGTGTCTGTGTGCAAGATAAACAGATGGTTCCTACGCAATGGTTTAGTACGTAGATCCCAGAGCGGGCGCAGCGTCCTACTTGTAAGTAATAAGTATTCGATGACATGTAGGACGAAATTCCTTAAAAAACGGTTTTTGAGTTATTTGTAGGAAGATTCGAAGTCAATGTACGAAGCAGTCATCTGACGTAAGCGCTTGTGCGTTTTATAGAGAAAATCGATAAGAAGCGCGCCTTGACGCAGGCGGCATTAGAGAGAGTTTCGCTTGATCCAAGGTTTTCCAAATGTTGGACGCAAAGAAAACGGCGCCAAAGAGCGCCGTTTGGTCATACGCACGTTGTAGGACTAGTTCCTGCTACGCTCCAGAAATTGCCGCGTGCGTTCCTCCTTGGGATTGGCGAACAGCTCTTTGGCATCGCCCTGTTCCACGATCACGCCTTTATCGATGAACACCACGCGATTGGCCACATCCCGGGCGAATTTCATTTCGTGGGTGACGATGACCATCGTGCGCTGTTCTTCGGCCAGTGCGCGAATGGTGTTCAACACTTCGCCGACCAGCTCAGGGTCTAGTGCCGAGGTCGGTTCATCGAACAGAATGACTTCCGGCTCCATCGCCAAGGCTCTGGCGATCGCGACCCGCTGCTGCTGTCCACCGGACAGCCGACGCGGATAAGCGTCCTCCTTGCCTGCAAGGCCGACCTTGGCCAGAAGCTCGCGTCCCAGGTCGATCGCCTGTTCGCGAGGCATCTTCTTGACCACGATCGGACCTTCGATGACGTTTTCCAGCGCTGTGCGATGGGGGAACAGGTTGAAGTTCTGGAACACAAAACCAACGTGCTGACGCAGTTGGCGAATCAGGCCTTGTTGCTGACTCAGGGGTTGGCTGCCATCGATCCTGATGTCGCCGACGACGATGGTGCCGCTGCTGGGTTCTTCAAGAAAGTTCAGGCAGCGCAGAAGGGTGGTCTTGCCGGACCCGCTGGGGCCGATGATGGCGACCACTTCGCCTGGCTCGACCTTGAGATCAATGCCTTTGAGGACTTCGTTGCCCTTGAATTGCTTGGTCAGTCTTTCAACTGTGATCATGCCTCAGGACTCCACATCGTGGCGGTTGGCGCGTGCTTCCAGGCGGTTCTGAAAGTGTGCCAGCACGGTACACAGCACCCAGTAGATCACCGCGACGGTGAAATACATGGTGAAGACTTCCAGCGTCCTCGACGAAATAAGCTGCGCCTGACGGAATACTTCCGGCACCTGAATGGTGGCGGCCATGGCCGTGTCTTTTACCAGCGAAATGAAGCTGTTGCCCAAGGGTGGCAGAGCGGTGCGCGCAGCTTGCGGCAGGATCGCCCGGCGCATGGTTTGGGCGCGGGTCATGCCGATACTGGCAGCGGCTTCCCACTGGCCCCTGTCCACCGCGCCTATGGCGGCGCGCAGGATCTCGCAGGCGTAGGCGGCCATGTTCAGCGATAAACCGATGAGCGCCGCCGTGATCGCATCCAGTTCGATGCCCAGGTCAGGCAGGCCGTAATAGATCATGAACAGCTGAACCAGCAGGGGCGTGCCGCGAAAGAACGACACGTAGACCCTGGCGATGGCGCTGACGATCCAGACCTTCGACAGCCGCATCAGTGCCAGGCCGAAGCCCAGCACCAATCCGAAGAACATCGATCCGAGACTCAGACCCACCGTGTAATACGCGCCCTTGAGCAGAAAGGGCGCGGAGTCCAGCGCGAGCTGTAGGCTCTCTGGAATCATTTGGTCACGTCAGCCTTGAAGTACTTCTCGGACAGCTTGGCCAGGGTTCCGTCGGCGCGCAGCTTGTCGATGGCTTTGTTGATCGCGTCCAGCAGCTCAGGCTCGCCTTTGCGCAGTGCGATACCGGCTTCCTGGCGGGAGAAGGGTTCGCCGGAAACGACCAGCTTGTCCTTGGTCTTGGCCACCAGTTCCAGCGCGGCGAGACGGTCGACCAGAATGGCATCGATGCGACCTACGCGCAGATCCTGGTACTTGGTCGGATCATCGTCGTAGGTTTTGACGATGGCGTCAGGCACGTTGGTTTTCAGCCATTCTTCGTAATTGGTACCCAGGCCGACGCCGACCTTCTTGCCTTTGAGATCGTCAGCGGTCTTGATCACGCCAGCGTCTTTGGTCTGCACGAGGGCCTGAATGCCAGAGACGGTGTACGGTTCAGAGAAGTCGTATTTCTTCTTGCGTTCGTCGGAGATGGTCACCTGATTGACGACTACGTCCAGACGCTTGGATTCCAGTGCTGCGAGGATGCCTGCCCATGGGGTTGCAGTCAGCTTGACCTTCACGCCCAGCTCCTTGGCCAGGGCTTCCGAGAACTCGACCTCGAAACCGGTCAGCTTGCCGTCTTCGCCGACGAAGCTGAAGGGCGGGTAGGTGCCTTCCAGGCCGACGTTAAGGGTGCCATTCTTTTTGATGGTTTCCAGTTGCTCGCCAGCGACGGCGTGGGTTACCAGGCCGGTGCCGAGCACCAGACTGAATGCCGACAGCAGGAAAGTGCGGCGGATTGCAGACATGTTCATGTGAGTCCCCTGTTCTAATTGGTATGTCAGGCAAGCTTCAGACCTGACGAAACTACTGTGGCGTCGCAGCTTTATCCAGCTTTTTCAGTGCGCTGCCAGGTATTAGTGTGGCTGCCGGCGGGCGTCCAAACGGTAGGAGCCGGGTTGCTGGCGAGCGCGGTGTGTCAGCCGACTGATCTGCAACTGACACCGCGCATTCTGCCGTCGTAACCTCCGGCGTCTCCTACAAGTAGTGCATCGTGCCTGATAAACGTGGCCAGTCCGATCCGTCGTTGTTAAGCCCCACGCGAATCACTGCCCCGAAAAACATCTGGATACGCGAACAACGCCGGAGCGCCGCCGGTGTGCAGGAAGATGATCGGGCCGTCGTCCACGCGCTGCCGACCGATCCCGTCCAGCAATCCTGCCATGGCCTTGCCGGTGTACACAGGGTCCAGCAGCAATCCTTCCTGACTTGCGACCAGTTTGATCGCCGACAAGGTGCCTGCGTTCGGTTCGCCATAGCGCGGGCCGTAATATTCGTCCCACAGCTCCACCTTGAACGCTGCGGGCATTGGCTCACCGAGCAGCTCAGCCGTGCGTTCGGCCAAGCCCTGAACCTTTGGCCCCTGAGTTTCTTCCGGGCGCGATACGGTCACGCCAATCACCGGCAGCTGTGGCAGTGCTTCCGCCAAGGCCAACGCGAGACCGCTGTGAGTGCCCGCACTGCCGGACGCCAGCGCGACGGCCGCGAATTGCACGCCACTCTGGTGAATCTGCTCTGCCAGCTCGAAACCCGCACGTACATAACCCAGCGCACCGATGGGGCTGGAACCACCGATCGGCACCAGATACGGCTTCTTGCCGCTCACGCTCAAGCGTCCGGCCAAGGCCTGAAGCTGCTCATCCGCGTTGTCGAGGTTTTCCACCAGCTCGACCTGGGCGTCGAACAGATCCAGCAGCAGACGGTTGCCGTTGCCCAGGTAATTGCGGTCGTCGGTGCCGATCGGGTTTTCCAGCAGCGCGACGCAGCCCAACCCCAGCCTGGCGGCCAGCGCGGCAGTCTGGCGGACGTGATTGGACTGGATCGCGCCTGCGGTGATTAGCGTGTCGGCTCCTTGGGCCAGCGCATCCGCCGCCAGATATTCGAGCTTGCGCAGTTTGTTGCCGCCCATGGCCAGCGGGGTAATGTCGTCGCGTTTGACATAAATATCGCGCCCGACCCAGGCCGAGAGACGTTCGAGTTTCTCCAGCGGCGTTGGCGCGCCCAGCAGTTCCAGGCGGTCAAAACGTTCGAGCTGTTGTTTGATCATGGTCGTATCGATACATCCGCAAGTGAGTCGCTGGACTATAGGCAGACGATTCCGACAGGGCAACTGAAGGATTTACCGAGCGAGTCGGGTTATAGCCTCACGAAAATTGTTATTTTTTTGCGACAAATGTTTGCCGTAGAGTGGCTTGACCTTCGGCCATGTCCAGCCTGACGAGCCGTTGAACTGAGGAGAAATCTGCGTGAGCACTATTCCCGAACTGTCCCCGAAAGAATGTGCCGAGGGATTGACCGGCCACTGGCAGTTGCAGCGGATCGTGGGTGAGTTGCGCGCCGCGCGTGATGAGTGGCGCACCCGTAACGGTCGTGTCAGCGGTGAGAAAGGCGGCCGCGAGTTGCCTTCCCGCGAGGCTATGCGCGACATTCTCGAGGCTCTGAGCGGTGCGCTGTTCCCCATGCGCCTGGGGCCGGTAGATCTGCGCGAAGAGAGCGAAGACTTTTACGTCGGCCATACCCTCGACGTTGCCTTGAATTCGCTGCTGGATCAGGCGCGGCTTGAATTGCGTTACGTCGCCCGCCAGCGCGGAGAGGATGCCAGCTGTGCCGATGTGCACGCCGAACGGCTGATTCAGGATTTTGCCAGCGCACTGCCCAATATCCGGCGCGTCCTCGATACCGACGTATTGGCGGCTTATCAGGGCGACCCGGCGGCGCGCAGTGTCGATGAAGTGCTGCTGTGCTACCCGGGGATTCTCGCGGTGATTCATCATCGCCTGGCCCACCATCTGTACAACAATGGGCTGCCGCTGCTGGCGCGAATCAGTTCCGAGCTGGCGCATTCTGCCACGGGTATCGACATCCACCCCGGTGCGCAGATTGGCCTGAGCTTCTTCATCGATCATGGAACCGGCGTGGTCATCGGCGAAACAGCGATCATCGGCGAGCGCGTGCGGATCTACCAGGCGGTGACGCTGGGTGCGAAACGTTTCCCTGCAGACGAAGACGGCCATCTGCAAAAAGGCCATGCACGCCACCCGATTGTCGAGGATGACGTGGTGATCTACGCAGGTGCGACGATTCTTGGCCGTATCACCATCGGCAGGGGCTCGACCATTGGCGGCAACGTCTGGCTGACCCGTAGCGTGCCCGCGGACAGCAACGTGAACCAGGCGAACCTGCAGCATGATGACGGGACGCAGAAGTAAGATTGATCGGGTCCGGAGTCCGCTTTGGCGCGCCAAGCCAGTTTTCGGATCAATGCGCGAACTCTTTTCTGCAAACACCGATTCTGTAGCCGCACGGCTTGCCGG
>NZ_JBOICF010000108.1:0-4107 GCF_050739935.1 Pseudomonas sp. | reverse complement strand
ATGGATTATCTGTTGAAACCAGTGCTCAAAGCGCGGACCGAGGCGTTGCGGGAGCGGTAACTAGGGCCCCGCGAAGAATGTGCCTGGAGCAGGCTCAACTGTGGGAGCGAATTTATTCGCGAAAAATCGTGATGGCGATAGCCATGTATCGGCCGTACGGCCCATCGCGAATGAATTCGCCCCCCACAGAAGTCCAAGGGCGCCGCGAGAATGCGCCTACCGCAGGCTCAACTGTGGGAGCGAATTTATTCGCGAAAAATCATGCTGAGGATAGCGATGTATCGGCCGTACGGCCCATCGCGAATGAATTCGCTCCCACAGAAGTCCAAGGGCGTCGCGAAAATTGCGCCTGCCACAGATTTAATCCGCTTACCGGTTTTTCGATCTACTTGCCTTTCTTGTCACTCTTCTCGAACGCCGCCTCCAGTGCGTCGTTGATGGTGCGCAGGACCTTCACTCGCGCCCAGCGTTTGTCGTTGGCTTCCACCAAAGTCCAGGGAGCGATTTCGGTGCTGGTGCGGTCGACCATGTCGCCGACGGCTTCGCGGTATTGCGGCCATTTCTTGCGGTTGCGCCAGTCGTCGTCGGTGATCTTGTGGCGTTTGAACGGAATCTTTTCCCGGGCCTTGAAGCGTTCCAGTTGGGTCTGGTCATCGATCGCCAGCCAGAACTTCACCACCACGACGTTCGCGTCAGTGAGTTGCTCTTCAAAATCGTTGATCTCGCTGTAGGCCCGCAGCCAGTCGGCCTCGGAGCAGAAACCCTCGACGCGCTCGACCAGCACCCGGCCGTACCATGAGCGGTCAAACACGGTGAATTTCCCCCGCGCCGGAATCTGCCGCCAGAATCGCCACAGATAAGGCTGCGCCAATTCATCCTGGCTTGGCGCGGCAATCGGCACGATGTGGTACTGCCGCGGGTCGAGTGCCCCGGCCACGCGTTTGATTGCCCCGCCCTTGCCCGCCGCATCGTTGCCCTCGAACACCGCCACCAACGCGTGACGGCGCATGCGCTTGTCGCGCATCAGCCCCGAAAGCCGCGCCTGCTCGGTAATCAACTGCTCGTGGTAGTCGTCCTTTTCCAGCGCCAGGGTCATGTCCAGGCTGCCCAGCAGGCTCAGCTGATCGGTGTTGCTTGGCAACGGCCCAATGTTGACCAGGTTGGCGCTGCCTTCAGGAGTCTTCAGGGCGCTCTGCAACCCCTCGAGCAGCAGCCGCCCGACAGTCAGGCTGCGGTAATTAGGGTCCAGACCCTCGATCACATGCCAGGGCGCATAGTCGCGGCTGGTGCGGCGCAATACCCGTTCACCGAAGCGCACGAACTTGTCGTAGGTCCGCGACTGCTGCCAGTCCAGCGGGCTGATCCGCCAGCTGTGCAATGGGTCGTCCTTGAGGGTCTTGAGGCGCAATTTCATCTGTTTCTTGGACAGGTGAAACCAGAATTTGAAGATCACCGCGCCTTCGTCAACGAGCATTTTTTCCAGACGTTCGGCGGCGTTTATTGCCTGATCCAATACCGGATCCTTGAATTGCTTGTGCACCCGCCCCTGAATCATCTGGCTATACCAGTTGCCGAAAAATATACCGATCCGCCCCTTGGGCGGCAGTTGACGCCAGTAGCGCCAGACCGGCGGATGGGCGAGTTCTTCGTCGGTCTGCTGATCGAAGGTGCGAACCTCTATAAAGCGCGGATCCATCCAGTCGTTGAGCAGCTTGACGGTTTCACCCTTGCCGGCGCCTTCGATACCGTTGATCAGCACGATGATCTGGCGCTTGCCCTGTTCATGCAGCTCGTATTGGGCATCAAGCAAGGCTTCGCGAAGTGCCGGGACTTCGGCGTCGTAGGTTTCGTCGTCGATGGTGTGGCCGATTTCAGCGGATTCGAACATGTATTGCTCCTGTTCCAGATCGCTCAAGACTAGCGGGTCGATACGTGCGATGTGGGTTGTGACAACGAATCCCCGTCATGGATCAATCGTCGTGCAGCAAGCCAGTACCCGAGGTGAGTTAAGATACCGGTCTTGCACCTGCCAAAGCGCCTTCCACAGCCCGATCATGACTACTATCCAGCACGCCCAGCTCGACTGGGACGAGAACGGCAACCCGATCTCTCGGGCATTCGCCGACGTCTACTTCTCCAACGAATCGGGGCTGGCCGAAACCCGCCACGTGTTCCTGACCCAGAACGAACTGCACGAGCGCTTCAGCGCCCTGTCGGCTGACGGTCGGCTGATCATTGGCGAAACCGGCTTTGGCACCGGGCTCAATTTTCTCTGCGCGTGGCAGTTGTTCGAAGCCTGCGCAAAACCCGGCGCGCGGTTGCAGTTCGTCAGCGTCGAGAAGTTTCCCCTCAGCCGCGACGACCTTGAGCGCGCCCTGAATCTATGGCCGGAACTGCAACCCTTGGCCAATCAGCTGCTTGCCCAATACGTGGCGATTCATGAAGGCTTCCAGCGTCTGGTGTTCGACAGTGGGCGAGTCACGCTGACCTTGCTGATTGGCGATGCGCTGGAGATGCTGCCGCAGCTGGACGGACAGATCGACGCGTGGTTTCTGGACGGCTTCGCGCCTTCGAAAAACCCGGAAATGTGGACCCCGGAGCTGTTCGCCGAACTGGCTCGACTGGCAGCGCCCGACTCGACCATTGGCACGTTCACCAGCACCGGCTGGGTTCGCCGCGCGCTGAATGCTGCGGGTTTCAAGATGAAGCGGGTGCCGGGCATCGGCCATAAATGGGAGGTGCTCAAGGGAGCGTTCGTTGGTTGGCCTGTCGATGTGCCTGCGCCGACCGCTGCAAAGCCCTGGTTTGCCCGGCCCCGATTGCTGGCGGGCGAACGCAAGGCGTTGGTGATCGGCGCCGGGCTGGCCGGGTGCGCCACGGCCGCCAGTCTCGCCGCAAGGGGCTGGCAGGTCAGTCTGCTGGAGCGGCACGCTGCTCTGGCGCAGGAAGCCTCGGGCAATCCTCAAGGCGTGCTGTACCTGAAACTCTCAGCCCACGGCACCGCGCTGTCGCAGTTGATCCTCAGCGGCTTCGGTCACACGCGACGTCTGCTGGAGCGGCTGGAGCGTGGTGTCGACTGGGATGACTGCGGCGTACTGCAGCTGGCCTTCGACGACAAGGAAGCCGAGCGGCAGGCGCAACTGGCCCGGGCCTTTTCTCCGGAACTGCTGCACGTGCTGGATCAGACTGAAGCCGAGGCCAAAGCCGGCGTAGCGTTGCGCAGCGGCGGGCTGTTCTACCCGGAGGGCGGTTGGGTGCATCCGCCTGCACTGTGTCGGCATCAGGCGAGCCGGGCGAATATTCGCTTGCTGGCGCACAATGATGTAGTGGAGTTGCGACGCGAAGGTGACGTCTGGCAGGCGTGGAATGGCGAGCGTTTGCTGGATTGCGCGCCGGTGGTGGTGTTGGCGGGCGCGGCGGAGATCAAACGCTTCCCGGCTGCCGCGGACCTACCCCTCAAGCGCATTCGCGGACAGATCACGAAATTGCCGGAAACCGAGGGCAGTCAGTCGCTGCGCACGGTGGTCTGCGCCGAGGGCTATGTGGCGCCGGGGCGTCTGGACGAACACACGCTGGGGGCCAGTTTTGACTTCAAGAGCGACGACCTGACCCCGACCGCAGCCGAACATCTGGGCAATCTGGAATTACTGCGCGAGATGTCTGCGGACCTGACCGAGCGTTTGCAGGTCAACGACCTGCCTGGCGAACAGCTGCAAGGGCGTGCTGCGTTTCGCTGCACCAGCCCCGATTACCTGCCCATCGTCGGGCCGCTGGCGGACAGGGAAGCATTCCTTGAGGCGTATTCAGTCCTGCGTAAGGATGCCCGGCAAATCCCTCAGACCGAATGCCCCTGGCTGAACGGGCTCTATATAAACAGCGGCCATGGCTCCCGTGGCTTGATCACCGCGCCCCTGTCCGGCGAGTTGATTGCCGCATGGCTGGATAACGAACCCTTGCCGTTGCCACGCAGCGTCGCGGAGGCCTGTCATCCGAACCGGTTTGTGGTGCGTCATCTGATCAGAGGCAAATAACAGCGCCCTATACAGATCCTCCTTGCAGGAGCTGGCTTGCTGGCGAATGCGCAGGGTCAGCCGACAGGTTTGTCAC
>NZ_JBOICF010000107.1:0-28732 GCF_050739935.1 Pseudomonas sp. | reverse complement strand
CGGAGTGTCAGCAATATCCTCCGCGTTCGCCAGCAAGCCGGCTCCTACAAGTGAAACCGCCAGCAAGCAGGCTCGCGCACGCGGGGCCAACGCTATCTGAACAACCGATCCCGCACCTGCAACATCATCTCGGCATCAAGCTCGCCCCAGTACTGCGGCTTGCCCGCCACGATCGCAGCGATGGGAATGCCGTCGCGATACACCAGCCGATTGCCGACCACTGCGGCGACCTTCGCGCCCGGCAGCAACGTGCCGGCCAGGTTCAGCGGATCGACGCCGCTGACCCCAATCAGACTGCCATCCAGCGCGCGTTTGCGGACCTCCCGAAGTACGGGAATCGCCTCGGGCAACGCAAATTGCTCACCCGCGAGCCCGGCAATGAATCGCCCGCCACGAATGTCGCCCCGCGCCTCCAGACGATGGAAGGTGCGCAGCAACTCTCGCCAGGTCGGCAGCCAGTCCGCTTCACGTTCCAGCAAGCGCCAGAACACCACGCCGTAACGACGCAGCAAGGTCATGGCGATGTGCTCCAGCGTGTCGCTGTCCAGCCGTCGCGGCAACGTGGTTTCGGCGGTTGGCGCCCGGCGCAACAAGGCCCAGCGCCCGGCATCGTCCATTCCGCCGATCAACGCCCCGCGATTGCGGCGGCTGGTGTGGGCCGTGCGTTTGCTCGCGGGAGTGATCAATGCGCGCAGCCCGGCAAAGCTATCGGCGTTTACCAGGCCTGCGCCGACCAGTTCCTGCAAGGCGTTTTCCAGTTCAGTGCGCAGCAGATGCGCTTCGCTCGTCAGTTCATCGAAGAACATCGCGCCCTGAGTCGACAGCACCTCATGAACCCGTTGGGCGCGCAAAGATAATTCGGTGGGTGCGGGTTGTTCGGTCAGGCCGCTCCACAGGCGCACCTGCGGGCGCGGTAGCAACACAATCGGCGTACTGCGCAACGCAGCGGTGCCAACCTTGTTGCGATTGGTCAGACGCATCCACACGACCTTGCCGGATCTGCACAGGTCATCCAGCCAGCTCTGGGAATAGTCCTTCAGGCGTGCGGGAAGAATATCGCTGTCCCAGGCGCCAGCGGCGGCCGAGAAGCCTTCCAGTTGATCGACCACTTCCGGCAATGCCGCTTTGCCCTGACTTTGAGCCGATGTGGACAGATGCTGCCAGTCGAACAAAAAACGCATGAAGTCCTGCAGCGACACTGGCTCGATTTCCCGGCGCAGGCGTTTGACCGTGTAGCGATGAATGCGCGACAGCAGATGCCGTTCACACCATTGTTCTTCGCTGGCGCCGGGGCTGAAGCGACCGCGCAACACGTAGCCTTCGTTTTCCAGCTGGGCCAATGCCTGAGCGACATCGCCTGCCTGCAGAGCAAGCGGCTCGGCGATGTCTGGCAAGGTCAGTGGCCCGAAACCGCTCAGACGCGCGCGAACGATTTCGACCTTGGCGTCGTCTTCGCTCCAGACTTCATCGAAACCGGGCAACACAGCCAGCGGAGGGTGCATTTCAGCCGCCGGATAAACCGCCCGCAAACAACTCAGCCGTTCCAGGGCAATCCAAAGGGCCTGCTCGGGCGAGACCTGCAAACGCGTCGCACGTCCCGATCGGGCCAGGCTTTCCAGCCATTTCATCCAGTCGCTCTGATCCCGTGCTTCGGCGCCACTGACACAGCCCAGGCTCATCAGCGCCTCATGCATTTCGTCGATGTTCTGCGGCTGCGGCCAGGCTTCTTCAGCGACCGCCACGATGGCATCAGCATCCAGCGCACCCAGATCGTCGGCCGATTCAGGGTCGCTCCAACGACGATTGAGGACCGCTTGGGTGCGACGTTCTTCCAGCGGCGCGTCATCGAGGAAGGTGTAGGGTTTGGCGTTGAGAATCTCGGCCGCCAGCGGGGAGGGCGCGGGCAGATCGCGGGCAATCAGGCGCACATCGCCTTTTTCCATGCGCCTTAAAAGACCCAACCAGCCGTCGGCGTCCATGGCTTCGTGGAGGCAGTCGTCCAACGTCTGCTCGACCAGCGGATGCTCCGGGACTTCACGTTCGCCGACGAGGTTTTCCAGGCAGGCGATCTGGTCCGGGAACACTGTAGCGATCAGATCTTCGCTCTTCATCCGTTGCAGCTGCGGCGCGACTTTTCGACCGCCCGCATAACGCGGCAACGCCAGCGCGACGCCAGCATTCCAACGCCAACGCACATTGAACAGCGGCGCATCCAGCACCGCCTGGATCAAGATGTGCTCGGCGCTGTTGGAATGCAGGTAACGCCAGACCTCATCCAGCGCGAAGCTGTGGCTGGTAGACAGTGACAGCACGATAGCGTCTTCACTGGCGGCGGCCTGCAGTTCGAAGTTGAAGGTGCGACAGAAACGCTTGCGCAACGCCAGGCCCCAGGCGCGATTGATGCGACTGCCGAAGGGCGTGTGAATCACCAGTTGCGTGCCGCCGGATTCATCGAAGAAACGCTCCATGACCAGCGTGTCCTGCGATGGCAAGGCGCCGAGGGCAGAACGTGCCCGCGCCAGGTACTCGACCAACTGTTCGGCGCTGTCCAGACCCAGGCCCAACGTAGTCATCAGCCAGTCGGTGCAAGGGCGCAAGTTGCCCGGATGTTCGCTCAGCTGCTGATCGATGTCAGCCTGCAAACGCGCCACGGCGAACGACAACTCATCGCTGCGCCCCGGCGCTTCGCCCAGCCAGAACGGGATATTCGGTGGCACACCTTGAGCGTCTTCCACCCGCACCCGGCCGGCTTCGATACGCAGGATGCGGTAAGAGGTATTACCCAACTGGAAGATATCGCCAGCGAGGCTTTCCACCGCAAAGTCTTCGTTGACCGTGCCGATGTTCAGCGCCTGTGGTTCGAGAATCACGCTGTAATCGGCATTGTCCGGAATCGTGCCGCCGCTGGTGACGGCCGTGAGCTTGCTGCCGCGTCGACCGCGCAATGTGCGAGTCACGGCGTCGCGATGCAGATAAGCCGCACGCACGCCCTGACGGCCGCTGTAACCCTCGGCGAGCATGGTCAACAGGGCTTGATAATGCCCCTCATCGAGCTCTGCATAGGGCGATGCTTTGCGAAACATTTGCAGCAGGGCCTGCTCTTCCCATTCCTGGCAGCTGACCTCGGCAATGATTTGCTGTGCCACGACATCCAGCGGCGCTTTGGGAATCAGCAAGGTGTCGAGTTCGCCACGACGTACGCAATCCAGCAAGGCCGCGCACTCGATAAGGTCATCACGGGAAATGGCGAACAGCCGGCCCTTTGGCGTACCCCCCACGTGGTGGCCGGAACGTCCGACACGTTGCAGGAAGGCAGCGATGGAGCGCGGCGAACTGATCTGACAGACCAGGTCGACATCGCCGATATCGATACCCAATTCCAGCGATGCCGTGGCGATCAGCACTTGCAGATCGCCGCGCTTGAGTCGTTGCTCGGCATCCAGCCGCTGTTCCTTGGCCAGACTGCCGTGGTGCGCAGCGACTGCCTCCTTGCCCAGACGCTCGCTCAGAAAGCGCGCCATGCGTTCGGCCAGTCGCCGGGTGTTGACGAAGATCAGCGTGGTGCGATGTTCGCGGGCCAGCTCGGCGATGCGGTCGTAAACCAGCTGCCAGACATCATTGGCCATCACCGCCGTCAACGGCACGGGTGGCACTTCGATCGCCAGATCCCGGGGGCGGGCATGGCCGATATCGACGATGGCGCAAGGTCGACTGACCGGATCGCTGCCTACCAGAAAGCGTGATACCCGCTCGATGGGTTTTTGTGTGGCCGAGAGACCGATGCGCAACAGCGGTGTGTCACACAGCGCCTGCAACCGTTCCAGACTCAGCGCCAGATGACTGCCTCGCTTGCTGGAGGCGATGGCGTGGATTTCATCGACGATCACGGTTTGTGTGCTGGACAGCATGCGCCGACCGGAGTCCGAGCCCAGCAGCACATAGAGTGATTCCGGAGTGGTGACCAGAATGTGCGGAGCGGTCTTGCGCATCGCGTTGCGTTCTTTCTGCGGGGTATCGCCGGTGCGCACGGCGGTGCTGATCCGCAATCCAGGCAGACCCTGCCGCTCAAGCTGTTCGGTGATGCCGGCGAGTGGGTTCTGCAGATTGATCTGGATGTCGTTGGACAGCGCCTTGAGGGGCGAGACATAGACCACGAAAGTCTGTTCCGGCAGATGACCGCCCATTTCCAGGCCCTGATGAACCAGGTCGTCGATCACCGCCAGAAACGCAGTAAGGGTTTTACCGGAGCCGGTGGGCGCGGCGATCAAGGTGGATTGGCGTCGCTTGATCAACGGCCACGCGTGGGCTTGGGCAGCGGTGACTGCCGGAAATGTCTGGTTGAACCAGGCGCTGACGGCCGGATGAAAGTCGTCGAGCACTGGAGCGAGGGTCTGGGGAAGGTTCATGCCTGTGTTTATGAGGGTGAACGCTGAGGGATGCAAGGGCCGGTGATCGGGCTTGGTCCATCTGATGTATGGCATATGGCAACTGTGGAAATGAGCGTGCTCACGAAGAGCGAGGTTGAAGAGCCCATATATCCAGCGGCTGATCCCCAGTCTCCGTGAGCAAGCTCACTTACACAGACAAAATGCCCGGCGAAACACCGCACACAGCCCACGTGTTGGGACTTATCCGCGCGACGTGTTATGTTTGCGACCGTTTTTCACCTATTTTTTCCAATTGAATTCCAAGACCGAGCCTGCTGACTCTATGCGAATGCGCCTTATGCTGTTGGGCGGCGGGAATGCCCTTGGGCAGGCGTTGATTCGTCTGGGTGCCGAGGAGGACATTGGCTTCCTCGCACCGCGTCCACCGCAAGACGGGTGGGATGCGGCAAGCCTGACGCAACTGCTCGATGACACCCGCCCGGATGCCTTGATCAACCTTGCTTACTACTTCGACTGGTTTCAGGCGCAAAGTGTGAGCGCGCAGAGGCTGGACATCCAGGAACGCTCCGTCGAACGTCTGGCCCAGCTGTGCCAGCATCACAATATCGTTCTGGTTCAGCCTTCCAGCTATCGGGTGTTCGATGGCTCGCGGGCGACTGCCTATAGCGAGAAGGACGAACCGGTACCGCTGGGGGCTCGTGGTCAGGCGCTGTGGCGCATTGAGCAGAGCGTGCGCGCCACCTGCCCGCAACACGTGCTGGTGCGTTTTGGCTGGCTGCTCGATGACAGCGCCGACGGTGTGCTCGGGCGTTTCCTGACCCGTGCCGAAACCGAAGAAGAACTGCTTTTGGCCGATGATCGTCGTGGCAACCCGACCCCTGTCGATGACGCAGCGCGGGTGATCATTTCGGTGCTCAAGCAACTCGATTGCGCGGCACCGCTGTGGGGCACCTATCACTACGCCGGTCACGAGGCCACCACGCCGCTGGCGCTGGGGCAGGCGATTCTGACCGAGGCGCGCCTGATGCGCACCCTGGCCATCGAAGCCCCGACCGCCCAGGCCCACGCCGCCAGCCCCGACGCCGCCGAAGAGCCGCAGAACGCAGTGCTGGCCTGCAAGAAAATCCTTCACACCTTTGGTATCAAGCCCCGCGCATGGCGTGCCGGTTTGCCCAGCTTATTGGACCGCTATTACCGTCATGTCTGATGCTCCTGTCCTCATCACCGGCGGCGCCGGTTTCATCGGCTCGCACCTGGTCGACGCCTTGCTCGCCAAGGGCTATGCAGTGCGGGTGCTGGACGACCTGTCTGCCGGGAAACGCAGCAACCTGCCGCTGGATAATCCAAGGGTCGAGCTAATCGAGGGCGATGTTGCCGATGCGGCGTTAGTGGCGCGAGCCGCGACGGGGTGTCAGGCAGTCGCGCATTTGGCGGCCGTGGCCTCTGTGCAAGCCTCGGTGGATGATCCGGTCAAGACTCACCAAAGCAATTTCATCGGCACCCTGAACGTCTGCGAAGCCATGCGTCAGGCGGGCATCAAGCGTGTGGTGTTCGCCTCCAGCGCCGCGGTCTACGGCAACAACGGCGAAGGTGAGGCCATCACCGAAGACACACCCAAAGCGCCCCTGACGCCGTATGCCTCAGATAAGCTCGCCAGCGAGCATTACCTCGACTTTTACCGCCGCCAACATGGCCTGGAGCCGGTGGTGTTTCGCTTCTTCAATATCTTCGGGCCGCGTCAGGATCCGTCCTCGCCGTATTCCGGGGTGATCAGCATCTTTGCCGAGCGCGCCGAGAAGGGCCTGCCGATTTCCGTGTTCGGCGATGGCGAGCAGACTCGCGACTTCTTTTATGTCGAAGACCTGGTCGATCTCGTGGTGCAGGGTTTTGAGTTGCCGGTGGTCGAAGAGGGCGCAGTCAACGTTGGACTCAACGCCACCACGTCGCTGAATGAGCTGTTAGCGGCATTTGGTCGAGTGGTTGGAAGTCTGCCGCCGGTGACCTACTTGCCGGCGCGTTCGGGCGACATCAAGCATTCCCGCGCTGACAACCAGCGTTTGCTCTCGCGCTTCAAGGTGCCCGAGCCGACGCCTCTCGCGGTAGGGCTGGCGCGCCTGATGGGACGCTAAGTCCAGACAGCAAAAAGGCACCGATCAGGTGCCTTTTTTATGCGCGATCAATTGGCCTGTAGCAGCACGGCGTGCCGGCGGTGGCAATTTTGCGATCGCTGCCGCCGGCAAGCCGGACTGCTACAGGGCGCGCGCGGCAGGTTCAGTCGCGCAGGCCACTCGTCCTTTAGAACTTGTAACCAACCCCTACCATGTAAACCCATGGATCGATGTCCACATCCACTTTGGTCTTGCCGACGCTCAGCGCCGATGGGCCGTCAACGCTGGCCTTGGTGTCGATGTCGACGTACCAGACCGAGGCATTGAGCATGATGTTGTCGGTCAGCATGTAATCCATGCCGATCTGCCCGGCCAGACCTACCGAATCCTTGAGCTTCAGGTTGCTGAAGCCTTGATCCTTGCGCTCGCCGCTCAGGTCGGTATCGAAGAACTTGGTGTAGTTCAGGCCGATACCGGCGTAGGGCTGGAACTTCGACGAGGCGTCCATCGGGTAGTACTGCAACGACAGCGTAGGCGGCAACTGCTTGACGTCCGCCAGCTTGCCGTCAAGCCCTGGGCCGAGGCCTTTCACGCCGATGGTGTGGCTGAAAGGAGTGGCGGCCAGCAGCTCCAGACCCACGTGATCAGTGAGCATGTAGGCGAAGGTCAGGCCCAACTGTGTCGAGTTGTCTGCAGTGGCTTTGGTGCCTGAGACGTTGGCCCCGTCCAGCTTGAGATTGCCGCTGTCCTCATTGGGATTCACCCGTGCCGCGCCTGCGCGCACGATGATGTCGCCAGCCTGATGGGCTTCGGCAACGATCGGTGTGCAGAGGGCGAGCGCAACGAGAGATGCGCCGAGCAGGGACTTGTTCATGGGGGGCTCCGAAAGGGCGTTTAAAAGGGATGCCCTATGTTACGAAGCGTCTGATACGCGCTTTTTGACCTGGCTCAACGGATTGGCGATCAATCTGGATGCGATGAAACTTTTCGGCGGTGCAATCTCTGCGGGAGCGAGTTTGCTCACGAAGACTGCATTTCAGGCGCTGGATGTGCGGCGAATGAACTTGCCCGTGCGTCCGATGGCGGCCCCGGCCAAACTCACTCCCACAGGCTGGCCCCAGGCCAGGCTTAATCCTGTGATCAGACTCTGTAGCGATCCGGCTCGCCAGCGGTGGCGTTCGTGAGATCACTATCGCCGGCAAGCCGTGCCGCTACAGCATGCACATCCGATTTGGCTACTGATCCGGCAATTCGTAGACCAAAATCTTGTCGGCCTCCATCTGATACCCCGCATCGGCCAGCTCGCTGGTGCTGGATTTGACCTGCATCGGCCCTTCGATCCAGTACGGCTGGTAGAGCTCGTCGACCTTCACCCCGAGCTCGCTGGTGACGTGGACGATCTGGTTTGGCGGCGGTGGTGGTACATGGATGCAGGCTCCGAAGTACGGCACCAGCAGAAACTCGGTTACACGGCCTTCTTCGCTGACTTCCAGCGGCACGATGTAGCCGGGCAGGCGGACCCTCTGGCCATCGAGGGATTTCACCACCGGCGCGTCGGGGGCGAGTTGATGAGCCGCAGGCGACGACTCCACCGACAAGGCGTCGGCCATTTTCGACAGGTCATGGATGGGCGCTGTGATCAGTTTCACAGGGGGCGCGTCGGGCGGGATCATCTCCTGCCACGTCAGCACCCGCAGGTCCTGCGCCCAAGAACACGACGCGACCAACAACGACAACCACACCCACCACCTGTGCATCACGCCGTCCTCATAAACGAATCGACAGACCATCCGCCAATGACTGGCGATAGGCGCGCCACGCAGGCACGACCCCCATCAGCAAGGCTGCGCAAAGAATGCCGCCGAGCAGCGTCCATTCATAAGCGCTGGGCAGCGAAAGTGGCAAGTACAGCCCGTAATTGGCCTGCACGTAACCCTGCGCGGCGGCGATGCCGATGTACAGCAATGCCAGACCGCTGACCGCACCCGCCAGTGCCAGCGCGAATGCTTCGAGAATCAGCAGGCTCGCGACATGCCAGGGCCGCGCGCCGACTGAGCGCAGGATGGCCATCTCCCGCCGACGTTCGTTGAGGCTGGTAAGAATGGCTGTGAGCATGCCGATCAAACCGGTCAACACCACGAACAGCGAAATCACGAACAGCGCCTTCTCCGCCGTGCCCATCAGGCTCCACAACTCCTGCAAGGCCACGCCCGGCAAGATCGCCAGCATCGGTTCGCCGCGGAATTCATTGATCTCGCGTTGCAGGGCGAAGGTGGAAATCTTGCTGTTCAGGCCGAGCATGAAGGCGGTGATGGCGGTCGGCGTCAGGTCCATGTTGCGCGCCTGATCGGCTGTGATCCGCCCTGCGCCCTGAGCCGGTACGCCGTTGTGCCAGTCGATATGAATCGCTTCCATGCCGCCAAGACTGATGTGCAGCGTGCGGTCCACCGGGGTGCCGGTACGCTTGAGGATGCCGACTACGGTGAATGGCTTGTCGTCATGTTTGACCAGACTCACCACGGCCACGCCATGAGCCAGCACCAGCTTGTCACCGAGCTTGTAATGCAGCGCGTCGGCGACTTCGGCACCGAGCACCACTTCGAACGGATCGTTGGCAAACGGTCGCCCATCAGCCAGTTCCAGATGCTGCTGGCGCCCGTACTGGTAGTGCTCGAAATACGATTGGTTGGTGCCCATCACTCGATAGCCGCGATGGCTGTCACCGAGGGAAATCGGAATTGCCCACTTCACCTGCTTGCTGCCTGCGAAGTGCTCGAAGCTATCCCAGCGGATGTTATTGGTGGCGTTGCCGATGCGAAACACCGAATACAGCAATAGATTGACCGAGCCGGAACGGGCGCCGACGATCAGATCCGTACCGCTGATGGTACTGGCAAAACTGGCGCGGGCTTCGGTGCGTACACGTTCCACGGCCAGCAGCAGGCAGACCGAAAGGGCGATGGCGAAGGCCGTGAGAAAGGCAGTAAAGCGGCGGTTGGCGAGACTGGCCAGCGCCAGACGAAGAAGATACATCTCAAACCTCGGAGGCGACGGCGGCGCGATTGAGTTCAGCCAGCGACAGATTGCGGTCGAACAGTGGCGCCAGGCTTTGATCATGGCTGACGAACAACAGGCTCGCCCCGGCCTCGCGGCATTCGGCGAACAATAGCCGAATGAACGCTTCCCGGGCGTCGGCATCCAGCGCCGATGTCGGTTCATCGGCGATCACCAGTTCTGGTTGACCGATCAGCGCACGGGCAGCTGCGACCCGTTGCTGCTGACCTATGGACAGCGAATCGGCGCGTCGGTCGAGCAGTTGTCGATCCTTCAAACCCAAATGGGCGAGCAAACCTGCAGCGGCCTGATCGACGCTGCCGTGACGCTGTGTCGCTCGTTGCGCGCGCAGCTTGGAAAAGTGACAGGGCAGTTCGACGTTCTCGCGCACCGAGAGAAACGGCAGCAGGTTGAACTGCTGAAAGATGTATCCGGTGTGATCGACGCGAAAGCGGTCGCGGGCGCCGGCCGAGAGCTGCGTCAACTCTTGACCGAGCAGCCGAATGCTGCCGCGATTAGGCTTTTGCACACCGCCGAGCAGGCCCAGCAATGTGGTCTTGCCGCTGCCGCTCGGGCCTTTGAGGAACAGCGTTTCGCCGGGTTCCAGGCGAAATGCCGGGATGTCCAGCAATGGCGCGTGCCCCGGCCAGGTGAAGCCGAGGTCGGACAGCTCGATAAGTGCTTGGGTCATGGTCTGAGTCATATCTGGAACGTGAACGACCGGGACGATCCCGGTCGTGTGTGCAGGCGCGGCCCTTAGAACTTGACAACAGGATTGCTTGGACGCACTTCGGCACCCATCTGGCGTTTTGGGGTCACCAGTTGTACCTGAATGGTCTGGGTGGCCGGGAAGCTTTTGAACAGCTGGGTCAGGTCCAGCTTGTTCAGCACGGACGGTACGGCGCAGGTGAACTGGTAATGACCGTGGATTTCGCTGTGCTCGTGTTCATGCTCGTCGGCATCACCGTCGTCGTGTTCGGTGTCCTTGTCGCCGAACAGTGTGCTCTCCAGTTTCTGCTTGGTTACCGTGCAACCCGCAGCTTCCGGAATGCTGAACAGGCCGTGGGGTTTGAGCAGGGTTTCCCGTGCGAGGGCCAGGGTGGTTTTGTCTGCGTCAGAGGTGGCGGCGTGTTCGAAACCGACGATGTTCATCGCCGGGGTGTCCAGTTCCAGCTCCAGCGTGGGGCCATCGAGCGCCATGTCCAGCCGCGCGACGCCATGCACATGCGCGCCGAGGCTGCCATGCTCATGATCGTGGTCATGTTCGTCAGCGGCGTGGGCGATAGCGAGGGGAAGCAGCGCGAACGGGAGGGCGAGTAGCAGACGACGCATGGGGAGGGGCTCCGGGAGAGAACTGAAATTGTTATGTGATCTTATAACAATCGCCGCCGACGATTCTTAACTTTTTCGGCAGCCCAACTATATGCCCATGAACCTGACTGACAGGTGAACATCACCCTGGTAGTAACACGGTTTGCCAGCGGTGGCGATTTTACGGACACCACTGCCGGCAAGCCGCACCGCTACAGGGTGGGTGCGGGGGTTGCGATCCTGTGGGACCATGCCCCGCAGAAAACCAGAGGACATACATCATGCTGCGAATCCGTGGAACCGTCGGTGACCTGCCAGTGGATCTGACCGTAGAAATGGACGATGGCGATTGGACGAAGCTGGGCATCCAGTTGGGCGCGCAATCGCTGGAGATCAAGCCTGATAGCACAGTGGCGGCCAAACCACAGACCAGTCGTAACGATGCCGTCTGGGATATTGCTCAGGATCTGCTGCGCAAGGCCGGGCATATGAGCGGGCCGGATTTGCTCGGGCAACTGGAAGGGCTGGCGGGGAGTACGGCGGCAGGTAAACGCCTGATGGTGCGCATGCGTCACAGCGCCAACGTCAAAGTCGAAAGCCATGGCGATGCGCCGGAGTATCACTGGGTAGAGTGACCCCATGCTGAGCGCAGTCCCGGCTGTAGGAGCGAATTCATTCGCGAGAAGTCAGTACAGTCGACACATCTGTATCAGCTACACGATTTTTCGCGAATGAATTCACTCCCACAGTGTTGAATCGCCCTTCAAAGTCGAAAGCGCATGGCGATGCGCCGGAGTATCACTGGATAGAGTGATCCCATGCTGAACGCAGTCCCTCTGTAGGAGCGAATTCATTCGCGAGAAGTCAGTACAGTCGACACAGCTGTATCAGCTACACGATTTTCGCGAATGAATTCGCTCCCAGAGTTTTGAATCGTCTCGTTAATACAACGCAGCAAACAGCTTGCGACGATAGGTCGTGACTAGCGGGTGATCGTTGCCCAACAGGTCGAACACCTGAAGTAGCGTCTTGTGCGGCTGACCTTCGTTGTAGCTGCGGTTGCGGATGAATAGCTTGAGCAGACCTTCCAGCGCCGCATCGTATTGCTGGCGCGACAGCTGTTGAATCGCCAGTTGATGCGCCGCTTCGTCGTCCTGCGGATTTTGCGCAAGACGCGTTTTGAGATCGGCCACATCCGGCAGAGCGGCCGCTTCGCCAAGGAACGTTAACTGGGCTTTAGCGCCGGCCAGCGCCGCTTTGTGCTCATCGCCCTTGACCGCGTCCAGCACGGTACGGGCTTCATTCAACTCACCACGTTCGGCCAGACAACGGGCATACAGAATCAGCGCGGCGGCGTTGGTGTTGTCTTCGCTGAGAATGGTCTGCAGAACGGCTTCGGCTTCCGCGAAGTGGCTCTCGGCAAACATCGCCTGAGCGGTCTGCAGTGGATCGGCTGCGGCGGGAGGCGGCAGTTTCACATGGGGTTCGAGCAGTTTGCGGATTTCTGACTCGGGCTGTGCACCGGCGAAACCATCGACCGGCTGACCGTCCTTGAACAGCACCACGGTCGGCAGGCTGCGAATGCCAAAGCGGCCAACGATATCCTGCTCGGCGTCGCAATCGACCTTGGCCAGCAGCAACTCGCCTTGATAGCTCTCGGCGATCTGTTGCAGCAGCGGCATCAGCACCTTGCACGGCGCGCACCACTCGGCCCAGAAATCCACGAGCACGGGTTTGTGAAAGGAATTCTCGATGACCAACTGATCGAAAGTGGCAGTGGTCGCATCGAAGATGTACGGCGTTTCCTGGCTCATCGTAACTCTCGAAAAAAGGCTCAATGGCGGCAACTATAAAGGGCTGGGGGAATTGTCGGAAGGCAGTAGGGACGGACCGACGCAAATCTCACCCTGTGGGAGCGAATTCATTCGCGAAGCAATGGGCCACACACCAATGTGTATTGGATGTACTGGCCTCTCGCGAATGAATTCGCTCCCACAGTGGATAGCGGTCGTCCATAAATCTCATCACCGCACCGCGTGATACAGGCTCACCCGCCGAAACTCCCAGGGCTCGGCCAGATCCGGCAAGGTCAGCGCCTCAAGTATTCCCAACCGCTCATAAGCCGGATGCTGAAAGTCCCGCACCCGCGAATCGGCAACCAGCGCCTGTTTGCCGCGACTCAGGAATTGATCAAGCAGCGGCAGGTTGGCGCGGTCGTACAGTACGTCGGCGACCAGAATCAGATCGAAGCGATCTGCCTCGGCGAAGAAATCCGCCGAATAGCTGAGCGTTATGCCGTTAAGTTGCGCATTCGCCTTGCAGGCCGCGATCGCGACCGGATCAAGATCACACGCCACCACCTCCAACGCCCCGGCCTTCACCGCCGCAATGGCCGCGACACCCGATCCTGCGCCGAAGTCCAGCACACGCTTGCCCTCTACCCAGTGCGGATGCTCAGCAAGAAAACGGGCCAGTGCCAGGCCACTGGCCCAACAGAAACTCCAATAAGGCGGCTCTTCCAGAATGCGTCGAGTCTCATCCGGGCTGAATGCGCGATCCATGTTGTCAGCGTCGATCAGCCACAACTTCAGATCAGTGCCCGGCAACGACTCGGCGACTAGCCGGGCGTCGCCCAGCAGCTCGTTCAATGCCGCCTGCAGGTGCGGCGGGGGCATCATGGCGCTTTAACGAACTGCAACTGGCCAAGCGATTGGGTTTCAGGCTTGGCGATCAGCACCGACGGCAGATGCAGGGTCAATTGCCCGGACTGGCTGGCGCGACCTCGCAACTCTACCCGCGCGCCTTCGGGGAAGGCCTCGGGGTTGAAGCGCAGCTGGAACGGCAGCGACTGATTGTTGCCCATGAGCTTGGTGCTGCTTAAAAGCTTCTGCGGGCGATTGCGATCGTCGATGACCAGCAACGCCAATTCGACTTCCGCGCCAGCCGGCACACCCAGCAACTGGCCGCTCACCTCGCGTTGATAAGGCAGCAGCGGACCAGGGCTTTCGGGCAGTTTGATTGCGTTGGGCGCAGGTTTGGCCGGGGCCGCGGATTTGGGCGGCTCAGTGGAGCTACAGGCGGCGAGCAAACCGAGCAGGCTGATGACGGCAAGCGAACGTAGCGACATGAACAGCTCCAGCAGGAAACAAAATCGATAAGGTCAACGCGACATCGCGCAGTATCGCCGAGGGTGACAGATTTGGCTGCACCGAATGCGCGTCTATATACCTCAAAGCCCGAGACTTGTCTTGCGGGCGGGATGCGCTACCATGACCCTCCCTTTTTTTGTTGCCTGCCACCATGCACTGTCCCTTTTGCGGTGCCAACGACACCAAAGTCATTGACTCGCGCCTCGTCGCCGAAGGCGATCAAGTACGCCGCCGTCGTGAATGCGTTGCCTGCGGTGAACGTTTCACCACTTTCGAAACCGCCGAACTGGTTCTACCCCGGCTGATCAAGCAGGACGGCAGCCGCCAGCCCTTCGATGAAGAAAAGCTGCGCGCCGGTATGCAGCGCGCGCTGGAGAAGCGTCCCGTCAGCGTCGAGCGACTGGAAGCGGCCCTGGCCCATATCAAGAGCAAGCTGCGAGCGACCGGTGAGCGCGAGGTCAAGTCCTTGATCGTCGGCGAGCTGGTAATGGGCGAGCTGCAGAAGCTCGACGAAGTGGCTTACATCCGCTTTGCGTCGGTGTATCGGCGGTTCCAGGACCTCAACGAATTCCGCGAAGAAATCGATCGACTGGCCCGCGAGCCGGTTAAAGAGTGAGCATGTCCTCCACAGAGCAAAGCGTACTCGACGCTTTTTATATGGCGCGAGCGCTTGAGCTGGCGCGCAAGGGCGTCTATTCGACGCATCCCAATCCCCGCGTCGGCTGTGTGATCGTGCGCGATGGCGAGGTGGTCGGCGAGGGCTGGCATGCGCGCGCAGGCGAACCCCACGCCGAAGTGCACGCGCTGCGCCAGGCAGGCGACAAAGCCAAAGGCGCTACGGCGTACGTCACGCTTGAGCCCTGCAGCCATCATGGGCGTACTCCGCCGTGTGCCGACGCATTGGTCAATGCCGGTGTCGGCCGAGTGGTCGCAGCGATGCAAGACCCCAATCCCGATGTCGCCGGACGTGGCCTGCTGCGCCTGATGAGCGCCGGTATCGCGGTACAGAGCGGCGTACTGGAAAGCGAGGCGCGGGCGATCAACAAGGGCTTCCTCAAGCGCATGGAACATGGCCTGCCGTATGTGCGGGTCAAGCTGGCGATGAGTCTCGATGGTCGCACGGCGATGGCCAGCGGCGAGAGCAAGTGGATCACCGGGCCCGAAGCGCGCTCGGCGGTACAGCGTCTGCGCGCGCAATCGAGTGTGGTGCTGACCGGCGCCGATACCATTCTGGCCGACGATGCCCGACTCACCGTGCGCCCCGATGAGCTGGGCCTGAACGCCGAACTGACCGCGCTGGCGGTGACCCGTCCGCCGTTGCGCGTACTGGTCGATGGCCGTCTTCGTGTCCCCCTCGACGCACCGTTTTTCAAGGCCGACAACGCGCTGGTCGCCACCTGCGCCGCCGCGTCGGCTCGCGAGCGTTATCAGGAACAGGGTCATGAATTGTTGGCGCTGCCAAGTAGTGGCGGTCATGTCGATCTGCGCAAATTGCTGGTAGAGCTGGCAGCGCGCGGTGTGAACGACATACTGGTCGAAGCCGGACCCAGACTCGCCGGCGCCTTCACGCGGTTGGGGCTGGTGGATGAGTTCCAGATTTTCGTGGCGGCCAAGTTTATGGGATCGTCCGCGCGCCCCCTACTGGATTTGCCACTGGCGCAGATGAGTGAGTCGCTGGAGCTGAAAATCGTCGAAATGCGCGCAATTGGAAGTGATTGGCGCGTGATCGCAATACCGACGCCGAACCCGAGCGTATAATTCCCGGCCATCGTCCCAACGCTGGCCCTGTTCTCCCGGAGGACCCATGTTTACCGGCATTATCGAATCCATTGGCAGTATCCGCGCCCTGACCCCTAAAGGCGGCGACGTCCGCGTTTATGTAGAGACCGGCAAACTTGACCTTTCCGACGTCAAACTCGGCGACAGTATCGCGGTGAACGGCGTGTGTCTGACAGCCGTTGAGCTGCCGGGCGACGGTTTCTGGGCTGATGTCAGCCGCGAGACCCTGGACGTCACCGCGTTCGTCGATCTGAAGACCGGCAGCCGCGTCAACCTGGAAAAAGCCCTGACCCCGACCACTCGCTTGGGTGGCCATCTGGTCAGCGGTCACGTCGACGGCGTCGGCGAAGTGCTGTCCCGCGAGGAAAACGCACGTGCGATCCAGTTCCGCATGCGCGCCCCCCGTGAGTTGGCCAAGTACATCTCGCACAAGGGTTCGATTACTGTCGACGGCACCAGCCTGACCGTGAACGCCGTCAATGGCGCCGAGTTCGAGCTGACCATCGTGCCGCATACGCTGGCCGAGACCATCATGGGCGACTACCGCCCTGGCCGTAAGATCAACCTGGAAGTGGATCTGCTGGCGCGTTACCTGGAGCGCCTGTTGCTCGGTGACAAGGCCGCCGATCCTACTCCTGCCCAGGGCGGCAACATCACCGAAAGCTTTCTGGCCGCCAACGGCTACCTCAAATCCTGAATCGAAGGGGGTGCCGAGTGGCGCTCAATAGCATCGAAGAACTGGTTGAAGACATTCGCCAAGGCAAGATGGTCATCCTCATGGATGACGAAGATCGCGAGAACGAAGGCGATCTGATCATGGCCTCCGAGTGCGTCAAGGCCGAGCACATCAACTTCATGGCGCGTTATGCCCGTGGCCTCATCTGCATGCCGATGACCCGCGAGCGTTGCGAAGCCCTGAAACTGCCGCTGATGGCGCCGCGCAACGGTTCGGGTTTCGGCACCAAGTTCACTGTTTCCATCGAAGCCGCTGAAGGCGTGACCACCGGCATTTCCGCTGCCGACCGCGCGCGTACCGTGCAGGCCGCTGCCGCCAAGGACGCCAAGGCCGACGACATCGTCAGCCCCGGCCATATCTTCCCCCTGATGGCCCAGGCCGGCGGCACCTTGTCCCGCGCAGGCCATACGGAAGCTGCGTGCGATCTGGCGCGCATGGCCGGTTTCGAGCCGACCGGCGTGATCTGCGAAGTGATGAATGACGACGGCACCATGTCTCGTCGCGCTGAACTGGAAGCGTTTGCCGCCGAACATAACATCAAGATCGGCACCATCGCCGATCTGATCCATTACCGGATGATCCACGAACGTACCGTTCAGCGGATTGCCGAGCAGCCGCTGGACACTGAACAGGGCCAGTTCAATCTGGTGACCTACCGCGATTCGGTCGAGGGTGACGTTCACCTGGCGCTGACCCTGGGCAAGATCTATGCAGACGAACCGACCCTGGTTCGCGTTCACAACATGGACCCTCTGCGCGACCTGTTATTGGTCAAACAGCCCGGCCGCTGGAGCCTGCGCGCCGCAATGACCGCTGTGGCAGAGGCGGGCAGCGGTGTGGTTCTGCTGCTCGGTCACCCTCTTGATGGCGACGCCGTGCTGGCTCATGTTCGGGAAACCGCAGGTGCCGCGCCGGTCAAGACGCCGACGACTTACAGCACTGTCGGTGCCGGTTCGCAGATCCTTCGCGACTTGGGCGTACGCAAAATGCGCCTGATGAGTTCGCCCATGAAGTTCAATGCGATATCCGGTTTCGATCTGGAAGTTGTAGAATACGTGCCCTCCGAATAAAGACCGGCAGTTGAAAGACCGTGGAAGCGTCAACGTTTTCACGGTTTTTGTGCCCGCGGTCGCCGATTCGTGGCCTAAAATCCCTGAAAGCGCGCGCCTGATGCGCGCTTGCTTGCTCTTTAATACGAGAACACGAGACTCAGCCGAATGACCCTGAAGACCATCGAAGGTACCTTCATCGCCCCTCAAGGCCGCTATGCCCTGGTGGTTGGCCGCTTCAACAGCTTCGTCGTGGAAAGCCTGGTGAGCGGTGCCGTTGATGCACTGGTTCGCCATGGCGTGAGCGAAAGCGACATCACCATCATCCGCGCACCGGGCGCGTTCGAAATCCCGCTGGTCGTGCAGAAAGTCGCTCAACGCAGCGAGTTCTCCGCGATCATCGCACTGGGCGCAGTCATTCGTGGCGGCACCCCGCACTTCGAATACGTCGCTGGCGAATGCACCAAGGGCCTGGCTCAGGTCTCCATGGAGTTCGGCGTGCCGGTTGCCTTTGGCGTGCTGACCGTTGATTCCATCGAACAAGCCATCGAACGTTCCGGCACCAAGGCCGGTAACAAGGGCGCAGAAGCTGCCCTGTCCGCCATCGAGATGGTCAGCCTGTTGGCGCAGTTGGAGGCCAAGTGATTAACGACGAAAGCGATCGCTTCAACCCTCGCGACCCGCGCCCAGCGGACGCCGGCAAGCCATCGAAAAGTGAAAAGCGCCGTGCTGCCCGTCAGCTGGCGACGCAGGCCTTGTACCAGTTGCACATGGCCAAACAATCGCTGAACGAAATCGAGGCGCAGTTCCGCGTCGACAACGATTTCAGCGAAGTGGACGGCGCCTATTTCCGCGAAATTCTTCACGGTGTTCCGTCCAAAAAAGACCAGATCGACGCTGCGCTGGCGCCTTGCCTGGATCTCACGATCGAAGAGCTGGACCCGGTTGAACTGGCTGTATTGCGCCTTTCGACCTGGGAGTTGCTCGAACGTATCGACGTGCCGTACCGCGTGGTTATCAACGAAGGTATCGAACTGGCGAAAGTCTACGGTTCGACCGACGGCCACAAGTTCGTCAACGGCGTGCTCGACAAGCTGGCTCCGCGTCTGCGCGAAGTCGAAGTGAAGGCTCACAAGCGCTGAGGGTCTGGATCTCCAGAACCTCTAGTGTTTGATGCCATGGGCGAGTTCGAGCTGATCCGCAATTACTTTGCCGCTGCGCCTTGTGCGCAGCCCGACGAAGGTGTCGCGTTGGGGATCGGTGACGATTGCGCCCTGTTGTCGGTGGCCCCCGGCGAACAACTGGCGATTTCCACCGATACGCTGGTCGCCGGGGTGCATTTCCCCGACGTCTGCGATCCTTTCCTGCTGGGCCAGCGCGCCCTCGGCGTCTCTGCCAGCGATCTGGCAGCCATGGGCGCCAAACCCCTCGCATTCACTCTTGCCTTGACCTTGCCGGAGGTTTCCGCCGCCTGGCTGCAAGCGTTTGCCCGCGGTTTGAACCAGATGGCTCAAGGCTGTTCGCTGCGCCTGATTGGCGGCGATACCACGCGCGGGCCATTGAGCCTTACCGTGACTGTATTGGGTTCAGTACCGGCAGGGCAGGCGTTGACCCGCAGCGGCGCGCGGTCCGGGGATCTATTATGCGTTGGTGGGCCTTTGGGCGACGGTGCCGGGGCGCTACCGCTGGTGTTGAACCAGCGCAGCACCCAGGCGTCTACCACACAGGCTTTGCTGGCGCGCTACTGGTCGCCGCAGCCACAGTTGGCCTTGGGGCAGGCATTGCGCGGTAAGGCTACATCGGCGCTGGATATCTCCGACGGGTTGCTGGCCGATTGCGGACATATCGCGTTGGCATCGGGCGTACGCCTGCTGGTGGAGCGGGACAAAGTGCCGATGTCTGACGCGCTGTTGGCGTTTTTCGGCGCTGACGAGGCGCTCAATGCCGCGCTCAGTGGCGGCGACGACTACAGACTCGCGTTCACACTCCCGCCATCATTGCTGGCTGACCTCATCGCCGCTGGTTGGCCGATTTTCGTGATCGGCCGCGTGGTCGAAGGGCAGGGCGTAACGCTCATCGACGATCAAGGGCAGGACGTCACTCCGTTGACTCGGGGTTATCAACATTTTCGGGAGACACGGTGACAGATCATCCTAATCAGGTCCCGGCGGAAAACGTTCCGCCGTCGGTGTGGACCAATCCCTGGCATTTCCTGGCCTTCGGCTTCGGCTCCGGCACCTTGCCCAAGGCGCCGGGAACTTGGGGTTCGATGGTCGCCGTGCCATTCATTCCGTTGTGGCAGATGCTGCCGGACTGGGGCTACTGGCTGATGCTGGGCATCACCATGCTGTTCGGCTTCTGGCTGTGCGGCAAGGTGGCCGACGATCTGCGCGTCCATGACCACGAAGGCATCGTCTGGGATGAAATGGTCGGCATGTGGATCACCCTGTGGCTGGTGCCCGAAGGCTGGGTCTGGTTGCTGGTGGGATTCCTGGTGTTCCGTTTCTTCGACATTCTCAAGCCATGGCCCATCCACTGGATCGACAAGCACGTGCACGGCGGCGTCGGCATCATGCTGGATGACGTTCTTGCCGGGGTTTTTGCGTGGTTGGCGATGCAGGGTCTAGTCTGGATATGGGGTGTCATATAGGAAACGACTCATGGATCGCATGGGGATGAAATGGCTGCTGGGCCTGTCGATTTTGATGATGGGCTTCTGGTTGGCTGTGAGTCCGGTCCGCGCTGGCGCCTTGCGTGATCCTTTGCCCGAATCTTCACCAGATAAGCCGGTCGACATCGTCCTCGTCAGCGAGCATTGGAATGCCTACACCGAAGTCGACGGTAGCGGCCTGGGTTGGGACCTGATGCGCGAACTGTTCGAGCCGGCGGGGATCAAGGTCAAGCCGCGCATCGAACCCTACACCCGTGCGGTTGGCCTGGTGCAGCGCGGCGAGGCGGATGCGTGGGTGGGGGCCTACGCAAATGAAGTCGAAGGCACGTTGTACCCCAGATGGCACTACGACACTGATGAAATCTATGCGCTGGGTCTGGCCTCCAACCCTGCTCCGACGTTGAGAAACCTCGGCAGCTATCGTCTGGCCTGGTTTCGGGGTTACCAGTTTCAGCATTACCTGCCCAACGTCGTGCACTTCAACGAAGTCGCCCGCCGGGATCATATCCTCTCGATGCTCGATCAGAGCCGCGCCGATCTTTATATAGATGCGAAACCGGAAGTGGACTTCATCCTCGGGCAGACCAGGGAGCCGCAGCGTTTTCGCGCAACCTATCTGGTGGCGATCCCACTGTACCTGAGCTTTGCCGACAATTCCCGAGGCCGTTTTCTGCGTGATCTATTCGATAAGCGCATGGCGCAACTTGTACGTTCCGGGGCGCTGCGACCCATCTTCGCCCGCTGGAAGCAGCCTTATCCGTTCGATACAGATGACGGTCTCGGCAAGACGGGCATCAGGCAATGATCAAACTTCCTGATCTGAACGGCCGACAATTCAGCCTAAGCGTCTGCTGGAACCTGCTGTTACAATGCCGCCTTGCGAATTTCCAGCCCCCATACTGATCAGGAGCACACGGTGCCCGTCGTATTTGTCGCGGCTTCCAAGCTGCCTACCCCTTTTGCCACTTTTACAATGAACGGCTTCCTCGAGCAGGAAACCGGTCGCGAACATGTAGTCCTCAGCCTCGGCGATGTATCAGACGGCGCCCCGGTTCTCGGTCGGGTGCACTCCGAGTGCCTGACGGGCGATGCGCTGTTCAGCCAGCGTTGCGATTGCGGCTCTCAACTCGAAGCGGCATTGCGCGCTATTGCGTCCGAAGGACGTGGCGTTTTGATGTACCTGCGTCAGGAAGGACGCGGCATTGGCCTGATGAACAAGATCCGTGCCTATGAACTGCAGGATGGCGGCGCCGACACCGTTGAAGCCAACGAACGCCTGGGTTTTGCTGCTGATCAGCGCGATTACGCGATCTGCCTGCCGATGCTGGAGCATCTGGGCGTGAAGTCGTTGCGTTTGATGACCAACAATCCGCGCAAGGTCAAAGCCTTGACCGATATGGGCATCGCCGTTGCTGAGCGCGTACCGCTGCATACCGGCCATAACCCGCACAACAAGCTGTACCTGGCCACCAAGGCTGGCAAGCTGGGCCACATGATGGGCAACGAACATCAGAGTGAGGTCGATCCGGCGTGACACGCGGCAACGTGCGCCGTGGTCTTGCGCTGTCCAGAACCGCTCGTTCGTATCGCTGCTGCATCCCGCGCCAGTCGGCCTGATGCGTCGCCTCTTCGCCTGTCTGCTGCTGTTGCTGACTGTCTGGCCTGTCGGCGCTGCTGAGCGAGTCATCAGCCTTGCGCCTTCACTGACTGAAATCGTCATTGAACTGAATGCTGCCGATCTGTTGGTCGGAGTGCTGGATGGCGGGGATCGTCCTGCAGCTGTCAATGCTCTGCCTTCGGTGGGGCGATACGGGCAGCTGGAAATGGAGCGATTGCTCAGTCTGCGGCCCGATCTGTTGTTGCTATGGCCGGGCAGTGTCAGTGTCGCGCAGCGTGATCAACTGAAGCGCTTGAACATTCCCACTTTCACTGCCGAGCCGCACACGCTGGATCAGCTTGCCGATCAGATCGAACAGATCGGTGAGCGTCTGGGGCGCGCCGAGCGGGGGCGGCAGGTGGCGGGAGAGTTTCGTCAGCGGCTGTCGGAATTGCGTCAGCGCTACCACCGCGAAGACCCCACGAGCGTGTTTTATCAGGTCTGGGATCAGCCGCTGTACACCGTTGGCGGTGGGCAGATCATCAGTGATGCGCTGAGTATCTGCGGAGCGCGTAATGTCTTTGCCGATGTCAGTCAGCCTGCGCCACAAGTCAGCCTTGAAGCCGTTTTGCAGCGAAATCCGGAAGTGGTCGTTGCAGGTTCAACCTCGCAGCTGAACCTCTGGAAAACCTGGCCCTCGCTGAAAGCCCGCATGCTGGCAGTGCCGGATAAAGGCATCGAGCGGCCGAGTGCGCAGATGTTGGGCGCAGTGGCGAAGCTGTGTGAATCCCTCTCACCCGGGCGCTAAGCCTGATGACGCCGAAGACTCCCTGAGGGGGCGAATTCATTCTCCAGAGGTCGGTGCATCCGGCACGCGTCTGACGTATGCCAGATTGCATCGCGAATGAATCGCTCCCACAGGGGATTTGCGCCGTTCAGATGATCTACAGACCAGGCGTCCAGGTCACGCCAACCATCCAGGTCCGCCCTTCTTCGCGGTACCCGTAGTTGTTGCCATCAAAGCTGTACAGCGTGCGGCTGTAGCCCTTGTCCAGCGCGTTATCCAGCTTGAACTCCAGCCTCACTTCATCGCTCGCCTTCCAACTGCTGCGTAGACCAAACAATGCGTAACCGCCGATGTTCTGGGTGTTCGCCTCGTCGTTGTAGCTGTTGCTTACCGCCTGCCAGCTGGCGCCGACGCCGAGACGATCGAACTGGTGGTCGATGTCCAGATTCAAGGTCCGGCGTGCGCGTCGGTTAAGCGTATGGCCGGTGTCGCGGTCGCGGGGGTCGATTATCGAAGCGCCGAGTTTACCGGTCCAGCCGAACAATTGTTGCTCAAGCGACGCCTCGAAACCGTTGATTCGGGCCGAACCGATGTTCTCGGGCCGGAAGTCGCTATCGAGTGCAATTGCGTCTTTCAGGTCGGTGCGGTACAGCGACGCCTCGAGTTTGCTGGTATCGCTCAAGCGACTGCGCCATTGCAGTTCGTAGCTTTTCGAGTGCTCGGGCTTGAGGTTCGGGTTACTGAAGTCTGGATAATACAAATCGTTGAATGTCGGCGCGCGGAAGCCTTCGCTGTAGGACAGCAGCACATCGTTGGCCTCGTTGACAGGCACGGTCAGCGTGCCGCTCCAGGTATTCTGGCTGCCGAATTGCTGATTCTGGTCGTGACGCAGCCCCTGCTCTGTGGAAAACCCTTCGCCTTTGAAACGATGCTGGATGAATGCGGCGCGGTTCCAGCGGCTGTCTTCATCGAAGGGCGTGCTGCTGTTGACCCTATCGTCATACCAATCGCCGCCGAGCGTCAGACTGTTGCGCTCGTCCAACGTCAGGTCGTTCTGCCAGTTGACCGAGTCGCGATAGGTATTGAACACGTAGCGGTCATCGCTGAGCTTGTCGAACGTCTTCTCACGGTTTTCGCTGTGGCCCAGTTCCAGACGGGTTTTCCAGCGGTCGTTAATGCGGGCATCGATGTAAGTGCCCAGACTGCTGAGGTCGAAATCGCTGTACTGCTGCTGGCCAACGCTGTTGAAGGTGACCGGGTCGAACAGGCCGAATGGGTTATCGAACTCGGTCTTGCCTTTGTTATCCAGCGCGTTAAAGCCGATTTCCACGTCATCGCTCAGCCAATGGCTAAAATTCAGGCTGTAGGACTTATTGCGATAGGCGTCTTGGTCATCGTCGCTGGCGAAAGACGGTCCAGTGCGGTCGATGCCTGCGGTTTCATCGAGGCTGGTGCTGAGGTTGAAATGCGTTCGTTCGTCACCGCCCGACAAGCCAAGGCTGTTTTGCCAGGTGTCGCGATTGCCGAAGCTGCTGTGCAGACGCGCTTGCAGGCCTTGTTCGGCGCCGCGTCGGGTAAAAATCTGGATTACCCCGCCAATGGCATCGGCCCCGTAAACGACCGAACGCGAACCCCGTAGCACCTCGACCCGCTCGACCTGCTCAACGCTGAGGTATTGCAGGGCGCTGTCGGCGGACGTGGCGTTGGCGATGCGCTGGCCGTCGACCAGCACCAGGCTTTGGGCAGCCTTGGTCCCGCGAATGTAAATTCCCGGCAGACTGCCACGCCCACCGCTGGGGGCAACCTGCACGCCCGGCACGCGATTGAGCAGGTCAGTGATACTGGTCGGTTGCAGACGTTCGATGTCGGCGCGGGTGAAAACCGTGTTCGCAGCCGTGCTGGCATCGCGCTGTTCGACCTGACGGTTGGCGCTGATGACGACATCGGACAGCTTCAAGGCGTCTTCGCGATCGGGTTGATCAGCGAAGCTTTGCGCGGCGGGCAACAGGGAGAGGGCAAATGCGAGGCGAGAGAGATTCATTGTTTGTCTTGTCGCGATCCTCTTTAGCAGTCCGGCTTGTCGGCGGTGGCGTCACTGAGATCGCTACCGCCGATAAGCCGGACTGCTACGAAGGAATGTGTTGGCTGATTGGGGATCGTTCCCGCACGGAGGAGCGATCACGTTGGGGGAAAGGACAGCAGAGCACGCTGTGGAGCAAATTCATTCGCGATGCAATCGATCAGGCGCCAGATTTACAGCGAATGTGCTGGCCTGTCGCGAATGAATTCGCTCCCACAGGGTAATGCGGTTGTGTCAGGTATTTGAGAGTTTGAGCAAACGCTTGTTGATCGACGCTTCAATGCCATCCGCATCCAATCCGCATTCGGACAGCATCTGCGCCGGTTTGGCGTGTTCGACGTAGACATCCGGCAGCCCCAGGTGCAGCACTGACTTGAGAATGTCCTCCCGCGCCAGAAACTCGCTGACCGCCGCACCGGCACCACCCATGATGGCGTTTTCTTCGATGGTCACCAGTAGATCGTGGCTGCCGGCGATTTCGCGGACCAGTGCCTCATCCAGCGGTTTCACAAAACGCATGTCGACTACAGTGGCATCGATCTTGTCAGCGACTTTCAGCGCCTCGGCCAGCTGCACGCCGAACACCAACATCGCAACCTTGTTGCCTTGGCGACGTACCACGCCCTTGCCGATTTCCAAAGGTTCAAGCGCGCTGTCGATCACGGCATTCGGGCCAGTGCCACGCGGGTAACGCACCGCAGCCGGGCCATTGAACAGATGACCGGTGCTGAGCATCTTGCGCATTTCGTTCTCGTCGCTCGGGGTCATCACCAGCATGTTGGGGATGCAACGCAGGAACGACAGATCGAAGCTGCCAGCGTGAGTCGGACCGTCTTCGCCTACCAGACCTGCACGATCGATGGCGAACAGCACGTCCAGATTTTGCACTGCGACGTCGTGAATCAGCTGGTCATAGCCACGCTGCAGGAAGGTGGAATAGATCGCCACCACCGGCTTGGCGCCCTCGCAGGCCATGCCCGCTGCCAAGGTGACCGCATGCTGCTCGGCAATGGCCACGTCGAAGTAACGCTCCGGGAAGCGCTCGCTGAACGCGACAAGATCAGAGCCTTCTTTCATCGCCGGGGTGATGCCGACCACGCGCTCATCGGCCTCGGCCATGTCGCACAGCCATTGGCCAAACACGCCGGAATACTTCGGCCCGCCGGGCTTCTTTGGCACGATGGCGGGTGCATCCAACGGGTCGAGCTTGGTGATTGCGTGATAGCCGATCGGATCGACCTCGGCCGGGGCGAAACCCTTGCCCTTCTTGGTGACGACATGCAGGAACTGCGGACCTTTCAGGTCGCGCATGTTGCGCAGCGTCGCGATCAGCGTCGGCAGGTCATGGCCGTCGATAGGGCCGATGTAGTTCCAGCCCAACTCTTCGAACAATGTGCCCGGCACCAGCATGCCTTTGGCGTATTCCTCGGTGCGACGGGCGATTTCCCACGCGCCCGGCAGACGCGACAGCACTTTCTTGCTGCCTTCGCGCATGCTTGCATAGGTGCGGCTGGAAAGAATCTTCGCCAGATAATTCGACAAGCCGCCGACGTTGCGCGAGATCGACATGTCGTTGTCATTGAGGATCACCAGCATGTCGGCTTTGACTTCGGGGGCATGGTTCAACGCCTCGAATGCCATGCCCGCAGTCAGTGCACCGTCGCCAATGACCGCGATGGATTTGCGCTCGCTGCCCTGCAGGCGGGCGGCAATCGCCATGCCCAGCGCGGCACTGATAGAAGTGCTGGAGTGGCCGACGCCGAAGGTGTCGTACTCGCTCTCGCCGCGACGCGGGAAGGCCGCCACTCCGCCTTTCTGGCGCAGGGTCGACATCCGCTCACGACGACCGGTGAGAATCTTGTGCGGGTACGCCTGATGGCCGACGTCCCAGACCAGCCGGTCGTCGGGGGTATCGAAGACGTAATGCAGGGCCACGGTCAGTTCGATGACGCCAAGGCCGGCACCGAAGTGGCCGCCAGTCTGGCCAACGGTATAGAGCAGCTCCAGGCGCAGTTCATCAGCCAGGGCTTCGAGCTCGGCTTCACCTAACCGGCGCAGGCCGTCCGGCGTCGCTGCCTTGTCAAGCAGTGGCGTGGACGGGCGCTCGCGGGGAATCTCTTTGAACGTCGTGGGCATCAGGCGAATCGTTATAGTGAAAGAGGCGGCAGTTTACCTGATGCATCGCGAGCTGCCCATGAACTGAATCCGATGGATGTTCAAATGGGAGCGGCATGGACCGATACAACGGCGTGTCCCTTTGTAGGAGCGCGCTTGCCCGCGATAAATTCATCTAACGAGGAAAATTTATCGGCTGCACCGACATCTTGGTGCGGATGCAGCCCAGAACAGACGTTCTGCAAGGCTTTAGTCAGCGCGGCAGATCAGTTGCGTCGTTCGACGATATAACGCGCCAGTGCACGCAGGGGCTCGGCGGCCGCGTCGAAAGGTCGCAGCGCCACCAGCGCCTGATCGCGCAGTTCCATCGCGTAATGCTTGGCTTCTTCCAGGCCGAGCAACGCGGGATAGGTTGGCTTGTCGCGGGCAATATCGGCGCCTTGGCGTTTACCGAGCGTTGCGGTATCGCTTTCGACGTCGAGGATGTCGTCCTGCACCTGAAAGGCCAGGCCGACGGCGCGCGCGTAGATCTGTAGCGAGTCGAGTTGAACCTGACTGGCTCGTCCGCTGGCCAGCGCGCCCAGCCTGACACTGGCCTCGATCAGCGCGCCGGTCTTGTGCCGGTGCATGAATTCGAGGGCGGTCTGGTCGAGCTTCAGGCCCACCGAACCGAGATCGATCGCTTGCCCTCCGACCATGCCCGCAGGACCTGCCGCATGAGCGAGGGAGGCGATCATTTTCAGCCGGGTTTCGGCGTCTAGCGGGTTCAGTTTGCTGTCGCTCAGCACGCTGAACGCTAACGTCTGCAGACCGTCACCGGCGAGAATCGCGCAGGCTTCATCAAAGGCTTTATGGGTAGTTGGCAGGCCGCGACGCAGATCGTCGTCGTCCATCGCGGGCAGATCGTCGTGAACCAGCGAATATGCGTGGATCAGCTCGACTGCGCAGGCTGCGCCATTGGCGTGCTCCGCATTGCCACCCAAGGCCTCGCAAGCGGCGTAAACCAACAACGGGCGCACACGCTTGCCGCCATTGGTGACGCTGTAGCGCATGGCCTGGTAAAGACGGGTCAGTTCAGCAGATGGGGCGTCGAACAGGTTCTCCAGCGCAGCATTGACGCGAGCCTGACTGAGGGCCTGATACTCGGCGATCATTCTGGCTGTTCCGCGTCGAAGGGTTCCTCGGCCAGCTCGCCATCGCGTTCCAGCAACACCTGGACCTTCTGCTCGGCCTGCGCGAGCGCGCTCTGGCACTCACGCGTCAGGCGAATGCCTTGTTCGAAGGCGGTCAATGAATCTTCCAGCGACAGCTCGCCGTTCTCCAGACGCTCGACCAGCGTTTGCAGATCGGTGAGGGACTGTTCGAAATCCAGTGCAGCTTTCTTGCGGGCCATGGCGGCTATCCTGGTAGACGTTAAACCGGCGCGACACTAGCAGAGCGACGGCAATGGGGCAAATTAGAGGTGCCGGGCGGGGGCCGTTTCTCGCCAGGATTCATCGCAAGCACGAATTCCAGCGCTGAGCGCAAACCATGTAGGAGCCGGCTTGCAGGCGAACCTAGTGTGTCAGTCGGCATGGATGTGTCTGACCCGACGCATTCGCCAGCAAGCCGGCTCCTACAATAATACGAGGTGAGCCACAGGGTTTCGCGACGCCGTGATACGGGGTAAGCCACAGGGTTTCGCAACGCCGCAATACCCGTGGGAGACGCCGGAGGTTACTGGCAGACGAGGGCAATGGGGCAAATGAGAGATGCCGGGCGGGGGACGTTTCTCGCCGGGATTCATTCGCCAAGCACGAATTCAGCGCTGAGCGCGAACTTTGTAGGAGCCGGCTTGCTGGCGAACCTGGGGTGTCAGTCGGCATGGATGTGTCTGACCCGACGCATTCGCCAGCAAGCCGGCTCCTA
>NZ_JBOICF010000106.1:0-2577 GCF_050739935.1 Pseudomonas sp. | reverse complement strand
ACGGTGGGTCGGCGATGAACATGTGTCGCCTGGCCCGATTTCGCGAATGAATTCGCTCCCACAGAGGATAATGGCGTCGAGCCGTTAATGCGCGGCAAGGCACCATGAATTGAGCAGCTTCGGCTGCTCTTTTGCTTTTCGAGAACCTATCTATGAATGCCGCCGAACAACGAATCCTGGAACTGCGCGCAGAGCTGGATCTTCACAACTACCGCTACCACGTCCTTGACGAGCCAAGCATTCCGGATGTCGAGTACGATCGCCTGTTCCACGAATTGAAGGCGCTGGAAGCGGAAAACCCGCATCTGGTGACCCCGGAGTCCCCCACGCAGCGGGTCGGCAGCGCGGCATTGTCGGCGTTCACTCAGGTGCGTCATGAAATCCCGATGCTCAGCCTTGGCAACGCCTTCGAAGAAACCGACATGCGCGAGTTCGATCGTCGTGTCAATGAAGGACTGGATCTTCCGGTGGGCGACCTGCTCGGCACGGGAGCCAAGGTCGAATACAGCTGTGAGCCCAAACTCGACGGTCTCGCTGTAAGCCTGCTGTACCAGAACGGCGCACTGGTGCGAGGTGCCACCCGCGGTGACGGCAGCACCGGCGAAGACATCAGCGTTAACGTGCGGACCGTGCGTAACATCCCGCTCAAGCTGCATGGCAAAGGCTGGCCGCAAACGCTGGAAGTGCGTGGCGAGGTCTTCATGTCCAAAGCCGGTTTCGAACGCCTAAACGCCAGTCAGCTGGAGATCGGTGGCAAGACTTTCGCCAACCCGCGTAACGCCGCCGCTGGCAGCTTGCGCCAGCTGGATTCGAAGATCACCGCCAATCGCCCGCTGGAATTCTGCTGCTATGGCATCGGGCAATTGTCACACGACATTTCCGATACTCACATTGGCAACCTGAAGCAATTGAAAGAGTGGGGCATGCCCATCAGCCGCGAGCTGAAAGTCGCCAACGGCATCGAAGACTGCCTCAAGTATTACCACGACATCGGTGAACGTCGCCTGTCGTTGCCTTATGAAATCGATGGCGTGGTGTTCAAGGTCAACAGCATCGCCGCGCAGCGTGAACTGGGGTTCCGTTCCCGCGAACCGCGCTGGGCGATCGCGCACAAATTCCCGGCCATGGAAGAGCTGACCGAACTGCTGGACGTGGAGTTTCAGGTTGGACGCACCGGTGCCGTGACGCCGGTCGCGCGGCTGAAACCGGTCAAAGTGGCGGGCGTCACCGTCGCCAATGCAACGCTGCACAACATGGATGAAGTTGCGCGTCTGGGTCTGATGATCGGCGATACTGTGATCGTCCGCCGCGCTGGGGACGTGATTCCACAGGTGGTGCAAGTGGTGCTGGAACGCCGCCCTGAAAACGCCAGGAAGGTCGAGATTCCGCAGACATGCCCGGTGTGTGGCTCACAGGTCGAACGCACGCAACTGATCAAACGCAGCAAAGGCAAGGAGACTGTCAGCGAGGGCGCGGTGTACCGCTGCGTCGGGCGGCTGGCCTGTGGCGCTCAGCTCAAGCAGGCGATCATCCACTACGTCTCGCGTCGCGCGATGGACATAGAGGGGTTGGGCGACAAGACCATCGAGCAGTTGGTGGACGAAAAGCTCATCGGTTCTCCAGCCGATCTCTACAAGCTGAAGTTCGACGACATTATCGCGCTGGAAGGCTTCGCCGAGATATCGAGCAAGAAGCTGCTCAAGGCCATCGACGACAGCAAGAAACCGACCCTGGCGCGCTTCATTTATGCGCTGGGCATCCCCGATGTCGGTGAGGAAACAGCCAAGGTACTGGCGCGCTCACTGGGCTCGCTGGACAGCGTGAAAGTCGCGCTGCCGGAAGTACTGACCTATCTGCCCGATATCGGTCTGGAGGTCGCTCACGAGATTCACAGCTTCTTCGAAGACGATCACAACCAGAACGTCATCGGCGCGTTACTCGGCGAGTGCCAGATGGAGTTGCAGGATGTGGGTGAGCTGGGCGCCGAGTTCGCTGCCAGCGTGACGCTGGGCGGCATGCTCGACAAGCTCCACATTCCTTCGGTGGGACCGGGCGCGGCACAGAAACTGGCGGACAGGTTCGCGACGCTCGAAGGAGTGGTCAAGGCCGACTGGCTGGACATGCGCCAGACCTTGCCGGAGAAGCAGGCGCAGTCTGTCAGAGCTTTCTTCGACATTGCAGAAAACGCCCAGCGCGCTATTGCCATCGAGCGACAGCTCAAGGACTTCGGCATGCACTGGCAGAGCGAGAAAAAGGTTGTCGAAGGCCTGCCCCTTAGCGGCCAGACCTGGGTACTTACCGGCTCGCTGGAACTGATGAGTCGCGACGTCGCCAAGGACAAACTCGAAAGCCTCGGCGCCAAGGTGTCAGGCTCTGTATCAGCCAAGACCCATACCGTCGTCGCCGGGCCGGGAGCGGGGTCGAAACTGACCAAGGCCAATGAGCTGGGGTTGAAAGTGCTGGATGAAGAAGCGTTCGTGGCGTTCTTGAAGAAGCACGACGTGTTGGTGGATTGAAACGGTCAATTGTAGGAGCCGGCTTGCTGGCGAACGCGGTGGGCCAGATACGTATTCATTT